>NZ_JAUZVH010000006.1:0-389045 GCF_031844465.1 Bacillus sp. AG4(2022)
AAATAAAAGCCGGCTGAAGAAAATTCAGCCGGCTTTTTGAATGCAATTTTCATTTCATACTTCGACAAAAATCGGGAGGTACCTGTCACCGAATAACCAGCCCCCGTCTCTTCTTCAAAGGGATGCTATAGCAATCATCACAAACTCCATCGTTATCGACAAACTCCGTGTAGTCAGTAATTTCAGATTGGCATTGAGAGCAAATCCATTTTTCTTTGACAGCCTGCTCCATATGATCATCTCCTTTTATTGTCAATATTCTGTATATTTTGATGTTTTCCTGCAAGATTTTTTTATAACTTTAGTTATTACTAGACGAATATATAGCTGTTTGTTAATATAAACTATATCGTTCTTTAAAAAGAACAAATTAGTGTTATCTTTATGTTCTCAATAAAGAATAATTAATATCTTAAAAAGAAGGTGTGCGTCCATGAAGATTTTTTTCTTGTTTCTTCTTATTTTGGCTTTGCCAGGCAGTGAATTTATACATGAAAAGCAAACGGCTGCGAAGATGCCAGAAAGAGTATTCGGTAAAGAAGAAATGGCTGCCCCTTCAGTGGATATGACAAAGAAAGATGGGTGGCATCTTGTCTGGAATGATGAATTTCACGATGAAAAGTCATTCATAAAGTGGAATCCGCAAAATTGGCCATCAGAAAAAAATGGAGAATGGCAGTATTACCTTCCGGAAAATATTGATGTCAGGGATGATCTCCTGGTTATTTCAAGCAGAAAAGAGTCTTATAAGGGACGAAGCTATACCTCTGGTGCTGTTACGACTGAAAGCAAGTTTGAGTTCACTTATGGAAAAATTGAGATCAGAGCGAAGCTGCCGAAGGGAAGAGGCATATTTCCCGCTTTCTGGCTTGTGAATTCCGACGAAGACTGGCTGCCGGAAATAGATATCATGGAGAATATTGGCCAGGCTCCGAACGAGCTTTATTATGTTGTTCATTGGAAGGACGAAGCCGGCAAACAAAAAAGGGATTACACAAAGATAACGGAGGATATTGATTTCTCTGAGGATTTCCATCTGTACGGTCTAATATGGGAACCGGGAAGAATCATATGGACACTGGACGGCAGAAACGTCTTTGAAACAGATAAATTTTCGCCGGATTCGCCTCTCTTTCTGTATATAAATACGGCCATTGGCGGAAACTGGCCGGGACCGCCGGATCCGCAGGATGATTTTCCAAAAGAATTGCTGATTGACTATGTCAGGGTATACCAACAAGGAGGGATAGGCCAGTGATAGTACTGCTGTATGTATCTTTTGCCATCTTTTTTGCCTTTGTAATTATGCAGTCCCTGTATATTTTAATTCCATTGTTCAAGGAAGAGAAAAAAAAGCGCAAGGAAGTCAGGAAAATGTACAGCTTTTCCGTCATTGTGCCTGCTTTTAACGAAGAAAAAGTGCTTGAGTCCTGTATCATTGGCTACAGTGGCCAGAGGCATCAGGAATCAGAGCTGATCATTGTAAATGACGGATCAACTGACCATACAATTGGCATGCTTACAGAGCTATTGTCCCTGGTTCCATGCAGAAGGGCTTTTTCAAGAAAATTAGAGCATAAAGAGATAACAGCTGTATTTCAATCAGAGCGGTACTCCAATATCTTTGTCATTGACAAGCGAAATGGCGGAAAATCGGATGCCTTGAATGCCGGAATCAACTTCAGCCAAAATGACATTGTTGTTACGCTTGATGCGGACAGCATATTGGAGAGGAACAGCCTTTCAGAAATGAATGCTGAATTCCAGGAATCAGGCATTATTGCCTGCGGTGGAAACGTCCTTATCGCACAGGCTTTCAGTGGGCACGTCCATCATCTTAAACCTACTTTTAAGCTAAAGGGGATCATTAAATTTCAGTTCCTCCAATATTTAACCGCGTTTTATCTTCATAAACGGGCCCAGGCATCGCTCGGAGCCATGACGGTCATAGCAGGAGCATTTGGAGCATTCCGCCGGGAGGTCCTATTTAATATTGGCGGTTTTCGGGAAACGATTGGCGAGGATATGGATATTACCCTTAAGATCCAGAAGCTGATCAAAGAACATGGCTGTGTCCACAGAATTTCCTACGTCCCAGCCGCTGTCTGTTATACTGAATGCCCCAGTACGCTAAGGGACATGTTCAAGCAGAGGGTCCGCTGGCAAAAAGGCTTTATTGACTGCCTGATACAATACCGGAAATCCTTTTTCCGCAAACTGCCTTTTGGCTTTTCTACTGTCTTTTTGTTTGACCAATTCCTTGTCGGCACATTGAATGCCTTTCCAATGCTGGCCATACCGGCGATGCTGCTGTTGAATCAGGGCCAGCTTCTGCTTGTGCTCATGCTCGGTTCAGGGGCCGTCTTCCTGTATATCTATCAATTTTTTACAACATTGTTTATCAGCCATCTGCATGGGGTTTCCTTTCGGAAGAGGGATATACTCAGGATCCTTATCTTTCTGCCGGCGGATATATTATTCTACCGCATTATGAATCTATTGTTTGTCGCTTACGGGACGCTGTCCTTTTTTCATAAATCTAAAAGCTGGAATAAGCTTGAGAGGTCTGGAAATCTGGCATGGAAAGGGGCGGAAAAGGCGTGAGCATGAAGGCTGCAAAGGGAGCGGTTGCTTTTGGTTTTCTGGTGCTGCTGACCCTGATGATATCAGGTTTCAGTTTTGTCGTTGACGAATATGATATTCTCGCTGTTGAGCATCAGGGATTATATCCCGCAGACCAATCCTTTCACTTGGATGCCTGCACCAAGGAATCTACGATAAAAAAGCCTCCAAAAGAGGCGGCAGCTAAAGTTCCTGTCTTGTCATACCATCATATTGTAAGCAGAGAGGACCTGTCTGAAAGCCACTATATCAAAGGTAAACTGAATCCAATGGTTGTATTAAAGGAAGACTTTGAAAAGCAAATGGCCTATTTAAAAGAGAAAGGCTATACATCTTTGACGTTATCTGAGCTATATGATTTTTTAGCAAGGAAAAAGGATGTTCCTGCTAAGAGCGTTGTTATCACCTTTGATGATGGTTATAAGGATAACTATGTGGAAGCCTATCCTATCTTAAAAAAATACAATTTCACAGCTGTCAGCTTTATCATAACCGGGTATGTGACAAGCAAGCTCCATCCTTATGTGCCTGAGGAAATCCAGTATCTCAGCCTTCATGAAATAGAAAGAGGCTGTGATGTATTCGACTATCAGAGCCATACCTACAATCTTCACCAGAGGGAAAAAAACCGGTTTAATCAGGATGCTTCCTTTCTGCTGACAAAAGAGGCAGATCAGATTGAAAAAGACCTAAGAACCAGCATCAGGCAATTGGAAGGCAGAAAAAAGGCGTTTGCCTATCCTTACGGGGAATACTCTCCGAATACGATAAACTCCCTAATCAATCTAGGGTTTCGAATGGCATTTACTGTAGAGAAAAAAGCGGCAGAGAGGGGCGACCGCATTTATGAGATCCCGAGGCTGCCGGTGGTGGCGGAAACGACTATGGAGGAGTTTATAGAGTATGTGAAGCCATAGGATACTTATTGGGAAAGGAGGTGCTGAAAAGCGCCTCCTATTTTCGTGCAGTTACCCGTATATTAATATGTTCCCATGGGTTGCGCTGCTTTGCTCAGCCCGATTATCAAGTTTGAGATTCGACAAAATTCGGGAGGTGCCTGTCACCACTATTGTCACCAATATAAAAATTTTCAGAATTAACCTTGATTTTGAAAGGGTTTTCATTTATACTTTCCCTAAACCGGTTTACTAAACCGATTTACTAAATCGGTTTATAGAGAGGGACCATAAAATGAATAAAATAACAATGCAAGATGTTGCGGTGAAGGCCGGCGTTTCCAAGAGCACAGTCTCGCAATATATCAATAATCGCTATGAGTATATGGCCGAGGCTACGAAGATCCGGATTCAGGAAGCGATCAGTGAGCTGGGCTATATACCCAACTTTGTGGCTAAAAGCCTCAAGCAGAAAAAGTCCTCCACAATAGGGGTGATTGTCGCCAATATTCTCCATACATTTTCGACAGAGATTATCCGGGCGATAGAGGATGTCTGCGAAACGAATCATTTTCACTTGTTTGTCTGCAATTCGGATGAAAATCCGGAAAAGGAGCGTGCATATATTGATATGCTCCTGGCAAAGCAGGTGGATGGCTTGATCATCTTTCCTACAAAAGGAAATGCCTTGCTCTATGAACAGCTAAAGCGCTCGAATTTTCCCATTGTTTTCGTGGACAGAAAGCCGGTAAAACCCATTTATCCCACTTTCCTCCTTGATAATGTAAAAGCTGCAGAGATTGCTGTTGAAGAGCTGCTCAGGCATGAACAAAGGAAAATTGGGGTAGTGTCCATGTCGACCGCCCAGAAAGTAACCCCCCGATTAGAGCGGATTGAAGGGTACCGGAAGAAGCTTAAAGCTAATGGCATTACCCCAAATGAAGAATGGATCATTGCAGCAGAACGGCATGAAATTTTTGATAAGCTGGAAAATCTCTGGCTTGCAGATGAGATGCCCGATTGTTTCTTTGCTACAAATGATCTTTCCCTTATCGAACTTCTGAAGTTTCTAAGAAAAAAGAAGCTTCGTATACCGGAGGATGTCAGTGTAGTAGCAATAGACGATTCTGATTTCCTTGAGATCGCAGCCACGCCAATCACAGCTATTAAACAGCCAACCTTTGAGATTGGCAAGGATGCGGCCGTAGAGCTTCTGAGGCTTATAGGAGAGCAGGAAATGGCAGAATCATATGAAGTAAAAAGATACGCTCCGCTCCTGGTTGAGCGGGAGTCGATAAAGAGTTAGGAGAGAAAGCAAATGACATCACCGAAAAAAGTCTTAACCATAGGGGATGCCATGATTACCCTTAATCCATCGGCGAAAGGCCCGCTTAGGTTCGTGACAAGCTTTGAGCGAAAGATAGGAGGCGCTGAGCTGAATTATGCAATTGGATGCGCAAGGCTTGGCCTCAGCAGCAAGTGGGTCAGCCGGCTTGGCAATGATGAATTTGGCCGGGTCATCTATAACTTCGCCCGCGGTGAAGGAATCGACACAGCCGCAGTGGATTTTGTCGAAGGCAGCCCTACCTCGCTGAATTTTAAGCAGATAAACGAGGATGGGTCAGGAAAGACCTTTTATTACCGATACAACTCGCCGATTCTTGCCTTATCGGAAGACATGATTGATGAAAAGATTCTGGAAGGTGTAGACCTCCTTCATCTGACAGGCGTGTTCATGGCAATAGACAAAAAAAATCCGGGTATTTCATTAAAGCTTGCCAGACTGGCAAGGGAAAAACAAATACCAGTCTCCTTCGATCCCAATATCCGGCTTAAGCTCTGGACGATCGAAGAGGCAAGAAAAGCTTATAAAGCCATATTTCCATATACAGACATCCTCCTGACAGGGCTCGATGAGATCAGACAGATCAACGGCAGTGATTCTGAGAAAGATTTGGCGTTATTTGCAAGCGATTACAGCATTGCGGATCTGGTTATAAAGGACGGGGCCAACGGGTCGAAGCTTTTGAGAAATGGAAGCTGGACAAAGGCAGAGTGCTTTCCGGTAAAAGCAGTTGATACAGTGGGAGCCGGAGACGGCTTTGATGCAGGCTATACATACGGCTGGCTGCATGGCTACAGCCCGGAAGAGCTTCTCCGCTTTGCCAATGGTACAGGGGCACTTGTTACAACCGTTTCAGGGGATAATGAAGGTCTGCCATACCTGGAGGAAGTAAAGGCATTTATAAATAAAGAAGAAATCGTTGAACGCTGAGGGGGAGCCTATGAAAACTACAGCTGCCATTCTAGAGGAAATGAGAGCGGTTTGTACAGCAGTTGATGCTGAACAATATCAGTCATTTGTTGAACTCCTAAAAGGAGACGGAAGATTTTTCTTTGCGGGAGAAGGCAGATCCGGGCTCGTTGCCAAAGCAATTGCCATGCGCCTGATGCACAGCGGTAAAACCGTATATGTTGTAGGTGAAACAACAACACCTGCAATTTCGGAAAATGACATTCTTATTGTTTTATCAGGATCCGGAAAAACCGGCCAGGCTATGTCCGTTTCTGAAAACGCTTCAAAGACAGGGTCTAAGGTATTTCTAGTCACGACAAGCAAGGAGGCTGTCCAGAATCCTGTTTTTGCCGGATGCCTAGTTATTCCGGCTGCGACAAAATATCGCCTGCCCGGAGAGCCAAAGACTATTCAGCCTTTGGGCAATCAATTTGATCAGGCTGCTCACCTTCTGCTCGATGCAGCCATCATAGACAGTCTTGATGAAAATGATGTAAACGATGAAATGAAAAAAAACCATACCAATCTTGAGTAGGAGGCCCATCATGTCAACAATAACGATTTCTCACGAAGAAGCTAAAAAGCTCGTTATACAAAAGCTGACTGCAGCCGGCTTGAATCAGGAGCATTCAGAAAAAGTAGCGGAAATACTCGTCCATGCCGATCTGCGCAACGTAAATTCGCATGGTGTGCTAAGAACGGAGCATTATGTGAACCGCCTGAATGCGGGGGGGATCAATCCGGATGCCAATATCACATTCAACAAAACAGGACCGGTGACCGGTGTAGTGGATGGCGATGACGGCTTCGGGCATGTAATCGGTGATGAGGCCATGAAGCAGGCGATTTCCATGGCAAAGGAAAACGGCATTGGAATGGTCACAGCCATTAACAGCAGCCACTGCGGTGCGCTCAGTTATTTTGTACAGGAAGCAGCGGAAGAGAATCTGATTGGGATCGCCATGACTCATACTGACAAAATTGTGGTGCCTTTCGGCGGAAAAGAGGCCTTCCTTGGCACAAACCCGATTGCTTATGGAGTCCCTGCAAAGATGAATAAGCCATTCATCCTGGACATGGCAACATCCAATGTAGCCTTCGGCAAGGTGCTCCAGCATAAAGAGGAAGGCAAGGATATTCCTGAAGGCTGGGGAGTAGATGAAAATGGGGCAGCCGTAACGGATCCCGGCAAGGTGGTTTCACTGCTGCCGTTTGGAGGACCTAAAGGATATGGCCTTTCCATGATCGTCGACATTTTTTCAGGACTTCTTGCAGGAGCGGCTTTTGGTCCGCATGTTGCAAAAATGTATGGCGACCTGGACAAAAAAAGAAAGCTTGGCCATTATTTCTGTGCCATTAATCCTGCCTTTTTCACTGATGAAGAAGCGTTTCTCGAAAATATGGACCGCATGATGGACGAAATCAGGCAATCGCCTCCTGCACCAGGGTATTCAAGCGTACTGGTTCCAGGGGAAATCGAGCAGAGAAATGAAGAGAAGAACCTAAAGGAAGGCATTACCATTGCCTCAACTGTACACGAATATTTAACCAACTAATACAAACTTGGGAGGAATTACAAATGAAAGCAAAGTGGTTATCAGGCGTCTTGGCTGCAACATTACTTCTTAGTGCATGCGGTTCCGGAGGTTCAAACGGGGCCAGCGGAGATGGTGATGGAAAAGTAATCAAGTGGAAATTCGGCCATCTTGCAGATGAGAATCATATCTGGCATAAAACGGCAGAAGAATTTGCAAGCCTTGTGGAAGAGAAAACAGATGGACAGATTGAAATTCAAATTTTTCCAAATAACTCTTTAGGGGGAGAAACCGATACCATTAATGCGATTCAGGCAGGCACAGCCGATATGGTTATCTCGGGCGAAACCCTGCAGAACTGGGCGCCAAAAGCAGCTTTGATGGCAGTTCCATATGCGTTTCGTGATCTGGAGCATGTAAAAAATGTCGTAGAAGGCGAAATTGGTGAAGAGATTGAAAAAGAAATTACGGAAAAAGCTGGATTAACACCGCTGTACTATCATACAAGGGCTCCTCGAAACCTAACTTCATCAGAGCCGATTGAATCACCTTCTGATCTGAAGGGCTTCTCCATGCGTGTGCCGAATGTTCCTTTATTCCTCAAAGTTTGGGAGGAAGCGGGTGCTAAACCACAGGTTATGGACTTTAACGAAGTCTTCACAGGCCTTCAGCAGGGAGTCATCAAAGGGCAGGAAAACCCGGTCGACTTAATTCAGAGCGGCGGTCTTTACGAGGTTCAAAAGTATGTTAACCGTACAGAGCATGTATATTCATGGATTTATATTCTTGTAGGAAACAAACAGTTTGAAGCGCTGAATGAAGAGCAGCAAATAGCTGTAAAGGAAGCGGCTGAAGAGGCTCAAGCCTTTGGGGAAGAGCTTTATGACAAAGAGATTTCCAAAATCGAGTCTGAGCTGGAAGATGAAGGCATGGAGTTTATCGAAGTAGACCAGGATGCTTTCCGCGAAAAGATGCAGCCTGCAATCAAAGACAGCCTGAAGCCTGAACAGTATGAGCTTTATGAGAAAATCCTTGAAGTAGAATAATAGATCGGCTGATTGGGAAAGGCACCGGGAATCTTGCCCGCAGTGCCTTTCTTCAAACCTTTTATCAGCTATAGAGAAAGGAAGGTATAACGATGAAAATAAGAATCTGGCTGGACCGTGCATTATCTTTTCTGACAGTTGCCAGTTTTTCAGGTGTCATCATCGTTGTTATGATCCAGATTATGTCCAGGTATCTCCCTTATACAGCCATCTGGACTGAAGAACTTACCCGCTATCTGTTCTTGTATGCAATTTGCTTTGGGGCTCCGCTTGCTTTGCTGCGGGGGGAATTCATAAATGTTGATTTGATCTTTGCAAAGATGTCCCATAATGTCCGCAGATTTTATGAGGTATTTATATATTTGCTCATTCTCTTCCTTGGGGTAATCCTGGTGAAGGAAGGGTGGTTTTTTTATCAGCTTGGGAAAAATCAGACGTCAGCGACCATGCCTTTCCAGATGTCTGCCATTCATGCATCCATCCTGATTATGAGCATCTTCCTGGTGTTATATTCTATCGTAAAAATCATTAGGCTTATCCGCAATAAAGAAGACTTTAATTCACAGATTGGCGGTGGAGAACTATGATGGCAGCCGTGCTGTTCTTTTCTTTTATCATCTTGATTTTCCTTGGCGTGCCAGTTGCCTTCAGCCTTGGCCTGTCATCGCTCATTTACCTGATCCTTGGCGATATTCCGCTGAATATCATTCCTCAAAAAATGTTCGGGGGACTAAATTCTTTTGTTCTGTTATGTATCCCGGGCTTCATTCTTGCAGGGAACCTGATGAACGCTGGAGGCATCACCGATCGGATCATCAATTTTGCCAATAATTGCTTTGGCCATATCCGCGGCGGCCTTGGACTTGCTAATGTCGGGTCCTCCATGGGATTTGCGGGAATCTCCGGAACTGCACTGGCAGATACGGCAAGCATTGGGGCAGTGTTGATTCCAGCAATGAAGAAAGAAGGCTACGGAGCCGGCTTTTCTGCTGCAGTAACAGCATCATCCTCTACAGTAGGACCTATCATTCCTCCATCCCTGCCGATGATCATTGTCGGGACGCTGGCATCGGTTTCAATCGGAGACCTTTTCCTTGCCGGAGCGCTGCCTGGTCTGCTGCTCGGTGTGGGACTTATGATTCCTACTTACATCATTTCTGTAAGGCGCAAGTATCCAAAGGGGGAAAGAAAATCTCTGAAGGAGATTTGGAAAAGCTTTACCGGTGCCTTTTGGGCGCTGTTCATGACAGTTATCATCCTTTATGGAATCCTTGGCGGATATTTCACACCAACAGAAGCCTCCATCATTGCTGTTTTGTATGCCTTTGTCATCGGAATTTTTGTCTATAAGGAGCTTCCTGTAAGAAAAATCCCGGAAATTATGCTGTCCTCCATGACGAGCACAGCCTCCATTATGCTGCTGGTCGGCTTTGCGAATCTGTTTGGGTGGATCATGGTCAGCGAACAGATTCCGCAAATGGTTGCCGATACCATTCTTGGTATCTCAAGCAATCCAATTGTAGTCATTCTGCTGATTAACCTGCTCTTGCTGTTTGTCGGTACTTTTATGGAAACAATCGCAGCTCTTGTGATCCTGTTCCCGGTATTATTGCCGGTTGCCGCTTCGGTCGGCATGGATCCAGTCCAGTTCGGAGTCATGATGGTATTGAATCTTGTCATTGGACTTGTAACACCGCCAGTCGGTGTATGTCTCTTCGTTGCATCTCAAATCGGCAAGGTATCCATTGGAAAAACAGCGAAGGAGCTGGTGCCATTCCTTGGCGTCAGCCTGGCGGTCCTGCTGCTTGTAGCATTCGTGCCGCAAATCTCACTGTTCCTGCCAAGCTTATTTGAATAGGAGGAGAAAATTATGAAGGCAGTACAAATACCAAAAGCAATGGAAATGGAAATTATTGATACGGAAAAACCGGCCATCTCCCATCCTGAAGAAGTACTTGTAAAAGTAAAGCGGGTAGGGATCTGCGGCTCGGATATGCATATCTATCATGGAACCAATCCGCTGGCCACATATCCAAGAGTTCCCGGGCATGAAGTCGCGGGAGAAGTCGTTGAAATAGGGTCAGGCGTTACGGGCGTAAAGCCTGGCGACCATGTTGTGGTTGAGCCGATCCGCTATTGCGGAGAATGCTACGCATGCCGGACAGGCAGACCTAATGTCTGCAGCACCCTGTCTGTGTTCGGCGTACATGAGGATGGAGGCATGCGGGAATATTTCGTTCTGCCGGAAAAGCAGCTTCATGCGGCAGACCCAACCCTTGACTGGGATGAAATCGTTCTGGCCGAACCATATACGATTGGTGCCCAGTCTGTCTGGAGAGGTGATGTTCAAGAAGGTGACTCTGTCCTCATCCAGGGCTGCGGCCCAATCGGCATCTGCATCCTGAAGATGGCGAAGCTCAGCGGCGCGCATGTCATCATGACTGATTTAAAACAAGAGCGCCTTGCGTTTGCCAAGGAAAATGGGGCTGATGAAGTCATTGATGCCGGAAAAGAGTCCGTCGAAGATAGAGTTATGGAGCTGACTGGAGGAGAGGGGCCGAATATTGTCATTGACGCTGTGTGCCTGCCATCTACTTTTGAGCTGGGGGTAAACGTGGTTTCCCCGGCAGGACGGGTGGTTGTGTTGGGCTTTGACGAGAAGCCATCGCCCATTTCCCAGCTTCCTATCACCAAGAAGGAAGTTACCATTGTCGGTTCAAGATTACAGACAAACCAGTTTGGAAAAGTAATTTCCCTCCTGAACGAAGGAAAGCTTGAAGCAAATGGATTTATTACTCATAAATTTACTCTTGATGAAGTTCAGGAAGCGTTCAACTTTGTTGAGGAAAATCCGGACCAGGTGCGCAAAGCAGTCATTGTCTTTGAATGAGGAGTGATAGAATGAACGGAAAAATAGAAGTGTTGAATAAATTGGCAGATTCAAAGGTTGTTGCCGTTGTGCGGGGCAGGACTGCCGAAGAGGCTATTGACATATCGGCCGCAGCTTTAGAAGGCGGCTTCCAGGCAATAGAATTGACGTACACGACGCCTGATGTGGCAAAGGTATTTGAAGCTGTGAGAAGTGAGGGCGGGCTGATAGGCGCCGGGACAGTATTGGATCCGGAGACAGCCCGGCATGCCATTCTTAACGGGGCAAGCTTCATAGTCAGCCCCAATTTTAATAGAGACATAGCTGTCATATGCAATCGATACAGCGTGCCATACCTGCCAGGCTGTATGACCATTACGGAAATTGTGTCAGCCCTTGAAAGCGGAGCTGACATCGTGAAGCTTTTTCCTGCCAACCGCTTTGATCCATCCTTCATCGGTGCAGTCAATGGCCCGCTTCCGCAGGTGAAGATCATGCCGACAGGAGGAGTAAATCTTCAAAACATTGGCAGCTGGCTGAAGGCTGGAGCTGTTGCTGCCGGGATTGGAAGCGACCTGAATAAAGCCTATCAATCTGGAGGAAAGGCAGCAGTCACAGAACTCTGCCGGAAATACATAGCTGCTGCAGAGGAGAGTGGACAGAAATGAACATGACATTCCGCTGGTATGGCAGGAATAATGATACGGTAAACCTGGAGAACATCCAGCAGATCCCGGATGTAAAGGGCATAGTGTGGGCCCTTCACCATAAGCCTGCCGGGGAAGTTTGGGAGAAGGAAGAAATTCAATCCGAGATGGAATATATTCAATCTTTCGGCTTCCATGGTGAAGTGGTCGAAAGTGTGAATATCCATGAATCAATAAAGCTTGGAAATGAAGAACGGGATTTTTATATAGAAAATTATAAACAGACCATCCGCAATCTTGGTACATTTGGCGTCAAGGTCATCTGTTATAATTTCATGCCGATATTCGACTGGACCAGGACAGAGCTTTATAAAGAGCTGCCGGACGGATCCACAGCCCTGTTTTATGAAAAGCTGAAGGTGGACAATCTGGATCCGCAGGAATTGATTGATACGGTTTCTGCTGCTTCTGACCTGACGCTGCCAGGCTGGGAGCCGGAAAAGCTTGCGCGGATCAAGGAGCTGTTTGAAGCCTATAAAGAGATAGGAGAGTCAGACTTGTGGAGGAATCTTGGGTACTTCCTGCATGAAATTCTGCCTGTAGCCGAGGAGGCAGGGATCAAAATGGCGATTCATCCGGATGATCCGCCATGGTCCATCTTTGGCTTGCCGCGCATCATGACAGGCAGAGATAGCCTTAAAAAGCTTCTTGCCATTTCTGACTCACCTTCCAATGGCATTACATTCTGTACCGGCTCGCTTGGGGCAAATCCGGCAAATGATATGGTGAAGCTTGCTGCGGAGTTTGCCGGAAGGTCTCCTTTCGCCCATATCCGCAATGTAAAAATATTTGAAAACGGCGATTTTATTGAAACCTCCCATCTGACGTCAGATGGTTCCATCAATATTAAAGGGGTTGTCAAAGAACTGTCCGATATTCAGTATGAAGGATATGTGAGGCCTGACCATGGAAGGCATATCTGGGATGAGAAATGCAGGCCGGGATACGGACTGTATGACAGGGCGCTTGGCATCATGTACCTTCACGGGCTGTGGGATGCCTATCAATCTGAAAAACGGGGGAATTCTAATGTTTCCAATTCATGAGAACCTTAATGGGAAAACCGCCGTTATAACAGGCGGGAGCGGGGTGCTTTGCTCAGAAATGGCACGGGAGCTTTCAAGGCATGGAGTCAATGTTGCTATTTTGAACCGGACTGCAGAAAAAGGAGAGGCCATCGCTTCTGAAATAAATGAGTCAGGCGGTAAAGCCATAGCGGCTGCCGCAGATGTTCTGGACAGGTCCTCTTTGGAAAGTGCTAAAGAAGAAGTATTAAAGAGTTTTGGCCGTGTGGATATCTTAATCAATGGCGCAGGCGGCAACCATCCGGATGCCATCACGGCAGCCGAAACTTTTGACCCGGAATCTTCCGGCAAAACCTTCTTTGATATGGACGAAAAGGGGTTCTCACAGGTCTTTGCGAGCAATTTCACCGGGACATTCCTGGCCAGCCAAGTGTTCGGCAAGGAACTGCTGAAGCAGGATTCGCCTATCATTATCAATATATCTTCAATGAGTGCGTATTCCCCAATGACAAAGGTGCCTGCTTATAGCGCTGCCAAATCGGCCATAAACAATTTTACCATGTGGATGGCTGTTCATTTTGCTGAGACAGGAATGAGGGTAAATGCTATCGCGCCTGGCTTCTTTTTAACTTCACAAAATCGTGATCTGCTCCTGAAGGAGGACGGGTCACATACTGCGAGATCAGAAAAAATCATCGCACATACACCAATGAAAAGATTTGGCAAGCCCAATGATCTTCTTGGCACGCTATTATGGCTCGCCGATGGGGAATACTCCGGCTTCGTCTCAGGTGTGACCATACCTGTAGATGGCGGTTTCATGGCCTATTCAGGAGTTTAATACTTAACTTTCCACAGGAGAAATCCTGTGGATTTTTAACGAAAGAGGGATAATGATGAAAGTACAGCTGGCTCTTGACCGCCTGACAAATGAGGAGTGCTTCCGCATCGTTAAGGAAGCTTATGAAAATATTGACTGGATTGAAATAGGGACAGGCGTGATTAAAGAATATGGCATGGATATCATCCGCAGCATGAAAAAGGAATTTCCTGAAAAAGTGCTTGTAGCCGATATGAAGACATGTGATGCAGGGAGGCACGAAGCTAATCAGGCTTTCGGGGCAGGAGCGGATATTGTCACCGTAATGGGCTTCTCGCATAATGGAACGATTAAGGAAACACTCGAAGCAGCAGAGGCACATGGAAAAAGAATCATGATTGATCTATTGGGCATACACGACTCTGCCAGAGCGAGGGAAATTAATCAGCTCGGAGCCCGCCTGTTCTGTCTCCATATTGGGAAAGACATGCAGAAGGAGGGGCAGCTGGCAGACCCGGCGTTATTTCAGGCGGCAGAAGGACTTGAGGATGCAGAGATTGCCATAGCAGGAGGAATCTCAGAAAAAACAATTGGTACATTGAAAAATAGTATTGTGGACATTGCCATTGTTGGAAGTGCCATTACGGGCAGTGAAAAGCCGGGGGCCAGCAGTCTTTCACTGAAAAGGCTGATAGGGGCCGATTTGTAAACTAGTATTAACCATTTTCAGTTCTTAGAATAGACTTGTGCTTTTAGCACAGGTCTATTTTTTAAATTCCTTAAATTATCGTATTCTCTGCTAAGCGTGTACGCATTTCCATTCCTCAATAAAGCTGTCCCCGGGAATACAGCTGTCTTAGAAAATGCTAAATATTGCTGGCTATCTACGGATAGGGGAAATTGAATAGTCTACAAATACACGTTGAGGGAGAATGCTGCTAGCTGGGTGTTCGACAAAATTCGGGAGGTGCCTGTCACCATGAAATAAATCCCATATTTTACAACAAGCTATTTTCCTCCAATTCCATTAAAATCTATCTGATAACCATGAAGGAGGAACGCACTTGCAGCGGGCATTTAAGATTATTTTAACTTTATTTCTCTTGTTGACTATTCCGGTGTCGATTGACCTTAAAAAGGCGGAGGGAAGTATATTATATCCAGACGTAACTGCCTTTCGTGATGAAATATTATTTTTATCAGACAGAGGAATTATCAACGGATATTCAAACGGTAAATTTGGGCCTCAGGATCCGATTAAACGGGTACAGGCCGTTCACATGATTATTAGGGAACTTGGCATCAAAACGGGAGATGCGCCAAACCCTAATTTTAAAGATGTTCCCCCGGGCAGTTCTGGATATGATGCGATTGCCAAAGCAAAACAGCTGGGCATCATTTCAGGTAAAAGCGCTGGGATTTTTGATCCCAATGGTACGCTGACAAGAGGCCAGATGGCGATTATTCTTGTTAACGCCTATAAGCTTAAAGGCACTTCCTATTCAAGCTTTAAAGATGTGCCGGCCACAGCAAGCATTTATCCATTTGTACAGTCTTTGGCAGCACACAATATCACCACAGGCTATCCGGATGGAACTTTCCGTCCGAATGAGACCATGGTCAGGGCACACTTTGCAGCGTTCATGTCCCGCTTTTTAAATGAGGACTTTAAACCGTTCGACATGGCAAAAGCACCAGTTCGCAGTACAGAAGAAATTGCAAAGAATGAGCAGAGTGTTGTTGTTATTGAGTTATATGATGAAAATGATGAACTTGTTTCACAAGGAAGCGGATTTATTGTGGCCAACCAGCTTGTAGCCACAAACTTTCATGTGATCAGCGGCGGAACAAGGGCTGTTGTCATTACAGAAAGCGGCAAGGAATTTGAGCTGGAAGGGGTAGTTAAATACGATGATTATCTTGATTTAGCGATTCTGAAGCCAGCAGAGAGAATTGGTTTTCCTTCTTTGCCATTGGCGAGCTTTAGTTCAGCTGTTAAAGGTGAAAAAGCAGTAGCAATCGGCAGCCCGTTTGGTTTGAAAAATACAATTTCAGAAGGAATTGTGTCTGGAAAGCAAATCTTTGAGGATGAAATGGGCAGCCTAAAAGCCATACAAACAACTGCTCAAATTACTTTTGGAAGCTCAGGCGGCCCTCTTTTAAACATGAAGGGCTATGTACTTGGATTGAATTCCTTTGGATTTGAAGATATTAATTTTGCTATTTCTTCAGACTATGTGAATGAGTTTCTAAAAGATTATAAGAAGGCTGACTTTAAAAAAATCAGCACCGAGAAATTTTCTGCAATGCCTGTTTTAGACTTTGAGGAAGATGATGAATGGGAAGAGGATGAGGTAAAAGAAGAGCGTCCGGAACCAATCAATATGGAACCTCTTCAAGGCACAAAGCAAACATTGTCTGATATCTTCCTTGATGCTGTACATGACAGTGAACTGCCGGTTGTGTATGGAATAAACGAAGATGGCGCGCTGATCGCTGTTAATTATGAAACCAAATCCATTAAGCGGCTGCCATTCAGTTTGCCTGCTGAGAGTGTTTTTTATGCGAATGGAGAGCTTTATGTCACCCTGTTAAAAGGAGAACACAGCTCTTATTGGTGGAATGAAACACAAAACGGTGCAGTCGCAATTGTAGATCCCCAGACATTAAAGATTAAAAAGTACTTTGATATCAATGTGGACCCGTATGACATTGTTGCTGATGAAAACTATTTTTATGTTTCTTCAGGTTCCGGCCAGTGGACATACTTAAAAAGCTACAATAAAGAAACCGGTATAGAAGTGTCTTCAAAATCAATCCGCCAGCAAAGCGAGCTCTTTATGCACTCTGATAAAAAGAGAATATATGCGGTAAACTCAGATACCAGTCCGCGGGATATGGAAGTCTTCACTGTTGAAAATGGTATATTCACCGGAGGCTATGATTCTCCTTATCATGGTGATTATAATTTAGATACCTATATGACCATTTCTCCGGATGGCCGTTATCTGTTTAACCATGCTGGAACAGTATTCAGATCAACCAGTTTAAGAGAAACAAATATGAAGTATTTCACTGACCTGAGAACAGGCTTCAGTGATGTTGCCTTCAATCCTGAATTGACAGAGTTCTATTTAACAATAGGCGATAGAATCTATGTTTATGACTATGAGACCTTTACACTTCGCAAAACATACAGCATGAGTGGAGAAGGATATTTCCTCTTTAACCACAAAGGCAAACTGGTGGTTTTAGGAGAAGAAGTTTCTCAGAGTACAGGAATTTGGAAGACTTTTATTATGTCGGGCAACGTGAAATAGTGAAAAAAGAATGAAGCCTTGTGGAAGAATATCCCACAAGGCTAGCTTTTAAGGTGGAAAACGCAGCTTGCTGAACCATCAACTTTGATATAATTGAATGGGAGCAGAACAAGAACTACGAATGATCCCAACGGACTTCTTATTGAGGAAAAGGCCCGCAGCTTGGCTGCGGGCCTTTTTCTGTTAATTCGTTTGCTGGTGCCAAGTAAGCTCTTTTACAGCATCGGCCCAATCCCCGGCCCAAACGGAATGCCGAAGAAGTAGAATACCAGGATCAGGATGATCCAGGTAAGCAGGAAGCAGATGGAGTACGGGAGCATGAGGGCGATGAAGGTTCCGATGCCGGCTTTTTTATCGTACTTCTGCATGAATGATAAGGTGATGACCATATAGGGCATCAATGGTGTGACGATGTTTGTGGACGAGTCGGCGATCCTGTAGGCAACCTGGGTGAATGCAGGGTTGTAGCCCAGCTGCATGAACATTGGGATGAAGACAGGAGCCTCAAGCGCCCACTTGGCTGAACCTGATGTGATCAGGAAGTTCAGCAAGGCGGTAAAGATGATATATCCGATAATGAGTCCGATTCCGGTGAACTCGATGTCCTTCAGGAATTCGGCGCCGTTTACAGCTACCCATGTCGCGATATTGGACCAGCTGAAATAGGCAATGAATTGCGCGATGGCAAAAATCAGGACGATATAGCCTGCCATATCCTTCATGGATTCAGCCATATATTTGGCAACATCTCCGCTTGTTTTGATATTTCCAACTGTCATACCGTAAGCAACCCCGATCACAATAAAGAAGATTAGGGTAATAGGAACGATGCCGTCAATGAATGGAGACGGGACAATGGTTCCGCCTTCGCCGCGCAATGGGCTGTCAGGCAGGAAGAGAGTGACTAGGATGATGGCTAAATAAACTCCCCCGGCGATGACGGCATTGCGAAGTCCTTTGCCTGCTTTCGGGTGGTCCTCAGTGACTGCTTCCTCGACGACATCACCTTTATATTTGCCAAGGCGAGGTTCGATGAACTTAGTAGTGACAAGGGCACCGACTACTGTAAGAAGGAAGACGGAAACAATATTGAAATAATAGTTATCAACAGGTGAAACGGTAAAACTGTCATCAATGATCCTTGCAGCTTCCGTGGAGATCCCTGCAAGCAATGTGTCTGTCCCGGTAATGACAAGGTTGGCTGTGAAGCCGGCACCGGCTGCAGCATACCCGGCTGCGAGACCTGCGATCGGGTTGCGCCCAACCTTGTAGAAAACCATGGCGGCTAGCGGCGGAATCAGTACCATGGCCGCATCTGAGGCCAGGTTCCCCATGATTCCGACAAATACGACAGTATAAGTGATCAATACCGGCGGTGACTTCAGAATGGTTTTCCTGATGGCATAATCAAGCAAACCGACTTTCTCGGCCAAGCCGATACCAAGCATCATGGCCAGTACGAGGCCGAGCGGTGCGAAGCCTGTAAAGTTATCGAGCATCGAGCTGAGGATATACTGCAGACCTTCACCTGATGCTAAGCTCTTGACGGGCAGCTCTTCCCCTGTTCCGGGGTGGACGACGGTAGCACCGAACGCTTTAAAAATGGCTGAAGCGACAATGACAAGAAGCGTCAGGACGACGAATAAAATAAATGGATCTGGCAGCTTATTGCCTATTTTTTCAATTCCGTTCAGGAATTTCTGAAAAATGCCTTCCTTCTTCTGTGGACTTGTTCCAGGCTGGTTTTCAAGTTTCATGAGGACCCCTCCGATAGCTTGGAAGGATTAACACCTTCCGGAATTGGACATGTATAGGGATTTCCGTCCCTGAATAAAGCAAACTCCTGCTGTACCTTTTCAAGCTCTTCTTTTTCCGTCAGCAGCCTGATGGAGGTCAATGCCATCGCCTCCGCTGCCCGCAGCATGCCTTTATGGGCATAGCTGCTGATTCCCTGGGCGGTCATCTGCCACGTATGCAGCGGCGTTCCGAGAGCAGAGGTGGAAGCTGTCAATTGTGCGGTCGGGATGACCCAGCTGACATCCGATACATCGGTCGAGCCGGAAAGGACGCCGTCTGACGGTTCATACGGAGATATGGTATCTGCGAGATATTTTCCGGCAAATTCACTTCCGTCCCCGATATAGCCGAAGCCTTTTAAAATATCAATATAGCTTTCTTTTTCGCCTTCAGAGAGCGTGTCCCACAGGTGTTTTGCGTATGCTTCCTCCTGCTCGTCCGGCTTTTCGATCCCGGCTTCCAGCAGGCTTTCATGGAGGATGCGCTCCAGGCTGCGGTTCGGGATGTAATTGGAGCAGGCTTTATCAAACTCGATGGTCAGCTCCGTTTCGGTCATCAAAGCGGCACCTTCCGCAATTTTGCAGACCCGCTTGTAAATATCATCGACCTGCTTGACCTTCGGAGAGCGGATCAAATACAGAACCTCTGCATCCGCCTGGACCACATTCGGGGAAATGCCGCCCGTATTGGTGACCGCATAATGAATGCGCGCCTCCGGAATCACATGCTCACGGAGGTAATTGACCCCGACATTCATAAGCTCGACTGCATCAAGTGCACTCCGCCCAAGATGAGGGGAGTTGGCCGCGTGGGAGGAAAGCCCTTTGAAGCGGAAAAATACCTGATAGTTTGCAAGGCTCGATAAGCTCATGATGCTGTTGGCCGGTGACGGGTGCCAGGTAAGAGCAGCGTCCACTCCGTCAAAAACACCTTCCCTGACCATGAAGGTCTTGCCTGAACCGCCTTCTTCACCGGGACATCCGAAAAATTTAATGGTTCCCGGCAGATTGTTTTCTTCTAGATAGTTTTTTGCTGCACAGGCTGCTGCAAAAGCACCGGTGCCGAGCAGATTGTGGCCGCACCCGTGGCCGGCATTTTTTCCTGTCGGCTCCGGAGAGGATTTGCCGGGCTCCTGAGCAAGGCCGGAAAGGGCATCAAATTCTCCGAGGAAGCCGATAACAGGCGAACCGCTGCCATAAGAGGCAACAAAGGCTGTTTCAATATTCCCGGCATTCCGTTCAACCTGGAATCCGGCTTTTTCACATTCCGCTGCGAGGAACTCAGCAGAATCATATTCTTCAAAGCGTGTTTCAGGATGATGGTAGATGTATTCGCTTATCTTTTCGAAAGTTTGTCTATTTTCAGATAAATACGTTTTTACGGGGGATGTCATCAGGTCACTCCTTTAAAATAAGTCAAATATCGGCTGTTATAAGGAAGCCTCTTTTTCCAGGAATCTTGTGATTACCCGGACACCTTTGGCCATGTCTTCAATGGAGGCAAATTCATCTGGATGATGGGAGATGCCATCCTTGCAGGGGATAAAAATCAATCCGGACGGCCATTTGGCTGCCATATTCATGACATCATGGCCGGCGCCGCTGTTCATGCTGTGGGCTTTCAGGCCGAGCTCTCCGCATATACCGGTGAGTTTCTGCTGCATGTTGGGATCAAGCATGATGGAATCATTGTTGATTAGGGTTTCAACGTGGATTTTCACTCCGCTGTCTGCAGCGGCCTTTTGGCAAAAGTCCTTTATTTCTTCAGCAAAAGAACCTTTCAGCATGTCATCAACGCTGCGGATGTCAATGCCAAGCTCGATTTCTCCAGGGATAACGTTCATGCTGTTCGGTTTCAATTCAACGGTGCTGACTGTAGCGACGAGCGGCTGGATGCTTTCTTCACTTAACTGTGAAGCCCTTTCATGCACAAAGGTGACGAGCGGGGCGATGGCGACGAATGCATCTTTTCGGTTATGCATTGGGGTCGTTCCGGTATGGCCGGCCATTCCTTTGACGTGAACCTTCAGCCGGACCGGGCAGGCGACGCCGTTTACAATCCCGATTTCTGCGCCATGCTCCTCAATATGGGTTCCCTGCTCGATATGCAGCTCCAAAAAGCAGGCAAGCTTCTCAGCAGGCAGTTCAGCTTCTTCGATCCTGGACCAGTCAAGCCCAAATTCCTCGGCAGCCTCTTTAACAGTGACACCATTGCGGTCAGTCATCCTGCCGGCTTCCCGGCTGTTGAGTTTCCCGGAAACGGCTTTGCTGCCGATGGTCGACAGGCCGAATCGCGCTGACTCTTCTGAGACAAAGCAGACGACTGCAATATCTCTCGCTGGCTGGAACCCTGAATCCTTCAGTGTTTTGATGGCGGCCAGGGCGCTGAGCACCCCGGCTGGACCGTCATAGCCGCCGCCGTTCACAACTGTATCAAGATGGGAGCCGACGGCCACAGGAGGCAGTCTGCTGTCTGTTTTCCATATGGCCCACTGATTGCCGGCCGCATCCTGAAGGGTGTGGAGCCCGAGCTCCTCCGCCACTTTTCTGAAAGCAGCATGGGCAGCTTTTTCTTCGGCGGTGAAGCTGAGGCGGGTGAAGCCCTCCGGCTGGTCCATGCTAGAGACTGTATTCAGGATGGCCAGATTTTTTTCAAGCCAGCTGTCCAAATCAGCCATTAGAAGAGCCGCCTTTAATGATGCTGGCGAATGTATCGACCGCTGCCGCGAGCACTCCTTCCTCATAATCAAACTGAGGATGATGGTGCGGGAAGTCAAGCTTAGTGCCAAACAGCATATAAGTCGCCTTGCCGCCATGCTCCTGCACCTTGTTCATCATAAAGCTTGCATCCTCAGAGCCGGAGACAGGGACTGAAGGGATGACCTCTGTGACAAGCTCGCTTGAAGCGCACCATTCCTGGATCTTCGGAATCAGTTCTTCGTTGCAGGTCATCACTTCGGTGACCCCGACAGGCTCGATTGTACAGGTGACATCATGCATATCGGCCGCCGCCTTGATGATCCGAAGGGCACTCTCTGCCATATAGTCACCTATAGCATGCGTTTCACCGCGGACTTCAATCTCCATATAGCTGTCCTCTGGGATGATATTGCGTCCGCTCCCGGCAGTCAGGCGCCCGACATTCACGCGGGTGACGCCGTCGAAATGGCGGGGGATTGCATATAAATTGTTGGCTGCAGTGGTTGCGGCAAGCAGAGCATTTTTGCCGAGCTCCGGATGCATGCCTGCGTGGGAGGAAACTCCCTTGAATGAAATATTATACTTTGTTGATGCAAGGAATCCTGTCGTTGTTGCGGCGATGGTTCCGACCGGGTAGGAGTGGATCCCGATATGCCCGGAGTAGAAATAATCAACATCATCAAGCCAGCCCTTGGCCACCATTGCCCTTGCGCCGCGGCCGCCTTCTTCTGCCGGCTGGAAAAGAAGCGTGAATTTTCCCTTGAGTTCATCGGTATGCTCTGCAATATATTTCGCTGTGCCGAGGCCGATCGTTGCATGGCCGTCATGTCCGCAGGCATGCATTACATTAGGTTCGCCTGATGAGAATTCATGTTTGCATGGAAGGTGGGACTCATCGGCAGACTCAAGGATCGGCAGGGCATCGATATCGAAGCGGAATCCGATATGGTCTCCAGCTCTTCCTGTGTCCCATGTTGCCACTAGGCCGGTGTTGCCGCCTGACAACTTTTCAAGCCATTCTTTCTCGACTCCCCAAGCAGCTGCCTTTTCTTCGTGTGCATCCAGAGCTTCTTTTTTCGGCACGCCGAGGCGGGCATCTTCCTGCAGGGCATCCTTCCCGATATGGAGGGTAAAGCCCATCTTCTCTAGTTCCTTCCCGATCCGGTAGGTTGTGATATATTCCATAAAGCCCAATTCCGGCAGGCTATGAAGCGTCCTGCGCCATTCCACTAGCTGCGGAGTAAGATTTTTGACAAACTCGCTGGTCATATTTCAGCACTCCCTGTATGTAAAATTTTGGTTGTTTCCTAATTTAGAAAAGTTATAGAGACATTAAGTTGGTGCAATCATCAGAGTTTTGGTTTTCGGATAATTGCCGTTTATTTTCCTTAAAGGGGAGTATACTACAATATTTAGAAAATTGATACTTTGTAGAATAATTCACAAACAGGGTATGTAAAGATAGTGAGAAAATGGGCAGGGCAGGGCTCGAAAGCAAAATAAAAAGCAAGCCGGCAGAAGACTCCTGCTGGCTTGCTATTAATTACCGTTCAATAAAAGTTTATAAACCTTTCTCGGCCTGCCCTTTGACTGGCCAGTCTGGACTGATTTGCTTTCAGCGAGGCCGATAGTCTCCATCTCTGAAAGGATCCGCCGCGCATTCCGCTCAGTGCTCTCCAGCCAGCCTGCCACCTCGCGGGAATTCACTTCGGTTTTTTTATAAAAATTGGACAATGTCTGGATTTTCGAAAGCGCGACAGGAGAGATATTCGCTTTTTTCAGCGTGTTTGCCCAACCTTCGTCACTCCATTTTTTAGAATGAAAGGTAACCGAATCGCCGGACGGATGAAACTCTGTCAGCTCCTCATTTTCATCAACGAGAACGATTGCTGGCTTGGCCTTCTGGCGGGCGCTCCTGAGTGCGTTTTGCACATTTTCCTCCGCCTGAAGGGCTGTGATTCCGTAGCCAAGGCCGATGCGGAGGCGGAAAAAGGTCTGGGCATAGACCGTTTCAATCAGGCCGTAAAGATCCTTTTTATCAAGTTTGATTTCAACCTCGCCGCGCGTTGTGTAGATAAAATAGAGGCCGTCCCCAATTTGCACATATGAACCGTTCACATGCTCTGCAAGCTCGATGAGAAGCTTCTTCATGGCAAGCTCCTTGTGCTTCCGTTCATAGGAATGAAAGAATTCCCCCTCATTATCAGGCTGGATAAGTTCAATTCCGAGAAGCGCCATTTGCGAACGCTGATACCAGGATGAGTGGCCGCGTTCTTTCAGAATTTTAAGCGCAAATTGAATCGATAGATGGGAAGGATACACACGATAGCAGGGAATATCCATTTCTTTGAGATAGTCATAGACTCCCCGCAGGCAGGTAAAAGCAGCCTCCGTCCGGCCCTCACGGTAAAGCTTAATATGAAACTCGGCCAGCTCCTCAACAGGGCGGAAATCCGGATAAGAAAAAGAATGGATCTCCAGGATCTGCAGAGAAAAATAGCGCTTCGTCGTTTCCAGCTCCTCTTCCTGGATCGTATCCAGGCTGATGCTTTTAATCACCCGTTCCTTATCGAGATAAGACTCCAGCACCTTTCCAAGCAGGCTCGCGCCGTACAGGGGAGGATAGAAGCTGTTCTCCTCACAGATCAGCTCCTTTGATAAAGCATATGTATAAGGGACCTGACCGGAAAAAAACCACTGATCGATCCTTTGCTGGTTTTCCCCGATGATCCCGTCAATATCCTCCAGGCTCCCATAATAAAAAGGGACCAGCCGCAAATCCGAAAAAGACTCCGCCGAATCCATAATATGCCGGACCGAATCCTCAGGCCCGATAACCCCTAATGTAATCTCCATTCCATTCACCTATTTCCGCATCAGCTGTAATCTTCTGCCTATTATATACCAAAAATTCCGTGCCAGGTACCGTCCGTGGACAAAAGGGGGTGAAGTGTCTTTTGGTGGTACCAGGTACGCTCCGTGGACAAAAAGGGTGGAAGTGTCTTTTTGTGGTGCCAGGTACCATCCGTGGACAAAGGGGCAAAAGTGTCTTTTGATGGTACCTGGCACCCAGCAATATTCATATTGACAAACACGCTGTGTAATTATAGATTCAAAGTAAAAAGAAAACGTTTTCCTGGAGGAATGGAAATAATAATGAAGTTAACGATAAAGGATATTGCCAAGATGGCAGGTGTCTCTGTTGCAACCGTCTCACGTGTGATCAATAAGAGTAAGCCGGTTAATGATGAAATAAGGGAGAAAGTCGAGAAGGTCATCCGTGAAACCCAGTTCCGCCCCAATGCGCTTGCAAGGGGCCTGATCAGCAAGTCTACGAATTTAATCGGGGTCATTTTTCCGCAAATCAACTATACATCGGCCGAGCTGATCAATGGCATTGAAGAGGTGGCCAACAGGAATGGCTATAATATCATCCTGAGCAACACCAGGCTGGATCCGGAAATGGAGCTGAAATCGCTTGAAATATTCAAGGAGAAGCAGGTGGATGGCATTATCCTGTCCGCCATCCATACTACCGAGCGGCATATAGATTGGATAAAAGCGAATAAAATTCCGGTTATAGTGGTTGGGCAGAAAATAACAGGTCATAATATCTCCTGGGTCGATGTGGACAATTACACGCCGATTACGGAAATGGTCAGATACCTGGTACGCTGCGGCCATGATAAAATTGGCATGATCCACGGGCCATTGCATGATCAGTCGGCGGGCTATTCACGCTATAAAGGGTTTCTTGATGAAATGGAGCGCCAAGGGCTTCCTGTCAATCAGGATTTCCTCGCTGAAAGCAATTTTTCCTCCGCGGATGGATATGAGGCAATGGTAGCCCTGCTTAGAAAAAGGAATCTTCCGACCGCCCTTCTTTGCGCATCTGACACGATTGCCATCGGTGCCAAAAATTGTGCAGAGGACCAGGGATACAGGGTTCCTGACGATATCTCAATTGCAGGATTTGATGATATTGAACTGGCAACGCTTGTGCGCCCTCAGCTGACAACGGTCCGGGTCGACTTCGAAGCCATGGGGTCCAAAGCGATGGAGGCTCTGCTTCAAAACATTGGCCAGCCCGGAACTGCGCCTCAAGAGCATTATATTGATTACCGGCTGAGCCTGAGGGACAGTGTCAAGAAAATGATGCAGGCAGATAGGGAATTGTGATTTTTTGCTGAAATTAATACTTTTAGGAAATCGTTTTCAAAAGTACTTGTCAAAATATTAATAACTTAATATAATCATAATTGTAAGAGCTAGGAAAACCTTTTCACAAATTCATGCAGAAGAGCTTAATGGTCTAATCTGCTAAAACTATTCTCAAACAGAGGGGAAGTAAAAAAATGTTCAATTTCTCTAAATCAGGAATGTTCAAAAAGACGGCCGCTGCCGGCATGGCAGCCGCATTAACCTTTTCTCTTGCAGCCTGCTCAGGCAATTCTTCTGAAGGAGATACAGGCTCAAAAGATGGGAAAGTAAACATTATTGTTACAAACGGCAAGGGTGAGATTGATGCCCAGTTTAAGCAGGCCGCAAAGGATTTTATGGCCGATCATAAGGACATCAATGTACAGGTTGAATCAGTGGCAGTCGGAGACGCATTGAACGTTTATGATAAGCTTTCCGCCTCTGGGAAAACGGTTACATTGGCAATGTTTTCTCCTTATGATGCCACTCATAAATATAAAGATGTAGGAATCGATATGTCTGATGAAAAATGGAATGAAGAAACAAGCGATGCCATTAAAGATGAAGAAGGAAATGTAATTGGTTTCCCGTTCGCCCTGGAAGGTATGGGACTTGTTTACAACCAGACAGTAGTTGAAGAAGCAGCAGGCGAAGGCTTTGATCCATTCTCAATCAATACACGCGACAAGCTGGCAGATCTATTGGATAAAATCAAGGAATCTGGTGTGAAGCAGCCAGTGGCTTATCAGACTGAAGCATGGTCAGTTGCGAACCATTACAGCTCTCTGTTTCTTAATCAGACAGAAGATCCAACGGAAACTTTGAAAGAAGTGCAAGCCGGAAAATTAGATTATAACAAGAATGAAGCCTGGAACGGCTATTATGACACATTGGATATGCTGATTACAGAGGATTACAATATGTTCGGTGCACGTCCGACTGGCCAATATTATGATGCTGCGCATGTAGCTGTCGGAAAAGGCGATTCTGCGATGCTTTTCAACGGAAACTGGGCTTTTGATTCTTTGAAAGCGCTTGAAGGTACAAACTTTGGATTCATGCCTGTCCCTGTCGACAACAATCCTGATAACCCGCTGAACAACAAGATTGCAGCCGGTCCTACTCAAGCATTTGTTGTGAACAAGAAGGCTTCTAAAGAAGAACAGGACGCTGCGAAAGAATTCTTGAATTGGCTGGTATACGATGAAGCAGGACAAGACTTTATCGTTAATAAATCTCAAATCATCTCAGCATTCAAAAACAATCCAAACAAAGTAACCAACCCGCTCGGCGTTGCCATCAGTGATGCACTTGCTGCCGGCAAGACAATGCCTTTCAGCACCAACTATATCAATACAGGGGATTGGACTACTATCCTTGGTCCTGAGGTTCAGAAATACATTGCGAATCAAAGCAAAAGAGAAGACCTTGCAAAAGCTTTTGAAACCTATTATAAGACCCACCAAGAATAATCCAGACTCAAGTGAAAACAAAAAAGCAGGCGGAGAGAACTTATCCTGCCTGCTTTTTTTACCTAACAGACAGGATGTGGAAGCATGAAGAAAAATAAAAAAATAGGTGATATCGGCAATTCGCTTTTATTCCTGGGCCCTGTTTTCCTTTTTTTCTGTATCACCGTACTGGTCCCATTTGGATACGGCCTTTTCCTCACTTTTAATACGATGCAGACTCCGGCTGATCCGGTGGTGTTTGCAGGCATGGCGAATTATCTGGAAGCTGTAAAAGATACGGAATTTTGGAAATCGCTTTGGCTGACACTTAAATTTGTCGTGGCAACCGTGTTTTTTGTCAACTTGTTCGGCTTCGGTCTGGCGTACCTGGTTACGTCCGGCTTGAAGATCCAGAATTCATTAAGGACAGCTTATTTTACGCCTAACCTGATCGGCGGACTGGTACTTGGTTATATATGGCAATTCATTTTCGTTCAGTCACTCCCTGCATTAGGCACCAAACTTGGCATAGATTGGCTTGAACTCGGGTGGCTCGGGGATCCGACCATGGCTTTCTGGTCGCTCGTCATCGTAACCATCTGGCAGACAGCCGGCTATATGATGATCATCTTCATCGCCGGATTGATCAGTGTTCCAAGAGAGTTGATTGAAGCAGCCAAAATCGATGGAGCCGGCCCGTTCAGAAGGCTTTTGAATGTTACGCTGCCTTTAATGGTTCCCTCATTCGTAGTGACCGGGTTCCTTTCTTTAAAAAATGCATTCATGGTGTATGACTTGAATTTTGCCCTCACAAATGGCGGCCCTTTTGGCAGCACGAAAATGGTCTCCATGCATGTTGTCAATAAAGCCTTTATTGAATCAAACTATGGAACAGGACAGGCTGAGGCCATTATCCTGTTTGTGATTGTAGCCGCTGTAACCGGTTTTCAAGTCTATACCAGCAAGAAAATGGAGGTCGAAGCATAATGGCCAGGCAAAAAATTGTCACTACCACTTTTCTATACCTATTGGCAATCATTGCCCTAATAAGTTTTATTTTTCCTTTTGTGCTGCTCATCATCAACTCATTCAAAACCAATGGGGAAATCCTGACCAGTCCTTTTGCCCTTCCGGAAAACTGGAATTTCGCCCATTTTGCTGATGTAATCAACATGATGAACTTTGGTGTCACCTTCAGGAACTCGTTCATCGTTACCACCCTGAGCACACTGTTCATTGTCTTTTTCTCTGCCATGGCGGCGTACCATCTTGTGAGAAGGCCGTCCAAATTCAATAAATTCTTTTTCACCGTGCTGGTTGCATCAATGGTCATCCCGTTCCAGTCGCTCATGATCCCGCTGATTTATATCTATGGGGCGAAACTGCAGCTGATTGACGCGATTCCTATTCCGCTATTGATCATTTTCTACCTTGGGTTCGGCAGTGCGCTTTCCGTATTCATGTTCCATGGCTTTATCAAGTCGATCCCGATAGAAGTTGAGGAAGCAGCAAGAATCGATGGCTGCAATTCCCTGCAGATCTTCTTCCTGATTGTCCTTCCGATGCTGAAGCCTATCGCAGTTACGATTTCAATATTGAACGTGCTGTGGATCTGGAACGATTACCTGCTGCCGTCACTGGTGCTGAACAATGAATCTGTCTATACCATGCCGGTCCAGATGAAAGTATTCAACGGCACATATATGAATAACTGGGAACTGCTGATCCCGGCGATTTTATTAACCGTCATCCCGATTCTCATCATGTACATGATCGGCCAGCGTGCGATTATTAATGGCGTAATGCAGGGGTCTATTAAATAGGCTGGAGTCCGGCTAAGTGACATAAGGTTATATTTTTGGTAAAAAATGTAAAGCGGGGCGAATATCCCGGATTCTGGGGTGAATCCCCGCAATTTTAGGGAGAAAAAATAGAAAAACTGGCCGAATTATTGAAAAAGTGGGCTGAATCAGTGTTAAGCGGCGGCAATACCAGATAGTTTTTTTAAAAAAACGCCATTAACACTGATTTCACACCTGAACCAGGCTAAATTCAGCCGGAAAAAATGAAGGCACAACGAAAGGATTTTGACAGAGATGAAAAAAGCATGGTGGAAAGAAGCAGTAGCCTATCAAATTTACCCGCGGAGCTTTATGGACAGCAATGGAGACGGCATCGGGGACTTAAAAGGAATTGTTACGAAGCTTGATTACCTTAAAGATCTGGGAATTGATGTGATCTGGATCTGCCCGATGTATAAGTCGCCTAATGATGATAATGGCTACGATATTTCTGATTACCAGGATATTATGGATGAATTCGGCACAATGGAAGATTTTAATCTTCTGCTTGAAGAAGTCCATAAGCGCGGAATGAAATTGATCCTGGACCTGGTGATTAATCATACGAGTGATGAGCATCCATGGTTTTTAGAGTCCCGCTCTTCAAAAGATCATCCGAAAAGGGACTGGTATATCTGGCGTGACGGAAAAGATGGCAAGGAGCCGAATAACTGGGAATCCATTTTCAGCGGGCCTGCGTGGAAATATGATGAAGAAACAAAGCAATACTTCATGCATATATTCTCTGCACGCCAGCCGGATTTGAACTGGGAGAATCCTGAGGTCAGGGAAGCTCTCTATGAAATGGTCAACTGGTGGCTTGAAAAAGGAATTGATGGATTCAGGATCGATGCGATTTCGCATATCAAAAAAGAGCCCGGTTTCCCGGATATGCCAAACCCGGACAATCTGGATGTGGTCCCATCTTTTCCGAAAATGATGAATTTCCCTGGGATTGATGATTTCCTTACAGAATTTGCGGACAGGACGATCCGCAATTATGATGTCATGACCGTTGGTGAAGCCAACGGAGTCGGCATTCCTGATGCTGACAGATGGGTCGGCGAGGAAAATGGCTATTTTAATATGATTTTCCAATTTGAATTTCTTGACCTGTGGGACAAGGACACAGAAGATGCTGTGGACGTCAAAGCGCTGAAAAAAGCATTGACCAAATGGCAGGAAGGCCTTGAAGGACGAGGCTGGAATGCCCTGTTTATCGAAAACCATGACCAGCCGCGCCGTGTTTCATCCTGGGGCAATGACCAGCAGTACTGGAAAGAGAGCGCAAAAATGCTTGGGGCGCTTTACTTCCTGATGAAGGGCACACCTTTCATTTATCAAGGCCAGGAAATTGGGATGACCAATGTGAAATTCCCTGAAATTGAAGATTATAACGATGTTGGAATGGTGAACTATTACAAAGTGGAAGCCGCAAAGGGCGTGCCGCACGTTGACATAATGGAGGTCGTCTGGAAACAGGGCCGCGACAATTCACGGACTCCGATGCAGTGGGATGCCTCGCATATGGCCGGCTTCACGGAAGGAAACAAAACGTGGCTGGGCCTGAACCCGAACTATCGTACCATCAATGTTGAAAGCCAGCTGAAGGATGAAAATTCGATTCTTCATTTTTATAAAAAACTAATCGCCATCCGCAAAGAGAACCCAGTCTTTGTATATGGAAAGTACGAGCTTATCCTTCCTGACCATGGGAAACTTTTTGTCTATACCAGGACAATGGGAAGCGACAAGGCTCTTGTAATCTGCAATTTCCATGACAAACCTGAAAAAATAGAGCTGCCGTCGGCAATCGGGGGTGCTTCAAGTGAACTGGTTTTAAATAACTATGATGTTCCTGAAAAGAAGCTGGAAAAGGAATTCACTTTAAGCCCTTATGAAACAAGGGTGTATCTCTTAAAGTAAGAATGGGGCACCTGCCCCTTTCTTTTTGCACTCAATATTTGTAAAAGTTTTTCTCCTGCAGAAGGTAGAGTCATAGAGGCTGCCTGACGGTATAAAACGGTACAGACTGCCTGACAGCACTGGACATGTCTGCCGGAAAAAGGAGCAGAAAGATTTTCCCTTAATATCAGTTGCGGCAAGTACAGCGATGGAGGATTACGATGCTTAAATTAGATGAGAAAATTGAATTCCAGCCGAGAGGCAATGATATTTTAACGATAGGCGAAATCCTGATCGATATGATTTCAGAAGAATACAGTCCTGCAGATGAGCCGGCAGTTTATCATAACTATTTTGGCGGATCACCGGCCAATATTGCTATGAATGTAAAGAGGCTGGGAATCCGTTCCCTGGTCGCGTCTGCAGTAGGGGAAGACAGGCTGGGAACCTTTCTTATCAGCCATCTCCGCAAAACAGGGATCGACCCGGGACTGGTTCAGCGCGTGGATTCGTCCACCAGTATGGTTGTGGTCGCAAAAAGCAAAGGAACGCCCGATCCCATCTTTTACCGCGGGGCAGACTATCAGCTCCAATATACGGAAGAGCTTGAAAAGGCATTGCTGGATTCAAAAATCGTCCACTTTTCCTGCTGGCCCCTTTCGATGGCACCGGCCCGCCATACGATTGAAAAAGTGATTGAACAGGCGCGCAGCCAAAATATCCTGATCTGCCTGGATCCGAATTACCATCAGATGGTATGGAAAAAAGGGGCCGAAGGGATTGAGTACGTTAAATCAATCATTGGGATGGTCGATATTATAAAGCCATCTGAGGACGATGCGGAGCGGCTGTTCGGGAAGGACACCCATGAAAATCAGATCCGCAAATTCCTTGATCTTGGCGCAAAGCTTGTCATCCTGACGATCGGCAAGGATGGAGCGATCGTATCCAATGGAGAAGAAACCTTCAGAATCAAGCCGCTTGCGACTGATGTGATCGACACGACCGGTGCAGGAGACGCATTCTGGTCAGGTTTTTATACGGCACTGGTAAAAGGCTTTTCCGTAAAGGAAGCCCTGGAGCTGGGTTCGGCAGCTAGCGCCTATAAATTAAAATTCACAGGTGCGGTCTGCAGCATGCCCCCGCTGGAACAACTAAAAGAAATGTACGGACTGTAGGAGGTTTTAGAAATGGCAGTTAAAAATCAAGTACAGCTTATCACATATCCGGACTCCCTCGGCGGAGATCTGAAAATGCTCAACAAAGTAATGACAGAACATTTTGCTGATATTTTCAAAGGCGGCGTGCATATCCTCCCACCTTTTCCATCCTCAGGTGACAGGGGATTTGCCCCGCTTACCTATCTTGAAATCGACCCGGAATTCGGGGGATGGGAAGATATCCGGAAGATCGGCGAAAACTTTGATATCCTTGTCGACCTGATGGTCAACCATATCTCGCAGAAATCCGAGTACTTCCAGGACTTTTTGGCAAAAGGCCGCCAGTCCCAGTATGCAGATCTGTTCATCACCCTTGACAAGCTTTGGGAAGACGGACAGCCTGTACAGGAGGATATTGACAAGATGTTCCTGCGGAGGCCGCTCCCATATTCAACCTTCACAATAGAAGAAACAGGCGAACAGGAGACAGTATGGACCACTTTTGGCAAAACAGACCCCTCTGAACAGATTGACCTTGATATCAAATCAGAGCAGGTCAGGCAGCTATTAACCGACTTCTTCAGTAATTTCAAAGAGCAGAACGTCAAAATTGTCCGCCTTGATGCGGTCGGCTATGTCGTGAAAAAGCTTGGCACCAGCTGCTTCTTTGTTGAACCGGAAATTTATGAGTTCCTTGACTGGATCATGGAGCTGGCGACTTCTCTGGGCATCGAGCTACTGCCGGAGGTTCATTCCCATTATTCCATTCAGTATAAGCTAGCCGAACACGGCTTCTGGATCTATGACTTTATCCTGCCATACCGTGTACTCGAGACGCTGATCAACAAATCAAGCAAGAACCTGGCTGATTACCTGAAGAACCGCCCGCACAAGCAGTTCACGATGCTCGACTGCCATGACGGCATACCGGTCAAGCCAGACCTTGACGGCCTCATCGATACAAAGGAAGCGAAAGACATTGTGGATGTCTGCCTTGAAAGGGGATCCAATCTGAGCCTGATTCTTTCTGACGAACATAAAGCAGAGGATGGGTTTGATGTCCACCAGATCCGCTGCTCCTACTATTCCGTCCTGAACAGCGACGATGATGCCTATCTTGCTGCCAGAGCCATCCAGTTCTTCACGCCGGGCGTCCCGCAGGTCTATTATGTCGGGCTTCTTGCCGGTGAAAATGATGTGGAAAATGTAGCACGCACCGGTGAAGGGCGCGAAATCAACCGCCATAACTTCAGCTTGGATGAAATTGAAGAATCCCTGGAAAAGCCAGTTGTCCAGAGACTCCTGAAGCTCATCCGCTTCCGCAATGATTATGAAGCATTCAGCGGCGAATTCCAGGTCCTCGACTCACCAGACAGCGAACTCCGCCTCTCCTGGCGAAACGGCAGCAAACACTGTTCACTGTTCATTGATCTGGAAACGAACAAGAGTACTATTGAGTATGTTGGTGAGAGCGGGGAAATGGCACAGTATAACATTTAATATGGGTGCGAGGTACGCTAAGGTACCTGGTACTGCGAACAAAAGGCAGAGCTGCGGCTCTGCCTTTTGTTATTGGTGCTTTTATGTTGGTGACAGGTACCTCCAGAAATTTGACGGATAATGTCGAAAGTGTCTTAATCCACTGCTCCCTGCCGTGTTTAAATGTAAAACAACTCCTCTATGATTGTTTTAATTTTAGCTGGTATAGAAGTGGTATAGGTGCCTGTCACCCTTCTGTAAAATTGTGGTAGAATTGAGGTGAGCAGACCATATTAATTTTAATTAAAGGGGGGGAGATCTATGCTGGTTGTGGCTGCATTAGTGTGTTTTATTTGTACTATTCTTTTAGGTCAGATTATAAGAAGAAAAGGTAATGATTCTATAGTTGAAGGTATTGCAGTTTTTGTTCCGTTTGCCATTGGCATGTTACTGGTCAAAGGAGTATTTTACAATACTTCTGCCATATTAATTGGGGGAGCCATTGTAGTCATCGCCGGATGGTGGTTTGATAAGAAAAGAATATCCGTTTGGTGGATGCTGCCGGCGCAGGTGATAGCCGCCCTTATTGTTATTTACTGGGGAAGAGTGGAAATCAGCTTCATAAATACCTATTTAGGCGGGGTAGTTAACTTTTATGCTTTATCAATTCCTTTAACATTGCTGTTCCTTCTATCATTGACTAATAGTGTTCACTATCCCGGACAATCCAATGCTTTAGTCCTTCCGTTGTCAGCGCTGGTTCTGGCGGTTCTTACCTGCCTTTCTGCCATTAAGGGGGATAACCCTTCAGCAGCTATGGGTGTACTGCTTTTAGCTTGCATTATTGCTAAGTTATCCGGCAGCAATGAAGCAGGAAGCGGCAGTTCTTCACTAGCAGGTTTCATCATTGCCATAATCACATTATTCTGTTTTAAAGGTGTAGAAATTGTCTACATCCCTTTCTACCTTATAGGAGTTCCAAGTTTTGTCTGCAGCCTGCTTATCCGCAGAGGAGCAGTAACGAAACAATCCATTAATATAAGCATGATCGTCGCCCTTTTGTTCAGCCTGCCCTTATTTTTCCTATCTCCCGCCTTCATTTGGGGAGCCGTCATACTAGCCGCCATCCTGTTTATCCTAACCCATTTTATTCGGGTGAAATGGTTGTATAGGTGACAGGTACCTCCCGGATTTTGTCGAAAAATTCATTTCATAAAGAAACTGGTATAGGTGCCTGTCACCATTTGAACGGAAAGATAAGACATTTTCCGTTTTTTTATTTGGGAGAAGGCTTGAAATCAGCAACTGTCTGGTGTTGTTTCCGTAAGAGATGATACCGTGGGATCTAAAACTGGTATAGGTGCCTGTCACCAAAAAAACCTTCCTGAATGGTAATTTCTAGTATAAAATGGATGTGCAGAACTTTTTAAGCATATTTTGCTATTTTTGTAAAAATGGGCAGGTTGCTGACGATAAAAGATATATCTGTAAATAAGTAGAAAAATGGAGGCAATGGTCATCAGAGGTATTACTATGAAAAAACTATCAATCTATTCGTCCAGTATTCTAATGTTGCTGCTAGTGTTTTTGTCGCCTGCACTTGTTAAGGCCAATGAGTTCAGTGATGTGTCACGCTACCATTGGGCTTACCAGGACATAAAATTCTTATCTGATAAAGAAGTAATCAAAGGTCATTTAGGGAAGTTCAGCCCGAGTGCTTCTATTACGAGGAATGACGCAGCCATCATGCTTGTCCGGGCAATGAACCTGGAAGCCCCGGCAGAACCGCAGGTGATTCCTGCCGATATGAACCCTTCTACAAGGGGTTATAATGAGGTTTTGGCTGTGCTTGATAAAGGCATGTTTTCACTGACCGACAATAAATTCGATCCGGCAAAACCATTAACAAGAAAAGATATGGCCATGGCATTGGCTGTGGGATTTGAATACATAGGTTCTGGAAAATCAAGCTTTAAAGATCTGCCAGCCGATGATCCATACTATCCATTCGTAGATGCGATTGCCGAGAATAAAGTGACAACCGGTTACGGGGACGGCACTTTTAAGCCGGATCTGACTGTTGACCGTCTTCAATTCGCCGTGTTCCTTTCAAGGATCTATACCAAGCCGCTTGAATACAATGTGAAAGCGTCAGGGGAGGTTAAACATACTGTCAGATCTGCAGAAGAGGCCATCAATCTGGCCATGCAATATCCTGATGGGACTGTTCATCCTGCTGACAATACACTTCAATCCTTTTCAGATCATACAGGACTTCTTAGTGAAACTGGAATCAGGAACGGAGTACTCATTTATAATGGGGCAGAACAGAACACAGACTTTACCGCCAATTATTTCAAACCCTATTTAACACCGGGGGGTACAAACCAAACTTTGTTTGATACATTTATCATACTTGGAAGAAGCTATCCTGGGGGCGAGCTGGGTTCTTCTAAGAATTACGCCAATTACTCAGACTTCCAATGGTATATTGATCAGACTTTTTCTGAGAATGGAGTCCTTGAGGCTTTGAATGCTTCAGCCGCACAGCTGCAGAAAAAGGCCAATGTTTATTTAGCGATTCCTTATCCGAAGCTTCAGGAAGATATTATTGGCCTTGATGGAGCAGTGCTGAAGAACAGCCCGAAAGAGCGGGAAAAAATGGCGGCGTGGTATATGGAAGCTGTTGAAGCTGTCTGGGAGGAAAGGGGCTTTTCCAACCTTACTTTTAAAGGATACTATTGGATGAGTGAGACAATGGGCTATCCCCAGGATGGACCGCTTGTAGAACAAATTTCTGCCAGGATCCATCAAAAAGGTAAGTTCCTGATCTATTCGCCGCATGCTTTATCTACTAATTTTGAACGCTGGGAAACATACGGGTTTGATGGGGCCTACCTTCAGCCAAATGCGTTCCGCCTTAAACTGACAGATGCAGACCAACGGCTTCACCGGGCATTTCTTAATGCTCAAATTTACGGCAGCGGAATCAATATTGAAATAGATCAGTATGGACCGCATCAAATTGAAGCGGGTGTTGTAAATTTTAAAAAATACATTGAGATGTCACATCGGTATGGTCTTCCGGGGCAAAGTCTCATTTTCTACCAGGGGATTGGCATGGTAGACAGGATGATCCAGTATGGAACACCTTATTATATGGAAGCCTACGAACAGTTGAAAAGTTTGTCATATTCTATCATGCAATGATATATAAAGTTGAGGGCTGCCTGCTGAATAGGCAGTCCTATTTTAGTCGGTGAAAAAAATGCTTGTGAAAAATCATAAATTTCCGATTTACCTACAGCAGCTGAGTCCCGCCCCCGCAATGCCGCAAAAGCATCCGGGTGGATCTCCTCGGCACCCAAAAGACGGAGGTTATGCTATGACGTTTTTAATCTGCATCATTCCTTTTGACTCAAAGTACTGGCACTTTTGTTTTCTAAGAAAAAGGGGCCAGGTTTTATACCACTGGTCATAGGGTAAGAGTTAGTGTATTTTTATATACCTGGGAGGTTGAAAAAATGAGGGCATTGACTCTGGCAGAAATAATCCTGATTATTTACGCGATGATCATGCTGTTTACGTCCATATTTACTTTAATTAGTGAAGGATGGGTTGCCCTGGTATTTAACCTGGTAGAAGGAAAGGGAGCGATCTTTTCAGGAACTCTTATTCTTATCATCATAATAGACGCCTGGAGAGTGAAGAAACGAAGAAACTTACTGCAAAAGGGCAGGCTGAAGCCGGGGCAATTATTTTAATTACATAAACAGAAAAGGAGTTGAAAAACTCCTTTTTCTTTTGGTTAAATAAGCTGTTTTTTTTGTTATATTACAAAATGACGTTTAAATGAATTGTTTTGTAACATAAATAGAAACCTATTGAAACATTATTGTTATCTTAAACTGTTAACATGTTCCTATGATAGAAGACAAAGGAGAGTACGTTTTGAAGAAATTACTACTAAATGTAAGTGCAGCATTGTTATTGCTTTTCGGATTTTCAAACGCCACTTTCGCCTCTGGAACTACATATCAGGTAAAAAAGGGAGACACCCTCTGGTCAATCTCCAAGAAACATAATGTAACAGTACAGCAATTAAAAACCTGGAACAAACTGACTTCAGATCATATAAAGATAAATCAAACGCTTAAAACAGCAGGTACAGCAGTAAAAAGTGCAAAAACAGCAAAAGCTCCTGCTGCTGCCTACAAAGAAATAAAAGTGAAAGCTACCGCATATACAGCAAGCTGCAAAGGCTGCAGCGGAATTACGTATACCGGCTTAAACCTGAAAAAGAATCCAAACATCAAGGCTATTTCTGTCGACCCAAGAATCATTCCGCTGGGATCTAAGGTATATGTTCCCGGTTATGGCATGGCCATTGCAGCGGACAAAGGCTCAGCTGTTAAAGGAAATAAAATTGATGTCTTTATCCCTAATAAACAGCGTGCCCTCCAGTGGGGAAACAAAACAATCACTGTCAAAGTTTATAAATGATCCTAACCGGCTTCCACATAGGGAGCCGTTTTTTTTGCTATTATCCAGACTGCCCCCCGCATATCACCAGGAAACTTTTATCCAGCCCTCTTTTGTTTCAATCCCATAGGCAATATAACCCCCAAAATCAACAGATACTTCAGCTCCCGTTTCAGCGGAAAATAGGATGTTTTCGGACAGTTTTTTGTATTCATTAAAGCCTTCAGCGAAAAGCTCAGCCAGCAAATCGGCATAGGCCACAGGTGCATTTTTGACTCCTGTACTCATATAAACAATCGGTTTGCCATCCTTGGCTATGACAAAAAGGTCGGAATTTGGCAATGCGTACAACTTGGCTCCGTATTTAGCGGCTGTTCTGCTCATGTGGGCAAATTTTTCTTTATCCATAATATTGACGTATACTTTATTCTCGATTTTAATTGTATCCTGATTCTGTGATTGTGGAGAATCTGTTTCACTTTCTTCCGACGGTTCTTGAGAGGCGCCGTTCTCAGTTTCGGATAGATCCTGCAGCGGCTCTTCCTTGTCCTTGGAAGGCTCTGTTTCTACAGTTACAGTTTCCTCAGCTTTGGGACTGGCGTTTGCCGTTTCTTCCTGCTTCTCACTTTGAACTTCGTCAGCTTTCTTATCAGAAGCAGTCGCATCCAAAGGGGCTCCCTCCATATAAAAGGCTCCTGCTGAAGCAAGGAATAATGCCGTAAAAATAATGGCATAGATTTTTTTCATTTTAATGCCTCCTTTTTTCCTCTTTAGACGATCAAGATAACCTAAAGGTTTACAGAAGAGTGGAAATATTTCAGAAATGTTACAAAGGTCATCTGATCTTGGGGTAATATGTAAAAATAAGTGTCTATTAGCCTATGCTTATTTACATAGGATTGTAAAAGGGAAACTATATATTCAGATAAAATATATTGGGAAAAATAAAAAGAGTAATAGTAAAGATTTCACCTTTTTACGAAGCTGAAGCAAAATTGCATCGAAACTTCCCTAGCTTTTCCTGGCGTTAGACATCATAGGGATTGGGAAAGTTTTTGCCCATTTCTCTATCAGACTCCTTCATTTATCTTTTTTGGGCCTGCTGGGTATATAGATTTATTGTGATTAGCCTGCTCGCTGGCTACACTTATCCTTAACACGTGTAGATATGGATTAGCTAGTCCTAAAAATAGCCAAAGGGGATATTAAAATGACAAAAAAGTTAGCAACGCTCGTACTCGGAACTTCCTTAGCTCTCAGTGCCGCATTTCCGGCAGCCACTGCCTACGGTTTATCTCCTTCAGAAAAATTGCTCAATCAAATGGAGCTGCAGCAAAAGCTCGAACAAAAAGAGAAGCATGCCCCAAAATTTTTGGCTGGCAAGCTATCAAAAAACAAAGCCAAAAATGATGATGATATAAAAAAATTCCTCAAAGATAATAAAGACTTATTCAAAGTAGATCCTTTCAAGGAGCTCATACTGTTGAATGCTGAAATAGATGACCTTGGAATGAAGCATTATAAATTCTCCCAGTCTATTAATGGGGTCCCGGTGGAAGGGGCTATTTTTAAGGTCCATACAGATAAAAATAGTGATGTAACGGCTGCGACAGGACAATTATATGCTGATGCATCAGAAAAAATAACTGATACAAAAGCAGCCATCAGTAAAAAAGAAGCGGTTGATCTTGCCTGGAAAAATATCAATCTGACAGAAGAGGATACAAAAGGCAGCGACCAGGCTGTGCCTGCTGACCTCGAGAAAGCCGGCAAAAAGAGTGAAGTGAAAAATACGCATGTGAAAAATGACCTTGTGATCCATGAAAAGGACGGGGAGTATACGCTCGCTTACAAGGTCCAGCTGCAGTTCATTGAGCCGTATGGGGCGAACTGGCAGATCTTTGTCGACGCGAAGAACGGCCATATTGTCGAAGCTTATAATGCTGTGGCAGATGCGGCTGCAACCGGGACAGGCACAGGCGTGACCGGCGGCTCCAAAACATTGAATACTTATTCTTCAGGCGGAACTTATTACTTATATGATGTTACAAAGCCAATGAATGGAGTCATTGAGACCTTCACTGCCAATAACGGTTCCTCCCTGCCAGGCTCGCGTTCCGCCGACAGCAATAATGCATGGACTGCGACCAATCAAAGGGCGGATGTGGATGCACATTATTACGCCGGAAAGGTCTATGACTATTTTAAAAACACGCATAACCGCAACAGTTTCGACAATAATGGGGCAACCATCCGATCAACGGTCCATTACGGATCACGCTATAATAATGCGTTCTGGAACGGTTCGCAGATGGTTTATGGAGACGGTGATGGCTCCCAATTTACATCTCTCTCCGGAGCCCTTGATGTAGTGGCCCATGAAATCACCCACGCGGTCACTGAAAGGACGGCCAATCTGCAGTACCAGTATCAGTCTGGTGCTCTGAACGAGTCCTTCTCCGATGTGTTTGGATATTTCCTTGATCCAGGCGACTTCCTGATGGGTGAGGATGTGTACACCCCTGGCCGTTCCGGCGATGCCCTCCGCAGCATGTCCAACCCGACATTGTACGGGCAGCCTGAGCATATGAACCAGTATGTGAACACAAGCTCCGATAATGGAGGCGTCCATATCAACAGCGGAATCCCGAATAAAGCTGCCTACTATACAATCAGCAGCATCGGCAAGGCCCAGGCCGAAAAAATCTACTACCGTGCCCTGACTGTCTATCTGACACCGACGAGCAATTTCAGCTATGCACGCGCAGCGCTCCTGCAGTCTGCCGCAGATTTATATGGAAGCGGAAGCTCTGCTTATAATGCAGTCAGAACTGCCTGGGACAATGTAGGGGTCTATTAAAAGCCGAATACCGGTTAGTTTTCTTAACAAGAAGAAGAGCTGCTTCCAGTGAGAAGCAGCTCTTTTCCTGTGACTTGAGGGATATGCCTGGGGAAGATAGTAGAGGGGGTATCAGCTGTCTTCCTTCAAAGGAGGCTGAATGGGACGATCATCAGGATTTTCAGATGCAGCAAAGGAGCTTTTAGCGTCCGGGGGAGCTGCATCACCGTAATGAACCAGCAAACCCAAAGCGGCAATCAGCAGAAACAGATATTTTTTCTTCATTTTACTGTAATTCCTCCCTGTACTTTGAGATATATTGGATTGCCTTTTCGTACTCGCCATGATGAATCAGATGCCTTGCAAGCACCTGATAGAATTCCTCCAGCTCATTCTCGTGCTCATCGGTCTTTTCAAGAAAAGGCAGGAGCCTTTCCTGCAAAAACTCTACAGCCTTGCTTTCATCTGCAAAACTGGTGAGGTGATAATGGGACATCAGCTCATACTTTCTGGAGCTGGCTTTCTGTGCAAGCAGTTTCAGTTTTTCAAAATGCTTTCTGCTGTCATTGTCGCCGAGCTTGTGAAGAGTCTCGGCATATGAATACAGACTGATCAAATAGTTGGACGACTCGACCGGATGAAGGGCCAGGCTTTTTTTGTAATACAATGATGCCTTCTTCAGTTCATTGGTCCTTCTGTACAGATAGCCCATATTATGGTAAATCTGCGGCAGCAGGGCTGTCTCGATCTTCAGCGCCTCAATGTTCCTGAGCAGATGCCTGAAGCACTCGGCTGCCTCATGATAAATGCCTGCGTGGGTATAATTGATGCCCAGCAGCATCAGGGTGTGCAGAATCCGCTTGAAATTGAACTGGTCTGAAAAATGTCCCAGTGCTTTCTTTCCATAGTGGACGGCTGCCCCTGACTCTTCCTTCATGCTTTTGACAAGTCCGTAATGGTAAAACAAATCCCCGGCTCCGATGGCGCTTTCCTTCACTTTATCCTCGATCAGGGTGCTGAGGATATTGTCTGCTTTTTCCAGCTGACCTGTCTGTATTAAAGATAACGCATTAAAGTAGCTGTATAAATAGGTTTCATGTTGGGAAAAATTCTTTTTTATCTTGCCTAGATGCTCTCTCTGAGCCGCTGCTCCATTTATATCTCCGACGAAGATAAGATAGCGGTATTTCCAGAGAGAATAGTAGTTTATGTAAGGAGTAAAGGTGATCAGCTCTTCTGCTTTAGACAGGGTTTGGAATGCTGCTTCTGCCTGTTCCTTTTGATAGTAGATCAGCTTGGTGATAAAATCCTCAATCATACTCCCGAACTGTTCCTGCTTATCTTCTGCCTGCTGTAAAGTGATGCCAAGCTTGTTCAGCAATAAGTCGATCGTGCCATCATGGGCTTCTTTGGAGTTGTTTTCTATTTTGCTAAGGTGGGAGATGGAGCAGACACCTTGGGCCAATTCCCTCTGTGTCATCCCTTTTTTTGTCCGGTAATACTTGATAAGCGCTCCGGTTCTCATGCTTTTACCTCCTACTTTTCCCGTAGGAATAGTATACCAGCAAAGGGGAATAAGTGTAAGAATATTCTATTAATCAAACGTTTGATTAATAGCAGGGTGCGGTTGAAGAGGGGTTGGTGGGTCTTTGGTATCATCATACAATAATAGGTAAAAAGTTACAATTGCATAAAGTTGGGAAAATTTTTCAATAATCAGCTCCTGGAATAATGCATTACGTTAACAGGAGAAAGAATTCTTAACAAAATGCTTGTCAGTTGCAGCCTTGTAAAAAATTGATATCGTCTGCTGCCTTTTTTTGTATGAAGCTAAATTTCCCTGCTGTTATACCGATATATCCATTAAAGGAACTATATGAAAATGGGAATAGGGGAGTATAATGGGGAATAAAAAGAATGATGTCATTAAAAAAATAATGGTTTATATGCTGAATGTCGCAATGCAGGCTGCTGTCTCAGGCATGATCATCATAGCCATCTATTCATTGATTTTCAAAAAGCAGGTGTTCTCGGCAGAATCAGCTGCTTTGCTGGGATTGATCATCATAGCATTTATCCTCTCAGGATTTATTAATTTTGCTTCGTATGCAAAGCCGTTCAATGAAATCCAGCGTTTTGTGGAGCGGGTGAGCAAGGGAGACCTGTCAAAGCCGGCTGACATTAAGCAGCTGGGACCGCTGAAAAGCATCAGTGCACCGCTTGAGCATATGAGAGCCGGCCTTCAGGAGCTCATTGCCCGTGTCAAGGATACGGGAGGTACTGTATCCAGGTCCTCAGGTTCATTAGAGCAAAGAGTCGCAGAGACGAATGAGAGCCTCCAGGGAATCAAAAAGCAGATCATGGAATTTCAGCAGACTGTCTATCAGCAGCTGCAATCAGCCAATGAAGTTGCTGTCACGATGGATGAGATGTCGGTAGGCGTCAGCAACACAGCTGAAACCTCAAGCCTAGTCAATCAGGCTTCAGCAGAAACGGCCAGCCTTGCCATTTCAGGAAAGCATCAGGTGCTTGAGGCTGCTGAAAAAATGCATGGTATCGACCAGTCCTTCAATTCACTTGAAGAGGCCATTAACAGCTTCCTTGAAGGTTCAAAAAGAATTGCCGTTATAACGAAGGAAATATCGGACATTGCCGGGCAGACAAATCTGCTGGCACTGAATGCAAGCATAGAAGCGGCCAGGGCCGGGGAGCATGGGAAGGGGTTTGCGGTCGTCGCCCATGAAGTAGGGAATCTGGCCAGCCAGACCAATCAGTCTGCCTCCAACATATCAGCCATCATCCAGCAGCTCCAGGGGGATGCGGATGCCACATCCGCTGCGATGAAAAAGACCAATCAGGATGTAATAGGCGGCAAGCTATCCATCGAGGCTGTTGTACAATCCTTTGAAAACATATTGGGATCTGTAGATAACGTGAACGGGCGCATCCAGGAAATATCGGCGGTCAGTGAACAAATGGCAGCAGGAAGTGAAGAGGTGGCAGCAAGTGTTGAAGAATTATCCTCTCAATTTCAGCATGTCAATGAACGGCTGGTGGAAGTTGTCAGCCATGTTGACGGCCAAACTGCGGATATGGAGACAGTCAAAGAAGAATCGGAAGCCCTTAATGATATTGCGGCAAACCTTAATGGGCTGCTTCAAAAATTTAAGGTTGAAAGCTGAAAAAAGAAAGGACAGCGGCAATCTAATTTGCCGCTGTCCTTTCTTTTTATAATTGCTTAGTCTAATCTTCTGGAGTTTTAAGCAGGTTCCCAGATTTCAATAGGAGCCATACTGACTTTCTGGTATAGATCGCTGATTTCCTTATATAGCTTTGTATCCTCTGAAGCCAGCTTCAGGAGCAGCTGCATATCATTTAATGCTTCAGAAATTTCCCTCATGTGCATATGCTTCTTATAAGTTAGATTGAGCAGTCTGATGATGGAGAGCTCTAAGTCCCTCCTGTAGTCATCTGCCCATTTGGCTTTGAACTGCGGCATAAGCTTCGGCGGAATTTTGCCTGATACCTTTGATTTTAATAGCTTTATATCAGCCCAGTTTTCTGTTTCGAGCGCCTGATTCAACAGGTGGAAGAATTTCAGGGCGTCGATTTCTATGGCTCTATTTATGGAGATGATGTTGTTTTCAATCGTAAAGGGGTCAGGAATCCCGCCGCTTTGAAAAATTTTACGCAGGTGCGTCAAACTGACGCGCAGCTGGTTCTGGGCATTGGCTACAGGCAGGGAAGGCCAGAAGACCTCCGCAATAATATTCCTGGAAACTGGTCCATGCAGGCACAGGTAAGCGAGAATTTCTTTCGCCTTGCGCTGATTCCATTTTCCTTCAATTATCGTATTTCCTGCTGTCACTTTAAACTCATCAAGCATAAAAACTTCAATCTTATCTTCATTTGGAGGAGGCGTCTCAAAAGCTGCCTCCAATTGGAGAAGCAGCTTTTGCGTATAAGAGCTTCCCGAATCGGGCTTCACTTCCGCCATCACTGCCGGATCGGCTAGAAACTCCCGGCATTTGGATAGTGTCAATTCAGGCTGATCCAGCTGTATTAAATGGGATGCTGAAGGAATGATGTATTTTCTGCTTTTTCTGATATAATCGCTGCTCAGCATGACAACGGAGGCCGGATAAAAGAGATCAAATTCCCCGGCTAAAAACAAGGCTGGTATATCCATATGTTTAAAATGAATAATTGAAGAACCGGAGATCAACTCCCTTGCCAAAAAATAAGATGGCAAATCAAGCCTTGAGCAAGCATCTCTTATAAGAAAAGAATTGGGGCCGATCGATTTATAAAGAAGATGTGTGATCCAAAAATCTGCCAGCCCCTCTTTATCAATTAGCGGCAAGTTTTTCTCTGAAGGTGATTTTCTTATGCAATCGGCCAAATTGATGGCTGGTGTGGAAAAGACAATGAACGACAGGATGCTGTCAGGGTGCCGGTCCTGCCACTGTGAGCCGAAATAAGCCCCCAAGCCCTGACCGATAAAATGAAAAGAGGAGCACCCTGCCTCGTCCAGTACTGATTCAAAATCCTCATTCAGTATATTCCAGGATAAAGATCCATTTGCAGCACTGCTGTATCCGTGCCCCCTAAAGTCAAATAGTAGAATATGATAATCTGCTAACTGAGGAAGAATAAGGTTCCATACAGTGCTGTCCAGACCCAGTCCATGTGCGAGGACAAGAGTCTCTGCATCAGGATTGGCTGATTTAATCGACTTATAGCTTATTCCTCGTTTAGTCGTTTTCATGTTGCCCTCCGAAAATTCATTCTGGCAAAAGCCATTTACATTATTATCGGCAGGGAAGTCCCTTTTATTAGGAAAAAATAAACATTTTTTTAATATAAGAAGCTATAAATTTTGTAGCAGCAATTGATAAAAGAGGACAAAAGTAATATGATAATAGTATGAATATTGAAAAAGGCAAACTTATTGAAAAATAAGGACGCAAAGCCGCGAGTCTAAGGCGCAAGCTATGATCGTCGGGCTGCCAGGGTGATAACGCGGATAGCTTTGGATTTTATGCTTAGTCCTTTCAGAGCTATACGGCCGAACCTTTTGGCATAGTGACTGAAAGGAAAGGGTGCATAATCATGTATTTTTTTGGTACGGAAGAATTTTTTGAGGAGCAGTTAAGTAAAGCTGTTGAAAGCGGGAAGAATCTATCAGCCAGCTTTTCTCAGTTGGAGCGGGAGCTAAACTATAATTTTATTTGCACGGACAGCCTGCGGAGAGAATGCCTGGCTAACCTTGAGGCAGCAGGCAGGAAGCTCGAGCATCATCTTCCATCATATAGCGGGAGACATGCTGCTGTAGTGTAGCATTAAAAGAAAGCGAAGGGAAAATTCCTTCGCTTTCTTGCTGTTGTTGTCATTCATTTATACAACTGGGAAATCAAAAGAGAATAATAGAAGTTTTTGAAGATTAGCTTCAAGAATTCGACAAATCTATGTAGGTTTCTGTCGTAAAGAAAATGGTTATTTTTTCATTTTACGGGGTACTTTATACCTGTACTACATTTCTGTGAAATGCAAACTTATTGAAAGATAAGGGCGCAAAGCCTCAGGTCTAAGGCCATGTATGGTTAAGACGGCTGGGCTGCCGCAATAGGGGAAACGGTTATGGGTATGAGTAATGAAGTAGAAAAAGAGTGGATCGAATTATTGCTGGAAGCAAGAAATGTTGGTTTGACCTTGGGAGAAGTAGAGAGCTTTTTTAGAGGAGAACATGATTTTTGGACCAGGCAGGAAAATATAACAGAAACTGATTGAAATTTTTACTTAAGAACAACAGGAACATACATAGAACCAAGAAACGTCTACCCTTCCGGTATGGCGTTTCTTTTTTTCGACAAAAATCTTCAAATATCGGGAGGTGCCTGTCACCACTTTAACCACTTTACTCTATCTTTACAATTTTCCAACAATTCCTTCATGTTCCATTTTTACAATTGGATTGAGAGAAATTTGGGGAGGTTTGTTGAGGGATGGGGAAAAAGAGATCGAAATTTGGTCATTTGCTGATGAGTTCAATGCTTACGGGCGGCATGCTGGCGCCTTTTTCGTCGGCAGTTCAGGCAGAGGAAGCGCTGAAGCTTGATCGGCTGCTGATTACGGAAATTGCTCCTGACATTAAGGGGGCAGAGGATTATGAGTATTTTGAGCTGCATAATCCAACAGCTCAGGAGATAAACCTTAAAGACTTTCAGTTTTACTATGTATATACAGACGGGAAAGGCGGAGATTTGCCTTTATCTTTTGGAGAGTATGTACTGAAGCCGAATGAAACCGTCGTTCTCTGGTATAACAAAAGTTCCAAAACCAAAGAGGATTTCCGGGACCATTATGAAGCTGAGCTGCCGGATGAAGCAATTCTTGAGTTCACAGGAAGCGGATTCACAGGGATGGCCAACACTGGCAATAGGGGAATAAAAATTGTCGACGGCCAGAATGCCGAGGTTTCTTTTGCCAGCTATGTTAGGGATGAAACAGGAGAAGGGCTCTCTAAGCATTTTAAAAGCCAGCCGGAATCAGCAGAAATGCTCCCATTTCAGATTAAAGGAGCACCTTCACCGGGAATAATTAGTGCTGGTCAAATTTCCGTGCCAGAGGGAGAAAATAATACGGCTCCAGTCATCACCCATACTCCTGCCGAAACGGTGGAAGGCAGCATGGATCTGCAGATTGAAGCAGTTATAGAGGATGACCAGGATCGGCTGACGGCCGTGGTTTATTATCAGAGCCATGCAAGCATGAAGTGGAAGTCTGTCCCTCTTGTTAAAAATGGTGACAATACATATGCAGCGGCAATACCGGCTGCCGACTATTTGGGCGGTACACTTTCCTATTATATTGAGGCAGCAGATGGAATGAATACAACTGCCTTTCCGGCAGATAAATCAATGCCTGTTCAAACAAAGATAGAAACTGTTCAAGAAGCAGATCCCCAGTCAAAGCCAAGGCTGATGATCACGGAAATCACTCCTGATACTTCAGATGTTAATGGCAAGGATGGGTACGAGTTTATTGAAATCTATAATAATGCCGATCAGGCAATAAACCTGAAAGATTATCAAATCATTTACCGATACCCGAATAATACCCAGCTAAATTGGGATCTTGCTGAAGATAAAATGGTAGAGCCGCAGAGTTCTGCCGTGGTCTGGATCAAAAATGGGGCCAATGATGAAACCAGGCTGGAAAGCTTCAATGAGAATTACGGCACCAGCCTGGATGCCAGCCAGGTCATTGAAATCCATAATGATGGGATGGCAAACGGATCGGAACGCACGCTGATCATAGCCGATGATCTTGGCACAGAGATTGCGCAAGCGTCCTATAATAACAGCAGTGCTGATGTATACCAGAATAGCGGCATCACTTATAAAACTCCAGCAGCCGGCAGAGATATGGTGAAGGCTGGAATCAGCGAAAAAGCAGCACCAGGGTCAGTTCTGCCTGGACAGGTACCTTCAGAACCGGTGAAGCTGTCAGATGACAGTGAAGCTCCAGTCATTACCCATGAAGTACAGACTGAAATTGAAGGCGGACAGGATGCGGTGATTTCAGCAACCGTTACAGATAACACAGAAGTGCAGGCTGTTTCCCTCTCTTACCGGGCTTCAGAAGCAGCTGAATGGAAAACGGTTAAAATGCTTGTAAGCGGGCAAGCTGAATATGTTTATGAAGCAGTCATCCCTGAAGCGGATCTGCGGTCAAAACAGATTGTCTACAAAATAGAAGCAACCGACGGAATCAACTCCAGCAGCACCGGTGAGGCTATAGCAAATATCACACCGGCCCAATACGCAAAGAATGAAGTGCCGCCGCTGCTCATTACTGAGGTTGTACCTGATTCTACCAATGTGAATGCTCTTGATGGCTATGAATTTATTGAAGTATATAACAATACAGATAAACCTATTAACTTTAAGGATTATAAAATCCGCTACCGCTATCCGATGGAAGGGCCCGAAGCAGACTTGATCTGGGGGCCGGAAAAAGAGGATATTATTATACCTTCAGGTGAAGCTGTTGTTTTCTGGATTATCAACACAGGAAATACTGATAAAACAGCAAAAGACTTTAACAGCAATTACTCTTCCAATCTCGAAGAAAATAAGAATCTCTTTAAAATGGTTTCCAATGGGATGGCCAATACAGGGGACAGGGGCATTATCATTGCGACTAATACCGGCCGGGAAATAGCAGCGTCCTTCTATAATGATGAGCCGAATAAGAAGGATACTGCTGCCAATAAGGGCATATTCTATGCATTTCCTACTGATAAAACAACCAAAATGGTCAAAATCAGTGCGGGGGCAGACAATGCAACCCCTGTTGCGGTCATGAAGACCCAGGTCCCGGCAGCAAAGGCAGAGCTTAAGGAAGACACAAAAGCACCGGCCGTTGAGGATCTTTCCAGTATCACAGAAGTAAACGAGAAGGAAGATCTGCAGCTCCTGTTTGACGCCGCAGATGACCAGGATGTAAAAACAATGCGCCTCTTCTACAGAACGGACAGCAATGGGGCATACAGATCGGCTGATCTGCAGCCAAGCTATGATGATGGCCTCTATCATTTCAAAATCTACTCTCCGGAGCTGATTGGAAAAGATAAAGTCGAGTATTATACGCTCGTTTCAGATGGAAACCATACAATCGAGTCAGAGCCGGCAGAGATTAAAATAACAGGCGGAGAAGAAGAAACAGGACTGCGCCTGAATGTTAAGAATGACTCTATTGTTACAAAAGAGACAATTCTTAAAGCAGCCTCTGCTTCGGGCAGTTATGAAAATATCAAACTCAAAATCGATGGAGAGAGTGTTGCAGCAGAAACCTATAAAGCGCTGGAAAAACAGGCCTACTTTGCATTTGATGTTAAAAAGACAAATTTATTTTTCCAAAATGGTGTTACGATGGGTGATGAAGTTTTAAAGATATTTGACGATACGATCAATTCATATGTAACAATGACTGTTCCTATTGAACCGGACAAGCTTTCATTGAATGAACCGGCTGTCATTTCCGTCCGCTCAGGCACAAAGGTGTCTCCTTTTGATCAGGAATCAGAGGAAAACCGTGATGACTTTTATATTAAAAATGCCAGACTTGTCCTAAGCGACGGGACTGTCATATATGACCCGGCATACAGTGACAAGGAAAAGGAATTGACTGTCGGAGACGCAGGCTCTGCCAAGCCTGTATATGATTTCTCTTTCGAGGTGCCGGAAGAAAAATTCGCTGCCAAAGCTTATAAGTGGAATACCCTTGAAGCCGGAGAGGGCGAGCATACAATAACAGCCACCGAAGGGGCTGACTCAGCATCATCGACAGTGATTGTCGATAATTCTGCACCAGTCATCTCAGCTTCTGTAGAAAATGGCAAGGAATATAAAGGCAGCTTTACACTGGACGCGGATGTAGAAGATGAATGGTCCGGGGTAACCACCGTATCAGCCACTCTTGATGGCAAGGAAGTTACCCTGCCATATGAAACTGGCTCTGCCCAGCTGGATCCGGGCTCACATACCTTTGAAATCACTGCAATCGACCTGGTCGGCAATACAGGTAAAGAATCTGTAGTGTTTAAAACTGCTGATGAACATCCTGCCAAGCCGAAGGCACTTTCTCCCGAAGACGGGGCAAAAGATGTAAAAACAGATGCGAAGCTGTCAGTAGAGGTTTCCGACCCTACTAATGATGATCTGTCTGTGAGATTTTACAAAGGCTTTGAATACAAGCCGGCAGATGCAGAAGTAAGTGTCTTCTCCAACTCAGCTGACAGGGAGCCTCCGGCAGAAATGATTCCGGCAGGGGAGACTTTGCTGGCTGCAGCAGAGGAAGATAAAATGAACGATAAGGATGGCGAGTATGTAACAACGTCATCTGTAGAAAAATTCCCTTATCAGCGATTCGAAGTTAAGGTAGATTCGGAAGTAGATGAAACAGACATCATCCAGATAGACTGGGAAGGGAAATCCCTTTTGGGAAGAAAAGTCAGCATGTATGTCTGGAATTTTGATAGTGAAAAGTGGGAGGTCCAGCAGTGGAAGGTGGCAGATCAGGATGATTTCACTCTGACTGCTTCCGTGCAGGGCAAACAATATATGAAGGACCAAAAGATACAAGTGATGGTCCAGGATGAAATTTCAGCAGAAACGCCATTTGATTATACAATGGTTTGGATGTCGGATACGCAATATTATTCAGAGAGCTACCCGCATATTTATAAAAAAATGGTAGACTGGGTGGCAGCCAACAAGGAGAATCTGAAAATCCCTTATGTCTTCCATACAGGAGATTTGGTTGATGTTTCCACAGATCCCCAGCAATGGGCATATGCCGATGAGTATATGAACGTGCTCGAAGATGCAAATATACCTTACGGGGTCCTGGCAGGCAATCATGATGTAGATCATAAAACCAATGATTATACCCAATACTCCCAGTATTTTGGAGAAGAGAGATTTGCAGACAAGCCGTATTATGGAGGATCTTATAAAGACAATCGCGGTCATTACGACCTTATCAGTGTAAATGGCAATGATTATATTATGGTCTATATGGGCTGGGGCGTTGAGGATGCTGATCTTGAATGGCTAAAGGATGTGCTTGCCCAATATCCGGACCGGATGGCGTTCCTGAACTTCCATGAATACCTTCTTGTTTCGGGCAATAGAAGTCCGCTTGGAAACAAATTCTTTGAAGAAATTGTAAAGCCAAATAAAAACGTGCTGGCCGTCCTTTGCGGCCATTATCATGACAGCGAAACGCTCGTTGATGAGATTGATGATGACGGGGATGGCACACCTGACCGGAAAGTGTACCAAATGCTGGCTGACTACCAGGGAGGGCCTGAAGGCGGACAGGGATATATGCGTCTCCTGCATGTCAATCCTTCAGAAAATAAGATATATGTAAAAACTTACTCTCCGTATCTGAACGATTATAATTTCTACGATGCAGATTCTTATCCGGGCAAAGATGAGTTTGTTATCGATCTTCCATTGGAGCCGAAGGAGAAGGTCGTCTCCACTGACAGGCTTGAAGTGAAGGTTTATACAGACAGCCAGATCGGGGAGACTCAGACCCTGTCAGGAAAGAAAGCGGCGGAAACAGGATGGGCCGGCCTGGAGGCCAATAAACTGTACGGATGGTATGTCCGGGTGAATGATGAATTCTCAGGGGAAGCATTGTCAGATATCTGGTCATTCACTACCGGCAATGGAACTGGCGGGGGAGACAATGGGAACCAGGGTCCAGCCCAGCCATCGCAGCCGCCTGCAGCACCTCCTGCAGAGCAAAAGCCGGGAGAAATTCTTCTTCCATCCGGTGCAGTGCAGATTGAACGGAAGCAGAACGGTATTGTCACTGCTGTCCAGAGCAGCCAGGTTCCGGGAATTGTCAGCATGCTGAATGGGGAAAAGAAAGTAATTCCTATCATGCTGGAGAAGACGGCTAAGGGTGAAACAGCAGCAGCAAGCATTCCTGTAGTTCTCTTCAGGGATGCCGCAGCTAAGCAGAAAGATGCATTCATCCGCATAAAGAATGGTGAAGCAAGCATTACCCTGCCAGTCAGCCAGATTCAGACAGCAGAGCTGGCGGAAAAAATGGGGACTAATGTCGAGGATCTATCCATCGTCATCTCTGTTAATGAAGCAGCTGAACCTGCTTTTAAAGAAATGGCAGAAAAGAATAAGCTGACTTTGGCATCAAAGGTGATGGAATTTACTGCAGAAGCGGCAGCTGGAGAGAAGAAGCAGGCGCTGGAAAACTTCAGCAGTTATTTAAACTATGAGCTGGCAGGCAGCAAAGAATTCAATGCTAAAACCGCTTCTGTCATCTTTTTTAACAGCACTGGTGCCATTTCATCAGTACCAGCACTGTTCAAGGGCAGAACAGCAGAATTTAAATCATTGGCCGGAACTGTCTTTGCAGTTTCAGAAGATAAGGTATCCTTCCCGGATGTAGACAGGGAAAGCTGGCCGGCTGATTATATAGAGACCCTCGCATCCAAACATATCATTAAAGGAAAAGCAGATGGAACATACGCACCGCTAGAAGAGATGACCAGGGCACAATTCACTGTTTTGCTTGTCCGCGCCCTCGGCCTTCCGGCTGTGGATTATGACAATCGCTTTAAGGATGTAAAAGGGACTGAATGGTTCAACAGCGAAGGTGAATTGATGGCAGCTGTTCAAACGGGCATCATTCAGGGCAAAGAGGATGGGAATTTTGCCCCGAATGAGAGGGTTACAAGGGCACAGGCCGCTGCCATGATCAGCCGTGCTATGGACATTCCGTTCATTGGCTTTAACAAGAATGTGTTAGAAGAGAGTAAGAAAGCTTCAGATTTCAAGGATGCCGCCCAATTTGCACCATGGGCGAAAGAAGGAATTGAAGCTGTTTATCAGGCTGGTATAGTATCTGGGCGTGAGGATGGCCGTTTTGACCCGAATGGCTATACAAGGCGAGATCATATGGCCAAAATTCTGGCGAACTTCCTTATAGCCGCCGGTTTGATGGATGATACAATTACAAAGTGAAAAAAGCAGGCTGCTGAAGCAGCCTGCTTTTTGTGCTCTTACTATACTGAATGGTAGCTGATAATTATTTTAGAATAACGATATACAAGGTTAGAAAGTATTGTTCTACCATATTGTGAAAAAGTGAAATTTAGTTTTTCTATGTTGATATATAATTTATAAGCTCTAATCATATAAATTTATTATGCTGAACAAGACGAATGAAAAAAGACCTACTTTTGTTAGAAGTTTATGGAATCGAGACTAATTTACTAGTATAATATAAATGTATAACTTTACCATTGGAGGTTAATATATGAAAAATAATAGGAAAAAGATCTTAGCTGCTGCAGTCACTACTTCAATTGTTGCATCAGCAGCTGCCAATTCAGTTGAAGCGGCAGACTTTTCGGATTTAAAGAAGGGGAGCTTCGGTTATGAAGAGATTTCAAATCTTGTAAAGGCCGGGGTGATCGATGGGTTTGGCGATGGCACTTTCAGACCGGGAACAGCTATCACCCGCCAGCAGGCTGCTAAGCTTTTCACGCGTGCTTTGAACCTCAAAGCGCCGTCAAGCGGCAAAGGGTTTAAAGATGTGAGTCCGGAGTCTGCCTTTTATTCATCAGTTCTTGCTGTGCAGGAGGCAGGAATCTTCAAGGGGACAGGGGAATACTTCAATCCTAACGCCACCTTGACAAGGGAAGAAATGGCTACAGCTTTAGTCAGGGCGTTTAAGCTAAAATCCAGCGGCGCTCAAGTTCCCTTTAAGGATTTAAAAGAGATTTCTCCAGCCCACTTGGAAAATGTGAAGACTCTTTACCAGGCAGGGGTCACAAAAGGAAAAGCAGGATTCTTATTTGATCCCAAAGGCAATGTGTCCAGAGCTGAATTTTCAGTATTCCTTTTCAGGCAAGTGATCGGGGAAAAAGCAGCCACTATAGAAAAACTGGCGGAAAGCAAAGTTTATATCGATGGTAAGGCCTATACATATTCTAAAGAGCTAAAACCTTTCTTCAGCAAGGAAAATGAAAATGCCCTATTAGGTGCAGGCATTAAATATAATCAGGACAACAGCCAAATTACAGAGATTACATACCTGGAGATTAATGCATCAGGAAAAGAGAAACAGGATAACTCCGGCAATGTCGTTCTTAAAGGAGAACGCGGGATTGTTAATGGAGACATGGTCATTAACGGAGATTTTATCACTGTTGAGAAACTCAATATTAAAGGCAGTCTAACGATCACTTCAAAAACGGCCAATTCTTTTATCGGCAAAAGTCTGTCTGTAGAAAAGAGTACAGTTATCAATGGGAAGGCTATGGCTATTTTTAATGATTCCAAACTGAATTCCCTTGAAGCAGCCGCAATGGGCAGCCGGATTGAGCTGAAAGGACCGACAGCTGTTCGTTCTGCTGAGGTTCTTGCAGATGCAGTTTTATCATCAGAAAATACTATCCCGCAGCTGATGGTAAAAGGACAGGCAGCAAAGTTAGAGCTGAACGGCAAGGTACAAAAGGCATCATTTGCGAATGAAAAGCCGATCCACTTGAAGGGAGCAGGCGAGATTGAGATGCTGGAGGCATCAGGTGCAGCTATAACGCTGGAGAATGGTTTGAAAATTGGCGATCTTCATTACTCTGCTGCCAGCAAAGTTGCAGATGTTATCACAAACTATAATCAAGTTAAAGGCAATATCGCTAAATTAAATGGAAAGGATAATCCTGATGCTGCTGCAGCTGCACCGGTTAACACAGGAAGTCCGATTCCTTCCGACCTGACGCCGCCGCAAGGCTTAACAGGCCTTTCTGCTGTCTCTGATCATACAAAAGTGACATTATCCTGGAATGCCAGCAGCGAAGCTGATTTCAGCCATTATGAGATTTATTATCTTGCAGGGAAAAGTGTTTCCAGGGAATCTGCAGGAGCCCAGAAGGCTATTGTGAAAGAAAAAGGCTCAGGCCGGGTTTCTTTTGATATTGCCAGCCTGTCAAATGATGTGGACTATGCATTTGCTGTTTATGCAGTTGACTCTTCCGGAAATTACAGTACAGCAGCTACTGCAGCAGCGGCTCCAGCTGCGGAACAGGCTGTTTCTGAGAACATCTTTGAAAACAATCGCACCTACTCCAGGAGCTACTTAATCAATCCGGCAGCAGGAGCAGTTTATGGAGCACCGACAACTGGAAACAGTGCAGCTGTCAATGGGAATGTAACGGTCAAGGGAAGTGCGGCTCTTCAAAACCTGGTGATTTCAGGCACCCTCATTCTTGATCCAGGGGATGAAGGCGAGGTAACGCTTGATAATATCGAAGCATCAGCCATCAAAGTGTTATCAGGTAAAGTAGGCACTATTGTTTTCAATCATGTTAAAGCAGATTCTGTCTTTGTCAGTGATGATAATGGAATCAGGCTGAAAAGCGATGGCAGCAGCACAATCGGCAGCTTAAGGATTTCACCTTCCAATCCAACCGGCGCGTCCGAAGTGCAGCTCGCGGGAAATTACAATAGCACCAATATCATTCTCGAAAAGGATGTAACAGTAACGGCTAAGCCTGACTTTTCAGCAGGCAGCATAACCATTGAAGGGCAGCAAAATCTTCATGTTACCCTTCAGGCTGAAGAAGGAAGTGCAGCTGATCTTCCCTCTGTTACATTTAAGAGTCCTGCGAAGTTAAGCTCAGGAGCGGGAAGCATTTCCATCCCGAAAATTATCCTCGCTAATGGGGGTATGACAGCAGGGGAGACTGAGATCAATGGCAGCTTTGGACAGCCTGAAGTCTTAGCAGAGAAAGCAGTTTCCTTAAAGGTTGAAGCAGAAATCTCAAAGCTCTCAGCAAAGTCGGCTGTTCATTTATCAGGCGGAAAAGCTGGGGCTATCCAGAACTTTGAAACAATCGGGAATGCCGGTAAGATCCAGGGTGCAACAGAAGAAGTGAATGAAGACTTGAAGAAGGTCAGGAACACCAGTGTAAACCTGGCAAAAGCGGAGATTAAGAAGGTGCTCGAACAGACGGAAAAGGACCTCGCAAGCATCCAAAAAGCAGATGCTTATGTAGTAACTGCTATCTCGCTTGGAGCAGCTAAAACGGATTTTATTGAGGGAAGCAAGAATCTGATTGATGAGTTGAATAAGCTGAAAACACAGCTGTCAGCAAAGATGGATGCAATTAAGGAATTGAACGAAAAGCTGGCTGAACTGCCTAAGAAGGAATATTTACCTTATATTACCTCAGCCGGATTGCCTAAATTGAAAAATGATGCAGCCGCAGCAGAGGCAGCTTCAGATAAGGCCAAGGCAGCCGGGATTGCCAATCCTGAGAAAGATGCAAATGTGAAAAACTACAGCCGTCTGAACGACGCTTTGCAGCATATTCAAAAGCTTGAAGGCGTGAAGGAAGCAGTCCTGGAGAGCGTCCTTGCAAAGCTGGCAGAGCTGCCTGAGCCTGATGCCATTACCATTGAGGCAATTGATGAAATCATACAGCAAATGGAAGAAGCTAAGCGTGCTGCTGCAGAAGCAAAGTTAAAAGGAGCCGTGCCTTCTGACTTCATCCGTGATGGGGAAGATTTACTGGCAAAATTGAATGCAGTTGAATCTGCTGTTTCTGAGCTGCTCCAAGCAAAGGCAGCTGCTATCAGTATGGCGGTAGAAAAGCTGGCAGCACTTCCGGAAACCGATGATATTACCGTAGGAAACTTAGAGTCAGTCCGTAAGCTTGCAAATATAGCAAGGACGGCCGTTGAACAGGCAAAAATCAAAGGAGCTGCAGATTCAGATTTTGCACTATTGAGTGTACTGGCTAGTGTGGAAGCAAAAATTGCCCTGCTGGATGATGCGCGAATTTCTGCGATTGATGCTGCAAATAAAGCTATCGCTTCCCTTCCTGAGCCAGATAGCATTACGGTTGAGATGATTGAAGCACTGCAGTCAGAGCTCAATGCAGTTAAGACCAAAGTAGAGGCAGCACGGCAGGCAGGCGCAGAAAACAGTGGATTTGTAAACCTGGAGAAAATTGATCAGATTGAGGAGAGAATGGCAGAGCTTCTCGGTGAAAAAGCTGAAGCAGTTGAACTGGTAAATGAAATGCTTCAAAACCTTCCGGATGTATCGGCCATTACATTTGCCAACTTCAAACAGGTGAAAGCTGATGTTTCCAAACTGAAGCTAGCCATTGCTGATGCGAAAGAAAAAGGGGCTGCTGAGGCCGATTTTGAACATATAGAAAAACTTTTGCAAGCTGATGAAAAAGTATTGGAACTTGAGAATAGCAGCGCGGAAGCTATTACTGCTGCCAACCAGGCCATTTCTGCTCTCCCTGCAGCAGAAGAAATAGGGACAGAAAATCTCGATGAAGTAAAGGCAAAATGGCAGGCAGCTGTGGAAGCCATTGCTGATGCAAGGGCAAAAGGAGCAGTGGATGCTGACTTCCCTGAGCTTGACAGGGTGGATGAAACTGAAAGAGCGATTGAAATGATGGAGACTGCCCTGGAGGAAGTGATCCTTACTGCAAATGAAGCGCTCGGAAAAATACCTGCAGCGAAAGACATTACTGCACAGAACTTTAAAGAAGTAAAAATCCTTGCAGCTGCTGCCAAGAATGCCGTAGCAATTGCAAGAACAAAAGGTGCTGAGGACAGCGATTTTACTGGACTGGAGAAGATCTCTTCCGCTGAAGTGAAAATTGCCGAACTGGAACAGCAATACACCGAAGCTGTTTCAGCAGCAAATCAAGCAATTTCAAATCTTCCTGTTCCAGCAGATATTTCTTTCAGCACACTTTCGGAAGCAAAAGAAAAGCTTGCAAATGCAGAATCAGCCATCGCTGAAGCAAGGGCAAAAGGGGCAGAGGATGCAGACTTTGCTAATCTCGGCAAACTGTCTGAAGTGAAAGAGAAAATCAGTTCTCTTGAGATTGAGAAAAAACAGTCCATCTCAGAAGCCAATGCAGCCATTGCCGGCCTGCCTGAAGCGGACCAGGTTACTGTTTCCAATTTCAAAGAAGTGAAGGCAGATGCAGAATCAGCCAATATAAAACTTAATGCTGCCCGCCAAAAGGGTGCAACTGATGCTGATTTCACGGGATTGTCCAAGCTTCAAGCAGTTTTGGCCAAAGTAATTGCATTTGAACACCAGCTTAATGAAGCGATCCTTGCTGCCAATGAAGCCATTGCACTGCTGCCGGAACCTGAGTCCATTTCGAGGGATACACTGCAGAGCGCCAAAGATCAGCTGCAGGCTGCTGCTGATGCTATTGAAGCAGCCAGGCAGAAGGGAGCAGCGGATTCAGACTTTACCGGTATTGAAAAGCTCGAGGCAGTAGAAACGAAGATCGCTGAGTTTGGAGATCTGAAAGAGCAGGCGATTGAATCCGCCAATGAGGCACTTGCTGCCATACCGAATGCGGAATTTATTACCGAAGAAAATGCAGCCGAAGTGCGTTCCAAAGTCCAAATTGCCCAAATGCTTGTAGCACAGGCAAGGCTTCTGGGGGCAGAAGACAGTGATTTTACTGGACAGGAAAAAATCAATCAGGCTCTTGCTGCACTGAAGCAATTTGAGTCAGGGTATGATCTGGAACATTATGAAAACCCCCTGGAATCCCTGGCTAAAATCAATCAGAACATAGACGGTTTCACAGCAGAGGATTTGATGGGAGCTTCCGACTCCGGAGTCAAAGAAAAAGAGCTGGAACGGTATAGAGCAGAACTAAAGAAGGTGTTGTCGGAAAATAATAGAGACCTCACCCTTGGTGATGTTGGATTAGCTGTAAGCAGACTGAATGGTGTATTGATAGAAGAAGGGATAGAGGCTATCAATTCTAATCTATCAGGGTTTACCTTTGAGGATCTTAATAAGGTACAGTATGTTTTTGGCAGTTTCAGGATTCAGGATTACCGCGATGCCTTAACTGCAGCCTATAGTAAGTATGGACACTTAAGCAGCGAAGAAATCTCCAATACTATTTTCAGTATGGAAAAAGAAGCAGCATTAAATGCTGTTAATAGCCATCCGGAATCTGCCGAGATGATGGATTTGTATACTTTGGCAGCAGAGTATGGATATCACATTATTAATGTACCGGTTGAAGTGATCCGGACAGAGTTAAAGAGGGTTATCGCTCAAGAAGGCCCTTTAACTGCCACTGAAATTGTAGAGATCATAAAGAATTTGAGTACTGCTGACATCCATGAAGTGTTCTTAGAGGAGATTAACTCCAATCCTGAACATTTCTCAACCGAAGCATTGAGTGCTGTTTCTAGTACTAATTTAGAGTACCAGCTGATTGATTCATACCGGAAAGCTATTGCAGACTATAAAGCTTCCCAGTCAGCGCCGCTTTCAGCCAAAGCTATCTCGAAATTGGTCGCAGATATAAATGATCAGGCGTACTTGCATGAAATAAATACAGATAGGGACTACTATTATGCATTGAGCATCGTAGCTATCGGAGACTTTGCCTTTAAACAGCTATCTGAATATCAAGCAGCTCTTGAAAGAAAGCAAAATGAAAAAGGGGATCTCACAAAGGAAGAAGTTATAGCAATTGTCAGGGCTGTCAACTCCGATATAAGAGGCAGTGCTCTTGCTGCGATTAACATGAATCCGGAGGAATCGACGTACTTCCAGCTTTCGGATGCAGTAGATCATTATGGGCTGGTCGATAGCAATGCCCTGGAGTTCTATCGTGCCGCATTGGTAGAGGCTGTTAATATCAGTTCAGGAAACCTTTCGGAATATGATATCAGGCAGCTGATTGAGGATATTAACAGTCAATTGGCATTAGCTTATATTAATAACAATCCCGAAACTTTTACTATGGACCATCTCAGGAAAGTTTTATCCAGCACTTGGCTTGATAAAGAGTTGATCCTTGATTACAGAGAGTCTGTCTCACTTAGACTGGAAGAACTTCAGGCAGAGCTGACGGCTGTACAACTCAGTGAAATTGTCAATCAGGTAAATGACAGGGTTTCCGATGCAGCTGTCCAGTATATCAGCGATAATATTGACAGCTTTGAGTACGCTGCTCTTGTGAGTGCTTCAAAAGGCTATAATGTATGGGAAGAGTATTTAGAAGAATATCGCAAGGAGCTAAAAGCGTTAAAAGAAAGAAACGGCAGAGCCCTTCAATATAGTGAAATTCTTTCTGCCCTTTCAAGGGTTCACCAGGAAATGGCCCAAAAAGAAGTTGCATATACTATTAATTTGTTAATGACAGAACCTAAACTCATTAATATTGATCATTTATGGAGAATTTCTCCAAGTGCAGATGAACGGCTGATATTCAGGTATATAGATGAGTTGTCTCTTCTGCTTGATGATGGCATGGTATTTACCCAGCAAAATATTGCTGAAGTGATTAATAATATCAACAAAACGTATGCAATAGAGACATTGAACAACACGCCATTCATTATCTCAATGCGGGAGCTTGGCTACATTGTCGAGATCCATTCATTCAGTGAGGAATTCCTTGATGATTATAAGCAGGCTTTCTCGGACGATATCAAAGCTTCCGGTCCAATGTCAGCCGGCAGGGTGGCAGAAGTGATTCTTCAAGTGAATAAAAGGGAAATTATAGAACAGGTAAATGCTTATCCTGAAGGTTTGACTATCAATCATTTGGCTGCTTTATATGGCTGGAACTTTATTGACCAGGAATTGCTGGTGGGCTATATCGGCAGAGCACGGGCAGAGCTGGATGCTGGAAGAGAATTAACCTTTGAAACGTTGCTGTCGGTAATAAAAGATGTAAACCAGCAGGATCAACAGGAAGCTCTGGCTGAAATAAATGAGAATCCACAAGGGTTCAGCTATAGTACTCTTTTGAGGGCGGCTGACACATATGTTAAAGAAGAGAGGCTTTCACCATACCGCATGGCGATAAAAATGTATATGGATTCCAAAGGGGGCCATATTTCAGCTGCTGAGCTGATTTCCATCCTGGAGGACGTAAACAGGCAGGAAAATGAAAGAGAAAGACAAGATGCGATTGATTATATTAATGAATATCCTGCTGCTTTTTCAATTATAGATCTCAGAAGCTCAGGCATTTATATCGAGCCTGAATATGAGCATCTTTTACCGGAATTCCGTGCAGCGGTAGGGGCAAAACAGCTGACTAAAGGCAGGGACTTGACCTTTGAAGAAATCTTCCAGACTGTAAATCAGATCCTTAATGAAGCGAAAAATCTGAAAGAAGCTGCTGCACTTGAACGTATTAATGAGAATCCTGAAGGAGCCTCTATTTGGGATATTAAGCTGTTTTTTACAAATGCAAGGGAAGACAGACTCGAAGCGTATAGGGCGGCATTGCTTGAAAAAGCAAACAGTGTCGGAGAATTAAATGAATGGGATGTCGAAAACGCAATAACAGAGAAGAATAAGGCACTGGCTCTTGCAGAAATAAATGATCATCCTGCCTCAATGACTATTGAGCAGCTGACCGATGCGCTGTTTAATGAAAATTATTCCTTTAAGCAGGAATACCTGGCAGAATACCGTTTGAAAATAGCAGAAGCAGTAGAGGCTGATGGCACGATAACCATTGAGGAAATCATCGAGATTCTTGAAGAGGTAAATGGAAGGGAAACTCTCCCAAGAATTCAGAGCAATCCCGAGAGTATCCAAGCTTCTGATCTTAGGATGATCTTAGGTTCTGAAAACGTGGTCGATGAGAATATTGCTGATTACCGGACAGCCATAACAAACGCAGTTCATTCCGGCACACAGCTTACTAGGGATATCCTGCTGGATCTTGTGCTGGCAGTAAACAGCGAAGTGTCAGCACGAGCCCTTACAGAAATTAATGCCAATCCGGAAGCCGTCACAGCCGAGCTGCTGAGAAAAGCCGGAGTTACTGCCTATCCTTATCCTGACCGCCTCCAGTTGTATCGTGAAGCGATTGCTAAGAAAAAAGCTGAACTTGAAAAGGACTTGAGCCTGACGGAGCTGGAGGCTGTCATTGAGGATGTAAATGCTAATTATAGGCAGTATATTGAGGAGCTAGTGCTTAAACGGATTATCGAAAATCCAGATACTTTTACAATAGATGATCTGAATCAGCTCAATATATATCCCGAATATGAAGATAAGATAGCTGATTACAGGCAAAAGGTGAAAGCAGAGCTGGATAGACTGACAGTTGATAGAATCCGCCAAATTGTCTGGGCAGTGGACTCTGCCGTTAGAGAAAATGCTGCTGCAGAAATGCTGAATGTAATTAAAAGTGACCCAACAGGATTTTCATTTAAGGTGCTGCAGCAGGCAACAAGAAACCTTGCTATAAGTGCTGACAGAATTGATTTGTATAGAAAAGCAGTGGCCAGTTTCCTGGATGAGAATAATGGGCAGATGGGGCTATATCAGTTAGAGAGTCTGATTTTGGAAACCGATAAAGCTGCAACTTTCAAGAAAGCTAAAGAAGCGCCGTTGTCATTGACCATTATAGATGTTGAGTACCTTGTTATGGATGCGGGTAATTGGGCAATAAGTGTACAGTATTTAGAAGGATACCGGACAAGCATAAAAGCAGAGGTTGACTCTGGCAGAGAACTGACATCCCAAAGGGTTGTAGAACTGATCAATCAAGTGGGCCGGGAATATGGTTTGGCTGAGATTATCAGGGATGGTGCAGGATTTAAAGATCAATCCCTCCTGCATGTTGTTTTTCCATATTATAGCTGGGAGCTCATGGATGCTTATCGGGAAGCTGTTATAGACTTACTTGAAACAAATCAGACCTTAACGATTGTTTTATTAAATGAATTAGCTGCTGGAATTAATTCAGCTCATTTCCTGAATCAAATAACAGCCGATCCCCAGTCTGCCGAAGTGGACCAGCTTCGCCTCCTTTTACAAGAGGACGATTTGGTACGGTCTGATTATGAATATCTGGAGCTGTACCGCTCAACACTTGTACAGCTGAAGGCAGAAAAAGATGAGGGTGAGTTGTTCACAATTTCAGAAGTTAAACAGGCAATCACAAAAGCAAATGCTGAGATTGATGGTAGCAGGCTTGATGCAATTAACAAGAATCCTGAAGGCTTTGATATAAATGACCTCGGAAAGCTGATAGGCTATGAACTTATTAATTATTCAAACCTTGATTTCTACCAGCAATCAGTTGCCAAAATGCTGGCGGAACTTGAGCGTGACCTGACTGCCGAAGAAATCCTGGAGGCAGTTAAATTAGGAAATGAACTGGCAGATAAGGCAAATCTGGATGCAATTAATCTTAATCCTGACAGCTTTGAACTCTCAGATCTTGAAGAAGTTGCAGGGAATATAAATTGGTCTAACCTTGAATATTACCGTGAAGCTATTAAAGCCATGCTTTCAGTGAAGGGTGCACCTTTAACCAAAGAAGAAATAAAGCAAGCTGTAGTGGAAGGGGATGCCTTGGCGGTAAAAACAAGGCTTGCCGAGATCAATGACAGCCCTGATGGATTTGATTCCTCTGTTCTTGAAGAGCTGTATGGATATGACATCGTTATATGGGGAAATATGGAGAGATACCGCAGCGCCTTAAATGAGGCCATTCAAAGCAATAACGGCGAGCCGCTTTCCTATGAGGAGATTCGTGATATTCTGCTGCAGGTCAACTCCGCAGAAACGAATTCAATCTTAGAAAAGATTAATTCAAGTCCTGGCGAAGTGACCCGCGATGAGATTTATTCCCTGCTTCCTGATGAGATCGCTCATCTTGTATTTGATCCTTATGTTAGCTATTACCACGACCAGTTTGCTGAAATGAAAGCAGAGATGGGGCGGGATTTATTACTCGAGGATGTGAAAACAGCAGTAGAGGATACGAACGAAAGAATCTATGAGGAGATTTTCGATAAGATCACCCAAAATCCTCAAGAGCTTCAAGAATATGATTTAGGTATTTTTGAAGAATCCTATTCAGAAAATGTTTATTTCTCTTGGGAACAATTCAAGCTATATCAAATATTGTTTACGGAACATCTCGCAGCAGGCGGTGCTCCTCTCTCCAGGGATGATATCAAGAAGATTTCTGAGGATGTATATGCGAACTATAATACAATTTGGTCGTATATTTTAGCAAAGGAGTCATACAAATCAGGCGATATCCTGGATGTTGCGACAAGCGATTACCAGCTGTCCCAGGTATTCCTTGTTCCAGTCAGCCATGGTTCCGAGGATATTACCGAGCAGGAGCTATATGATCTGGTTGAATCTGGTGTCGCTGTTTCAGCTGGTCCGCCTAATAACGGAGAGAATACGCTGATTGACACTGCGGGTCTCCCGGCTGGAGATTATGCCGTTTACTTAGTAGATAATGGTTCAGGGGTGTTCGGAAAATCCAATACGATCCATCTTGATGCGGGAGCAGAAAACCCAGGGGAAGGTGTAAACAGCCTTCCTGAGACAAAAGAAGAAAAGCCGGCGGAGGATCGCGTTGTTGAGGAAGTAAAGCAAACTTCATCCGGAACTGTTAGCATTAAACTGCAGGATGAAACCTCCATTGAAGTTACGGTTGAAGATCAGCATCTTAATTTGAACAGCAATGCAGCCGACACAGTAGCTGCCCAGGCTGTAAATGATAACGGAGAGCTGCTGGAAGTTATTCTGACTGAGACTGGTGCTGATACGAATGTATTTGTTGGAACGGTTATGCTTAACCTGTCTGCTGAAAAAAGTGAAGAAATGCTGACCATAACAGATGGAGATACAGTCACCATTACTTACACAGATGAAGCAAATGCAGAAGGCAAAAAAATAGAAGCTGCCCAATCCATCACAATCCCCTTCGGGAAAACTAAATAATACAAGCATTTGAACCGCTGAGAGCGCTTTGCTCTTAGCGGTTCTTTTGGTATTGATTCGACAAATTTCGGGAGGTGCCTGTCACCATCTTCTACGCCTCAAGACCTACCCAATCTTACAGTCCTGGTCTATGGAAAAGAGGAGTTTTATCGTGTATTGTTGAATTAAATAAGATAATCTTACTTTTTCTGTCAAGCGGGGAGATTGGGTGAAACCTATTCTGTCTTAAATCGTATGAGTAGATAAAGCAGGATTTTATGTCAGGAGTCGATATGAATGAACCGGATTGTTTCGTTTCTTATAGGCACAGTACTGGCTGTCCCGTTCGCCGGGTCGGTCTGGACGGTCAGCTATTTCGGATTTGACCAGACGTTTTTCTTATCCGGGCTGATAGCAGGCGGAGCGGCTGCGTTAGTATATCTGGCCGCATTCCAGATCGGGCGTGTCCGTTTCCTCAGGAAGCACGGGCTGACGCGGAGGGAATACAAGTATATCAAGACAAATCTTGCAGAAGGGAAAAAGAAAATTTCCCGCCTGCACAAATCATTGTTTGCGATCCGCCATCTTCCTTCTTTGAAGCAGCGGATTGAACTGATGAGGATCACACGGAAGATTTACAGGCTGACGAAGAAAGAGCCGAAGCGTTTTTACCAGGCGGAGCGGTTTTATTTTTCCCATCTTGATTCTCTGGTGGAAATGACGGAGAAATATGTTTTCCTCTCCACCCAGCCGAAGAAGAACCTTGAAATCGACCAGTCACTGCTGGAAACCCGAAGGACCATCAATGAACTCTCCCAGACGGTTGAGAAGGATTTGTACGAAGTGATTTCCGATGATATTGATAATCTTAATTTTGAAATAGACGTGGCAAAAAACTCGATTAAAACGTGGAAGGAAAACCGATTACCTGAAGAAAGCAGGAGGCTGAAATGAGCGAACAAAACCCATCATTAACGAAAAAGACGAGCAGTCTTATGGATGATATCCTTGCCGACCCGTTCGGCGACATGAATGGCGGACCTGTCCTGGAGCTAGCGAAAGAAGAGAAACCGGTGAAGCTCATAGACGTGATCCCGGAGGAAAACCGCGCCCGGGCTTATCAGATTGCCGAGCAGATCGACCCGCGCAACCACCAGGCCATGATTGCTTATGGGACTCAGGCTCAGACGAAGCTGCTCACCTTCTCGCACAGCATGCTCGAGCATGTCCAGAAAAAGGATATCGGAGAGGTCGGTGATATCATCAATGACCTGATGAAGCGCCTCAATGATATGAATCCGGATGAACTGAAGCAGGGCAAGCAGTCGCTGTTTTCCCGCATGTTCGGAAAAATCTCCGATTCTGTCCAGGAGATCCTCTCCAAATATCAAAAAACAGGAGCGCAGATTGACCGGATCAGCGTAAAGCTGGACCGCAGCAAAAATGTCCTTTTATCCGATATCCATATGCTGGAGAAGTTATATGACACGAACAAGGAATATTTCCACGCTCTCAATGTCTATATTGCAGCGGGCGAAATCAAGCTCGAGGAGCTTCATGAGCAGACAATCCCGCAGATGAGGAAGGAAGCGGAATCATCAGGCGACCAGATGAAATTCCAGGAAGTCAACGATATGCTTCAGTTTGCGGACAGGCTGGACAAGAGGCTGTACGATTTAAAGCTGAGCCGGGAAATTACGATCCAATCCGCCCCGCAGATCCGCCTGATCCAAAACACGAACCAGGCCCTTGTCGAAAAGATCCAGGCATCCATCAACACTGCCATCCCGCTGTGGAAAAACCAGGTGGCAATTGCCCTGACCCTTATCCGTCAGCGCCATGCCGTTGAAGCGCAGAAGCAGGTTTCAAAAACAACCAATGAGCTGCTCTTGAAAAACGCGGAAATGCTGAAAACCAATACCATTGAAACCGCCAAGGAAAATGAGCGCGGCCTAGTGGACATTGAGACGCTTAAGAAAACCCAGGAAAATCTCATTTCCACTCTGGAAGAAACACTCCGGATCCAGGAGGAGGGCCGCAATAAGCGGCGCCAGGCAGAAAGTGACCTGGCTTCTATGGAAAATGAACTGCGCCAGAAACTGCTTGAAATCAAAGGATAAGTAATAGAGATGCCTTCCCGATAGGAGGCATCTTTTTATTTTTAAGGAGTACGCTCCGGATAAAATGGACTGGTTTAAACAAAGTGATATTGCAAGACCTCCTTTAGTAGAATGGCCGGCACCTATATTTAAAAAATATTTTTTTGAAAATCATGTTTATTTAATTTTTAGTGTGGTATTAAATTTTAGTGCATGATCTGGTAAATACAGGATGAGAGGGTGAATATCAAGGGCAAAATCACTGAAAAGTGATGACGCAAAGCTATAGGGGCTTATGTGGAAAAAAAACAATGCCAGCCAGCTGCCATCAAACAGAAAAGGGGACTATTTGATGTCAAAAATGAAGTGGGACACGCCTGAAGTTATAAAACGGAGAAAAAAAAGAAACAAAATTATATTGTACATATCAATTTTTGTATTTACTATTGTTTCAAGTGTGCTGGCAACAGTTTTAATGAGTCAGGTATAGCAGGAAAAGACGGAGGCCATGCGGGCATTCCGTCTTTTTTTAGACATAGCCCGCCATGTACCTGTTTCCTGATTCGCGGCGTTTTCAAAATTGCTTTCGGCAGGTTTAATGTTGAAGACTTTCGTTTGTTAATAGGCGGAGTAAATAAAAAAAGAAGATTTGTCCCTTTTATTGTATTTAAAACATTTGTCGAACAAATCCTCCCATCTGTCCATGCCTAAAGTCACGGTTCTGACGTCGAATCAGCATTGACTAGGTCCTCTTTGGTATAGACATCTATACACTTATTTCGCTAACCTAAAGATGTAATTATTTGAATTTTTAAATTAAAGGGAGGGAAGGAGATAGTCCGGTTCGTGTTCAGAGATGATAAAAGGAGGAATAGGATGAAGAATAAGTCTGTGAAAGTGACATTGGCTGCCATCCTGAGCCTAAGCGCTGTGGCTCCTGCAGTTATGGCAAGCGACAGTCCTGAAGCAAAAGAAAAAGCGGGGGATCCGGAAATGAGTTCTTCAAAGTTTATGCCTCCTGTTCCATTTCCATGGGATCATCCGGGAAAATCATCGCCGGTGCTTCATCCGGGATCTGCCAGGGGTGCAGGCATGGTTGAAGGCCCGCTCAATGAAATCGATGGAATCATGGAGGAGATGATTGATTCCAGGGTGATGCCAGGTGCAGTGGCGCTTGTGGCCCGGCGCGGCCATATCGTCAAGCATGAAGCCTATGGCATGGCTTATCAGTACAAAGATGACGGATTGACAGAAGCCGATCAGCCTATCTCCATGGCGAAGGACACCATCTTTGACCTTGCTTCCATCAGCAAAATCTTTACAACAACAGCCGCGATGCAGCTTTATGAAAAAGGCCTCTTCAATCTTGATGATCCGGTGGCTGATTATCTGCCTGAGTTTGCAGCCGGCGGCAAGGAAGAGGTGACCATCAGGCAGCTGATGACCCATACTTCTGGATTCACGGCTTGGATTCCTCTCTATTCACAAGGGAACAGCCGCGAAGACCGTATCTCAATCGCTCTGCAATATCCGCTTGCCAATGAACCGGGGAGCACTTATACATACAGCGACCTCAACATGATTGCCCTCGGAGCCCTTATTGAAAAATTGTCAGGCAAGCGCCTGGATGAATATGTGAGAGACCATATTACCAAGCCTCTTGGCATGAAGGATACCATGTATAACCCTCCCGAAAGTCTGAAGGACAGGATAGCAGCCACTGAATATCAGCCTGCCCTTGGGCGCGGCCTTGTCTGGGGAGAGGTTCATGATGAAAATGCCTGGTCGCTTGATGGCGTCGCCGGTCATGCCGGTGTCTTTTCCACAGCTGGAGACCTGGCGAAGTTTGCACATATGTATGTAAATGAAGGTACCTATGGCGGAAAGCGCATCCTGAAAAAAGAAACAGTCAGGACGCTTACGGAAAATCAGATCCCGCAGTTTCCAGGCGATGACCACGGACTAGGCTGGGAGCTGAACCAGGGCTGGCTCGGCGATGCGCTGACAGATAAAGATTCACTCAGCCACACAGGCTACACAGGCACTTCAGTTGTCATCTCCCAGAAAAATGACACCATTGCCATCCTGCTGACCAACCGGGTCCATCCGACAAGGAACACCGTTTCAACGAATGGAGCAAGAAGGGCATTTGCAAGACAGGTGGCAGACAGCATTCCGGTCAGCATCCCTGGCAAGCAGCCGGCCTGGTTCTCGGGCTATGGCGATAATACAGAAAAAAGCCTGACAGCTGAAGTCGATCTGCATTCACAGGCGGTTCTCTCTTTTGAAACCTGGCACCGGATTGAGGAAAACAGCGATTATGGCTATCTGGAAATCTCAGCAGACGGCACAAATTGGACTGAAGTCAAATCTTTTACCGGAAACAGCGAAAGCTGGAGCACGGTTAAAGCTGAGCTTCCTGCAGATACTAAGCTCATTCGCTTCCGCTATAAAACCGATGCAACCGTCAACGGCAGAGGCTGGTACCTGGATAATATAAAAATCTCTCCTGAGAAAGGTAAAGACATAAAGCCTGAGTTTGCGAGTGAAGAATGGCAAAAACGCAGCTATTAAATGTTGAGGAGGAATGGCTTTGAAAAAGCTCAAAACGATTGTAATGACTTTTCTGGTTCTGATCCTTGGGTTCTCCGCCTGGCTTCAGCCTGCAGCGGCAGCCGGCAAAAATAAGGTGAAGGATCTCGTCCTCCTGCAGAACCTGCCGGAATCCGAGACGCAGTTCAGCGGAAAAACATTGCAGCTTAAAGCACTGCATGTCTATAAGGAAGGGCATTTTCTAGGAGTCTCCAAGAATCTTGACTGGAACTCCTCCAATAAAACGGTCGCCAGGGTATCTGATGACGGAACTGTAACACTGTCAGGAAAAAATGGCCGTACTTTTATTACCGTAACAGATGGAAAAAATAAAGACCGGATCGCCATTGACGCAAAAAATCGCAAATCCGGGTTTCAGGCAGAAATCCGCAAGGAAAAATCAAAGCGCTATCAGCTGGTCGATGATGCTGTCAAAGCAATGAAGCTTGAAGAAAAAGTCGGGCAAATGCTTATGCCGGATTTCCGGACCTGGAAAGGCCAGAACGTAACAGAAATCCAGCCGGAAATTGAAGCGCTTGTGAAAAAATACCATCTCGGCGGCGTCATTCTTTTCCGCGAGAATGTCGTGACAACCGAGCAGACAACGAAGCTGGTCTCACAATACCAGGAAGCATCAGAAAAATACGGGCTCCTGATGACAATCGACCAGGAGGGAGGCATTGTCACCCGCCTGCAGTCGGGAACTGATATGCCGGGCAACATGGCCCTTGGTGCCGCCCGTTCCCCTGAAACTGCCGAAAAGGTGGGGAAAGCTATTGGTGAAGAGCTTGCTGCCCTCGGCATCAACACCAACTTCGCGCCTGTCATGGATGTGAATAACAATCCGGACAATCCTGTCATCGGCGTCCGCTCTTTCGGGGAAAACCCTGAGCTTGTAGCTGAGATGGGGGTAGCTTATACAAAGGGGCTGCAGTCTGCAGGCGTCGCGGCAACAGCGAAGCACTTCCCTGGCCACGGCGACACAGCAGTCGATTCCCACCTTGGATTGCCTGAGGTCCCGCATGATAAAGAGCGATTGAAGGAAGTGGAGCTGTATCCATTCCAAAAGGGGATGGAAGCAGGCATTGATGCCATCATGACGGCACATGTCACCTTCCCGAAAATCGATGATACAAAAGTAATTTCACAAAAAACAGGTGAAGAAATTGCCCTCCCGGCAACCCTTTCCTACAAAGTGCTCACAGAGCTGATGAGGGAGGAAATGGGCTATGAGGGAGTCATTACAACAGATGCGATGAACATGAATGCCATCGCAGAGCACTTTGGGCCTGTTGACGCAGCGATCCGCTCCGTCAAAGCAGGAACAGACATTGTTCTGATGCCGGTCGGACTCGAAGCAGTCGCTGAAGGGCTGCTGGCTGCTGTTAAGTCAGGAGAAATTTCGGAAAAACGGGTCGAAGCTTCTGTTAAGCGAATTCTGACTTTGAAGCTCAAGCGGGGAATCATCAAAGAAGAAACACCGGAGGACCTGAACGATAAGATTGCCAATGCCCTTAATGTCGTAGGCTCTGCCGAACATAAAGCGATTGAAAAGGAAGCAGCACAGAAATCAATCACCGTTGTGAAAAATGAAGGAGCCCTTCCGCTATCAGCGGCAGACAGTGATTCTATCCTCGTTATCGGCAGCACCTATATCAATGACCTGGGGAACGCAGTAAAAGCACGCCACGCTAATACAGAAATCATAGTATCAGCTGACTACAGCCTCACGGCAGAACAGCTGGAAAAAGCGAAAAAAGCAAAAGCAGTCATCGTCGGCTCCTACACGTATAATGTTTCCGGCCGCTCGCCTGACAGCGCACAAATGAAAATGATCAACAAGCTGATCAGCGAAACAGATGCACCAGTCATCACGGTAGCCATCCGCAATCCTTATGACATCATGGCCGTGCCAGGCACAGATGCCTATCTTGCGCAGTACGGATTCCGCCCGGCAAGCTTTGAAGCAACTGCAGGTGCGATTTTCGGAGAGTTCGCGCCAGCAGGAAAGCTTCCAGTGACAATCCCGTCGCTTGAAGGCGGAACTTTGTATGAATACGGCCACGGTCTGAGCTACTAAAGCAGCCGGCAGGAAGGCAATCTTCCTGCTGGACTATTTTTTCAATATGAAGGGTTCCAGTGCCTGGATTCCAGGGCTGGGGCTTTTCTCAAAACCAGGGAGGGGTCACATTGAAAAAACGCTTGATCATTATGCTGTCACTGATTCTCGTACTTTCCGCCCTGTCTGCAGCAGCCTTCGCAGATAACGGAAAGCATAAAGGCAAAGATAAGAAAGCGAAGAAATTCGAGCTGGGCATCGAGGTGCTGCTCGATGATCAGAAGGAATTAATAGAAGGAAAGCGCGTCGGCTTGATCACTAATCCAACCGGCGTCGATCAAGAGCTTAATAGTATTGTAGACCTCCTTCATAATGATCCCGAAGTAGAGCTTACAGCCCTGTACGGACCTGAGCATGGTGTAAGGGGAAGCGCGCAAGCCGGGGAATATGTCGAGTTTTATACAGATGAAAAAACGGGTCTTCCCGTATACAGTCTCTATGGAGCAACCAAAAAGCCGACCCCGGAAATGCTGGAAAACGTCGATGTCCTGCTGTTTGACATCCAGGATGTCGGAACCCGCTTTTACACCTATATCTACACCATGGCCTATGCAATGGAAGCCGCAAAAGAGAACGATATCCCATTCATCGTCCTTGACCGCCCGAATCCGCTTGGCGGCACTGAGGTGGAAGGGCCAGTTTTGGAAACACCGTACAAATCCTTTGTCGGCAATTACGAAATCCCGCTTCGCCACGGGATGACCGTCGGCGAGCTTGCCAAGCTGTTCAATGAGGAATTCAAGATCGGCGCAGACCTGACAGTCGTCAAAATGAAGGGCTGGAAGCGGGATATGCTTTATGACGAAACGGGTCTCCAATTCGTCATGCCATCACCGAATATGCCGACATTGGATACCGCCCTAGTATATCCGGGAGCTGCCTTGATCGAAGGCACCAATGTATCGGAAGGCAGGGGAACGACGAAGCCATTCGAGCTGATCGGAGCACCGTTCATCAATGCCGATAATCTGGCACAGCAGCTCAACAGCCTGAACCTGAAGGGTGTCAGCTTCCGGGCAGCATCCTTCACACCATCGATTTCCAAGCACGCCGGCAAACTGTCCCACGGCATTCAGATCCACATCACAGACCCTGATGAATTTGAACCAGTTAAAACCGGACTGCATATCGTCAAAAGCATCCATGACCTGTATCCGGAGGACTTTGCATTCCGTGCTGAAGACAGCCGCGGCATCTCCTTCTTCGACCAGCTCATTGGAAACGGCTGGGTCCGCGATGCCATTGAAGAAGGGAAATCTGTTGAGTGGATTGAATCGCAGTGGAAGGATGAGCTCAAAGATTTTACTAAAGTGCGTAAGGATTATTTGATGTACTAAGCTGGTGCCAGGCACCGCCGCTTTTGATGCGGCGGTGTTTTTGTGTTTTGCGGGGAGATGTTGCCTGCATTGGAGCGATGGGATACAGGAGTGAGTGTTTAGAGGGTGAGTCATGTATACGAAGAGCCTGATGGGATACATGAGAGGGCGTTTAGAAAGTGAGTCATGTATATGAAGAGCCAGATGGGATACATAAGAGGGCGTTTAGAAAGGAAATCATGTATCCCAAACCCTTTCCCTCATTAGCACTCTCCACTCCCTAGCCCTTTACCAAAAACACGCCCCCTTTTACAACCTCCGAAACCGGGTAAAAATAATAAAAACAAACACCAAGGATGTGATACCATGCCGCAGAAAGCCTATTTGATTAATACAAACCGTTCAGGCTGCCCGAATGGCAGGGATGAGAGGGATATGCTGGCCAATGCGAAGTGCGCGGCATATTTTTCGCCATGGAAAGAAAAGATTAAGAAGCTGCAGGAAGGGGATCTCGTATTTTTATATAGCAACAAGAGGGGAATCATCGCACGTGGTGTGGCGACAGGGGTTGTCCAGGCTGCTGATCATGAAGATGAGAACGGCATTCACTGGGATGAGGAATTTTATATGAAGCTCTATGATTTTGATATTTTGTCTTCCCCTATGCCGGCGGCCAATATCTGTCAGACTGCCGGGCATAAGATTATGTTCGGGCAGACATTGACACCGGTGAAAGCAGAAAGCGGGAAAGGGATTTGGGATGAGATTACAAGGCATTATATAAACACATAGAATTCTTCCTGCATCTTCGTTTTATGCCCGGAAATAAATAAAATAGCTTAGAAGCCGCTCCCGGTTTCTAAGCTATTTTTATGGCTTATTCATGATCTGTATGTTTAGAACGTTCGCTGATAATTTTCAGTAGAAGGAATTTGTCCTGTGGGGATAGCATGGCCCAGCTTCCTGCTTTGATTTTCATTAGTACCACTCCTTGTGTTTTTTGATTGATAAAAAAACGAATATTCTGCGGCAGCTAGATGAGTAAACCAACAATGTAACAGCAAGACCTTTTTTCTCTATGATAGTTTTCCCTAAATTCTTATTATCTTTATACCGCCATTTATTGTAAATGAAACAAAAGAAATATTGACAAGATACGACTCTATTCACGGGGCTTTTTCTTATTTCCTGAGAAATATTTGTCTGATTGCCAGAGAGAATCCAAAATCACGGAGATTAGTGGCTGATTGCAATAAGGGTATGTCGAAAAGAAGATAAAAAAACTTCCCGTCGAAGGAAGTTTTTTTAGGTTTTTGCTGATTATTCTCTCAGGTCAGAATTACTGATCACCTCTGTCAAAGTATCAGAGAAATCCGTGAACGCCCCTGTTATTCCCCAAGAGACCCCTTCTTCCATCTCATTCTGCTTATTAATAGTATAAGGATGGACAAGCAGTCCATTTGCCCGCGCCTTTTTTACATATTCTTCATCGATCATATTATAATTCGGGCCAATGCCGGCTGCGTACTTCTGCAGCTTCTTGATGTCCTGATCTGTCAACACAGCCTTTTCTTTGTAGGAGATCAGCTGGATCAGAGGGATGTCAGGTTCATTCCGGTGAATCCTTTTCAGACTTTTGCTGCTGAAAGACTGGATGATTACCCGGGCATTGTCCTTTTTGCTGCCTATCAGGCCATACTCATGCAATAGCCTTAAGAGTTCTGCCTCCATTCCGGGATATAAATCAGGAGACTTGGTTTCTATATAATAGTTCACACTGCTTCCGAAATGCTGAAAGATTTCCTCTAACGAAGGAGCCTTCAGGCGGCTGTATGCCGGGTCGGCATAACCGGGATGCTTGCGGTTGAACCAGGAACCCGCATCAAGCTGCTTCAGCTCCTCCAATGTAAAAGACTGGACGGCACCTGATCTATTCGTCGTGCGGTCAACCTTTTGGTCATGCATGGCAGCGAGCTTGCCGTCCTTCGTCATCTGCAGATCAATTTCAATATAGTCTGCGCCAAGCTGGGCGGCCATTTCATAGGAAGCAATCGTATGCTCCGGGGCATAGGCCGAGGCACCGCGGTGGCCGATGACAATAAAGCTGTCTGATGGATGCTCACTGGCTGAGCATGCACATATGATCAGTAGTAAACTAAAGGAAACAAGAAATGTTTTCACACGATAGCACCTTTTTCTTTTCGTTCGTATCGGTATGCCTGATTCTGTCCGGTTGTAAAAGTTGTTTGTAATTTTTAGCGGATTTTTCTTTTAGATTGTTTTTTTGTGGTATAACGAAATAAGAAGAAAGAGGAGGGGAAAGCGTGTCAAAAACTAAAATTTACGCTCACCGCGGCAGCAAGGGCACATATCCGGAAAATACGATGCCGGCCTTTGAAGAAGCAGTGAGGCTCGGAGTCGACGGTATTGAACTGGATGTCCATCTTTCAAAGGACGGCGAGCTGATTGTCATCCATGATGAGAAGGTCGACAGGACGACTAATGGCAAGGGGAATATCCGGGATATGACTCTTGAAGAACTTAAACGGCTGGATGCCGGTTCCTGGTTCAGGGAAGAGTTCGCCGGAACAAGGATTCCTGTTCTTGGCGAGGTGCTGAAGCTGCTCAAGGGATCAGGCATCAGGCTGAACGTTGAAATCAAGAGTGATGCGATTCCTTATGAGGGCATTGAGGAAAAGGTGCTCGAAGCACTCGAGAAATATGAATATAAATCCCATGCGATTATTTCATCCTTTAATCATTACAGCCTCAAGAGAGTCCATCAGCTGGATTCTGAAATTGAAACGGCCATCCTGTTCATGGAGGTGTTGTATGAGCCGTGGAAGTATGCTGCTGGAATTGGTGCATCAGCACTGCATGTCTATGCGCCGGTTGCCTATGCGGAGGCAAGCAGGGAGGCGGAACGCAACCAGTTCCCGGTCCGTGTGTTTACGATCAATAAAGAAGAACAGATGCGTGAGCTGCTTGACCTCGGGGTGGACACCATCATGACGGATTATCCGGAAAAGGCGATGCAGGTTCGGGATGCGAGATAGGTTAAACAGCCGCTGTTTGTTGGGCGGCTGTTTTTTGTTTGGGGTGCCAGTCACCATCCCCAAAAAAAAGCCGGGCGTGCTGGTGCCAGTCAGCAGGCCGGACTTTCAAAAATGGGGTAAAACGATGATAAACCTTGGTATAGCTCTACTATACAGTTCCCCGTCTATGAAATAGTTATAGTCTGGTTAAAAATGGTTACAGAAAAGTTACAGTTCAACTAAAAATTTCCCGGTTTCCTTTAAGCCTCTCCTTAGCGCCTTTCCGCCATGCCTTGACTGCAGACAAAGAAACCTTTTCCCTTGCTGCAATTTCCGGAACAGTCAAGTCCTCCAGCACCGTGTACATCACCCATTTTGTCTGATTATCTGTCAGTTCCCCGCAGTATGAGAGGATCAGTTTTTTCTCGAACGGCACTCTAGAATCAGCATCCTCGATATTTTCCCAGAATTCTTCCTTCGCATAAACCTTCTGTTCTTCCTCTCTATTGTTTCGGGTCATTTCTGTCAGGAACTTGCCTTTGATAGTGGTGTAGGCAAAATTAGTGAACTCGCCTTTTTCCGGCCGGAAGTTTTCATGTGCTTCCCAAAGGGCAATCAGGCCAATCTGCAGGAATTCATCTTCATTTTTATAGATGGATAGTGTGCGGATGATCTTCCGGATCATCGGCTGGTATTGTTCTGCAAGCATTTCAAAGTTTTCCATGCGGACTTTCCTATCGGGCGGCGCGCCTGCCAGGTATTCCCGGGTAAGTTCAGCATAGTTGGGAAATAAATTGTTTGCGAATTAGGGAAAATTTCTTTTTTAGTACTTTTTTATCTTAAAAATGATATTTTTTATAAAAAATTCGTATAAAAATCATGGGAAATAAGAAAAAATGAAAAAATGCCAATTTATCAGAAAATCAAGAAAACCATCCTTAAATAAGAAAGGTTTTGCAGGAGAATTCTTATTTCTGCTTATAATCCCAAAGGATCCGCCAGCCATCCTCCATCTCGGCCGCAAACACATCCTGCACTAAATTGAAATTTCCGTACTTCCCTTTGTATGTCTGGGTAACCGTGACTTTATAAACCTTAGGAAAGGCTTCCCCGCCATCTGCCATCCTCCAGTTCTCAAGCTTCTCCGCCTTGCCAAGCTCATAGGAAAAGGTATTGACCCCGAAATGGTTCAAGAAGACGTGAGCCCGGTCCTGGATATAGGGGCCTTTATCAAATTTCTTTTTCATTGCCGGATGGAAAAGCTCCCAGGAAGCTGAAAAATCGCCTTTCTGCTCGTATGTATAAAACTCATCCACCGTGCTGATGGCCCGCTTTTCTGCGGAAGGCAGGACGAGCCGGATAAGGAAAAAGAGGGCTGCACAGGCAATGAGAATCACGATGAGCTTAACAGGGAATTTGCCGCGTTTTTTCATTGCGCCCGGCCTCCTTTAGACAAGTTATAAAAAGATATTCGCCAGTGAGGAAAAATATCACCGGACAAATTTATCTTGTTAACATTCTCCAATTGTGAAACATAAACAAAATAGTAAGGTATAATCGATACATAACAAAAGTGCATAATTGCGGCTCATTTTTATGGAGGGGTAAAAAGTGGAGGTTTTTATACGAAGCAGGCAAGGGGAAATGCTGGAGCTGATCGAAAGGCTCGTCAATATCGACAGCGGTTCCCACAATAAAGAGGGGGTAGATAGAGTAGGCTCTATCCTGAAGGAAGAGTACGAAAGGCTCGGGTTCCTGGTACAGGTCGACGAACAGGAGAAGTATGGCAATAATCTGATCATCAGGCACAAAAATGCCATTGATCCGAAGATCATCCTTGTTGCCCATATGGATACGGTATTTCCTGACGGAACAGCAGCCAAAAGGCCGTTCCGGATCGAGGGGAACAGGGCGCTGGGGCCGGGTGTGGCGGATATGAAATCCAGCCAGGCTGAGCTTTTATATGCTTTGAAGGCATTGATAGCGAGCGGGACAAAGGGATATGAAAATGTCCTGATCGTGCTGAACACAGATGAAGAAATCGGCTCACCGGCATCCAAGAAGCTGATCATCGGGCAGGCGGCAGGCAAGGAGTATGCCCTGATTATGGAGCCTGCCAGGAAGGACGGGTCGCTTGTCTCCTCAAGGAGGGGAGGCGGCCGCTACAAAGTGATCGTTAAAGGTCGAGCTGCCCACTCGGGGATTGAGCCGGAAAAAGGGCGCAGCGCGATTGAGGAGCTGGCCCATAAGATCATCCAGCTTCATGAGCTTAACGATCATGAAAAGGGAATCAGCGTCAATGTCGGACTGATCGAAGGCGGTTCGGCCGTCAATACAGTATCGCCAAGCGCGGTCGCCCATGTGGACATCCGCATCACCGATATGGAGCAGGCGAGATTCCTTCAGGAAAAAATTGAGGAAATCTGCTCCCACACCGATGTTCCTGGCACAAGGGTGGAGGTCAAGGGCAGAATCAGCCGCCCGCCGATGGAGAAGAATGAGCAGAATGAATCGCTTCTTCATGTCATTCAGGAGGTCGGCAAGGAAATTGGGCTTGAGGTTTCCGATACGGCGACAGGCGGCGGATCTGACGCCAGCTTCACCTCTGCCAATGGCGTTGCGACAGTGGATGGGCTCGGGCCTGTCGGCGGCAATGCCCACAGCGAAAATGAATATGTAGAAATTCCGACGCTTGCGGAAAGGACGCTGCTTCTGGCGAAGACGATCCAGCGGCTGTCGGAATAGAAGGAAGACAGCCATTACGGAACTGCAGTCAGAAATTAACCTGACAGAAGTGAGGAGTCCTATTGTGGCTGTCTTTCCTGTTCCATTTATAGGCCTGGAGAATTTGAAAGCATTACAATTCTTTCACCATCAGCTTCTTTCTTCTGTCGGCCAGCTGTTGATTGAGCTTCTTCTCTATTCTATCAAGCTGTTCGATTGTTTTAACATCCTGATTAATATAACGGATAGTCTTTTTTATTGATTTAGGCAGTCTGTCAAAATCCTTCATGTAAATAGCACCTCATAGGAATCATACAGGATTCAAGAAATTTATCAAGAAAGAAGATACAATGGAATGTTCAGAAATGAGCATAAAGACCTAAATGAAATCTTAAGGATTACTGGAATTGCCAAGATATTTTGTTTATGATATAAAAGTCCTGTTTAATAAAGGGCAGATAGTTCCGATATAAATACCAAAGGCAAAATCATTGAAAAATGATGACGCAAAGCTAAAGGGGCCTCTATTCAGTCGATAAGGCCAGCCAGCTGCCATCACTTGTAAAGGAGATGTCAAACCTTGAAAAGAAATTGGACCACACCGGAAGAAATCAAGAGGAAGAAACAGCTGAAAAAGCGACTGCTCTACATTTCAATCCCTGTAGTAACCGTACTGGCCAGTGCAGTTGTAACGATACTCGCCAACCAGATTTAACTAGATAAAAAGGGCCGATATCTTTTGGATACCGGCCCTTTATCATTTATAAGCTTAAATGGTTCTTCATTTCCGACTGAATTCTGCCCTTTTCTTCATCTGAAACCATTAAATACCATATGTTATCAATTCTTTCTCCGGTTCCCTCGATGGAAATCTGTTCAATATCCTTAGCTGCATTTTTATAGTGTTTCTGAATGTCAACCATTTCACCAAAGGCAAGATTTGTTTTCACATTCTTACCCAGTGCTGAGAAAATCTCATCGTAATTGGCTAATGAAGAAACACTTACTCCCTTTTTAAGTACAGCCTGGATAATCATTCTTTGGCGCAGCTGGCGGCCGAAATCGCCTCTAGGGTCTTCATATCGCATTCTTGAAAAGGCAAGTGCCTTTTTTCCATCCATTGTTACAGTACCTTCAGGGAAATGATACCCGCCAGAATCAAAATCTAAATCATTGTTAACAGTAATGCCGCCGACAGAGTCGACAATGTCGCGGAAGCCTTCCATGTTGATCTGCATATAATAGTCAATCGGTATGTCCAGGAAGTTTTCAACAGTATCCATCGCCATAGGTACCCCGCCGAATGCGTAGGCATGGTTAATTTTATCAGTGGTACCATGTCCGATAATTTCTGTTCTAGTGTCCCTGGGAATACTCAGCATTTTAACCGAATTCTTTTCAGGGTTGACTGTCAGGACAATCATCGTATCTGAACGGCCCTTATCTCCGTCACGTTCATCTACACCGAGCATGAGAACTGAAAAGGGATCTCTTTTTTCAAGAGTGACTGTCTCCTGGCGCTTTTCGGACTTTTCCCGTTCTATTGGCTGATGCATCGTTTCTACAGCAGAAGTCAGCGAATGATAAACAGAATATGCATAGACGCCAACTGCAGCCGCCAGGATGACAGCAGCAATTGCCGTAATCTGTAGCCACTTTCTTTTCTTTTGCTTTTTAGTTGGTTTCATTTCATTTTCCTTTCAGCCGAGTCTATTGAATGGTTTAACTATGTCATAAACGATAGCATAACATTATAGAGGACTAATCTGTATAGCAGTTTATTCCCAGCTCTTTCTTATATTGTTATGCTGAAGATTATTTGTAAATGTGTCTAATCACCTAATTAGGATACATAAAAATACTAAAATGGAAAAAAGTTATCCTGCAAACCTTTTTCCCAATGAAAAAAGAACAAACCTGTGTGGTTTGTTCCAATTTTATAGTGCACTTTTCGCTTTATCAAGCAGTGCGCTCTCTCTTGCTTTTTTAGCATTCTCATATTTGGTTTTAAAGGTTGCCGCATGGGAAGAACTGAATCCGTTCTTTTTCAAGTCCTGCTCTAATGCCGCATAAACATATTGGAAAGCTCCATCAGTACTATTCTCTAAAGCGTGGCCAGCCTCACTGTACTTACGGTAAAAATAAGTAACAGATATGGATTCATCGTTCGCTTTCTTTGTGTGATATTCGCTCACTGCCTGTGAAACCAGTGAATTAAGCCGCTCATTTGCCTGGCTTTCGAGCGATTCAAAGGTCGGCTGGTATTTTTGCTTTATGCTTGCTACGGTTACTGGATTATCTTTTTTAGCATCAGGTTCTGTGCCGGCACCTTTATTTCCAGCTGTGGCGGGTGATTGGGTTTTAGGCGAAGCTTGCTTAGATCCATTCTGAGCAGCTTGTGCCTGTTTCCCGGCCTTCTCGGCTGTTCCAGAAGAAGTCCCCGCTTCTGCACTGGTGGAAGTGCCAGAAGCAGCCCCGCCATCGCTGCCTTCGCTGGAATCAGCAGTTGATTCATTATCAGTACTGGCTTGTTCCCCATCTTCACCAGGAAGGACAATATCGTATTCCTGATCAACTATTTCCTCGACTTTTGCATCAGCCACATCGTACGTTTTTATTTTTAGAAAATAAAGTAACGTCCCGCCTCCGCCAATCAGAAGAACTAGAAAAGTGATGAATATATATTTCCAAACCTTGCTCCTGCTATTTTTCTTTCTCTTTCTTTTTCTCTTACCTTCCATGAACGTGAAGTTCTCCTTTCAGATTCAAATAATAAAATCTTACCATATAAAATAGGAAAGAAAAGAAAAATATTGTAAAATATAAAGTGTTTTACAATATTATATAGATAAATATAACCAGAACCATTGAATAAGTTAAACCGATAAAGTATGATAGTACTAGATTTTCCGCTCCTTCAAAATATATACATATTTTACATAGGAAGTAAAAAATAAGAGGTGCAGTATTTTATGAAGAAATATCCATTCAGCAATAAAACCGTCAAAGCCATCCTGGCTGCGACTATCGCTTTTTCACCGGTTGTCACAACAGGCATTTTCACAGCGTCAGAAAAAGTTGAGGCTGCCGAAGCTACATCCACTGATGCTTTGAACAGAATGACGCTGATTTACAGCAATTTCTCAACCGAAGAGAAAGCTGTTTTTAATAAGGCTGCTAACGGACTTAGCTCTTTTGGAGCTGGAGATTGGACAGCTGTGCTGACTCCAGCAACAGCTCAAAAGATTAATGACCAATTAGGTGATTTAGACGCACCATTGAATAAAGTTACAGCCGAGGGCATTGCAAAAGAATTATCCTTGCTTGTTTTTACCGCTAATTCTGCTAATCTTGATACACAGTTAAACGACTTTAAGGAGTCTGATGAAGGCCGTGCGTTTGAGGAAATTGTCGGAACTGGCTCTATTGACACTGTTCTTGAGTTCCTTGTTGATTCGGAGAAACTTCTGTGGGAAAAATACCTTAGCAAGAACCTTGCAGACTTATTTGAAGTAATACTAACAGGTTCTATTGAAGGTATTACCGCTGAAATAAGGGATGAACTGCTAAATTCTAATACAAAGTATAAAGAATTGAATAATAAGCTAGCTTCAAAGATGGGAACTAGTCTTGAAGGTATCTTTGATATTAAAGATAATATTAATAATAAGTTAGTTTCGAAAAGTATTCTGAGTTCAAATGATTTGGATACATTAAGAGGGGCATTCATTATGGCTGCCAAAAAGGCTGGTAACCCTAACACACCATCGTCTGGAGGCGGAATCGGCGGAGGCGGCCCAGTCCCAACCCAGCCGTCTAACCCTGGCCAAAACGACGTAACCCTCCCGGCTGATTCGTCTGTCATTGAAAAGGTGACGAACTCTTCAGGTGTGACAGAGGTTGTGACAAAGGTTGTACCTGAGAAGGTGCAGGAAATCGTGGCTGCCATTACTTCTGAAAAGAGCGTCGTACCAATTACACTTGAGAGCGTTGGTGCAGGAGAGGATGTTAAAGCAGAAGTTCCTGCTTCCCTTTTCAGCGAAGCATTGAAAAAGAATGTCAAAGCGGTTGTTGCTGTCCGTACAGAGGAAGCTTCATATAATCTGCCGGTATCAGAAATCAATGTCAGTGCCCTTGCGAAAAAGCTTGGTGTCAGCGAAAGCAGCTTGAGCCTTACAGTAGCTGTCAACGTGGTAGACCTAAGCAAAGTAAGCGGTACAGTTTCAAAGAACAGCCTGAAGCTTGCATCAAATGTTATCGAGTTTTCTGTTCAGGCTGTATCAGGCAGCAAAACTGAAACGATTTCTGTCTTCGGTTCTTATGTAGAAAGAAACATTGTTGGAAGCAAGACGTTTAATGCTGAAAAGTCTGTTGCAGTTAAGTTGAATGACAATGGAACATTCTCAGCTGTCCCAACACTGTTTGACGGCAAAACTGCAACAGTGAAGTCATTGACGAACTCTAAATATACAATTGTGGAAAACGATGTTACATTCCCTGATGTTAATAATAAGAGCTGGGCAGAGGAGTATATTGAAACCCTTGCTTCGAAATACATCATTAAAGGGAAAGAAACAGGCAAGTATGATCCGGCCGAGCATATGACACGAGCGCAATTTGCCGTTCTCCTGGTCCGTGCATTAGGTCTTCCCGGACAAGCATATGATCATACCTTCAAGGATGTAAGCGGAAAAGAGTGGTTCAACAAAGAAGGCGAATTGATGGCGGCAGTTAAATATGGCGTTATTCAAGGCATCGGCGACGGCACTTTTGCTCCTAATGAAAAAATCACACGTGCCCAGGCGGCAGCCATGATTGAGCGTGCCATGAACATTAAATTCTTGAACTATGATAAATCTCAGCTTGATAAGTCGAAAAAGCTGTCTGACTTTAAAGATGCGAAGAAAGTCGGCGGTTGGGCTCAAAAAGGTGTAGAAGCCGTTTACCAGGCTGGCATCGTTTCAGGTAAGCTGGATGGAAACTATGATCCTAACGGATATACCCAGCGTGACCAAATGGCTAAGATTCTGGCTAACTTCCTGATCTCTGCCAATCTGATGAACGATACAATCAATAAATAATCACTGGAGACGCTGGAAGGAATCTTAACTTTCCAGCGTCTTTTTATACAAGTAATCTATTTAATATACACTTGTAATCTGTTTGTTGTTTACACTGCCGCGCTGTTCCTTTATAGTAATAGATATTACGAATTGGAAGGTATATGGAAATGTCTGAAAAACAAAAATACTTCTTTGATATATTGAAAGAGGCGCATAAGAGCGGGACAAGCGACAGCCAGCTTTCGACAGAAGAATTTATCAAGGATCTCCAAAAAAAACTAATTGAAATTTTTCCGCTGGATTCTGGAAACAGAAGTGATACCTCCAGCTAAGCTTAGGCAGTTCAAGATTATAATGAACTGTCTTTTTTTTTGCCATAATTAATTAATCCGAGAGAATACTGGAATAAATAATAGGTATTATTTACATGTATTACAAAATCTTTAAATTTGTTAAGATATCATTGCAAACCCTTTTATGCTTATATAAAGCACGAGGGCGCAATCATACTTATATAGTTTCTAACAGGAGGAAACAAGAACATGGCAAACGCATTTCAAAAATTTGCTGCTGCAGGTACAACTGCTGCAATAGCAGTAGCAGCAGTTGCTCCGGCAGCTTCAGCATCAGAATTTCATAATTTTAAGGATGTCAGCTCTAATTATGATGAAGCAGTTACCTTTTTCTATTTAGCGGACATTATTAAGGGGAAGTCTGATACTGAGTTTGGCACAAATCTGAACCTTACCAGAGGCGATGCTGCAGTCATCATGGCTAATGCCCTGGATTTAGATACAAACAATGCACCTGATGCAGGATTTACGGATTTAATTCCAAGGATTGAAGGCGCTGTCAACGCTTTAGCTGCTGAAGGCATCATTTCTGGAAAAGATAAAAAGACATTTGCTCCGAACGAACCGCTTTCAAGAGGAGCTATGGCGAAGATTCTTGTGCTCGGTTTTGGACTGGAGGATTTTGCGGCTGACACTCCATTCACGGATGCTGTTGGTGTCTTCGGCCCTTATATTGAAGCCATTTACGGTGCTGAAATTACAAACGGGAAAACAAAAGATTCATTCGGAACCAACTTGAAGATTACGAGGGGCGAGTTCGTTAACTTGCTATATAAAACCTACGAAGCGGTATTTGAGAATATGTACATGCCGCTTGCTGAGGAAGTCACTGTAATTAATTCCACTTCATTTACTATAGCTTTGGATGAAGCCGCTCCTGAGGACTATACTGCTAAAGATGTATATAGCCTTTTCTATGTAGATGTTGAGCTCGCTGGTGACTTCGTCATGGAGTTAAAGCCTTCAAAATTGAGTTTATCGGCAGACCGCAAGACGTTAACAGTAGAACATAACGATTTGGCAGGGAAGCAGGGATGGCTGTATGTTGATGACGTGGAAACCGCATTTGATTTTGCGCCGCCGGCAGCAGGTGTTGGTTCTATCACGCTTGAAGGCGTAACAGCTCCGGCAGTTTTCGATTTTAATGGGGGCACTGCTGCCTCAGTTGTTCTTCCTGCATCGAACGGTACTGCTAATCTTAATGCTATGGAAATGACAGTTGTCGACAGCATTTCTGCAACACAGGTTGAAGTGACGCTGAAAAGCACAGATGTAGAGTCTGTGAAAGCTGGCATAGGAGCCAACTGGGGGACATTGACTCATACGGACGGCAAATGGAAGCTGATCGATCACCCAAAATATGATGTTATTCCTGCCGGAAATTATGTTCTGGAGGCTCCGTTTACAGATCAGTCTAACAACACAACAACTCTTACTTTAAATGTAAAAGTTCAGTAACAAGAAAGAAGCCGCCGATGCGGCTTTTTTTTTTGACATCATATTGCGCTTGTAGAACCATAATATACCAATTGTTTTCTTCCGAGTTCAATCGACAAAATCTATGAAAATATGGTAAAACTATATGGTAGATACATAAATTGGTACATTTTATAAATCAAGGGGGCAAATTGTGTTAAATAAAAAGAAGTTGATTTCTGTTTGTTTGTCATTCGCGCTTGCTGTACAGGCTGGTTCCTTCCTGGCTCCGGGCATGGCTGCCTCGGCCGCAGAGGCTGAACAATTCCAGGTTTCACCTGGAGTGAAGTATAAGGAAAATCGTGAGGTTATTAATTCCTATAATCAATCTATTAAATTTCTTGAAGTAAATATGGCAGATCCATATACAAAGCTTGATCTTTCCATACCTTTGCCGCTCAATACAATCTCAACTGTTTCTGCTCAGGCGAAGCTTAATCATAGAGAAGGAAATCGTGTGGTAGGTGCGGTTAATGGATCGTTTTTTGACATGAGCACAAAGTTGCCGATGTACTTGATTTCATACCGTAATAAAGTAATGAATACAGGGATCATCGCTACAGGCTCTGATCAGTATGTCAACAAGCCGGTGGCTTTTGGCATCAACAGTCAGGGCAAGCCGCAGATTGAGTCTTTCAATCTTTCGATGTCTGCTGTTCATAATAATCGTACAGTGAATATTACCAGCATGAATAAAATAAGGAATTATGATGACCTTATTTTGTTTACGCCGGAATACGCAAACGGCTATACGAATACAAACCAATATGGGATGGAAGTCGTCTTCTCCAATGCTTCTAAAAACAGGGACCTTGAGTTCGGTGATGTGATTACAGGCACAGTCAGCCAGATCCGCGCACACGGCGACATCACGAACACCAAAATCCCGGAAGACGGATTTGTTCTTTCTGCCCACGGTACGAGCCTGCCGGCGTTAAAAGAAATGAAGCCCGGTGATACCGTAGAGATTGCCATCAATATTGATGATAAATGGAAGAACTCTGAATATATGCTGGCGAGCGGCCCGCTTCTTGTCAATAATGGCAAGGTCGATCTGGGGATGGATCCTAACAGCACAAGGGCAAGGGAAAGGGCCCCCCGAACCGCTGTAGCCATCGATAAAACGATGAGTAAAGTATTCCTGGTGACTGTGGATGGAAGGCTAGCAGAAAGCAAGGGGATGAACCTTACCGAGTTCGCTCAATATCTTGTGAAGCTGGGAGCCTATAAAGCTCTTAATTTGGATGGAGGCGGGAGTACGGCCATCATCGCCCGCAAAAACGGCAATGACTTGGCCACACTGATGAATAAGCCGTCTGATGGCAGGGAAAGGGCTGTATCCACTTCCCTTCAGGCAATCAGCACAGCTCCTCTTTCAGAGCCAAAATTCTTGAATGCGGCATTATCCGCTTCAGGGGAAATTGTGAAAGGATCATCTTTAGCTGTCAATATAACCAGTGTTCTTGACCAATTTTATAATCCGCTTCCGAAAGATCCTTCCAAACTGAAACTGAGCAGTACAATCGGTGAAGTCTCTGGGAATATAGTAAAAGCAACGACAGCGGGAACCGGAGTGATAACAGCTTCTTATGGGAACGCAGTGAAGCAAATCCCGATCACTGTAGTGGAAGAGCTGGCCAAGTTCTCCGATGTCGGCTACAGTTCACCATACTTTGATTCTGTTGCTTTCCTGACAGATGGGAGAATCATTAATGGATATAATGATGGAACTTTCAGGCCGGGAGCATCATTAACAAGGCTGGATGCAGCGCTGCTGATAGCAAGGGCACTTAAGCTGGATACTGCCAATGCCCCATACGCAGGCTTTGCGGATGTACCGAAGGAATACCGTTATGCCAAGGAAATCTCAGCTGTCGCAGCTGCAGGAGTGATAAAAGGAAAGGAAGGAAATCTATTTGATCCGAATGCCAACCTGACCAGGGCTGAAATGGCCGTAATACTCCAAAGGGCCTTTAAGCTGACAGGCAATGCCCCTATCCGATTCTCTGATATGCCTCCTTCAAGCTTTGCTTACGAAGCAGTGGGGTCTTTGATTGCCAATAAGGTGACAGAAGGGTTTAAAGACAATACCTTCCGGCCTGGCGACACGGTAAACAGAGGACAGTATGCATTATTCCTGTACAGGATTTTAAGCAGATAAGCCGGTCGTTAATGCTCTGCTAAGCAGCTGGCCCAGCCGGAAATAGACTGCAGCAACATAAAAAAACCTAAAAAAGGAACACCTCCCAAATATAATAGAGGTGTTCCTTTTTTTATTTCCTAAAGGCGCGCGCCAGGAGACTTGCGAATTCCGCTCTTGTAATCGAGCTTCCGGGGGAGAATTGGCCGCTGCCATTCCCTTTTGTGATATTATTCTGTGCCAATGCCTGAATCGCCTCATAAAATCCATGATCGGGCGGAACATCGGTGAACACGGGATCGGCGGGCGTGTAGTTTAACTTGTACCCCAGGGCAATAACCCTGGCGAATTCTTGCCTGGACATTTCGTCATATGGCCTGAAAGCTTCAGAGTCTGATAGAATGCCAGCCTGGACAAGCTTCATCACGGAACTGTAAGAAAAATGATTCGCAGGGAGGTCCTTAAAGGCTGCCTGGAACCCGCCCGCTTCAGGGAGGTCAATTGACCTGTCCAGCATGACTGCTGCTTCCGCTCTTGAGATGCTGGCATTCGGCCTGAAGGAGCCGTTGCTTTCACCTTTTATGATTCCTTCTCTCTTCAGCATGCTGATATCATCCCTTGCCCAATGCTTATATATATCTGTAAACCACAGTTTTTCCATCGCTCGGGTCAGGAAGACGGAAAACTGTGCTCTTGTCACCTGGTCGTTAGGCTTGAAGGTGCCATTAGAATAGCCGGAAGTGATACCGTACTCATAAATCGTTTGTATATATGGCAGTGCCCAGCTTGCATCCGAAACATCAGTAAATTGCTTTGTTCCAGACAGCGGGAGCTTAAATGCCATTGTTAATATCTTGCTCATCTCTGCCCGGGTCAGGGCATTCGTGCCGGAAAAGGCTGCCCCGTCCTGGAGGATCCCTTCTTCTACAAGTGCTGAAACAGCTTTGTACTCTGTATTCGTAACTGAAAGATCTCTAAACGAAGGAATCTTCCTGTTCTCGAGAGGAAGATTGAGCACCCGTGCTGTCATGATGGCCTGCTGGCTGCGTGTAATGCTGTCATTTGGTTTGAACAATCCATTCTTATAGCCGTTTATGTATTCAAGCTCTGAAAATCTATTAATCTCATTTTCTGCCCAATGTCCAATTGTATCGGCAAAAAAATGTTGGTTCTTAGGATAATAGCTGATCGCCTGTCTGCCCATCTGCACCCAGGAAGCTTCAAAGTTTTTACGGCTGACCGCCCGGTTTTTGGTTTTATAGAGCGGGTCATTGATATACACATACTGTGAATCATAGCCTGTCACCAGAACACTGTGCTCTCTGTATGTAATGCTGACCTTCCCTGTGCTGGTGTTCCATGTCTGAAATTGCGAAGTGGGAAGCGCTCTGAAGCGTGAGTTGGTAATGACCCAGACTGTAGAACCCTTATCTATCATTTTATATATGTAAGAAGGATAAAGCCCTGTTAAATTAACGGTTCTTCCTGGCAGATAATCTTCTGCAAGCTCTGCTATAGGGCCGTTATATACGCCGTAGCCGGGAAGGGAATATGTATACATGTTTCCAACGAAGCCGTCGTATGGATTTCCGTGGAGCCCGTTCTGTTTAAATGGAACCTTTTTGATCTGCTTGGCCAATGTCATTTTATCCGCTTTGGCACCTGCATCCAGCAGCATCATGGCAAGGCTTGTCACCTCACAGCCCCTTGGCAGCTCCGGCAATTGTTTTATATGGGGGGCATCCAGCAGCTTCTTGGCTGAAGCCTCTTCCTCCAGGAGGGCAAGAGTGAAAATAAATCCTATCAACACCGTAAAAAATAGTTTTCTTAAGTGCATTACAGCCTCCTTAAATGTTTTAGCGCATTGATGAGAAAGCTTTTTAAGCAGGCTTTATCAACGAGCATAGGAATCGTAGCATTTTTCGGCAAAGTATGACAACTGCCTTTATATCTAGTATAATTGACCAGTAAAACTTACAACTTAACAGAGGTGCAGGCAAATTGCTTTTCAATTCTTATGAATTCATTTTTTATTTTTTGCCAATTGCTTTTTTGGGATATTTTTTTCTTCACTATATGAAGCAAGGGACAGCAGCCAAGTTGTGGATTGTCGCAGCTTCCCTGTTTTTCTATGCCTGGTGGAACATAAGCTATCTGCCGCTGATTTTGATATCCATGCTGGTTAACTTTGCAATAGGGACCTGTCTTGGGGGAATGGAAGAGATCAAGAAAAGAAAGATTGTATTGACCCTGGGAATTGTATTCAATGCCGGCCTGCTCGGCTATTTTAAATACACAGACTTCTTCCTATCCTCTCTCAATACATTTGCAGGAGATGCATTCCCGCTGCTTCATCTGGCTCTTCCGCTTGCCATAAGCTTTTTTACCTTTCAGCAGATCGCCTATCTGGTTGACAGCTACCGCTATGAAACGAAGGGCTATAAACTGCATGAATATATGGTTTTTGTGAGCTTTTTCCCGCAGCTGATTGCCGGTCCGATTGTGCACCACAGTGAAATTATGTCAGAGTTCCATAAAGAGGGAAGCGGCCGCCTTCAGGCGAAGAATATAGCACTTGGCCTTTTTATTTTCGGGATTGGACTATTCAAAAAAGTCATGATTGCCGATTCTTTTTCAGTATGGGCCAATGATGGCTACAGCAGGATTTCCGAATTGAATTTTGCGGAGTCATGGATCGTCTCCTTATCTTATACGTTCCAGCTTTATTTTGACTTCAGCGGCTATTGCGATATGGCTGCGGGTGCTGCCCTGCTTTTCAATATCAGGCTCCCTATTAATTTCAATTCTCCGTATAAGTCTCTTAATATCCAGGATTTTTGGCGGAGATGGCATATGACGCTGGGCCGTTTCCTGACGCACTATATCTACTTTCCGCTTGGCGGGAATAGAAAAGGGCCGTTCAGGACTTATATCAATATTATGATCATCTTTTTAGTGAGCGGTTTTTGGCATGGGGCAGGGTGGACCTTCATCTTTTGGGGATTCCTTCACGGGGCTGCCTCTGTGGTATACAGGTGGTGGAGCAGGAAGGGCTTCAAGATGCCGGCAATCCTCGCCTGGTTTATCACCTTCAATTTTGTCAATATGGCTTGGGTGTTTTTCCGGGCCGAAAGCTTTGCTCAGGCTGTCCTTATGCTGAAAATCATGTTTGGGTTCATCAATTTTGAGCTGCCGACAAGAGCTGCAGCAGTGCTCGAGCCGTTGACAGGGCTGAACCTCATGCCGGACAGGGCTATGTTTTACACGTTTCCGAGCTTCATCATGATTATATTGGCCTTATTCATTGTGACTTTAAGACATAATTCCTTTGAAATGATGCACAGATTCAAGCCTTCAGCGTTCAATATGGTTTTTCTGGCCATCATTTCAATTGTGTCGATCCTTCAGCTCGGCAAAATCTCTGAATTCCTATATTTCAACTTTTAAGGAGCAATGACAGTGGAAATGTCGTATAAGCGATTTATAACAGGTTTCTCTCTTATATTTATTGTCCTGGCTGTCATTCTGATGGGACTGGTATATGTATCAGATCCTTATGTCTACTACCACAAAGAAGGCATCTATAAACGTACATTCATAAAAAATTTTAATATGAGATACCAAATGGCAGGGATGATCCGCAATCTCGATTATGATACCGTGTTTATCGGTACCTCAATGGCGCATAATTTCAAGGAGGAAACCATCGACAGGAAGCTCGATGCAGCATCCCTCAATGCCTCCATATCCGGGTCTTCGGCTCATGAGCAGAAAAAAGCTGCAGAGCTCGCCGTCAAATCAAAGGACATTAAAAAGATTTATTGGGAAATCAATTATGATTCTCTGGCAGGCGAACCTGACAGGAAGGATGCTACTTTTCCCGAATATCTTTATGACAGAAATATCATCAATGATCTGCCGTACCTGCTCAGCTATGATGCCTTGAAGAAAATAGACTATCAGTATCATAACCAAGATAAAGTGAATATGGATGCTGATCCGCGGTCCTATTACAAATTTGGTGAGAAAAGGCCGCCTCTTACAGTCAGCGGGATGAAGGAGCAGCTGGAAGGAATATCCGCTCCGCCGGCCGCATCGCATAATACAGAGAGCTATATGGAAAGCTTCCGGACCAACATGCTGTCCATGGCAAAGAAGCATCCGGATATAGAATTCACCTTTTTTTATACACCATATCCAATCACACGGCATGTGGTTGTAGATGAAGGGAAGCCAGTTATTACAGCAGACAGGCTTCAGGTCAAGAAGGATATCTTTAAAGAACTTGATTCTTTAGGAAATGTGGAAGTTTATGATTTCCAGGATGAATCAGAGATAACCTTCAATGTATCCAATTATATGGACAGATCGCATTACTTCCCCTATGTAAACGATTGGATGCTTGACGAAATGAGCAAGGGGAACAGCATTAAAACCCTGGCAGAATACGACCAGAAAATCAGCAATATGAGAGAGCAGATCAAAAATTTCAAATATGCACAGCTGAAAGAAAATAGCAGTGAAACGGCTATGAATAAATAAGAAGGCATCCATTCGGGTGCTTCTTTTTTTTAGAAAGTACTATTAAGTGCAGAGCGGAACAAAGCAGCCCGGCGCTCACTATCCATTCTCTGATAACAATATTTTTAAAATGAAACATTTTTCATTTCCATCCGTCTATATAGTAGGAATATATTGGTTTAGTATGTATATATTTACTATTGTGCAGTTTACTGCTGATGAAGCTTTTTATAAGAATCTTGTATTCCTGTTTTGCGCAGATTCAGGGTTGAGAGTTTAGAAGAAATCAGAAGCTATTAGGGGGAAGAGTGATGGGAGAATGGAAGAAAAGCTTTGCCTCGATTGGGCTGAGTGCAGGTTTGCTGGCGGGTGCAGTTATTGCTCCGGTTAACGTGCTTGCAGAATCTAACGGGGGCCAAAAGGTCAGCATCGCTTCAAGCTTGAAAGATCATCGACTGCTTAAGGACAAGCTGGAAGCCGGGGAAAAGCAGCTGGTCAGTGAAGATACGCTTATTATTAAATATAAGGGAACCATCTCAGCGGCAGAGCACAAGCGGATGGGTTCAATTGTGATAAAACAGATAGCTGATTTAAACTATTCAGTGGTCAAGGTTCAGGATAAAAAGAAGCTTCATGAAGTGATTGGCAAATATCAAAAAAACAGCAAGGTCCAGTCGGTCAGCCCTGCTGTTATGTACAAGCCTCTCGGGCTTCAGGATCCTAAGCTTGGGGAGTCTTATCATTTAACAATGCTTCAAGCAGAAAAAGCCCAGAAACTTGCCGGTAAAAATAAAGTAAAGGTAGCAGTCATTGACCAGGGTGTTGACAGCAGCCATCCTGATTTGAAGGGACAGCTCCTGTCAAGCTATAATACGGTCAATCCAATGAATCCGGGAATGCCAGATTTTCACGGGACACATGTTGCTGGGATCATTGCCGGCAAAAAAGATAATGGAATAGGTGCATATGGGATAAATCCGAATGCTCAAATTCTGCCGATCGATGTGTTTGACAGGGGCTGGGGTGCTTCCGACTATGCAATTGCCCAGGGCATTATGCAGGCTGTCAAAAGTGGTGCCAAAGTGATCAACATGAGCCTTGGCGGCCCGATGAAGTCACCAATCATTGAGGAGGCTGTGAAAAAAGCTCTCGCAAAAAATATTACCATTGTGGCGGCTGCCGGGAATACCGGTGATGATACCATCAGCTACCCTGCGGCTTATGAAGGGGTCATCAGCGTATCTGCCGTAGATAAGTACAAAAAAATAGGAGACTTTTCTTCCTATGGCCCATCGATTGATGTAGCTGCACCTGGGGCTGATGTATACAGCACCATCTACGAGCCGGAGAAGAAGTCAACCTTCAGAACGCTGAGCGGAACATCAATGGCCTCACCGATGGTAGCTGCAGCTGCGTCACTTCTTTTGTCCAAGCATCCAAATCTCACCCCGTCCCAGGTCGAATATATCCTGGAGCACACGGCCGATGATCTTGGAACAGCAGGCTACGATGTTAAGTTCGGAAGCGGTCTAATCAACCCGGTTAAGGCGCTTCAATTTGATATCAAGAAGGTTCCTTCCATTGTGAATAAAGCAAAAACGCCAAAAGAAGTACAGACGGCTGCAGAAACCATAGACAGCAGCAAAAAAATTGTGAAAAAAGGGGCCTTAACCAAGCCTAATGAAGAAAAGTGGATCAAGTTCAATGTAAAAGAGGGAGAATACATCCAGGCTTCCCTGCTCGGTTCCAGCCAGTATGATTATAAAATGATGATCCATTTCTATTCTCCAAAAGGCGGGAAAGAAATAATAGATGTTAATAAAGTAAGAGAAAATAAAACGGAAGGAAAGCTGGTAAAAGCGCCTTTCACAGGAACTGTGGCAATTGGCGTAAAAGATGCAAATGGAAGCTATGATGATTCGGCTAAAAAGCTTTCGCAATACGAGCTGAGTGTGGAAAAGCTTACGGTCCTTCCGGAGGACGAGTCGACAGCGGCGAATCCATTAAAAGTGGATACTCTGCCTTATGACTCCAAGAAAAGCCTGACCTTCATAGGCGAAAACGGAGATGATGACTATTTAAGCTTCAAAGCTGAAGGGGAAGAGCAGCAGGTGATTAAAATTACGTCGACAGGTGTTGCCGGAATAGACTCAACCATCAGCGTGTATCCTCTTGACATGATCTTCCCCGGGGATATGGGGGAGATGAGCGAGGAGGAGAAGGAACAGTATATCTATGAACTCCTTGAAGGCGAGGAACCTGTTGAGCCTATGCATTATGTCAATTCGAAAGGGCGCGGTGAAGGGGAGGTCCTTACCTTTACAGCGGATCCTGGCATGGAGTATCTAATCAAAACTTCCAGCAAAAAAAGCAATTACTATGGAATATATGATTACTATATGAACTATGAGCTGTTCGAAGAGGATAATGAAATAGAATCTTCCATTTATCCGTATTCAGTGAAGATTGAAGGAAAAGTTCTTCCTCCGGATGAAGACGGCCTGCCATTCTATGATGAAGGAAGCACTGAAGAGAAAGTCGGATCTGCCAGCAGCGGCTTGGGCACACTGGAACAGAAACGGAATATCTTCCGTGCAGCAGCGGAAGAGGATTCTTACGAAAATTATGTGGCAGCAATACAAGAGATGGCTCTGCCATATAAAATCGGAGGGACGGCTTCAGGATACCTGCAGACGTTCGAGGATGAAGACTGGTTTAAGCTCGAACCGTCAGAGACAGGCATTTACCAGTTTAGTATGCTGAACAGCACTGACATACCGATGCTTGAAATCTATCAGGTTGTGAAGGAAAAGGATGAAGAAGGAACAGAGCATACGTATCTGAATCAGATTGGATCAAATATCAGCTATAATATGTTCATTGATACAGATAAATCTCTGTATACCGGCTTGAAAAAAGGTGAAAATTATCTGGTTAAAGTGAATACAAATTACTATAGCAATCAGATTTCTTTTTCTCCATTCCAGTTCACTTCAAAGCTGATTGTAAAAAATCCTCAGGATAAGTATGAGGATAATGATAAGATGGAAAAGGTGAAAGATCTGCCTGGCATGACGGTCCAAGGAAACTTTGCGATGCCGGGTGACCAGGATGTATTCTATCTGCAATCCAAATCAGAACAAATCTATGGAATCACATTGGAAAAAGAAGAGGTGCCGGCAAGCCTGAAGAAATATCCGAAGGAACTGCTTGGCAGCTTCTATGGATTTGTTGCAGTCATTGAAGACAAGAATAAGAACCGAAAAGTGGATGAAGAAGAGTATAATTATATCCAATATATCGAAAAAGGCATTGATTATGGAAACACGTTTGGTTCTTTTAAAGCGGAAAAAGGCAAGAACTATATTCTGGCCCTCTCCAGCTTCACAGATTCTGCTGTTCCGTTAAGCCTTGTCCCGTATAAGCTGACATTGGCCTCGACAAATAAGAAGGATGAAGATGCAGGAAACAAGGTCCGGAACAATATTGCCTCTAAGCCGGTTAAACTGAAGCAAAAGGGCAATATGTGGGAGGCCAGCGGATTTTTGAATGCGGGCGTGCCAAATGGAGATGAAGACTGGTATGAGTTTACCCTCAAAAAGGACAGCAGCGGAAGAATCAAGCTGGAAACCGGAATAGAATCTGACGGAAAAATTGCTCTTTATCAGAATGGAAAGCTGGTATCATCTGCTGATTTTTATCCTGAGGGAGATGCAGAGGTACTGAGCGTGAACCTGAAAAAAGGAACCTATCAAATCAAAGTAAATGATTATTTCCGAGGGGCCACCATTAAGCCTTATAAGCTGAAAGTACATCTGAAATAAGTGATGGAAAGCGGCTTTGAAACAAAGCCGCTTTATTCTTTCCCTCATGAGGAGACGGACTTGAAAATCTTGTTAAATCCCAGTAATCATCAGCTGCGGCCCTATTTCATTTTTATGGTATAAGGACTAATATTTTCATATTTTAACTTGTATATGATAAGTTATATGTTAAAATAAATATGTAACAAACCTGTTTTGTAAACTACTATAAATGGTTGTGGCCGGGGATGAGTACCTATTTTAAATGGGTGCTCATTTTCTTTTATTTGAATATTTTTTAATACAAATGCGTGTGAAAAAAACCATAAGGTTAAGAGCTGCAGCCTGACATCTTCGGCCAGAATGCTGACCATCATCCCGTGGAGGATATAGCAATAAATGTGCTGATGGACATGCCATAGTCACCGCATTCTCTTACAGTCAGCTGAAAAAACCCTCCCGGCCGGGAAAGAAGGCAGGGAGGGTTTTCTTATGGTTACCTTAAATTTCCGTTTGAACCTGCTGCTGAAGGGGATAAGCCTTCCAGCTGCTTAAGTCAGGGTTCTCTTTCAATAGTAGGCTTTTCGGAAAAATAAATGTCCATGGTTTGCTTGTATTGGCTTTGAGTTCAAACTTGTCGAGCTGAAAGCCGCCTTTTGCAATTACTTCGGAGGTGGCGTCTTCCACCTGGAGCGGCAGCTGCTGAAGCATGACATTCTGGTCGTTTCCATTCCGGATCAGGAGTGTGACTTGCAGATCTTCATTGTCAGCAACTTTTGCCTGGATGCCCATAAAGTTGATTTCCCCGACCTTTGGCGGGTCCATTTGCTCAACCATCTTTTTAAGCTTTTCTTTGTCGCTGCTGCTCAAGCTATTCTCCCAGGCCTCATCCAGGTCCAGCCTGTGCTCCTCATTATTCCGAATTTCAAAAGCAAGCTTCCAGCCTTCTGCAGGGATCGAATCTGTCAGTAAATCAGAACTGTTAAAAGTAAAATTCCACGGACGGCTGCTTTTTGCAGGTATTTCACCTATTTCTGTAAGATCAAATTCCTTCCGTGCTAGAATTTCCTCATCTGGCCCCACAAGCAATAAGTGGGTCTTCTTGAACTCAACCGCCTTTGAAAGGCTGCTGCGGACAAATGCGGCAACTGTCACAGATCCGCCATCCTGCTGCAGCTCAATTCCTGCCAGGGAGATTTGATTGGGCAGAAGGGGAGGCAGTTCATTATTAAGGAACCTTAAAACATACTGCTGCTCGGCTGTAATATTTGTGGCCGGGTGGAGGGATAGTGCAGTTTCCACCTCTTCTGCAGCCGCTTCATTCCCTGTCTCATTCAGTAATTCTTTTGAAGATATCGTACTGTCAGTGCCTTGTTTGACAGGCTTTTCCTGTTTATTCTTTTTAAAGAAAGATAACATGGCTTGTCTCCTCGTTTATGAGTCTTGGCTAATGGATCTGATGATCTCAGCCAGCTTTCGGCTGATTTCTTTTTCTATCAGGAAATAGGTGCTTTCAAATAGCTCAAGGCCTTCCTTCTGATAGAGTCTCATAGGATCTTCCTGCTGGTAATGCCTCATGCCTATTCCTTCTTTAAGCCTGGCCATATTTTCAAGGTGAATAATCCAGTTGCGGTCTATGATGGCAGTAAGCAGGTGCTTAAGGGCATTCTGCAGCATTTCATCTTCACCAAGTGTACCTGCATAGGCCAGATAGTCCTTGATCTTGCGCCCGGCTATTTCTTTGATATCCAGGATCTCATACTGGTCATCACTCAAGTCTATCGATCCACCCGCTAGCAGCAGATTAAGTTCTTCTGCCAGGCCTTTTATATTCAAGGACTCCTGCTGGATCCCCTCTTCTTCATAATGGGCAATAAGCTTACCGGCGGCAGATTGGACCATAGGCAGGATGACAGGAAGAATATTATCATCGCTCAATGCCTTATTCCGTAGATGATAAATGACATTGCGCTGCTCGTTGATCACATCATCAAGCTTCAGATTGTACTCCCGCATAGAATAGTTGGATCCTTCCACAATCCTTTGAATCCGGTCAACGAATTCATGGATTTTCTTCCCTTGGATCAACCCGGTTCCGTCAGCCTGGATAGAGGCAAGAAGCTTCTCCGCATCTTCTTTGGCAAAGCGCCTGAACATATCGTCTTCAAGCGAAATGAAGAATTGGCTGCTCCCGGGATCGCCCTGGCGTCCCGATCTTCCTTTCAGCTGGTTATCAACCCTGCGGCTTTCATGTTTTTCAGTACCCAGTACAAAAAGTCCGCCAAGATCATGGACTCCCTCACCGAGCATGATGTCCGTTCCGCGGCCGGCCATATTGGTTGCAATTGTTATTCTTCCTTTTTGTCCGGCCATTTCAATAAGGCGGACCTCCTGCTCCACTGTCTTGGCATTAAGGAGTTCGAATGAAAGGCCGGCCTTTTTCAAATACTCAGCAGCCTTTTCCGACTGCAGGATAGAGGCTGTTCCTATGAGGACAGGCTGCCCCTTGCTGTGACGGCCTTTAACCTCTTCAACCATTGCTTTATATTTCTGTTCTGCTGTTTTATATACTTTGTCTAAAAGATCTTCCCGGATGATCGGTTTGTTTGTCGGAATCTGAATGACGTCCATCCCGTAGATTTCCATCAATTCTTTTTCTTCCGTTTTAGCTGTGCCGGTCATACCGGAAAGCAATGGATACATCCTGAAGTAATTCTGGATGGTGATGGATGCCTGAGTTTTATTTTCTTCTGTAATCTCAAGGCCCTCTTTTGCTTCCAATGCCTGATGGAGTCCGTCGCTTAATGTCCGCCCGTCCATGATACGGCCTGTAAACATATCAACGAGCTTGATTTCACCGTCTTTAATGATGTAGTCAACATCTTTTTCAAACATCACATGGGCACGGACTGCCTGGATCATATAATGATACAGCGTCTGATGCTCCAGCTCGTAAAGATTGTCGATCCCAAAGGCTTTTTCAACTTTTTCGATTCCCTCTTCAGTTAAACTTGTCGCCTTCGTCTCTACATCAAATGTATAATCCACATCAGCTTTGAATCTTTTCGCCAGTCTTGAACCAATATAATGAAGCTCTGAGCTCGATTCCATTTTTCCGGCTACGATAAGCGGTGTTTTTGCTTCGTCTATGAGAACACTGTCCACTTCATCTATAATTGTATAATGATACGGACGCTGAACTTTCTGGGAAAGCGACGCTGCCATATTGTCCCGCAGGTAATCAAAGCCGAACTCCGTTCCAATCCCATAAGTGATATCCGCCTGGTATGCAGCCTTTTTTTCTTCAGGGGAAAGCATAGGTACATTCAAGCCGACAGTAAGACCGAGAAATTCATGGATTTTTCCAACAAGATTTCTGTCCCTGGCAGCGAGATAGTCATTAACTGTTATGACATGGACCCCTTTGCCTTCAAGAGCTCTCAGATAAGAAGGAAGGGATGCTACCAGGGTTTTTCCTTCACCTGTAGGCATTTCAGCAATATTGCCGTCAGACAGTACAAGTCCGCCGATAAGCTGCACATCATAATGCCTGAGCCCAAGCACCCTTCTTGAAGCTTCCCTGACTGCAGCAAAGGCATGAGGGCGTATATTTTCAAGTTTCTCCCCGCTGGAGAGCTGTTGTTTAAATTCAGTTGTTTTATTTTGCAGTTCCTGGTCGCTGAGCTTCTGATAGCTCGGCTCCAAACTGTTTATCTCTTCGACTATTTTCCTGTATTTTTTCAAGCGGCGGTCATTTGTGTCGCCAAATTTCTTTAACATTGTCAGCATATTGGGACGCTCCTTATGCAAATTCCCTACTAGTATATCATGTATTTTCCTATTATAGTAATACTTGCAGGAATGACAAAATCTTCTATAAAATTCTGTCTGAATTTGAAACCTCGCCTGCTTTTTCTCCGTCTAATGATTTATTGGAGGATGAGGAGAGAGGGGGAAGTCTGCAGTCAGAAGTTTTACATATTGAAAGATTGGAAATATTACATACATGCCTGTATAAGTACATGAAAAGAAATAAAAAATTAATATATTAATTGAATTTGATGTGCTATAATGCATTGTGGCAATAATAGTATCTGTGTAAATAAATGACGAAATATGCATCATTTTTGGATAGTAAAATAAAAGCTGAATGGATATGCTATTTATTAAGGAGGCTCTACATGATTTACTTGACCATGTTAATTTGTTTCATCACCTCCATTCTTATTACACCTTTAGTAAAAAAACTTGCCTTTAAAATTGGCGCTACAGACAAGCCCAACCAGCGGAAGGTCCACCAAAAGATTATGCCCCGGCTGGGCGGCCTTGCCATTTATATAAGTTTTATCGCAGGCTTGCTGATTCTCCAGCCTGAAGCACCTTACAATATGGCGATCATCCTGGGAAGCCTGATCATCATTGCAACCGGGGTTCTGGATGATATGATCGAAATATCAGCAAAAGTTAAGCTTGCCGGTCAGCTGGCTGCAGCAGCCATCGTTGTTATATGGGGAGGCGTGCATGTTGAGTTCGTCAACCTCCCATTCGGAGGCATGCTTGAATTTGGGATGCTGAGCATACCGCTCACGATTCTTTGGATTGTCGGCATCACCAATGCCATCAATTTGATTGATGGTCTGGATGGCCTGGCAGCAGGTGTGTCATCAATTGCCCTGATTACTATTTCAGGGATGGCCATCATTATGGGCGACCCTTATGTAGTGGCGATCGGAAGCATCACACTTGCAAGCACACTCGGATTCCTGATTTACAATTTCCATCCGGCAAAGATATTTATGGGGGATACAGGAGCCCTTTTCCTTGGCTATATCATTTCTGTATTATCACTGCTTGGATTTAAGAATGTAACCATGATTTCTTTCATCGTTCCTGTTATTATCCTCGGAGTTCCAATTTCTGATACATTCTTTGCGATTATTCGCAGGATTGTCACGAAAAAGCCTTTATCAGCTCCGGACAAATCCCATCTTCACCATTGTCTGCTGCGCCTTGGCTACTCCCATCGCCAGACAGTAATCCTGATATATGCGATGGCTGCATTTTTCGGACTAACGGCGGTCATCTTTTCCCAGGCTAAGGTGTGGGGATCATTCGTTGTGATAGGAGTCCTCCTGCTGCTCATCGAAGTATTCGCTGAGAAAGTCGGTCTGATGGGCAAGGATCACAGGCCATTGCTTAAGGTCATGCGCGATATCCGGTATTCGACGGCGAAAGACAGATAAGAAAAGAACACTCCAGCTGGAGTGTTCTTTTTTTTAGCAGATAAGAAAGTATATTTTTTAACTTGGATTACTGTCTAGCAGCTGCGCCTACCCCCTCGAGATCACAAGCCAAACCTCCCAAAAAGGCAAAGAACGCCTTTCCGGGAGGATCGTCTTGTGCTTGTCGGGGGTGAATAAGGCGCTTGCGCTTTTCTTATGTCCTAGCGGTTAAACATACCAAGAAGGAAATACTTTAACTTTTCCCTGTTGGTCATATGCTTCAGTGCACCTGGGTAGAATTTATCCATAGTAAATGGTGTGAAGAACTCCCGGCTGATTTCAGCTGCAGGTTTTGGATGCAGCATCAGCGGTTCCTGCTGTTCCAGTCCTGAGACAACCTCGCTGCTGCCTTTGACCTTCAATCCTTCCTGTACTTCCCGTTTTTCTGTTTTCCCCACGCTGTTCAGAACAATGACATATTCTTTATCATTTTGCTTCATAATACTTTTAGAAGGAGCCACAACAGCATCTTTTGCTTCGCCTGTTGTGATTTCAACATTGAGCTGCATTCCCGGGTGAAGGTTTTCGAGCTTCTCCTGGGCTTGATCCAATTCTACGGTGAATGGATAGCTTGCCTGTGTTTCAGTCGATAAAGGTGTTTCAGGCATCGTTTGGACAATTGCTACTCTTCCTGTAAAGTCCTTTTTAAGTGTTCCTGACTCTACAGCCGTTTCCTGGCCCTGAACAACCTTCTGCAGCTCCTTCTCATCCAGCTTGCCTTTTACTGCAGCAGCTTCAGAACGGATCATGAGCACTGGATTGTCCAGGTCTTCGCTTATCGATACGATCTGTCCGTCTGTTTCGCTCAGATAGCTCATCACACCCGTTTGTTCATTGACATAATCGAGCTGCTCTTCGTACTTATCTCTTTCGTCTTCAAGCAGGTCAGCTTCAAGCTCTTGGAGCAGAATTTCTTTTTCTGTATCATGGATGCTTACGGAAAGATCTTTCTCTTCTTTTTCAGCATCAGTGGAAGTATATGCCTGTTCGGCTTCAAGAGCAGATAAATAGTTGTTCAGGCTGGAAATATGGTTCTGGACCGAGTCAATCTGGTTTGTAAGCTGTTCAATTTCGGATTCAATCCTGTTCCTGTCCCTGTCCAGATTGACCGATTCATATTCGTACAAAGGGGTTCCTGGCGTTACTTTATCGCCTGGCTTCACCAGAAACTTTGAGAATGTTCCGTCCTCTTCGCTGAAATAAACGGGATATTCAGACTGGGGGATGGCTACCCCAGGCTTCGAAAGGATCTCTTTTAAATCTCCCTGGGCAGCACGCTGCCACTCGCTTATATAAACTGATTTATCGATTTTACTGTCTTCTTTTGTGATCAGGTATGTATTTGCGCCTGTAAAAGCGATAACACCTGCTGCCAGTAGACCCGCTTGCCAACTTTTCATTTCACTCAACACCTTTAAAATATCTTTTCCATTTTGATATGTGTTCCCAATGCTGTTAAGATCCAAAACACGATATGGAGTGACAGGACAATCAGGAATATGACCCATCCTTTCCTGCCGGTCAGCTTCTTGATCCAATAGGTTTGAACATATATGATCCAGACTTGGAAAAGTGTTATGGCTCCCAGAAAGTGCACAATCAGTCCATTGGATGTGGCGTACTGAGCCAGGATGCCCAATGAAAACGGGGAGGATGAAGGAGAGATTCCCCATGTCAGGCTGATCGGGATGAGCAAAGCCTTTTCAATCAGCAGAATGGAAAAAGCAAAAAGCTGCACCACTAGTAGCTTTTTATATTCCAAATCTGTCAGGGTCCAGAAATATAAAGCCGGCAGGAAGATGTAGATAGCAGCATACAGCAGCCCCCAGACTGCCTTTCCAAGAACAAATAGCCCCTTTCTTGCCTCAAATTCACCTGCAGACAGATTGCTCAGCTCTTTTGATATGAATTCTGTCCCGATTCCAAAGTAGGAACTTATTGCATAAATAATGCTGCTCAGGAGTGCCAAGAGCCAAATCCTTTTCCGGAGCCCCCGGAGATCCTCCGCTTTTTCGAGCTGATAAAGGCTTACCCCGGGAGAACGCAGGGCCATTAACAGCTTTACTTCATAAATCATAGAATAGTTTCCTCCATAGTCTGTTAAATATAGACAAAATATCTCAACTATCATTCTATCGCAAATAATGGAAAAAGGGCAGTAATAACCGGTGGAAATGCCTATGAAAAAAGGAGGATTATTTTATCGGTATAATAGTTCGATTTTAATGGCTAGATCGGTAAATTCCAGGTCTTCAATTTGTAATTGATATAAGAATGGTATTTCATATCGTTCTGCAGTTCAAATATGAGAAGTGCTTTTTCCATGTATTTCTTCGCCTCCGCCAGCTGGTGACTCAGCTCATAATTATAGCCTGTATGATAATGGAGTTCACCGAGAAGGAAGAGATGATCTTTCTCAAGGCACCACGCTATCCCTTTTGTGCAGCTTTCAATGGATTCTTCATATCTTGAAAGTCTGGTGAGCACCCGCGCAATGTTATAGTGCAGTTTCGTCATCAGCATAACATCCTGAAGAGTGGCCAGTGAATCAATGAAGCGCTTGGCATCCCTGTAAATGGCCAGGGCCTCTTCAAGCTCATTTTCTTCAAAGAGTATGATGCCCTTGCTCAGGAGAATTTCAATTTCACGCTCTGTCCACAGCTTCCCGTGCGTTAAAGCGATGGCCTCATTCAGGACCTGGTGCGCTTTAATCGGATTCTTATTAAGGTGGTATTCATATATGCCTCTATGCCACTGGATCAGCTGCCTGTTCACAGGATTTTGTGTAAATAAAGGATTATTCTCTTCCCCTTTAATGATAGAACGCATAGTTTCATAATCAAAGCTGCGCCTGGTGATTTCCAGCTGGCGTTCGACCTCCAATATATAATCCAGCCTCGGCGTTGTGCCAATATGAAAGAAATAGTTAACATCCACACCAAGCTTTTGGGAAATCAGGTAAAGCGTAGACGCATACGGGTATACATCCCCTTTCTCTATTTTGCTTATCTGTGCCTGGGTGCATATGCCTTCTGCCAGCTCTTTCTGAGATAATCCCAGCAGCTTCCTGAGATCCTTTATTTTTTGTCCGATTGCTGAGAAATCCATCTATCATTCACCCTTCGCAAAAAAATATTCCTATAGTTATATAGTGGAGGATATGTGACTAAAAACCATCGTTTTTAATAGATTATCAAAAGATATAGATAGCAGACAAAAAAAGCAGACTTATCCTGTTTATGATTTAATCAATTTATAAGGAATTCCGTAACGGACTTGAACAGCGGTTTAGATGTCCTGTTCAGCGTTAACTCACTTGTCCATTTCCTATTGGCTATGAAATACGGACAATACCTTAATATCTCCACTTTTGGCCGCCCGTTTCCGGGCGGTCCTTTTTTTAAGCAGTTAAAAACGTCCATCTATAAAGATGAACGTTTTTTCATGGCCGCAGCGGGTATCATTTCTATGGTTAATAGCTGGAATCTTCGCCTGTATCATCAGAGACAGTGCTGTCTGTATCCGTTTCAGAGCTGCCTTCCGGGACGAGTTCAAGATGTTCTTTTAAGGTGAGGATCGTTTGATCAAGTTCCTCATCATCTAACTGGTAATAATAAATTCCATCAATATAGGCATCCTGCCCGGCCAGATTCAATGTTTCAATATCAAGAGATGTTCCAGCAGCCGCATAATTGATGAATGACTTCATTTCATCAAAGGAGAGATCTGTAGACATATTGTCTCCGACAGCTTCCATCACATCTGCATACTTGGAGACAGACTTGACAGAGGAGCCTTTTTTTACAATTGCTTTAAGGATTTCCTGCTGGCGCTTTCCGCGCTCAATGTCATTATCAAGTTTGCGGGTACGGGCTAAAGCCAGGGCTTCCTCTCCGTTAAGCTCCTGCAGGCCAGGTTCAAGATTGATCGCATGATTCCGGTCCTCTGAATCTTTTTCACTAAGTTCATAGGGGACTTCTACTTCAATGCCTTCCAAGGCATTAATAACATCTATGAACGCGTTAAAGTTCATTTTTACATAATAATCGACAGGGATATCCAGCATTTCTTCGACTGTTTCAATTGTTGTGGCAACCCCGCCATTGGCATGGGCATGCGTAATTTTATCATTATAGCCCAATTCAGGGATATAAACATAAGAATCCCGGGGAATGCTGAGCAGCTTAACAGATTTGGTCTTTTCGTTCAGGGTTGCGAGCATCAGGGCATCTGATCGGGAGCTGCTGCTGAAATTCCTGGTACTGCTGTCATCCACCCCAACAAAAAGGATGGACACATTATCTATTCCGGGATCAACTGCTGTATCGCGCTTTGTTGATTCCCTCTCAACCGGCTCATAGGATTTTTCAATGACCGTCTGCGCTTTGCTGTACAGAAAAGCGCCATAAGCCGTCGCCCCAAGAACGAGCACGAGAAGAGGCACAATGATCCACATCACGACTCTCCTGCGGCGTTTTCTTTTCTTTTGAACCTTTACCATTTGTCTATTAGCAGACATATCTGTACTCCTTTAATGTAGGTTTGGCAAAATCTTCAGATCAAGCTTTATTTTACAATTTTTATGCATTTCCGGATATAGATTTTTCAAGCCGTATCTTCTTCCAGATACAGCAATTCTCCCTCATCAATCAGTCCTTGCCCATTGGTGAGCTCAGTGATCCATTCTGAGAATAGGTTTATGCCAGCTTCTTCAACAAACACCTCAAACTCTACGTTTTCCAGGTAGTGTATATCCTTTATGGAGTAAACAGATTCACGGAGTTCATTCTCCAGCTTGCCGAGCCAAGTATATTCCACCTTTACTGATAAAATCTTCATCAGCTTTCTTGTGACTATGCCAGCCGCATTGATGCCCTCAGAGGCTGATTTTCCATAAGCGCGGATGAGACCCCCGGCTCCAAGCTTGATGCCTCCAAAATATCTTGTTACTACTGCAACTGTATCTTTCAGCTGTTTCTTTTTTAAGACTTCCAATATCGGGACCCCGGCAGTGCCGCTGGGTTCACCGTCATCATTCGCTTTCTGGATATGATCATGTTCCCCGATCAGGTAGGCTGAGCAATTGTGGGTAGCATTCCAGTGTGCTTTTTTGATTTCCTGTATAAATGCCAGGGCTTCTTCTTCTGATTCGGCCCTTGATATATGAGCAATAAATCTTGATTTCTGAATAATAATTTCATGCTCGGCAAAGCCCTTGACTGTTTTATAAGAGGGCAGCATGCATCCCGCTCCTTTCCTGTGCATTTTATCGATTTTTGTCGTTGATTGTCATCGTCGCTTGCCAAATTTCATTATAAAGCGACTTGTTCAGTAACTTCAATTCTTCAATGGATTGTAATGAAACTTTAATATAGGTACCTTTCTCGCATGATATAATTAAAAAATAATTTCAAGCCAATCGACATATTATTGCGAGATAATATATAAAAGTCCTATGTTTAAAAATAAGGCATAAATTGCAGCTGATTATAAGAAAATAGGATATTAGACATGATTATACTATAAATTCTTGTGCCTTTTTGCCGAATTTTTCGTTTTTTAGTATATTTTTCATACATAATTTCTATTTTCAAGCTAAAATAGTGTCAGATACTGCTACGGAAGGGTTTTCAGTCTCTTTGGAGGAATCTTTATGACTAGAAAAAAATTCGATACGAAGACACTCGATCTTATATTAGAAAAGATGGTATCCACTGTTGGAAACAGCAAGGATGAGATCTTCCGCATAAGCGAGCAATGCCGGCAGGATTTTGAAAGCTTGACAAGTGATCTGAAGGAAGTAAAACAGGCAGTTGTCCTGACCATTGATGAGGGAGACCAGCTGGAAGCACAAACGCGCTTTGCCAGAAAAAGGCTTTCTGAAGTAAGCATGCATTTCAAGGACTATACAGAAAGCCAGGTAAGGGAGGCGTATGAAAAGGCGCATCAGCTGCAGATGAAGCTTTCGATGAACCGCCAGCAGGAAAAGCAGCTCCGCGAACGGCGGGATGATATAGAACGAAGGCTTCTCGGCATCCAGGAAACAATCGACCGCGCAGAACATCTCGTTTCCCAGATCTCGGTTGTCATGAACTATTTGATGAGTGACCTGAAGAGGATGGGAGAAGTCCTGGAGGATGCAAAGCTTAAGCAGGATTTCGGCCTTAAGATCATTGAAGCGCAGGAGGAAGAGCGCAAAAGGCTGTCAAGGGAAATTCATGACGGGCCTGCCCAGATGATGGCCAATGTGATGATGCGCTCTGACCTGATAGAAAGAATCTATAAGGAGCGGGGAGCAGGCGAAGCCATCACCGAAATAAAAAGCCTCAAAAAAATGGTCAGAAATGCGCTTTATGAGGTCAGGAGGATTATCTATGACCTCAGGCCCATGGCTCTCGATGACCTTGGACTGGTGCCGACTTTAAGGAAATATCTCCAGACCATTGAAGAATACCATAATACGGTGAAAATTTATTTCAGCAATGTTGGTGATGAAAAGCGGCTTCCGCCAAAATATGAGGTAGCTTTGTTCCGGCTTGTCCAGGAATCTGTACAGAATGCTCTAAAGCATGCTGAGGCAAAAGAGATCAAAGTGAAGCTTGAAATCCGCAATGACTCTATTTCAGTTGTCATCAGGGATGACGGCAAAGGATTTGACACGAGCCAGAAGAAGCCCGAATCCTTTGGGATGATCGGTATGAGGGAAAGAGTCGAGCTGCTGGAAGGGCAGATATCCTTCGACTCCAAAATCAATGCCGGGACTATCGTGCTGATTCAGGTTCCTTTCATGGAATAAGCCGCTTTCTCCTTTAATAGAAATGCCAGCAGCGAAGAAGCAATATTCTAAGAGAGTTGTGAAAAAAAGATAGGTTCAAATAGGGCTTGAAAAAGCTATAATGATAGAGATCCCTATTATTTAAAACTAACAGTATAAAAAAAGAGATAAACTTACGGAAATTTGGGAGGCGAAGCAATTGACTACAAAAATCGTCATTATCGATGATCATCAGTTGTTTAGAGAAGGGGTTAAACGTATTCTTGATTTTGAAAAGACATTTGAAGTTGTCGCAGAAGGCGATGACGGAAATGAAGCGCTGGGTCTTGTTGAAGAATATAACCCGGATGTCGTGATCATGGATATCAACATGCCGACAATCAACGGCGTGGAGGCGACCAAGCAATTAGTTGAGAAATATCCCGAAGCAAAGGTCATCATCCTTTCCATCCATGATGATGAAAACTATGTAACACATGCACTGAAAACAGGAGCAAGCGGCTATCTGCTTAAGGAGATGGATGCCGACGCTCTTGTTGAAGCGGTCAAAGTGGTGGCTGATGGAGGCTCTTACCTGCATCCAAAGGTAACCCATAATCTTGTCAAAGAATACCGCCGTCTGGCATCTGATGAAAATGGCAGCAGCGAAGGATACACACAAGTGGAAATCCGCCGTCCGCTGCATCTGCTCACGCGCCGGGAATGCGAAGTCCTTCAGCTCCTTGCTGACGGAAAAAGCAACCGAGGAATCGGCGAAGCATTGTTCATCAGTGAAAAAACGGTTAAGAACCATGTGAGTAACATACTGCAGAAAATGAATGTGAATGACCGCACCCAGGCTGTTGTTGTAGCCATCAAGAACGGCTGGGTTGAAGTGAGATAATGGAGGGGCACGCCTTAGCGTGCTCTTTTTTTATGCATAATAGATATATGAAAAATACTAGTTTACAATATATGTAATATTGTGTTAAAAATAGGATAAAAGTAATAGATGGAGGTTTTGAACATATGTCCAGCCTGCTGCTTTTATCTGATGAGAATTTGTTTAAAGTTTTCGAGGATGCCCTGCTTTGTGATGTGGATACTGATTTTATTCGGCTGATCGCTGATGAAATCAACCGGAGGCAGCTCTCGCATCTCCTGCCCGTAGCTTCTAATTAATGCCCCTCTCTTTTTCGCCGCATTACAATTGTGATCCTCAAATATTAAGCTTTCTTTTCTCCCTAGGATTTTCCCTTGTTTTCATATAAAATATAAATTGGACATATAGTAGAGAAAAAACAAAGGATGGTACTCTTTATATGAGAACAGCCGTAGTAACAGACAGTACTGCATACATCCCGAAGGAATTGCGGGATCGACTGAACATACATATGATTCCTCTCAGCGTCATTTTCGGAAACGAAACATACGAGGAAGAGGTAGAAATTACAGCAGAAGCATTTTATGAAGAAGTAAAGCATAAGGAGCTGCCGACGACCTCACAGCCATCGACTGGCCAATTCGTGGAGCTTTTTGAAAAATTGTCGGCTGACTATGATGCGGTCATCAGCATCCATCTGTCGAGCGGCATCAGCGGAACCTTTCAGGGAGCCGTCACTGCAGGGAGCATGGTTGAAGGAATCAGGGCGTATCCGTTTGATTCTGAAATCAGCTGCATGGTCCAGGGCTTCTATGTCATTGAAGCGGCAGAGATGGCAGCTGCCGGCAAGGATCCGCAGGATATCATGTCCCGCCTGGAGGAAATGAAACAGACGGTCCGCGCCTACTTCATGGTGGACGACCTTTCCCACCTCCAGCGCGGCGGCCGTCTTTCAAGCGCCCAGGCATTGATCGGGAGCCTGCTTCAGGTCAAGCCGCTTCTCCATTTCCAGGACAAGGTCATCGTGCCATTTGAAAAAATCCGCACACGCAAAAAAGCGATGAAGCGGATTGCCGACCTTCTTGGCGATGCTGCTGCCGGCGGCGGTGATTACCGCGCCGTCATCATCCACGCGAATCGTGAGAAGGAAGCTGACGAGTGGAAAGCAGAGCTGGAAAAAGAGCTGCCGAACGTTGAATTCATGATCGGCTACTTCGGCCCGGTCATTGGCACACATCTTGGCGAAGGCTCTATGGGGCTTGGCTGGTATAAGAAATAAAAAAAGCCGCTCCGGATTTTTCGGAGCGGCTGGTTTTTACTTTGTCAGTGCATCAGTCAGGTTAGGGACGATTTGCTTTTTACGTGAAACAACACCCTGCAGGACAGCCTTCTCATCAGCAAGCACTACATTGAATGCTTTCTCGACAGCAGCTGTTTCCTTGCCTAGTGCAAGTGCAACAGAATCATTCGTCAGGATATTCGTTGCAACAAACAGGAACAGATCCAAGCCTTTTTCCTCGATTGTGCTGTTGATCACCGCACGCAGTTCCTCTTCAAGCGCAAACACATCATTCGTGTCAACGGCGTTTACCTGCGCCACTTCCACTTTAGCAGAACCCATCTGGAATTCCTTCGCATCCAGGCTGACAAGCTGTGCAGCTGATTTATCGCTCAGGTCGGCACCAGCCTTCAGCATCTCAAGGCCATACTCTTCCGCATCCACACCCGCGATTTCCGCAAGCTCATGTGCAGCTTTCACATCTTCGTCTGTGCAAGTTGGCGATTTGAACAGAAGGGAGTCAGAAATGATTGCTGACAGCATCAGGCCGGCGATTTCTTTTGGAATGCTCTTATTGTTTTCTTTATACATCTTGTTCAGGATCGTCGCCGTACAGCCGACAGGCTCGCAGCGGTAGTACAAAGGATCGCTCGTTTCAAAGTTGGCAATGCGGTGGTGGTCGATAACTTCAGCGACACGCACACTTTCAATTCCATCCGCACTCTGCTGGCGCTCGTTGTGGTCCACAAGAATGACAGTTTTTGCTTCATCTGCTGCATTGCTGATCAGGCGTGGAGCTTCAGCGTTGAACTTTGTCAGAGCATGCTGTGTTTCGCCGTTGATTTCGCCTAGGCGCACAGCTTCTACTTCCTGGCCCAGCTGTGTCTTTAGGTCGGCGTAGGCGATTGCTGAGCAGATTGTATCTGTATCTGGGTTTTTATGTCCGAAAATTAAGGTTTTTTCCATATGTAGATCTCCTTTTTTAGGTGGATTCTTCATGGTTTATTATAGAGGAAATTGTGGGGGGAATCTAGGGGGAGAGTTTGGGGTGTGGCGGGTTGGGTGGGCGGATTTTGGATAGGGCAGATTGTGGGAAGGGGGCGAGTTGCTAATATATGGTGGAAGTTGCTAATAAAAATGGAAAGTTGCTAATATATGGGGAAAGTTGCTAATAAAAGAAAAAAGTTGCTAATATATCGGGGAAGTTGCTAATAAGGGGGGATGCGGTATCTCGCAGGGAAGGCTGCCCAAGGGCGAGGTCGCAAATATATTGGGAAAGTCGCAAATAAATGGCTTGGACTCGCAAATAAAATGAAAAAGTCGCAAATAAACAGGAAAGGAAGATTAGTTTGAAGTTCAAAACCCAAAAAGGGCTCCTCATTCAGGACCCAAATGGCACCCAAATCTCCAAAATAGCAGAAATTCCTACAGTTCCGCTCAATCCAGCCTTCAATCCGGACAAACAACTGGCCGAAATGCTCACCGGCAAGCAGCTCCTCACAGACGAACTCCCTTTCACAGCACAAGAAATCGACCAGCATTACCAAAACGGCCACATCCTCTACCGTCCAGGCTTCCTCCTCACCGGCATAAAGCCCAAATGTGTCCGCTGCGGCAACAATCAAACTCACCTAATAGCAAAATTACCCTGCGCCAGATGCAAAGAAGACTGCCTCTACTGCCGGAGCTGCATCATGATGGGCCGGGTAAGCTCCTGCACCCCGCTCGTCAGCTGGCAAGGCCCGGAACCAATCCAGCCCCAGCCAAAAACCTATCTCAATTGGTCAGGTAATCTCTCCGACGGCCAGCAGACTGCCTCCGACCGCACAGCACAAGCTATCCATCAAAGCAAAGAACTCCTGGTCTGGGCGGTATGCGGTGCTGGAAAAACCGAAGTCCTTTTCGCAGGCATAAACCATGCCCTCCAAGCCGGGAAAAGAGTCTGCCTTGCCACACCGCGAACCGATGTAGTCCTTGAACTCACTCCGCGCCTGAAAAAGGTATTCTCAGGAATAACGGTAGCTTCCCTCTACGGAGGCAGCGAAGACCGCCATCTCTATGCCCCGCTCACCATCGCCACCACCCACCAGCTGTTCCGCTTTTACCAGGCATTCGACACTGTCATCCTGGATGAAGTCGACGCTTTTCCCTATTCAGTTGACACGACCCTTCAATATGCGGTCCAGCAGGCAAGGAAGCCGGAGTCTTCGATGATCTATCTGACCGCCACACCCAACCAAAAATGGCAGAAAGACTGCTCCTCAGGCAAAAGGGAGCACGTCACCATTCCAGCACGCTATCACCGCCATCCACTCCCTGTCCCGGAATACCGCTGGTGCGGAAATTGGGAGAAGCTTTTAAAGAAAAACAAGCTACCCGCTCCACTCGTCCGCTGGATCAACATCCGCATCCAAACCTCCAAGCAGATTCTCCTATTCTTCCCCCGCATCGACACCATGGAATCAGCCCTCCCGCTTATACAAAAGCTCCACCCACACACAGACTCTGTCCATGCAGAAGATCCCGACCGCAAAGCCAAAGTACAAAAAATGCGCAGCAAAGAAACGCAAATCCTCTTAACCACCACCATCCTGGAAAGAGGCGTAACCTTCCCGAACATCGACGTAGCCGTCATCGGAGCCGATCACCACGTCTTTACCGAAAGCGCCCTCGTCCAAATCTCCGGCCGCGTCGGCAGGAGCGCAGATTACCCGAGCGGCACCATCACCTTTTTCCACTTCGGCAAAACAGAAGAAATGATTAAAGCAAGAAACCAGATCACCAGAATGAACAGGGAAGCGAAACGAAGGGGGCTAATCTTGTATGAATCTTTTTCAAGCTAATCATTGCCTGATCTGCCACAAGGAGAACGATACGGAAATCGGCTGGCAGGAGCTGTTTACACGAACGGAGGAGAAGGTAATATGCAGGGAGTGTGAAGAAAGCTTCGAAGAGATAAAGGGAGCGCTATGCCATATCTGCGGGAGGCAGCTGCAGGGGCTAAATCCACAGTTCATTGAAAACGACTGCTGCTATGACTGCATCCGCTGGGAAAAAGACCCCAAATGGGAAGGCATCCTCAATAGAAATATCTCTCTGTACACCTACAATGACTATCTACAGGAGCTGATTGCCCGCTTTAAATACAGAGGAGACTACATCCTGGCCAATGTGTTCAAACAGAAGATAAAAAGAAACATAGAAACCCTCAAGCCAGATTTAATCGTTCCCATCCCGCTCAGCAACGAGCGCCTCTACGAGCGCGGCTTCAACCAGGCCGAAGCCCTCATTATCACCGCAGGCCATGCACCATCCCATCTTCTCACCAGAATCCACACCGAAAAGCAATCCAAAAAATCCCGCGAAGAAAGAATCCATCTCAGCGAAATCTTTCAAATAAGCACCTCTGCCACAATTGAGGCTAAAAATTTCCTCCTCATTGACGATATATATACTACAGGAAGCACCCTCCGGCATGCCGCCCTGCCGCTGAAACAGGCGGGAGCGGCTAACATCATGTCTATCACACTGGCAAGAGGATGACCGTGACCACTATATACGCTATTTAGGAGAGAATTATCATGGCTGAACTGGCGAATTGCCCGCAATGCGACAAGGTATTTGTAAAAAATCAATTCCGTGATATATGCAATGACTGCTGGAAGGAAGAGGAGCTGAAGTACGAAACGGTTTATCAATATATCCGCAAAAGAGAGAACCGGACCGCGACGATGCAGCAAGTTGTCGATGCGACAGGGATTGAAGAAGCGCTGATTTTGAAATTCATCCGCACAGGCAAGCTGAAGCTGGCCCAATTCCCGAATCTTGGCTATCCTTGTGATAAATGCGGAGCGTACATCCGAGAAGGGAAAATCTGCCAAAAATGTGCAAAAGAGCTGCGCAAGGATATAAATACCTTACAGGCTGAAGAAGAGCGGAAAAAGCAGATGGCGCTTAAAGAGAAGCAAGGGACCTATTTTTTAATCAATGACAAGTAAATAATATAGGCATAAAGAAGTATTTTCTTCTTTTTATTAAAAAATCCCCATGTATAGCCGATAATAAAGGAAAGACTAGTTCGGTCGAAAGCGAGGGAAAACAATGAAGATTAATAATTTCGGACCTTCAGGAATTAACCCATACAAACGCCAGCAGAACAAGCTGGACACTGCCAATGCCCAGGCGAAAAAAGCCGCGGATAAGGTGGAGATTTCGTCTGCTGCCAAGGAAATGCAGCAAACCTCCAAAATCGACCAGCAGCGCCAGGCAAGAGTTGAGGAGCTGCGCATTCAGGTCGAGAACGGAAACTATAAAGTAAACCCGAAAGAAGTGGCGAAAAGCCTTCTTGATTATTATACAAAGAATTAACAGAAGGGAGGGGACTTCATGTCCGCTGAAGCATTGCTCGAGAGTATGACGAAGCTGATCAGGCTCCATAAAAGTCTTTCTGAGCTGTCAGCCCGGAAAACCGGCATCATCAAGGCAGGGGACACTGAAGCCCTCAGCCAGATTTTAAAAGAAGAACAGACCCATGTGGCTGCAATTAGAAGGATTGAAAATGACAGGCAGAAAACAGCAGCGGCCCTGGTACCGGGGAAAGCGACTCCAACTATATCAGACTGCCTGGAGGTTCTCAGCCTCCCGGACCAGAAAAAACTGGCAAGTCTGACGGAAGAGCTGGCGGAAGCCATCCTTCATATAAAAGAAGCCAATGACCTGAACCAGCAGCTGCTGGACCAGAGCCTGCAGTATATCAATGTATCCATGAATCTGATGAGGCCGCAGCCGGACAATATTAACTACGGACCGGCAGCCGGCCAGCAGAACAAACAGCTTCCTTCTCAAGGGCTGTTTAACTCGAAAGCCTAAGAGACGGAGGAACTACCATGCGTTCAACCTTTATGGGACTTGAAACAGCCCGCCGCGGCATGTTCACCCAGCAAAGCGCCTTATATGTAACAGGACACAATATCGCCAACGCCAACACGCCAGGCTTTTCACGCCAGCGCATCAACTTTGAACAGACATCGCCATACCCGGCAGCATCTATGAACCGTCCGCAGATTCCGGGGCAAATGGGAACGGGTGTTGAGGCAGGCTCTGTGCAGCGGATCCGTGAAGGCTTCCTTGATCTTCAGTACCGTGTTGAAGCCAACAAGGTTGGCTATTACAGCTCCATGAGTGAATCGCTCACCAAGATGGAGGAAATCATGAACGAGCCATCAGAGAGCGGTCTTCATGCGACAATGGAGAAGTTCTGGAATTCCCTTCAGGATATCGCCAGCCATACGGAAAACACAGGTGCCCGTGATGTAGCAGCGGCCAGCGGACAGATGGTGGCTGACACTTTAAACTATTACTATAACTCTCTATCAAGAGTCCAGCAGGACATCGGCAGCGAAATCAGCGTCAAGGTAAAAGAAATCAATGGCCTTGTCTCGCAAATTAATGAGCTCAACAAGCAGATCGCCAGTGTAGAGCCGAATGGATACCTGCCGAATGACCTTTATGATGAGCGCGATCTATATGTGGATCAGCTTTCACAGCTGGTTAATATAAAAGTGACCAATGTAAAACCGGATAACTACGGACATGCAAAGGACATTTCAGAAGGACTTTATAAGATTGAGATTGTCGGAGATGACGGGAAGTCATTTGCTCCCCCTGCTGTGCTGCTTGATGTGACCAAGGAGGATGGCCTTAAGGATCCCAACCTTCTTGAGGTTATTGACACAACAGATGCTGCAAATGAAGATCTTGAGCTGGTCAGCGGACTGATCACCGAGGTTCGGGTCGGCGGTGCAGCATTACCTAGCATGAACTTTTCAGGTGAGCTGTCTGGTCTGATTAAAAGCTATGGCTATATTGATAATTCCGGAAATAAAGCAGGCTTCTACCCGGATATGCTGCAGAAGCTCAATGACTTTACCACTGCATTTGCAATGGAATTCAACAAGATCCATGAATCAGGATTCGACCTGAACGGCAATCCAGGAAAAGCATTCTTTGAATTTGACCCGTCTCAAGGGGATAACCCAGCCCAGCAAATCAGAGTAAACAAAGATATACTAGCTGATTCCAGCCTGATCGCGGCAGCGGCAACCAGCACTGGCGGATCAGGAGATAATGACAATGCCCATGAATTGTCCCAAATAAAGACAAAGGCATTTGGCAGCTTTTTATCAAAGGGTGACGCAGGATTCCCAGCTTCTATGACGTCTGGAAATCTCGATACCTACTATTCCGGAATCATCGGCCGCCTCGGCGTCGATTCCCAAAGCGCCCAAAAGAATGCGAATAACTCTATAGTGCTGGCAGACTCAGTTGATAAAAGCAGGCAGTCAGTCAGTGCCGTCTCTCTTGATGAAGAAATGACCAATATGATCAAATTCCAGCATGCCTATAACGCAGCTGCACGCAATATAACCGTAGTGGACGAAATGCTCGACAAAATCATCAACGGCATGGGCGTCGTCGGAAGGTAAGGTGAAAAAAGATGCGCGTAACGCAATCAATGCTATCCAATAATATGCTCCGCAACCTGAGCAACAGCTACACAAAGCTTGGTAAGTTGCAGGACCAGATCGCCACCCAGAAGAAGTTCACAAAGCCTTCTGATGATCCTGTTTCTGCGATGCTGGCAATGAACTACCGGACAGATCTGAACAGGGTTGAGCAGTTCCAGCGGAATATCGGGGAAGCGAAAAACTGGATTGACAGCACGGATGATGCGATGGATAAAGGAATCATGGCACTTCAGAGGATCAGGGAGCTTACTGTTCAGGCTAGCAATGGAACGCTTGAGGGCGATCAGAAGAAGAATATTATGGAAGAAATTAAGGAGTTGAAGGAGCATCTGATCGATATTGGGGAGACCCAGGTCGGCGGAAAATATATCTTCAACGGCACCCAGACCAATGTAAAGCCTGAAGGAAATGGGCAGTTTGGCGAAGGGGCCATTAATCTCGAGGTTTTTTCCAATATTAAAATCCAGGTGAATATGAACGGCAATGAAGTCTTTGGCGATATGCTGACAGACAGCGGTGACATCCAGGGGCTGATTAATGCATTGGATGCAGACAGCCCCGAAATCGGCGGATACCTGGAAAAGGTCGACAAGTATATCGATCAAATGCTTGCCGGCAGGGCAAAAATAGGAGCCAAGCAGAACAGGATCGAACTGATGGATGACCGGCTTCAGCAGCAGGAAGTCTTCTCCACCCGCATCCTGTCTGACAACGAAGATGTGGATATGGAAAAAGTGATCATGGAGATGACCACCCAGGAAAGCGTCCACCGTGCTGCTTTGAGTATAGGCTCGCGAATTATTCAGCCATCACTGATGGACTTTTTAAGATAAAAATGAAAGCTATCCCAGTGATAGCTTTTTTTCATAGAGAGGAGCGGAGAAGATGAATGTGCCTCAAATAAGGCTGGAATCCAGCTTTATAAGGCTTGGCCTTAATATTGAAAAACCTGTACAGGAAATACAACAGCCGCAGGCAATTCAGTCGATTGAACAGCCGCAGGCAAAGCTGGAGATTGAAACGATCCCGGGAAGGCTGACCATTGATCAGACAAAAGCAAGGGAAGATGTGGATCTCAAGTCGCTCAGTGTACGAGTCGCCGAGTCTGCTCAAAACGGCTATCAGGACTGGCTGTCAGGCCTTGAGCGGAGAGCGGCAGAAGGCAGTGAACTGATGAAAATTGAAAATGGAGGCAATCCTATTCCAGGACAGGCGAAGGCGAACAGTGAAGGGCCGGAAAAGCAGTTCAATATCGGTTGGCTGCCGTCCCATTTCAGTGTGAAGCTGCAATATGAGCCGGCACAAGTCAAAATTAACGCCACACCGCAAAAGCCGGTCATCAGCGCAGAAACTCAAAAGCCAATTCATCATTATACACCTGGGAAAGTCATACCCGAGGTACTCGAAAAAAACAGCCTGACAATCGACTTTGTCAGCAATGTATAAAGGAAAGTGGTGATAGCATGAAACTGCTAACAAAATTTCATGGAGAATTAGAAATAAACGAGGAAAAAGTCATTCATTTTAATGCTGGGATACCAGGGTTTGTCGAGGAGAAGGAATTCTGCATCCTGCCGATAGAACAAACACCACTATTCGTATTGCAGTCTGTAAAGTCTTCTGAAACAGCCTTTATCCTGACAGACCCCTTCAGCTTTTTTACAGACTATGAATTTAATCTGCCGGAAGAGGTGACCGAGGCATTATCCATTTCATCTGATAAGGACGTTGCCGTATTTGCCATCTTAACCGTTCAGGAGCCTTTTGAAAAAACAACCGCCAACCTCCAGGCGCCGGTCATCATTAACCAGATAGAAAAACAAGGCAAGCAAGTCATCCTGAATGGAACTTCCTACACAACTAAACATTTGCTTATAACCAAGGAGGGGAAATAAATGCTCGTCCTCACCCGCAAAACAAAAGAATCGATCATGCTGAATGACGATATAGAAATCACGATTGTGTCGATTGACGGTGATCAGGTCAAACTCGGCATCAATGCCCCTAGGAACGTAGAGATACACAGAAAAGAGATTTATCTCTCCATCCAGCAGGAAAATAGCAGCGCCACCAAAACAGAAAGCGAGCTACTGGGCAGCCTTACCTCCTTCTTTAGACAAAAAAACTAAAAAACTTTTATTTTTTGTTAAACATTGTCTTAACTAGCCGATATTAACTATGTAACCAGCTAACCTAAAGGCGGCCGACTTTAGACCAGCTGAAAAATTAACCACATGGATGTGGGACAAACACTCAAGGAGGAAAATAGTAATGAGAATTAATCATAATATTGCTGCTTTGAATACTTATCGTCAGTTGAATAGTGCTTCAACTGCACAAGGTAAATCAATGGAGAAGCTTTCTTCAGGTCTTCGAATTAACAAAGCTGGAGATGATGCAGCAGGTCTAGCAATCTCTGAAAAAATGCGTGGGCAAATTCGTGGATTGGACCAAGCATCTAAAAATGCCCAAGACGGAATCTCTATGATTCAAACTGCTGAAGGTGCTTTGAACGAAACTCATGATATTCTACAGCGTATGAGAGAACTTGCTGTTCAGGCTGGTAACGATACTAACACCACAACAGATCGTGAAGAAATTCAAAAAGAAATTAATCAATTAACATCTGAAATTAACAGAGTAGGTAACACTACTGAGTTTAATACCCAAAAGTTATTAGACGGTTCTGCTAGTTCTAAAGCTTTAACACAAGGAACTACTGGTTCAAACTTAGTTAATGTGGACAATATTACTGCAAGTGGTGTAGACAATGGAAACTATACTCTAAGTGTAGAACATGTAGCAGCAGCTAAAGATGCAACTGTTGGAAACGATGCTAAGAATGCTGGAAATAATGCTAGTGGAGCAGATATCACTTTCGCATCATCAGTAAATGCTGGTCGTACAGCAGGGGATATCGCATATGAAGGTACTGTTTATGTTACCGTAACAGGTGCAGGAGCAGCGGGCGCCGCTACCTTAAGCTTCGGAACAACAGAAGGTGGAAATGACCTAGGTGAAGATATTTCTTGGGCTACATCCGGTACTGCAATTGCTCTAACTGGTGATGCTGATGGCGTTGAATTCACACTAACTAACGGTTTAGCTGCTAACTCATTAGCAGCTGGGGATAAGTTTACTTTTGAAATTACAAAAGCTGATACACAAGACCACTATGAGGCATCTATTGGTGGGGGTTCGGCTACATCATTTAGTAATAGTACCGACGGCGTGACAGTAAATGTTGCTGGCGGTGGTTCAGTATCTTTTGATTCTGGAAACCTAGCGGCTTTAACAGCAGGAAATACTGAAACAATTGCTCTTTCCGTAGCTGAAGGTACAGGAAAACAGTTCCAAATTGGTGCTAATCAATATCAAAGCTTTGGAATTAATATCCAAGATATGCGAGCTGGTGCACTTGAATTAACAGGTTCAGGTAGCGGGTATACAAATAATGCAGGTGTTACAAATGGAACATCTAACAATAATCAATTTAGTGGCTTAAGTGTTGCAACTCATTCGGATGCAGCTAATGCAGTAACTGTTATTAATAATGCTATTGAATCTGTATCTGGTGAACGTTCTAAACTAGGTGCATACCAAAACCGCTTAGAACACACAATCAACAACCTAAACACATCTTCTGAAAACCTAACTGCTGCGGAGTCTCGTATCCGTGACGTAGATTATGCTTTAGCTGCCTAAACAGTGACAAGCACAGTCGTCCTAGCTGGTAACGGCTAGAGATCATAATCGGGTGAATTGCTGGAAACCCCTTAGAGCTTTTCTTGCCACAACGTAGTTGGAAACGACAGGCGTGATGGCTTGATAAAAGAAAAGATTGGGCAATCAGCAGCCAAGCTCCTGTCTCGAAAGAGTGGAGAAGGTTCAACGACTAGGATAGACCATCTAAGGCGAAAGCTATGGTGATGAAATCCATAGGTGAAACAATTTATCATCAGTATTGTGAATCCGAAGTGCCCGGCCCCTACTAGAAAGCTAGAGGGTGAAGATATAGTCTGGTCATTTGTGAAAGCAAATGTTCGCACGATGGCGAAAGAAATGATGAACCAAACTAAGAATTCTATTCTTAGTCAAGCAGCACAAGCAATGTTGGCTCAAGCGAATAGCGCACCTCAAGGAGTTTTACAACTTCTAAGGTAAATATTCGAAGGGCGTCTTATCTAGCAATGGATAAGAGTATAACTGGGTGAATTGCTGGAACTTCCTAAAGCTTCACCAACCACAACGTAACTGGAAACGGTAAGCGTGAAGGTGTGAAAATGATGAGGATGAAACAATGGATAATCAGCAGCCAAGCTCCTGTGGGGAAACTCTGGAGAAGGTTCAACGACTAGAGAACACGGTCTAAGGCAAAGGCTATGACTATGAATCTCGTAGGGCAGTATAAGCTGTTCGAAGTGCCCAGCTCCATGATAATAATGGATGAAGATATAGTCTATTCTGTAATCGAAAGATACAGTCGCTAAGCAAGCGAACCAACAACCACAAGGAGTATTACAACTTCTTCGTTAATTTTAGATTATTTGAAAGGGACTCTGGCTTCGCTAGGGTCTTTTTTCTATTTTGGGAGGTATCAGTGATATGGAATTTTCAAAAGGTGATAGGGTTAAAATAGTACATATAAATTATAATCATAGCAAACGTGTTAACAAACCGATGCCTTCAATTTTAGGTATGAATGGTACCGTTCTTAAGCCTAGTTTAATGGAAGATAACGCTTATAACATAAAGCTTGATGATGGGAAATTGGTTCTATTATATGATGATGAAATAGAACTATTGTTCACTAACTAAATTGGAGTAACCGCATTAATAATAAAATCAAGCATATATCATAATATTGAGCATTCATGTACTTGATGTTCGTCATACTGGGGCTTCTCTCTTTGGAGGGAAGTCTTTTTCTATTTTGGAGGAGGAGAAAAGATGATGCACTTAGACTGGTTTGTAAGAACAATGAAAAAGACATTTAACATTGAAGTCAAAAGAGAGGATGTAGGCTACGAAGCCCATGATTTCTATCATGAAGAAATTGATGATTTGCTCATCCCAGCGGAACACTTAGAAAAGCTACCCAACCCATTGCTCATTGAAGCAATTTCGTATGTAGATGAAAAAGGGTATGAGTGGATTGCTGGTTATGTGTTGAAAGAGGGAACAAGAGAGAAACTGTATGAAGTATGGATAAAAAATGGGGAACAAATTGCCTATGAGATTTATGGTTGACTAAGCGAGGTTCACGACATTTCTTTCTGCAATCTCACGACAAAACTTATTGGACGTGTATCTAGTTTCGTAGAATGGATGAGTGGCAAAGAATTAGAATGCTTTCTGAATGAAAAAACTGCCGACATTATTATATAACTGTCGTGAGCGATTAAGAAAGGGACTGGAAAATGAATACAAAGAAAACGTAAAAGGCTATTGGTGTGTAACTACATACATCAATAGCCTTTTTTCATTTTGGAGGTGAATCATTCTTGGAGATAGCGGAGTTTGAGCAATGGCTCTTTACAGAGGGGAAAGCAGCCAAAACAATCGAATCCTATGTGAATGATGTCAAAGGATTTCAATCATATTTGCAAGAGAAATTGAAGGATGTACCAATTCTATCCCGCTTCTCATTTGTTAGGTACAAGGAACATTTGATGAAGGAGGGCTATGCCATTTCAACCATCAACAAAAAGATTAATAGCCTAAAAGTTTACAACGACTTTCTAAGAACCAAAGGACTTCTAAGTGAATCATTCATTCAGTTGAAACGGGATAGAATTAAAATTGCTGCTGGAAGTGAGGACAATGTGGATGCCCTTTCGGATGAACAAGTGGAAGAATTTCTATTTTTCGTTGAAAACAGAAACAAGGTTAGCACTCGTAACAAGCTGATTGTCTATTTGTTGCTATATACGGGTGTAAGGGTCAGTGAATTAGTTTCAATCAAGATTGTAGATATTGACTTTCTGACGAATCAATTATCGGTGATTGGAAAAGGCGGAAAGAGGCGTGAAATCGGTCTTAGACAAGATGTGCTTCAATTAGTAAGGGACTACATGAAGGAAGAGCGTTCTAGGTCTAATTTCAGCCATAGCGAATATCTGTTAGTAAGCCAGAGAGCAGAAAAAATGCATCGTGATGCAGTTAGGGATTGGCTAGCGAAGATTTCAAAAGAGCTAGGGTTCAAGCTATATCCTCATTTGTTTCGTCATACGTTTTGTACAAGGCTGTTGAAAAAAGGTGTAGACCTTACAACGGTTAGTAAAATCGCAGGTCATTCTACTGTGAATATGACAGCAAGATTCTACATTCAAACAACCAAGCAAGAGAAGATGGATGCGGTCAATCTACTATGAGGATGGCGGCATCCACTGCACAATGTTGTTCCTAAATGACTTTTGATTGGAGTGAAAACGATGAATACTAAGCAAATCCTAATCATCAAAAAAGTGGTATGTGCAATTTTAGTAATTACATTAGAAGAATTGTCTAAGAAACATAAAAGGTAAATGATTGTGATTTGTTTTCTTATGAATGAACAAGAATCCATTGTAGGTTCTTGTTTTTTTTTTTTTTTTGAAGCCCACTGACTTCCCAATGTAGAGTCAGAAGTGAAAGTAGGGAAACTTTGATGCTACTGACGCTACTCTAGCTAATTAGGGGGTTCATATGAATGGATGGGTATTTTGGTCGTCTCCAAGATGTGTCTAAAATGTGTCAGCCGGGATTAGTTAGTCCCTTAGTCTGTACGTCTGAATGATAAATAGTAAGAATTTTCAAACAGAAAAAGTTTAAAAATCATGATTGGAAAAACAAAAACTTCAAACGTAGAGGCTTAGCGACCGAGTACAAACGTCTAAAGAAAAATTTTTTTGATGTGCTTCAAACCCTTGGTAAATAAGGTTTTTGTCGATTTGTGTTATTTTTTCTGGTGCCTTAGTATGTTCCTTGTAACCAAGACAGACAAAAATAGTTCAAAAAAATGAAGCCTATTAGGAGGGTCAATAAATGAGTAAACGTCAATCCAAATTAGTTCGTCCTTCAAACAAAAATGTTTTAGATGAGGGTGCAAAAAAGGGAAAAATCCTTTCGGTAGAAGTTAAAGAGTTTGATAGTATCTATCATGGTTCAGGTAAGAGAGATGCCCTAAATATTAAAGTAGAATTTATTACCCGGAATGGTGAATTAATCCATTTGTACTATGCACCAACCATTACATGGTCACCGAAAGGAAGACTTATGAGATTGCTAGATGACTTAGATGCTGTTCCAGCGGAAGGGGAAGAACTAGATACTAATGGGCTGGTCGGTATGGACGTAACAGCAACGATTGAAAACGTGGAACGTGACAACATTGTTTATAGCAATATTGTAAGAATCCAGAAAAGAACAACTAGCATTCCATCCATGGCATCGAATGAAGAGGATAGTGAAATGATGAATCAACTGTTTGATGTTGATGACATTGTCTTTGAAGACATGTAATACCCTAACGAAGCAACAGTACCGACTATAGTGGCAATTGTTGCTATAGTCCCTAATGACGCTACATGCGACAAAAACAAAAAGGAGACGAACAAAATGACACAGACAGAAGCGGCAGCGACCAAAGAAATGATTATGGAATCTCTTTCTATGTTGAAACGAGATGGGGATGCAATAGAATTACGTATTTTGAAAACAGCAAAAGGTACAGTTAGCGGCTACTTCAACGATTATCAAGAATTGGCGGATGCTGCAGTGGAATACGATGGGAAGATTCCTGCAATCTATTTCACACTCAATCCAGTAAAACCTGACCTACTTTCAAGAGCGGCAAACCGAATTGTTCATCGTGCTAAACATACAACATCTGATGCCGACATTGAATGCAGACGATGGTTTCCGATTGATTTTGACCCAGTACGTCCGTCTGGTATTTCATCAACGGATGAAGAACATCAAGCTGCTCATACGCTGGCAAAAGAGGTACAACATTTTTTTACAGATAGAGGTTGGAGTGAACCTGTTGTAGCGGATAGCGGCAATGGTGCTCATCTCTTATATCCTATTAACCTACCAAACGATGATGAGAGTACCATGCTTATCAAACAAGCATTAGAAGCATTGGATTTCAAATTCAGTAACGAATCAGTCAATGTCGATAAGAGTGTATTTAATGCCGCTCGAATTTGGAAGCTTTATGGAACAATGGCTTGTAAAGGTGACCACACGGAGGAACGACCACATCGGTTGTCTCAAATCTTAACTTATCCAGAAGAACTTAAAGAAGTGTCATTGGAGCAGTTAAAGGCATTAGCAGATTTATGTCCAAAAATGCAGACCAAGGGGAAATCATCTTTCAAAAAGAGCAACACCGAAGAAGGGTTCAATCTGGAAGAATTCATTGAAGAACATGAATTAGATGTTGCCTTTTCCTCTCCTTGGAAGGATGGAGCAACTAAGTATGTATTGTCCACTTGTCCTTGGAATGAAAGTCATACAAATCAAAGTGCTTTTATCATCCGTTTTGCTAATGGTGGGATTGCAGCAGGATGCCATCATAACAGCTGTTCAGAAGAAAACTGGCAAACATTACGAAAAAAGTTTGAACCAAATTGGAATCCATCATCCCATAATGAAGAATCAAAAAAGGAATCGCAAGCAGATATTTTAATTCGAGCGAGTGATACAGCCGAGTTCTTTCAAAATGATTTGGGAGAAGCCTTTGCAGCCGTAACTATCAATAGTCATAAAGAAGTATTAAAGGTGAAAAGTAAGAAATTCAAAATGTGGCTTACGAAGCAATTCTATGATTCTACGAAAAAAGCTCCAACAAGCGATGCCATGAATCAAGCACTTGGAGTCATGGAAATGAAAGCAGCCTTCGAAGGAGACGAACATAGTTTACAGTTACGAGTGGCAGAAAAAGAAGGTGCATTTTACTATGACTTAGCGAATGAGGATTGGAGTGTTGTAAAGGTGGAGCCCCATTCTTGCCAAGTATTGAAAGACGCTCCTATCCTATTTACTCGCAATAAGAATACAAAAGCTCAAGTTATGCCTGATTTTGCTGGTGACTTGAAGCTATTACTAAATCACATACGAATTAAGAATGAAGATGACCAAATTCTGTATCTTACTTATGTTGTCACATGCCTTATTCCGAGTATTCCGCATTCTGTACTAGTATTCAGTGGTGAAAAGGGAGCGTCCAAGTCTACTTCTATGCGATTGACAAGACAAGTAGTTGACCCTGCTGTACAAGATTTATTGACGATGCCTAATAGTTTGCAAGACTTGTCATTGGCATTGTCTAACAACTATATGCCATCTTTTGATAATTTGGATGGTTTATCAGCCGAAAAAAGTGACCTATTATGTATTGCTTCTACTGGTGGTGGTTTTAGTAAGAGGACATTGTTTACAGATGATGATGAAACTCTTTTAGACCTTCGCAGATGTGTTGGATTGACTGGTATCAATGTAGTGGTCACAAGAGCAGATTTGATTGACCGTTCTATCATCATTGAGTTAGACCGTATTCCAGAAGATGAACGGAAAGAAGAACGTGATGTGTGGGAAGCATTTGAAAAAGATAGAGCATCCATAGTAGGCGGAGCTTTACAGGCATTAGCAAACGCAATGGCTATCTATCCAAGCGTGAAATTGAACAAACTTCCACGGATGGCTGATTTTACTCGATGGGGTTATGCGATTGCAGAAGTCTTAGGCTATGGAGGAGAACGCTTTTTACAAGCCTACCGTAAAAATCGTAATCAATCCAATGAAGAAGCTATTTCTTCACATCCAGTAGCCGCTACAGTTGTTGCTCTTATGAAGGAAAATCAATCGTGGTCAGGTTCCGTTGCTAGTTTGCTTGGTGAACTGGAACGTGTAGCCGAACAAGAAAAAATTAATACCAAGGTCAAAACATTCCCAAAAGCGGCTCACATCTTAAGCAGAAGGCTAAAGGAAGTGAAGTCCAATTTAGAAGATGTAGGGATTACTTTTGAAATTCGCCATGCAGGAGATTCCAAAAAGGTAACCATTCAAAAGTCTGGTAGTAATGTTGTTCCAATTCGTCCTCAACAAGGAACGTTAAAACTGACAGGAACCGATTCAAATGAAGCCACAGAAGCCGAACTGTCGAAGGATTACGATGAATTTGCGGGATGGTAATCATCCTATTGTCCCAACAGTAGTGTCAGTAGCGAAAGAAGGGTTGCTACTGACGCTATGTGAGGTTAGTTCTACCCGAATCAAAACAAGAATCCAAAAATATATTATTAACTTGAATGAATTGGAAAGGGGATATTTACATGTTATTTATGGAATCAGTTGAACTGTTTGGAAAGTACCAAGCAAACATTGAGCGAAGCCCAGTTACGATAAAAGCCTATCACGAAGATTTATCACTTCTGAACCGTTACCTAGAAGAGAAATATAACAGTCGAGTTTATTTAGAGGACATTACACAAGAAGATGTTGAGGAATATCTTTATTATCTTAAGGATGTTAAGGGTTATCAACCCATTAGCCGAAAACGTGTGTTAGGAAGTATGCGGTCATTCTTTGGCTATGCCTACAAAAGCGAATGGTGTGACAAGAATGTTACCGTAAGACTTGAGCCAATCAAATGCCAACAAAAGGAGCGGCAGTATCTTTCTGAGGAAGAGGTTAATCAATTTGTGAATGCCATCCAACATGACCTTGCCCGTTTAGTCGCACAAACCCTTTATTACACAGGAATGCGTATTTCTGAATGCTTGAACCTTCAAGGTGACGATGTGGATTTGGAAGAGAATCTGATTCACATTAGGCATGGAAAGGGCAACAAAGACCGCTTTGTTCCAATCAATTCAAAATTGAAGGAGTTGCTTGTGGACTACACGAAGAACTGGAGAGTGAATTCTAACTATTTCTTTGCTACGAGAAACACAGGCACATTTTCAAAAACGAGAGTATCCAAGATTTTTAAAGATACGAATCGGGCATTAGGATGGAAAAAGAATGTGACTGCACACATTCTTCGTCATTCATTCGCATCTAAGTTAGTAAAAAATGATGTTCATTTAGTCAAGATTTCAAAACTATTAGGACACAGTAGTCTGAAAACAACAAGTATCTATGTCCATAGTAATATGGATGATTTGAAAGATGCTGTTAATACGCTGTAAAGGAGAGGGTGAGAATGGCTAAAGCGGAACCGTTGCAACCTATTTACGATGTCAAGGTTAAAGGAATCTTAAAACTGCTAGAAGAAGGATTTTCAAGGGAAGAGGTGGCTGAACAGTATCGCTATTCAACCTATCGTTCGATGGATAGCTATATGAGTCGTAAGAATTTTGTTTGGGACAAGCGAAAAGGAACCTATGTACCAGCGGATGCTTTGAAAGTTTCAATGGAAACAATGGTAAATTTCCCATCGGACAGAGTCCGAAGAATTGTGATGGAACTGAACAAGGAAGGAGCAGATTTGAAGGAGGTTGCATTAAAGCTAGGATTCGAAAATCATTTGGAAATGGCTTCTTATATGAAATCAAAAGGATTTGAATGGTCACAGGAAGCAGGGAATTATCTTCCTACTTCCCCGACAATGCCGAATAATAGGGAAGAGGTTGCTGTTGCCAGTACTGACGCTTCACTGGAGAGTTCTCTTTCTATCGGGAATGGTGGCATCGAACATTTTCTGCCTTTACTTGAATGGTTAGCTTCGAACAAGGATGGTTTGCAAAATCTTTTAGGAGCGTCAGTAGCGACAGGACAAATTCCCCGCTTTACTCTTCAAGGGTTGTTTGTGACAAAATCAGTCCACATGACGAATACACTTGACCAAATGGTTCGAGACTTTAGCAAGGAAAAGAACATCAATCAGCGGGAAATTTTCGAAGTCGCTTTGATTGAGTTCTTTCAGAAGTACGGTTATGAGCGAGAAGTCGAGACATTGTTACAGCAAAATGCCTAGCAAATGGGTTTCTAATGGAAGAAACGAAGAACAGTGCTAATGGTTTCCTAATGACCTGCTGTTTTTCGTTCTTCCATTTTTTTATGATTCCCTAATGTTTTGGAACGAGTTCTTTCCATTCTATTTGGTTTTCCTAATGATGCAACTTCACTTTCTGCAAATTCTTTGAGTTACATGGGTTTCTTGGTTAGGGAGATTTTTGATTTTCGAGGTTACTTTTCGTCAGTTGAACACTGCTTCAACTAACCAATCTAAATCTATGGAAAAACTAGCTTCAGGTCTTCGTATCAACAAAGCTGGAGACGATGCAGCCGGTTTAGCAATCTCTGAAAAAATGCGTGGACAAATACGCGGTTTGGATATGGCTTCTAAAAATGCTCAAGATGGAATTTCTCTAATTTCAACTGCTGAAGGAGCATTAAACGAAACTCACGATATCCTACAACGTATGCGTGAGCTTTCTGTGCAATCTTCAAATGATACTAACACTGCAGATGACCGTGCAGAAATCCAAAAAGAAGTTTCTCAACTTCAAAAAGAAATTACACGTATTGGTGATACTACAGAGTTTAACACCCAAAAATTACTGGATGGATCTAAGGGTGCAAAAACTACTAGTGCTGATTTAACTGGTGGTGTTGCTGTTGACGTAACTGGAGGCATAAACCTTAGAGACGGCGCAGAAGTAAAAAATAATTCATTTTCATTAACAATTAGTGCTGGGGCAACAAAGACTGCGGATCTTTCAGTAGAAGTTAAAGAAGGAAATTATAAGGATGCTGTAGAATTTACTGTAGCAGTAGAACAAGCGATTAAAGACGCAGCTAAGGCATACGATGATGCGAATGGTGGTACCGCTGCTACAACTGCTGTTAAGGATTTAAAATTAAACTTTGAAGTAGATACTGATAAGTTTGAGGCAGATGGAACTACACCAAATACAGCATTTGGTGAAGTAACTTTCTCGTTTTCTAATAAAAGTACAACCAATGATTTTTCACTGAGTGGTAGTACAACAGCAGGAAATGATGTGTTTTCAGAAAATTTAAGGTTTGGAACTTCTGCAGTATCGGTTGCTAAAACTGCTGATGCAACTAAACCTACTGTTGTTCCCGCAGGTTCTTCTTCAAGTGAAAATAGTGTGAAAAACTTATCAGATAATTTTAAAGTTAAATTAGAAGATGGTATTGCTTCGCCTGAAAAAGTAAATAATGAGCTTAAACTTTCAATGGACGGTATAAATCTAACTGCTTCAATTGCTGAGGGTTCTTATGATACTGAAGCAGCATTGGCTACAGCTGTTAAGGATTCTATTGTGGCTGCAGTAAATGCTATAACTCAAGGGTCTGGAGAAGGCGAAATATCTACTGAACAATTAGAAGCGAAAGGTTTTAGAGGAAGTTCTGCACTTGATGATTATAAAGCATCACTTACAACTGCTGACCTTAAAGTAGCATTTAATGATGAAGGAAAATTAACTATTAGCAATAGCGCAGAAATGAAGATTGATGAAACTTCAAATGCAGCTAATACTCTTGGATTAACCAATGTAAATGCTGATATTAAAAACTCTGGTATTTCACTTCAAATTGGAGCTAACTCTGGTCAAGCAATGAAAATTGACATTAGCGATATGAGATCAGAAGCAATCGGTAGCACTAAATTTAATGGTGTTGAGAAATTTGTTAGTGACATTAATGTATCTACAGAAGAAGGAGCTCAACAAGCTACTGATATCTTGGATAAGGCAATTTCTCAAGTATCTGCTGAACGTTCTAAACTTGGTGCATTCCAAAACCGTTTAGAGCACACAATCAACAACTTAGGAACATCTTCTGAAAACCTAACAGCTGCGGAATCTCGTATCCGTGACGTAGATTATGCTTTAGCTGCCTAGGCAGTGACAAGCACAGTCGTCCTAGCTGGTAACGGCTAGAGATCATTATCGGGTGAATTGCTGGAAACCCCTTAGAGCTTTTCTTGCCACAACGTAGTTGGAAACGACAAGCGTGATGGTTTGATAAAAGAAAAGATTGGGCAATCAGCAGCCAAGCTCCTGTCTCGAAAGAGTGGAGAAGGTTCAACGACTAGGATAAACCATCTAAGGCAAAAGCTATGGTGATGAAATCCGTAGGTGAAACAATGGTCATCAGCATTGTGAATCCGAAGTGCCCGGCCCCTACTAGTTCGCTAGAGGGTGAAGATATAGTCTGGTCATTTATGAAAGTAAATGTTCGCACGATGGCGAAAGAAATGATGAACCAAACTAAGAACTCTATTCTTTCTCAAGCAGCACAAGCAATGTTGGCTCAATCGAATCAGATGCCTCAAGGAGTTTTACAACTCTTGAGATAATGATTAGAGGGCGTCTAGCTTGGTAACGAGTTAGAGTATAACTGGGTGAATTGCTGGAACTTCCTAAAGCTTCATCAACCACAACGTAACTGGAAACGGTCAGCGTGATGGTGTGAAAATGATGAGGATGAAACAATGGATAATCAGCAGCCAAGCTCCTGTGAGGAAACTCTGGAGAAGGTTCAACGACTAGGGAAAACGATCTAAGGCGGATGCTAAGATTATGAATCTCGTAGGGCAGCAAATGCTGTTCGAAGTGCCCAGCTCCATGAAAACATGGATGAAGATATAGTCTATTCTATGACTGAAAGGCATAGCGGCAAAGCAAGCCAACCAACAACCACAAGGAGTTCTTCAACTTCTTCGTTAATATTAATATTATTGAAAGAGGCTCTAGTTTTGCTAGGGTCTCTTTTTCAATAAAGGTAATGATAAATTTATGTTCGGCCCCATGATACAACAATATTGTTAATAATCCACAGTTCTGTATCTATCTCCTCTTAGTTACAAAAATAACTCCAACCCTATTTAAACACTTATTTATTGATCAATCCCCTTAACTCTCCCCAAACTTATCCGATAAATATAAGAGAATCTAAAAATAATAGGTGTGTTTAAAATGATCATAAACCATAATATTAGTGCTTTGCGCAGTGTAAATCGCCTTAAGAATCAGGAGGGAAAGCTTGCCCTGAATATGGAGAAGCTGTCATCAGGTTTGAGAATAAATACTGCAGCTGATGACTCGGCAGGACTAGCAATTTCCGAAAAAATGCGTGCTCAAATTCGCGGTCTGGGACAAGCTCAAAGGAATGTTCAAGATGGACTTGCATTGCTGGATACAGCTGAAGGAGCATTATCACAAATATTAAATCCCCCTTTGCAAAGAATAAGAGAACTAGTAATTCAAGCAGAAAATGATACCCTCACAAAATCGGATCGCATGGAAATACAAAAGGAAATTGATGAGCTAAAAAGCAGTATCAATGATATATCCCAAAATACTCATTTTAATGGTAAAAATTTAATTGATGGCAGTTTCAATGGGGAAAAATCTGTTTTAAGGGAAGCGGAACCTGCTAAAGTCTTTGGCTCTGTTGATCTTTCACATGGATTTACAATCGTCCAGGGGGATAATGATAGATTAGACATCCATATAGATGATGTTTCAACGTTTGTTCAAGTAGAAGAAGGTTCTTATACGGCAGATGAGTTACTGGATGAAATAAATCGTAAATTCATGGATAAAAATATTAAGGTCACAGCTTCTTATCAGAAACAACAATTAATTCTAAATCATATGATCCCCGGCAAAGACTCTAAAATTACAAATTTATCCGGAAATCTTGTAGAGAGTATTTTTTTATCGGTTAAACCAGGTCAAGATTTTCAGGCATTCACTAGAGTATCAGTGACAAGCAAAAGCAATTTCAACAATGCCAATCCTGCTTATAGCACCATTATTGAAGGAGTCAATGACACTCTTACTTTTAACGTTGATAATGAGAATTATGAAATTACACTTACAGCTGGTACATACGGAAATAGGCAACAAATAAAAGATGAAATAAATGTAAGAATAAGTGAAAGTGGGGCGCAGGTCCAGTTTTCTAGCTATGTGATTCCAGGAGGTACCTTAGCTATTAATCAGTTAGAACATATTGCCGGGGGAGAGAAGCAAATAAGTAATATTGGTGGGAATGCTGCTTCATTTCTATTTAACTATAAATGGAGTGACGAGTGGTTACGAGGAAATAGCAATTTAAGTGATGGCATCATTATTAATGAAGGACAAAATGATATTCTGGAACTTAAGATAGATGACAGTCAGTATGTATTTCAATTGAAAGCAGGGACTTATTCCTCGCAAGAGCTAATAGAAGAGCTGAACGGCCATTTTTCTAGTGAAAACATAAAGTTAAAAGCATCTATTGAGCAAGGGTACTCAGATGAGAGATTAGCTGTTGATGGTTATGATATCAAAGTTCTTGAAATTAAAAGAACGTCTGCCAGCACTGGCAATGTTAACGCCATTCAGTTCGCGGGAAGTGCGTTTACTGGTTTATTTATGAATATAAACCAGGGTACTGAAATACCAGAACAATCTTTCAGCATTTTAGGAAATTCCGACCTATCCTCGGGGTTACTGATCGAGGAAGGTGTAAATGATACTTTGGGTTTTTATGTAGATGAGAACGAAAAGACAATCCTAATGGAATCAGGTAATTATACATCGGAAGAGCTTTTAGTTGAACTTAATGCCAAGTTATTGGAAGTGAACTCAGGAGTAACAGCATTATATGAAAATGGTCAGCTATTATTGAACCATGATACTCCAGGCTCTAACCATAAGATAAATCGGCTTGCTGGGAATGCATTTACATCGCTTTTTCTTTCACAAGAAAAAGGTGCGGATGAGGTTTTGAGTGAACCCAGAACTATGCAACTGCAAATCGGAGCAAATGAGGGACAAAGTTTTTCGTTAACACTCATGGATACACAAACCGCTGCTTTAGGTTTGAAGGATTTGTCGGTGCTTGAGGCTAATGCTCGAAGTGGCGCTTTAAATATAATCGATTATGCTATTGGGTTGATTTCATCTGAACGCTCCTTGATTGGAGCTTACCATAACCGTTTAAATTATACAGTTAACAATTTAGAAACATACTCTGAAAATTTAACAGGTGCAGAATCTCGCATAAGAGATGCCGATTTAGCAAAGGAAATGATGGCACAAACAAAGAATTCTATTCTTTCTCAAGCAGCACAGGCAATGCTGGCTCAATCTAATCAAGTGCCACAAGGGGTTCTTCAGCTTCTCCGTTAGTTTAATTTTTATGTAAAAGAGACTCTATTTGTACTAGGGTCTCTTTATTTCAGCTATGAGGTTAATATATTTTACCGATGTTTACTTTTCCTAGGGTAGTTACCTTAGAAAAGGGGAGTATTTACCCTAAAATATTGTTTGTTCCTGCCGATATAATTACCATGAACACTAGAATAGGAGGATCCTCCATGATCGAGAGGCTTTCAGGGCAAAGCGTTGTCCCCTATTCACCTAGAACAACATCTTTAGACAAAGCGGTAACGCAGGTAAATATAGAACAAGATATTGTTATTTCAACAGAACAACATACTTATCGAAATGAAGATAGCAAAGAAAAGCTCGGTGATATTATCGAGGGAATGAATGAGTTTTTACAGCCCTCAAATACTTCCCTTAAATTCGAGCTTCATGAAAAATTAAATGAGTATTACGTTACAATTGTAGATAATGATACTCACGAGGTTGTGAAGGAGATTCCTTCAAAAAAAATGCTTGATATGTATGCTGCCATGACAGAGTTTGTCGGGCTGGTGGTTGATAAAAAGATATAAAGGCGGGTGACCAATCTTGGTTAGGATCGGTGGATTGGCAAGTGGCATGGACATAGATCAGCTTGTGTCGGATTTAATGAAGGCTGAGCGGATGCCTTTGGATAAGATGAAGCAGAAGAAGCAAGTGATGGAATGGCAGCGGGATGATTACCGCTCAATGAACACGCTCCTTCTTAATTTTAGGACAGAGCTTACGCAAATGAAGCTTTCAACAAGTTATCGGGCGCGCTCTACTTCTTCAACAAATGAATCGAAAGTGACAGCAACGGCAACAAGTGCAGCAGCATTGGCTTCTTATTCGATATCAAATGTGAAGAGATTAGCATCGGCTGCTACAAAGGTTAATACAGGGGCACTTGCTGCGGACGGTAAAAAGATCGACGCAAGCAAATCGCTGAGTGAAAGTTCCGGCAGCTTTGCAGAAGCTATTGATTGGAAACCAGGCAGTGTTGAAACGAAAAACATCACTCCAACAGAAGCAGGAAAAGAATTTTCCCTGGGTCTGGCAGAAGGAGTTAAGCTTGCTACAGGTACAACAAGCTCTATGAATGTTAAGGTTAATGGAAAATCCTATGGAGTCGTAACAGACCTTAATCAATTAAACGAGAATAATGTCTATGTCGACACAGAAAATGGGAAATTAACCTTCAAGAATTCTATTGATAAAAGCAGCTCCATTAAGGTGGATTATATCGCTGATAAAAAGATTGATACTTTTTCTTTTACGGATGATGCAAGCAGTTTTACTCTATCAAAGGGACAGCCGAGCTCTATATCATCCATTGTCATAACCAATAAAGATCTGCAAGCCTCTTCTTATAATGTAGTAACTGATGGAAATAATGGTTTATGGACCATTACGGATAGTTCAGATAAGAAAGTTGGCTCTGTTGACCCTGCTACCGGAAAAGTCATGTTCGACGGAATCAACTTAAAGGATACTAGTGTTAAAGTAGAATATCAGCAAAATTATTTTAATTTCAATGTTAGCTCACATACTTCTAAAGGATATGTTTCTGAGAACTTTAACATCCAGAGTTCAGAGTCCCTTAATAATGTCATTAACAAAGTAAATACCTCATCTGCAGGTGTTACTATGTTTTATGATTCATATACAGATAAAGTCACTTTAACTCGGACGGAAACTGGCAACTTCCATGGCTTGGAATCAAATCCGGTTGATAAGGATGGGAACCCAATTACAAGAACGTCAGCGGATGAAGAGATTGTCACTTCCGGCCAGTTCATCGAAAATGTTCTTAAGTTCTCTGGAGCACCAGAAAAAGGCGGGGACAACGCAGTCTTCACTATTAACGGCCTTGAAACAGAACGAAACTCGAACACCTTCGATATCAGCGGAGTCACCTTCACTTTAAAGCAGATCTTCTCAGATGCGCCAGTTGATATTACTATCAGCAATAATACGAATGATATCTATGAGAATATTAAAGGTTTTGTAGACAAGTACAATGAACTAATTGGAAAAATTCAGGGTGAGATTTCTGAGGAGAAATATAAATCCTACACACCGCTCACTGACGAACAGCGAGAGCAGCTATCTGATAAGCAGCAGGAACAGTGGGAAGAGAAAGCGAAAAGCGGTACACTGCGCAGAGATCCAACTCTTACAAGCCTTCTTACACAAATGAGGACGGACTTTTACACTTCTGTCAACAGTGAAGGAATTAACCCACTTTATAAACAGCTTTCGGCTATTGGTATTAAAACGACAGCTAACTATCTCGAAGGTGGTAAGCTCGAGATTAATGAGGCGGAACTTAAAAAGGCGATTGAGGCAGATCCAGCTTCAGTTGAAAAGCTATTTAACGCATCTGGAACAACTAATGATCAAAAGGGAATCGTTCAGCGACTGTATGATACAGTGAATACTTCAATGGAGAAAGTCAAGCTGAAAGCCGGAAACTCTTTTTCCACGAATCAGCAGTTTACGATGGGCAAGCAGCTTGATAGTCTTAACCAGAGCATTGACCGCTTCGAAGACCGGCTGACGCAAATTGAGGACCGTTACTGGTCCCAATTCACAGCCATGGAAAAAGCCATCCAGCGCTCCAACGAGCAGATGGCATACTTAATGCAGCAATTCGGAGGATAATCACCGCCACTGGGAATACAGTTTTGAAAGGAAGTGTCCTTAATGGCCACAAAGAATCCATATCAATCATATCAGCAGAACTCGGTTACGACGGCTTCGCCTGGGGAGCTGACGCTTATGCTTTATAATGGCTGCCTGAAATTCATTGTTCAGGCGAAGAAGGCGATTGCTGATAAGAATATTGAAGCGAAGAATACAAATATCCAGAAGGCGCAGAACATCATCAGGGAATTGATGGTGACGCTCAATATGGATCAGGAAGTGTCTCAGAATATGATGTCGCTCTATGACTATATGAACCGCCAGCTGATTGAGGCGAATTTGAAAAGTGATGCAGCGATTTTAGATGAGGTGGAAGGCCTTGTGACTGAGTTCCGTGATACTTGGAAAGAGGTCATCCAGGTGAACCGCCAGAAGCAGTTCAGCCAGGCGGGGCAGATTTAATGAGCACTGTTGAACGGCTGTATGTTTTAACGGCTGGGCTGATTGAAAAGCTGGAGCAGGGAGACGAACGCGACGAAAAGATAGGCTGGATTGAAGCTGCCCTTGAAGAGCGGGAGCAGCTGATGAAGGAGGTCCAGCCGCCGTATTCAGAAGGGGAAAAGGCACTCGGGAAAAAGCTGCTTGACCTCAATATCCGATTGTCACAGCTGCTGCAGAAGGAAAAGGCGATGATCCAGAAGGATATCAAAGGCTTGTCCATTAAGAAGGAATCGAACAATAAATATGTGAATCCATATCAGTCGATGGCAACGGACGGTATGTTTTACGATAAACGAAAATAGGTGACCCCATGTTAAAGCTGAAAGAAGAACAGCATATTCTGGTAAAGGAATACCAGGATCTGCTTGATACCGTTGAAGAAGCCTTCGAATACATAGTTGAAAGCTTCACGAATTTAGAAAAGACAGAAGGCGATACACTGCTGGTTGATATTTTTCACGCCCTGCCGCAGATTGCCTCTGTCAATGAGCAGCTGAGCCAGCTGTTCGAGAATCATTCTTCGATTGAGAAAGTGCTTGCTGTGTTTGATGTGGTGGCTGAAAAAGCGGAGCTCCTGGAAGGGAATTTCGAGAATGCGGAGAAAAAGCAGCAGATCATCCGTGAACAGCTTTATCCTGCCTTTGCCGCCTGGAGCGTCATGATCCAGCAGGAGCTTAAGCCTTATACACAATCCTGACCGCTATAATGGAGCGGTCTTTTTTCTTTTAGATAAGATGGTAGCTGAATCGACACGCTTTCGACAAATGTTTTCAAATTATCTGAACGTTTTTGCAGGACTTTTCTGGGGTACAGTAGAATTATATTTACATAGTCTTAATAAAATTTTAAGGCTAGGCTTTTTCAGGGAGCGGCAGCTTAAAGGCCGCGGACGCCTGTGAGAGCTTTACTGTATAATGAAAAGGAGGAGTTCATCTATGAATTATAACATTCGTGGTGAAAACATTGAGGTAACTCCAGCGATTAGAGAATACGTAGAGAAGAAGATTGCGAAACTGGAAAAATATTTTACTGAAACTCCTGATGCAAATGTACATGTAAACTTAAAAACGTATAATAATAACCGCTCCAAAGTGGAAGTGACCATTCCGATGCAGAATCTGGTGCTCCGCGCTGAGGAGGATCATGAAGATATGTATGCGGCCATCGATTTGATTGTGGATAAGCTGGAACGGCAGATCCGCAAGCACAAAACGAAGGTGAACCGCAAGTTCCGTGAGAAGGGAAGCCCGACGCTGATGTTTGCTTCTTTTGATGAGCCGGAGGCGCCGGTCCTGGAAGAAGAGGATAATGAGCTTGAAGTTGTCCGCCAGAAGAGCTTCGACCTGAAGCCGATGGACAACGAAGAGGCCATCCTGCAGATGAACCTTCTCGGCCACAGCTTCTATGTGTTCACGAATGCGGAAACGAATCGCACCAATGTTGTCTATAAGCGTAAAGACGGCCGCTACGGCCTGATTGAAGCTCAATAATGATAAAGAGACCCTGCTCCCGATTGGAGCAGGGTCTTATTATTTAGATGACTTAGGCAGCGGTACGCTTTCTCTTTTTCCCGCACCTGACACATTGATCATTATAATAGCTGTATTTATGGTTCTTTAAAAAGAAACAATAGAGGGACTTCAACTTCAAGGCCGTTCACTCCTTCGAATGTTATACCCTCTACTATACTATAAAACCGGGAAAAAACCTTCCTTTTATCCTAAAAAAATTACATTAAGTGGATAAATATTCTTTATAAAGAAAAAGTCAAAATGTTCTTTATGTCGAATTTTGAGGTTTTTTGAAAGCTGGAATGAACGAGCTATACCCGCGGCGGTTTTTTAATCTCCCGTGCGGATGCAGCCTGATAGCCGGTTTCGGCGATGCTCACAAGGGCCGCGGCCATGATGAGCTGTTTTATGTGCCTTATATTCACGTTTTCCTCCATTAAGCTTGAATAATAGTGATTTCATCTAAATCTGCACTTTTAACGCCTTCGTTAAAGATCATCCGCGTTTTAAAACGGTATGAGCGCTTTTTGCCGGACGGCTGCAGGGTCTCCGGCAGAGTGAAGTGGAACGGCATATGGTTGCACTCATCCGATTCAATTTTTTTTGTAGTCAGGATGGTGGTAGAGTCTACTACACTCTCTCCAGTTTCATCAGTGACAACCAGGTCGCACTCAATACGTTTGATCTGCTGGTCGATTGTGCCTCCCTCAATGTTGAAATAACCGCAAATGCTCTCGCCCGGATGGTAGCTCAGCTTTGGCAATATAAGGTCAATCCTCGCCGACCCGACACCGATCAATGACATATACTTTCGTAAAAGCAACATAAATCTCTCCTATTAGTTTTTTTGTGTTTTATTATTTTGTTAGTCTTTGGATGTCCTGTTTAAACTTCTTTTGGAAATTTCTCTGGTTACATTCTCTGCTCCTTCTGGCATTCCAGCCACAAAGCTCTTTTCTTTTCATATGCACACCAGCAGGGATTTACCACACTTGTCTGCCAAAAAAGGCGCCTGTCCTGCAATGAGAAGAGGCCTTTGCCATGCTGGGATCATCCAGCGCGGCAAAGGCCTCTTTGAGTGCATAAATAAAGACCTTTGCCGTTCAGGCAAAGGTCTGGCTAACAGAATCAATTCTGCCAGCAAAGCCGAGAGCGGACGCTCTGTAATGACGACTATGCTGTAAAAGCTACTCCCCTTTGTGGGAGACGTGCTATGAATTTATAGGTTTATTGTACAAAATATCGCCGGGAAAATCAATTGTTTTCACCAGGTGTTCTAATGATTTTTTAATTCTATTTAGGAAATCGAGCTTAGTATGTGCAAATGGCAGCCTTTTTATTTACCAGCCTTGTCCTGGTCAACGGAACCATTGCTGCATGGTAATGAAATAAAGTAAATGGATAGGCAAACCAGTTATAGAGCGTTATAATTAGAAAATAATAATAATTAGGGCAGCCCTCCTGACATTGTGCCGGGAGGGCTGCCGGATGCCTGTTCGTCAGGCAGGCCGGAAAGGATGAAAAGGTGAATCAGTCATGAAGCATGCAGACATATTCTTAGCCTTTTTCAGAGTTGGAATCCTGGGCTATGGCGGGGGACCATCCTCTATTCCGCTCGTCCATAAAGAAGTGGTGGATAAATATAAATGGATGGATTCAGATGAGTTCGGCGATGTGCTTGCGCTCGGCAACGCGCTTCCGGGACCGATTGCCACGAAGATGGCCGGCTATATTGGCTTTCGGGTTGCGGGTGTTTGGGGAATGCTGAATGCCATCATTGCGACGATCGTGCCGACGATCATCCTGATGGTGCTGCTCCTGACCGTATTGAATTCTTATAAAGATCAGCCTTGGGTGCAGGGGATGTCAACGGCGGTTGTGCCTGTCGTTGCTGTGATGCTCGGCACTTTGACCTGGGATTTTGTGAAAAAATCAGTCAAATCGAATCTCGGCTGGGGCTGGACACTGCTTTTTGTGGCCGGAAGCCTGGTTGTATTAGAGGTCCTGAACGTTCATCCTGCAATCATTATTATCGGTTTATTGCTCGGGGCGCTCCTTAAAAAGGATAGGGCTGGCAAAAATGCGGAAAAGGAGAAAAGCTCAGCATGATTTATATCCAGATATTTTTAGCGTTTTTCATCCCCGGAATCCTGGGCTATGGCGGCGGCCCGGCTTCCATCCCGCTGGTTGAGAATGAAGTGGTCGACCGCTATGACTGGCTCAGCACAAGTGAGTTCAGTGAGATGCTTGCTTTAGGAAACACACTTCCCGGCCCGATTGCCACAAAGATGGCCGGCTATATTGGCTATGACCAGGCAGGTGTTCTGGGTGCCGCGGTCGGTGTTTTTGCCACCGTTGCCCCGTCGCTGATCCTGATGATCGGCCTTCTCGGACTGCTGATGAAATACAAGGAATCGCCGCGCGTCAAGCGGATGACGGTCGTCATCAGACCGGTCATTGCCGTTCTTCTTGGGGTCATGACGTATGACTTCCTGTTTTCCTCTTACGAAGGTGCCGGCATATGGCAGACTCTCTTCATCGGTGTCGTCAGCCTGGTGCTTATGGAGAAGTTCAAGGTGCACCCTGCATATGTGATTGCCGGCTCGCTTGTTTATGGCGGGATATTTTTAGCATAATAGAAAAAAGAACCAAATCCAAATGGATTCGGTTCTTTTTTTAATTAATTTACTTTGAACTTTCCAAGCTCACGCTTCATTTCCTCAGTCAATGCTTCAAGTGCTGAGACCTTATCGCCGACCTGCTCGAAGGAGCGGAGCTGGGCATCGGTGGACGCAGAAATCTCTTCTGTCCCGGCGGCCGTTTCTTCTGTAACAGCAGACACATTCTCAATGGCCGCGATAACCTGCTGGCTCATGCCTGCGGATTTTTCCGTTCCTTCCGCAAGTGTTGTGAGCTGGTCGTAGATTCCGGCCACATGTCCGGCGATGGTGAAGAAGCTGTCTTCTGTTTCTTTTATGGACCCAAGCTGTTCATCGGTTAGCTTGCTGCCCAGCTCTGTTGCATTCAGTATGGTGGAAACTCCCTGCTTGATGCTTGAAACCATGCTGGTGATCAGGACGGTTGCTTTCGAGCTGTCATCTGCGAGCTTCCTTACCTCTTCCGCAACCACGGCAAAGCCTTTGCCTGCCTCGCCGGCACGGGCCGCTTCAATGGCTGCATTCAGTGCGAGCAGATTGGTCTGTTCTGCAATCTCTCTGACTGTATTGGCTGCATTCTCGATTTTGCCGGTATACTCAGCGAACTCCTGGACAGAAGTCTTGATTCCTTCTGATGAGCTGGAAAGCTGTCCGGCGAAGGCTGCCTGCTTTTCGAGTGACTTGCGGCCGTCATCGATGGAGCTCATTGCTTCCATGCTCGCCTGGAGTGAGTTCTGGCTTTCCTGCTGGACCACTGTAAAGTTGTCGCCCATGCTACGCATGAGCTCTGCGGTTGACTGGATATCCTCGGATATCGCCTGGCTTCCTTTAGCGAGCTCCTCGGTGGAAACAGCAACCTGGCTGCTGCTTTCTGTCACACTTTCCATATAGCCGGATACTTCTTTTGAAAAAGTGGACACTTGCTTTCCAACATTATCTATTGATTCTACGGTTGATTTTACATTCCCGATCATGTCGGCAAAAGCTGAGCGTAAAAGGTCTATTTCAAATTTGCTCGCAGGCTTTGCTCTTTGGAGCTCGATGGTCAAATCTCCCTTGGCGACCCGCCCTGCCTGCTGGACGATTTCATTGAGCGGCATTGTAATCTTTTTGGCTGCCAGCCATGAAAATCCTCCGGACAGAAGAATCAGCAGGATGCTGGCGATCAGGGATGATGTGACGATGAAGCCGATCTGTTTTTCCATATGGGCTGTCTTTGCTTCATACCACTCTTCTGCCTGCTTATCCAAAAAGTAAAAATCATTCATGATGCCTGCAATGCGGATGGACTGCCGCTTGATTTCCGGCTGGTTCCCGCTTGTAAGGGCGTCTCCGGCTTCTTTTGTTAAGGTGCTGAATTTATTTTCCGCTTTTGTGAAAGTGGCTTTCTGGTCTGCTTCACTTATGGCAGATTTCAGCTGTTTCATGTCTTCTTCAATTTTCCCGAGCATTCCGGCAGCTTCCTGCTTATTAGCGTCCGTGCCGGTCGCCGCTGCGCTCGCCAGTGATTGCCTGGCACTGACAAATTCACCGTTCAGGGTTTCTATCTGCAGCAGGACCTCTACATCCTCCCTGGAGGAGCTCTGAAGCTCAAGGATCTGGCTGATCATATAACCGATGATTACAGTTGATAAGATAAGGGGGATGATGGCAATCATCATCAGTCGGTTGCGCAATCTCATGGTGCAGCCTCCTTTATGGTTTAGTAGAATTTACGGTAATGTCGCCGGCAATGATTTCATCCTTGGCGGCAATAAGGGCTTTTTTCTGTTCTTCCGAGAATGGGAAGGCACGCAGTTCTGCAAGGCCGACGCCGTTTTCAGCAAGGCCGAGTACAAAAGAATGCTGTTCAATTTTACCTTTTTCTTTTAAAATCTTCGCGATGTCATACACTGCAACGTCAATATTTTTCAGCATGCTGGTGACAATGGCTTTTTCCGCGACAAAGAACTGATCAGAGTCGACTCCTGCTGCATGAACCCTTTTTTCCTGGGCTTTTTGGAGCGCGCCATAGCCGGTAAACCCGGCTGCTGGATAAATGAAATCCGCACCTTTGTTAATCTGTGATTCTGCAATCTTTCCGCCGAGCTCAGCAACGCTGAATGAGCCTGCGTATTCGGTTAAAATTTTGATATCAGGCTTTACATGCCTGGCACCCTGGATGAAGCCCTGTTCAAAATGGTGGATGACTTCTGCATCCTCACCGCCGATAAAGCCGAGTGTGTTCGATCTGCTGGCCATGGCTGCTGCCATTCCGACCAGGAAGCTGCCTTCATGCTCCTTAAATGTGATCGAAGCGATATTCGGCAATTCTGATACGGCATCAATCAGCAGAAATTGCTGTTTTGGATATTTTTTAGCGATTTTTTCAAGCGGCTCTTGTGCTGTAAAACCAAGGCCGATGACAAGGTCATTTTTTTCCTCGACAAGCGCTGTCAGCTTTTCTTCTGAATCTCCGTCTGGCGCTTCTTTATAATCAAACAGGACGCCCAGCTCATCACGGGCCCTTTCCAGGCCGCGGAAGGCCGAGTCATTGAAGGAGTCGTCCCCCAATCCTGTTTCGGACATTAAAATGCCAATCTTATATTCCTTTTCCTGCTTAACCTCCGCTGCATCACCCGGCAGCGAGCATCCTGCCAGCAGCAGAATGGCCAGCAGAAGCAGGCCTAACTTTTTCACCAATTCCATTCACCTCTATCAAAAAATTCTCACGTGAAGTATATCGACAGATTGTGACATTTATTTAGAAGGAAGAAAAAGGAGAAAACGTTTAGAGAAGCGAAAGAATATAAAGAGAGATTTTTAGGAGGAATAGAATATGACATTTTCAATCGTTGGCTATGATCCGGAGGAAAAGGAATGGGGGATTGCGGTCCAATCCAAATTTTTAGGTGTTGGTGCGGTCGTGCCCTTTGCGAAGGCAGGCGTTGGTGCAGTGGCGACGCAGTCTTATGCCAATACAGCTTACGGTCCACAGGCATTAGAATTAATGGAGCAGGGAAAGACTGCCCAGGAGGCGCTTGATCTTATTACAGCCGAAGACCCTGACAAGGAACTGCGCCAGGTCGGAATCGTTGATTTTGAGGGAAACGGGGCGACTTTTACTGGAAACGGCTGCTATGACTGGGCTGGCGGGACTGCAGGCAAGTTTTTCGCAGCACAGGGCAATATTTTAGTAGATGAAAATACAGTAAAGGCGATGGCTGATACTTTTACCAGCAGTGAAGGCAACCTGGCTGAGCGTCTGCTTGCCTCTCTTAACGCCGGCCAGGAAGCGGGCGGGGACAGCCGCGGCCAGCAGTCAGCAGCTCTATTGGTGGTAAAAGAAAAGGGAGGGTATGGCGGCTTTAATGACCGCTATATCGATCTGCGTGTCGATGACCATCCTGACCCGATCACGGAACTGATCCGAATCTACCATCTGCAGCAGCTTTATTTTGCACCAAGCAAAGAGGGCAGGGTCGCTGACATTGAAGGAGATGTCGAGGCAGAATTGGGCAGCCAGCTGGTGAGGCTCGGCTATCTGGAAGAAAAGGCATCCGGCGGGGAGTTATACAAAGCGCTGAAAACCTATATCCATACAGAAAACTTCGAAGAGCGCGAGCAGGATGAATGGAAGATAGATCTGGATATACTGGAATATATGAAGAAACAAGAATAGCAGCTGCCGTTTGGCGGCTGTTTTTTATAAGTGGTTTCAATTATGCAGGGATTATGCTAAAAAGGAGATAGAATGAATGTCCGGAAGGAGAGATTGATGTTGAGCGGAAGAGTCAATCGGAATGATCCTTGTCCATGCGGCAGCGGAAAAAAATATAAAAAATGCTGCGGCAGCAAGGATGTAATTGTGATATCGGACAGGATGGAAGGGGAAATCATTGCTCTCCAGGGAGAAGCGATTGAATTTGCCAAGCATGTATACGGAGAACTGCTTCAGGAGTCTTTCGAATTAGAGGATCTTCCATACTTTGATAAGGAAGAGCGGGACTTTTATGAATTTGTCCATATGTTCTGGTTCACAGCTTTTGGGGAGCTCGATTCCGGGGAGAGGATCATGGATTTATTTATAGAAGAAATGCTCCCTGTATTGAAGAATTCCTACCTGAAGGATATCCTGCAAAAATGGGACAAGCCGTTTGCCTTTGCCGGTGTTATTAAGGAGCGGGCCGATAACAAGCTTCTGATTGAGGATGCGCTGAGCGGACAAGCTTTTACAGTGACGATCCTTGAATCTTACAGAGACATAGAGGCTGGCTGCTTTGCATTCGCTATGCTGCTTCCTTATCTGGATCATCACGTATTTTTCCCGGCGCCATTTGACTTGGACGGGAAATTCAATGATTCATACAATGATTTTCTTTTAAAAGAATATAGGGACACCCGGATGGAGGATCCGCAGGAATTTCTGCAGGAGTTTTTCCTTGAGCTGATGGAAGAAGCGCCAAGGGCTGCTGCTATGAGTGCTTATGAGTGGCCGAATGAAGGGGCCGCGGAGGTTGCTGATTTATTTTCGGAAGATATGGAGCAGGAAGGCGAGGACAGCTTGATCATTGAGCTGGGGATTACCCTCTGGATGAAGTATATCGAGAAAACCGGCAAGAAGCCGAAGAAGGCCGGGATTTATGTGGCGGGCCTCCGCTATCTTGTCGGCACTCTGGCCAATCCGTCAGGCCCTGCGTATACGCAAAAACAGCTGGGAACCCTCTACGGTGTTTCTGCAGCCAGTATCTCGAATGCTTATGGGGAAATCTATCATGCGATTGAGGAAGTGCTGGAGGAGATTTCACACATTGAGCTCCAGGAGCCGGCTTCCCTGATGGAATCAGAGATGATGATTCATGATTTGATGGGGCTTGTCGGGGAGCAGGAGTTCGAGAACGAAGAGGAATTGGATGTTTTCCTTCAGGGACTTTTGGATAAACCGCTGCCGAAAAAAGCTTCTGCCACGAATAAGGGGAAAGCTCAGGAGATCATGTATGAAGCATTCGAAGCTACAGGAGTAAAAAGATACAAGCTTGCCAAGGAAGCGCTTGAGCTGAATCCGCTCAATAGTGATGCCTATAATATCCTTGCCGAAAAGGAAGATCTCCCGGAAGCAGCTAAGCTGTTTAAAAAGGGGATGGACGCTGGACAGAAGGATCTCGGCAACGGCTTTTTCGAGGAAAACAAAGGCCACTTCTGGGGCTTGGTTGAAACGCGTCCATTTATGAGGGCTAAAGCCAATTATGCGCAGGCGCTTCATGCGCTTGGCAGTCTCCCGGAAGCGATTGGGCATTTTGAAGAGCTGCTGGAGCTGAATCCGTATGACAATCAGGGTATCAGGTATATGCTGTTCCCGGCTTACTGTGAGAGCAGGCAATATAAGAAAGCACGGAAGCTATTGGAAGCTTATCCGGAAGAAATGGCTGCAGGCCTCTTCAATCAGGTTCTGCTGGAGCTGCTGGAAAAAGGCTTTACAAGCGAAGCGGCTGTGCTGCGGAAGAAAGCAAAGAAGCAGAATCCATATGCAGCCGATTATCTTTCAGGGAAAAAGAAAATGCCGCGCGAGGTTCCAGACTATTACAGCTGGGGCGACAAAAATGAAGCCGTCACCTATGCGGATGGGCATCTTCACTTATGGCAGGAAATTCCCGGGATTCAGACATGGCTGCAAAATAACTAAAAAGGATGCGACATATTGAATACATTTTTCGGATGGCTGTTTAAAAAGAATTACCGCAATCTGAGCGACCTGGTCTCTCTAGGCGTGCTCCTGCTCTTAGTAAGATTGATTGACTTTGGCCCGGTGCGGGAAAATATCTATCTGCTGATTCCGGTGCTGGTCGTGCTATTTGTCCTGGTGAGGGTGCTGGAAACCATCACAGCTAAATTCCTTGGCGACCAGAATAAGAAGCTGGAGTACAGCACATTCGCTTTTTCGGTGCTGGGGATTGTGGTTGTTACGTCTTTGTTGAGGTTTTGAAATTGGGCCGGTGCTCCTTTGGTGGGATGCCGGTTTTTATTTTGAGTACTTCGGTTGTTGGTCTATTGTAAAAAATGTAAAAAGGAAAAATTATTGCTCTTTTTGGGGTGAATCAATGGGATTTTGGGTAGAATCCTTGAGGATTTGGGGAGAAAAAATTCAATTTTGGGCAGAAAAACTCTCATTCAGGAATAATCCGCATCGGGGAGGCTGGATTATTAAAGCAGGAACATGGTCTAGAACCCATTTATTTAAGATTCAGTTCAACATTGCAGTAAATATTGCTGCATACCTTGAGAACCACCACCCTCAGCGTGCACATTGACCCCAATATTCCATTGCCGCCAAAATAAATGTGTTCGAGATCCACCTGCAAATCTAGCAATAATCTACTTCACAAATCTCAAACTCCAAGCTCTCGCTGCAGCAGAACCCTGCCACACTTCGTGCACTTTCTCACAATTGTTGTCACTCTATAGAGGAAGTGGTAGAATTAAGGAGGAAACCTGCGATTTTTTTCAGGAGGAGATAGCTGCTGTGATAGCGAAAGGTACAGGAGCGGCAGTTGCCATAGAGGCTGCTGTTTATTTTTCATAAAAAGCTCTGAGGCCAATTGACGAGCCCATATCCAATATAAAGGAGCGTTTTTGATGCTTGGGATTTTAAACAAAGTGTTCGATCAAAATAAACGCGATTTAAAGAAACTGTCGAAGAAGGCGTATCAGATTGATGCCCTGGCTTCCACTATAGATAAACTGACTGATGACCAGCTGCGCGACAAGACGGCTGAATTTAAGATGCGCCTGGAAAAAGGCGAGACGCTTGATGACATCCTTGTCGAAGCATTTGCTGTTGTCCGCGAGGCTGCTAAGCGTGTGCTTGGCCTTTATCCTTATCCGGTCCAGCTGATGGGGGGCGTGTCCCTTCATGAGGGGAATATTTCCGAGATGAAAACCGGTGAAGGTAAAACGCTGACAGCAACCATGCCTGTGTACCTGAATGCCCTGGCAGGAAAAGGCGTGCATGTTGTAACGGTCAACGAATACCTGGCCAGCCGTGATGCGACGGAGATGGGCCGTCTCTATGAATTCTTGGGCCTCACTGTCGGACTGAATCTGAACGGACTTTCAAAAGAAGAAAAGCAGGCTGCTTATGCGGCAGATATCACTTACGGTACGAATAATGAGCTTGGCTTTGACTATCTGCGTGACAATATGGTCCTTTATAAAGAGCAGAAGGTCCAGCGCCCGCTGTATTATGCGGTAATCGATGAAGTCGACAGCATCCTGATCGATGAGGCGCGTACACCGCTCATCATTTCCGGGTCTGCACAAAAGTCTGCCCAGCTTTATATCCAGGCAAATGCTTTTGTCCGCAACCTGAAAAAAGAAGACGACTACACATATGATGAAAAAACAAAGGGAGTCCAGCTGACAGAGGACGGGATGACGAAGGCTGAGAAGGCTTTTGGCATCGAGAATCTGTTCGATATTTCCCATGTGGCGATCAACCACCATATCACACAGGCTCTGAAGGCGCATGCGAGCATGCATCTTGATGTCGATTATGTCGTTCAGGACGGCGAGATCGTCATCGTTGACCAGTTCACTGGCCGTCTGATGAAGGGGCGCCGCTACAGTGACGGTCTGCACCAGGCGATCGAAGCGAAAGAAGGCCTGGAAATCCAGAACGAAAGCATGACGCTTGCGACGATCACTTTCCAGAACTATTTCCGTATGTATGAAAAGCTGGCCGGTATGACAGGTACAGCGAAGACAGAGGAAGAGGAATTCCGCAATATTTACAATATGTATGTTACGGTCATCCCGACGAACAGGCCGATTGCCCGTGACGACCGTGCAGATTTGATTTATGCGAGCATGGACGGAAAGTTCCGCGCGGTGGTCGAGGATATCGCCGAGCGCAACCAGAAGGGCCAGCCTGTGCTTGTGGGTACGGTGGCCATCGAGACATCTGAAATCATTTCTAAATATTTGACGAAAAAAGGCATCCGCCACGATGTCCTGAATGCGAAAAACCATGAGCGCGAAGCGGAAATCATCGCACACGCCGGTGAAAAAGGCTCTGTTACCATCGCCACGAACATGGCGGGGCGCGGTACCGACATCAAGCTTGGCGAAGGCGTGAAGGAAGTCGGCGGCCTTGCGGTCATCGGTACGGAAAGGCATGAAAGCCGCCGGATCGACAACCAGCTCCGCGGACGTTCCGGACGCCAGGGAGATCCGGGTGTGACGCAGTTCTATCTTTCCATGGAAGATGAATTGATGCGCCGCTTCGGATCTGACAATATGAAATCAATGATGGAGCGCCTTGGCATGGATGACACTCAGCCGATCCAGAGCAAGATGGTATCAAGAGCGGTTGAATCTGCGCAGAAACGCGTGGAGGGCAATAACTTTGATGCGCGTAAGCAGCTTCTGTCATATGATGATGTATTGCGCCAGCAGCGTGAAATCCTTTATGCACAGCGGAATGAAGTGCTTGAGTCTGAAAACCTCCGCGAAATCGCCGAGAAAATGATCAGTGCTGCCCTGCAGCGCAATGTTGAGGCATTTGCCCCTGCTGTCGAGGATGAAGAGAACTGGAATCTGGAAGGCCTGATTGATTATGTGAACGGCAACCTTCTCAATGAAGGCGACCTTACTGTCAACGACCTGCGCGGCAAGGATACAGAAGAAATCTTTGAAGCCATCTATGCGAAGGTGAAAGAGCGCTATGATGAAAAAGAAGACATACTGGAAGAACAGATGCGCGAGTTTGAAAAAGTGGTAGTGCTCCGTGCTGTCGACAGTAAGTGGATCGACCATATCGATGCAATGGACCAGCTGCGCCAGGGGATCCATCTCCGCGCCTATGGCCAGATCGATCCGCTGCGCGAATACCAGCATGAAGGCTTTGCAATGTTTGAAAACATGATTGCCAGCATCGAAGAAGATGCGGCTAAGTATATCATGAAGGCAGAAATCCGCAATAACCTTCAGCGTGAAGAAGTGGCCAAAGGCCAGGCGGTCAACCCCAAGGAAAACGAGGGCGGTAAAGTAAAGAAAAAGCCGGCTGTAAAGCAATTGGATGTCGGACGCAATGACAGCTGCATCTGCGGAAGCGGCAAAAAGTACAAAAACTGCTGCGGCAAAGAAGCTTAAGTATAAGAAATGAAGAGGGCCGGTAAAGCTCGATCAGCTTTGCCTGCTCTCTTTTTCCTGATACACTGAAAAAAAACTATTTAGAGGTGACTGGAATGGAATTAGCAGACATTCGCAATGAGTTAGAGAGAACAGCTAAGGTATTAGCGGACTTCAGGGGGTCTCTTTGACTTAGAAAACAAAGAGGCGCGCATCGCCGAGCTTGATGAAGAAATGCTGCACCCGAACTTCTGGGATGACCAGAAAGCGGCGCAGGTTGTTATCAGTGAGTCGAATGCGCTTAAAGACCAGGTACATGAATTTCATGACCTGTTTGAAACGTTTGAAAACCTGGAGCTCACTTATGAGCTTGTGAAGGAAGAAAGCGACGAGGATCTCCAGAATGAGCTTGCCGAAGAGCTGACTGAGCTGACAAAGCGCCTTGCGCAATTCGAGCTGCAGCTTTTGCTGAGCGAGGAATATGATAAAAACAATGCCATCCTTGAATTCCACCCGGGAGCGGGCGGTACGGAATCACAGGACTGGGGCTCCATGCTGCTGCGCATGTACACACGCTGGGCAGAGAAAAAAGGCTTCAAGGTTGAGACACTTGATTATCTGCCAGGTGATGAGGCCGGGATCAAAAGCGTAACACTCGCGATCAAAGGGCATAATGCCTACGGCTATCTGAAGGCTGAAAAAGGCGTCCACCGCCTTGTCCGGATTTCGCCGTTCGATTCTTCAGGCCGCCGCCATACCTCTTTCGTTTCCTGTGAGGTGATGCCGGAGTTCAATGATGAAATCGAAATCGATATCCGTACAGAAGACCTGAAAATCGATACGTACCGGGCAAGCGGCGCCGGCGGACAGCATATCAATACAACCGATTCTGCTGTCCGGATCACCCACTTGCCGACAAATGTCGTGGTAACCTGCCAGACCGAGCGCTCCCAGATCAAGAACCGTGAACGCGCCATGAAAATGCTCCAGGCCAAGCTCTATCAAAAGAAAATCGAAGAGCAGGAGCAGGAGCTGCTGGAAATCCGCGGCGAGCAGAAGGAAATTGGCTGGGGAAGCCAGATCCGCTCATACGTATTCCATCCGTACAGCATGGTCAAGGACCACCGCACAAGCACGGAATCAGGAAACGTCCAGGGCGTGATGGACGGCGATCTCGATCCGTTCATCAATGCTTATCTGCGTTCAAGACTGAGCTTATAATATTGAAGGAAAAGCCTTTGCCGGAAATGGCAAAGGCTTTTTTATGCGGAATTATGTGTGAGGCCAGTGATGAGGTTTTCGGGAGGCTTCTATACTTTAATCGTCTTTTTCAGCTGGTTGATCTCCTTATCATGGACACCGGTTTTCTTGCTTAAGTACTCAATATCAATTTTTGCTGCGTTCAGTTCATTGGAAACAACCTGGTACAGCTTTTCATGATGATCAAGCTTTGTTTCAATATGTTTAAAATGGCTTCTCATTTCGGTGGTCAGATTGTCAAACCTTTCATCCACAGCATCGAGTCTTTTATCCACACTGTCAAATCTTTCATCCACACCATCAAATCTTTCATCCACACCATCAAATCTTTCATCCACACCATCAAATCTTTTATCGACACCGTCAAATCTTTCATTCACACCGTCAAATCTTTTATTCACATCGACAAATCTTTTATCCACTCCGTCAAATCTTTTATCCACTCCGTCAAATCTTTCATCCATCCCGTCGAGCCTTTTCTCCATTGCATTAAACCGGCTATTCATCTGTGATCCAAGATCCGCTATCTGCTCCTGCATGCTGACCAGGATTTGCTCGAGTGACTTCTCCATGTTTTTTCACCTCCTTTTCGACATTATACCACTTTTCTGTGTGCGGGAATCCTTTTTGTATATTTTTGTAAAAAGGATAAAAACTAAGTATAGCTTTAGTTTAGTTTATCTGAGTTCTGCAGTTCCATACACTTCCGCTCCACTCCTTTAATACGTCACTTTATTGGCATTTACAGCCTTTTTTCAACATGCTATACTCACTGTCGGCTATGAAAAGCCCATGAAAGAAAAAAAGTAAACAGGAAACTTTCGACAAATCTCGGGAGGTGCCTGTCACCAATAAAGGAGCAGGATGCAAGTGAGCAAGAGAAAGAGAGGCAGTACATATAACCCTGGGGCGGAGCGGGCGCTGGAGTATTTGTTTGTGCTGGTGGGATCCGGGATTGTGGCGGTGGCGTTCAATGTGTTTTTGCTGCCGAACCGGATTGCTTCCGGCGGAGTGAGCGGGATCAGTACGATATTGGACGCATTGGTTGGCTGGGAGCCGGCTTATGTGCAGTGGGCTTTTAATATTCCGCTGTTCATCGCAGGGCTGATATTCTTGGGCAGGCAGTTTGGGGCAAAGACCTTAGCGGGAACCATATTCCTGCCGCTTGTTGTTTTTTTGACGAGCCATGCAGACCCATGGACACAGGATCCGCTTCTTGGCGCCCTGTTCGGCGGAATCGGGGTCGGACTTGGGCTTGGGATTGTATTCCGCGGGAAGGCTTCAACGGGAGGCACTGATCTTGCGGCCCAGATCATCAATAAATATACAGGGCTGACCCTTGGGACATGTGTGGCCATCATTGATGGATTGATCGTCCTTTCTGCAGCGGTCATATTTGATATTGAAAGAGGTTTGTATGCACTTATTGCCCTTTACGTGACAACCAAGACGATCGATTTAATCCAGGTCGGCTTCAGCCGTTCGAAAATGGCCATGATCATTACGGACAATCAGGCAGCTGTCAGGGAAGGCATCTTGAATAAAATTGACCGCGGAGTGACAAAACTATCAGCATATGGCGGATATACCGACCATGAACGCCCTATACTGATGTGTGTTGTTGATCAGACGGAGTTCACTAAATTGAAACAACTCGTCAAGACCATAGATCCTCAAGCGTTTATTATAGTAATGGATGCATCTGAAGTGCTCGGCGAAGGCTTCAAACGTGCCTAGGCTTGCAGATGTCCGGAAATGATCCGGATATAGGAGGTATTTATAATGAAGAAGAAATTGATGATGATTTTTATGGGAGCTTCCTTAGTCCTTGCTGCGTGCGGCGGCGGGGAAGAAGCGAATGAAGGCAGTGAATCGGCAGGAGCGGGCGATCCGCAAAAAATGTTCACCCAGAAATGCTCAAGCTGCCATGGCGACAATCTGCAGGGCGGGGTTGGGCCGAGCCTTGAGAAGATCGGATCACAGCTTTCCCAGGAAGAAATTGAAAAGACGATTGCAGAAGGTAAAGGTGCCATGCCGCCAAGGCTTCTTGAAGGCGAGGATGCCGCTGCGGTGGCAGAATGGCTGGCAGCTAAGAAGTAAGAGGGAGAAACCGTTTCATCCTACTTTAGTAGGATGGCGGTTTTTTTAATTTATAAATATGAAGGTTTTTCCAATGTTTTTGTCGTATTTTAACAAATTACGATACCCGATTTTGGGTAAAAAGAACCGTTTTTTATACAAATGAAAAGAAACTGTAATATTTTTTTCCGTTATTTTGACAAAGTATGATGTTATAATGGGTTGAGTGAGAATACGAACAAGCTGCTTTTAGTAGTTTTGTGTTTAATTTTGTCACGATTTAATAAACACTGTTGTCGAATTGCTGTCGATTTCTAGCGAAAAGTTAATTCTATTCTTAACACTAAACTACAGGTGATATAAATGATCGAAATGCAAGACGTATATAAGAAGTATTCCAACGGAGTAACTGCTGCCAACGGGATAGACGTACGCATCAAGCAAGGAGAGTTTGTATATGTTGTAGGTCCGAGCGGAGCCGGCAAATCGACCTTCATCAAGATGATGTACAGGGAAGAGAGGCCCACATCCGGCACAATTACGATAAATGGCGTGAATCTTGAAAAGCTGAGGCCTAACAAAGTTCCGCTGCTCCGCCGAAACATCGGCGTTGTATTCCAGGATTTCAAGCTGCTTCCTACTTTGACAGTTTACGAGAATGTCGCATTTGCCCTTGAAGTTATCGAGGAGCAGCCAAAATATATTAAAAAACAGGTTATGGAAACCCTTGAGCTGGTCAATTTGAAGCATAAGGCGCGCATGCTGCCGACTGAATTGTCAGGCGGAGAGCAGCAGCGAGTATCCATTGCCCGCTCCATTGTAAATTCGCCGAAGGTAGTCATCGCCGACGAGCCTACCGGGAACCTTGATCCTGATACCTCATGGGAGATCATGAATATCTTTGATGAGATCAATACGAGGGGCACTACAGTCGTGATGGCGACGCACAACAAAGAAATCGTTAATACAATCAAGCATCGTGTAATTGCCATTGAAGGCGGAAAAATCATACGTGATGAGCAAAGGGGAGATTACGGTTATGAAAGCTAGAACCCTTCGCCGTCACATCAGGGAGAGTTTCAAGAGCCTCGGCCGGAACGGATGGATGACTTTTGCCTCCGCCAGTGCGGTAACGGTCACTCTCATCCTGGTAGGTGTGTTTTTCGTTATTATGATGAATCTTAATCAAGTGGCTACAACCATTGAAGAGGACGTGGAAATCCGCGTTCACATCGATATTGCTGCAAATGAGCAGGATCAGCAGGTTTTACGGAGTAAGATTGAACAGATACCCGAAGTGGGGAGTGTCGAATATTCAGCCAAGGAAGAAGAATTGACCAATCTGATAGATAGTCTTGGAGATGAAGGCCAGGCCTTCAAACTTTTTGAACAGGACAATCCGCTGAACGATGTATTTATCGTAAAAACGAAAAACCCGGAAGATACAATGAAGACGGCAGAAAAGATCGAGAAGCTGCAGTATGCCACAAAGGTTAAATACGGACAGGGACAGGTTGAGAAGCTGTTCGGCTTTATCAATACAAGCCGGAATGTCGGTCTTGTCCTGGTAGTGGGCCTTCTGTTCACCGCCATGTTCCTGATCTCGAATACGATTAAAATTACAATTGTAGCAAGAAGAAGAGAAATTGAGATTATGAAGCTGGTAGGGGCGACCAATGCCTTTATACGCTGGCCGTTCTTCCTTGAAGGGCTGTGGCTGGGCGTGCTGGGGTCGATCCTGCCGATCGTGCTGGTTGCAACCACTTATAATTATGCCTATGATTATATCTCGCCAAGGCTTCAGGGCCATTTCATCCAGCTGCTGGAATTCAATCCATTTGTCTACCAGGTTTCCGCACTCCTCATTCTGATGGGAGCATTGATCGGAGTCTGGGGCAGCCTGATGAGTGTCCGCAAATTCCTTAAAGTATAAGTATAAAAGAAAAGATGCATGGAAGGGCCCTGCAGGGGGGAACCATACTCCGGGCCCTTTATGCGTCATAGAATAGACGTATGAATAGTATGAAAAGTTTCAAAAACATATAGAAGACGATCTAACCCGTACATATGGCCCCATTGGAAAGGAGAAATCGGAACTTGAAAAAATCAATAGCGGCGTTTTCTGTTGCCACGGCAGTCGGCCTGGGAAGCATCTTTGGAGGCATCCCTGCCAGCCAGGCATCAGCGAGCAAAATCAGTGATCTGGAAAGCAAGAAAAATCAAATTCAGGAGCAGCGCTCCGGTAATGACAGCAAGATTAACAGCGCAGATTCAGAGATTAATAGACTTCAGGGTGAGCAGGATCAGGTGAGCAAGGAGATTGAGCGCCTGAGCCTGTCCATCTCCGATACAGAAACGAAAATCAAGGAAAAAACAGAGCAGATTGCAGCAACGAAAGAAGAAATAGAGAAACTTAAGGCAGAGATCGTTGTCATCACTGACCGCATCAACAAGCGGAACGAAATGCTGAAGGACCGCGCCCGCTCCTTCCAGGAAAATGGCGGGATGGTCAGCTATCTGGATGTCCTGATGGGAGCACAGAACTTCAGCGATTTCATTGACCGTGTAGGAGCAGTCGCTACGATTGTTGAAGCAGACCAGGATATCCTGCGCGAGCATGAGGCAGACAAAAAGCTTCTTGAAGAGACTCAGGCAAAGGTGGAAAGTGAGCTTTCTTCCCTGGAGAAGATGCGCACCGACCTTGAGAGCATGAAAAAGCAGCTGAATGCACAGAAGGCTGAAAAGAACAAGCTGATGGCCAGCTTAAAGAATCAGGAAGAACACAAGCATGCTGAAAAGCTGAACCTTGAAGAAGAAAATGAACTGCTTGCTGCCCAGGAAGCTGCCATCAAGCAGGCAATAGAGCTTGAGAAAAAGCACCAGGCAGAATTGGCAAGGCAGGCTGAGCTTGAGCGTCAAAGACGTGCGGCTGCAGCAGCGGCTGCCAAGAAAAACAGCTCATCAGGAAGTAGTAGTAGTAGTAGTAGTAGTAGTAGTAATAGCAGCAATAGCGGCGGTGGAGGCGGCGGCCCAGTATCATCCGCACCTTCGATTTCGGGAGGCAACTTTACGAAGCCTGCTGCAGGGGTTGTGACATCAGGACTTGGACAGCGCTGGGGAACCTTCCATGCGGGTGTTGATATTGCTAAGAGCGGGACAGTTCCAATCGTAGCAGCTGCAGATGGTGTTGTCATCAGATCTTATTTCTCCAGCAGCTATGGCAATGCTGTATTCATCGCCCATTCCATTGACGGACAAGTCTACACGACAGTATATGCTCACATGAGCAGCCGCTCAATCGGCACTGGAGCGACTGTCTCAAAAGGACAACAGATCGGGATCATGGGCAACACCGGTGATTCACAAGGACAGCATCTGCACTTCGAACTGCACAGAGGCCCTTGGAACGCATCTAAATCCAATGCAATCAATCCGATCGGGATCGTACCGATGTAATAAAAAAGGAAGAAGCTTAGATGCTTCTTCCTTTTTTTTATCTGCAAAAAGATCAGTCAGTCTTTTTTACAGGTGCAATCTCAAGCCCTTCCATGCTCAGTGCCTCATTGATGGCATGCTTGAGTGTGGCAAAACAGTGCTGGTCATTCAGCGTGATATTCCGCTCGGTCAGCTGGATGCTGATCTGCGGGGAGATGCCTACAATGAAAGGCTTAACCCCCATCAGGGTGGTTGTTTTTGTCAGATTATTTATTAGCTCCAGAATATAGTCATCAACTGAGTTGATGCCCGTAATATCCACAATCAGTGTAGAGGGCTTATGAAGCAAAAGGCCGGAAAGAACCTTTTCGATGAGCTGTGATGAACGGTTCTCCTCAAATTTGCCCATTAAAGGAAGGACTGTAATGCCATCTATTACGGGGATAAGCGGAGAAGACAGATCATTCACCAGCTCGCTCAATTCTCTTGTACGCTGATCGACTTTTCTTTCCAGCTCGAGAATTGCCTGCTGCTCTTTCTTTCGGATGCTGTCATGGATATTGTCCTTTGGAGTGATTTGAGAAGGGAAATAGCTGATTTCCGTATAGGTGCTTCCTTCAAAGGTGCTCGCTGTGATTTCATACCAGATGCTTGTAGCGAAAAGGCCTGACAGCACTCCTGCCCAGTGGCCAGGAATGAAGGCTCCTGCCGTGCTTTTTCCCTGGGCGCGGATGACCCTTTCTTCCCAATCATTTTTCAGCCGGAGTGCAGCCGTTCTTTTATCCATGGAATATTCGGTAATTTCCACCTGCCCCCATCCGGCACTGCTATAAAGCGGCGGAAGATATTCAATGATTGCTTCTACACTTTTGCCTGTGCTTTTATAAAATCTGCTTACATCCTCACCGGTCCTGTAGCCTGCTGTTTCAAGCACGAGCCTGGCGGAATCGTCTCCAGCTATTTCTTCAATTGTATTCATAAAGGTTTTCAGGGCTGTTTTGGTCCAAAGGAGAATAGCATCATCCCCTTCAAAATCAAGGGAACCGCTGCTTTCATTCCATTGGATGGTCGTTTGCCCGATTTTATACTCATTATTAGTCTTCTCCTCCAAAAACCTTTCCTCCTTCAGCCAGCAAGTTATTCATAAACTTCGTTACCATTTTACCCTTTAGCGGGGGTGAATACCAATAAAAAGGGAAAGAATGCGATTTAAATCTAAGGGGAAAGTGGATTCCATCATAACCTGTCCCTATCTTTCATATAGTGAAGTATCAAGCTTAACAGGCTTATGAAAGGAAGATACCTATGAATCGAAGAGTGATCGCTTTTTTTATGGCCGGATCACTGCTGGCCGGATCGGGAGGAACGTATGCAGGGATGCAGTGGTTCTATCATTCGCAAAAAGAGGCCGGCCTTGAGCCTAAAGCCGGGCTGGAGGGCAAGGAAGATCCAGGCAGCGGAGCACCCGAGGAGCTCGGGAAGGTAGGCCAGGCGTATGAGCTGATCCTCGGAAGCTATGTAGAGAAGGTAGAGGGAGAGCAGCTGGCAGAAGGGGCCATCCAGGGGATGCTTTCAACATTGGATGATCCTTATTCGGTATATATGAACGAGGAAACGGCCAGGCAATTCAATGAAACACTGGAGTCATCGTTTGAAGGGATCGGAGCGGAAGTAAGCATGGTAGATGGCAAGGTGATCATTGTATCTCCATTTAAAGATTCACCAGCAGAAAAAGCCGGCCTGAAGCCGAACGACCAGATCCTGAAGGTGGATGGTGAAAGCGTTGATGGCCTTGATTTATATGAAGCCACTTTGAAAATCCGCGGTGAAAAAGGAACCAATGTTATGCTGGAAATACGGAGGCAGGGCCTTCAGGAGCCGCTTTCGGTAAAGGTGAAAAGAGATGAAATTCCGCAGATTACTGTCTATGCGGAAATGAAAGAAGAAAACGATAAAAGAATCGGACATATTGAAATTACGACTTTTTCAGAGGATACAGCAAAGGAATTCACCAGGGAGCTGAAAAAGCTTGAGAAAGAGGGACTGGATGGACTGATCATTGATGTGCGCGGCAATCCGGGGGGACTGCTGTCCAGCGTCGAGGAAATTCTGAAAGGTCTTGTTACTAAAGAAAAGCCGTATGTTCAGATTCAAAAAAGAAACGGAGATAAAACAAGATATTTCTCAGAGCTTGAGAAAGAAAAAGACTATCCGGTAGCCGTTTTGATTGATAAAGGCAGTGCATCTGCGTCTGAAATTCTTGCCGGAGCGCTGGAGGAAGGGGCAGGCTACCCGCTCATCGGAGAATCCACCTTTGGAAAAGGGACCGTCCAGCAGCCCGTTCCGATGGGAGATGGAAGCAATATTAAACTGACATTGTTTAAATGGCTTACGCCGGATGGAAATTGGATTCATAGGAAAGGGATCAAGCCGACGATTGAAGTCGTCCAGCCGGAAATCTTCCATACCCACCCGCTTAATCTGGAAAAGCCGCTTGTGCTGGATATGAATAATGAGCAGGTCAAAAATGCACAGATCATGCTTGATGGACTCGGGCTGTCGCCAGGCCGGAAGGACGGCTATTTCAGTGAAGCGACCGAAACGGCGGTCAAAGCCTTCCAGCAGCATCAGGGACTGGAGGCAACAGGCAAGGTTGACAGCAAAACTGCTGCCGCGCTTGAGCAGGCTATCATCGCGGAAACCAAGAAAGAAGAAAATGATATTCAGCTGCAGGCCGCTATCCGCTATCTAAGCAGGTGACCGCAGAGCGGTGACAGGCACCTCCCAATTTTTGTCGAATTTATCAAAGGGCAGCAGGCATCAGTAATATTCGCCATATCGAATATAACAGGTGCCTGCTGCCCTGTTTTTTTGATAGAATAGAAGTAATAGAAACTTTTATACTAGAGGTTGGTGGGAGGATTTGATTCAGGAGTGGCTTTTGGAGCTGGCAAAGGGTGCGGGAAAGCTTTTGCTGAATCCCGTGTTTTATTATCTGTTCTTTTTAGCGGCGCTGCTTGGGGTTTCCAGAGTGAAGCGAGAGCGCAAGAATTTTCATATCAGGGTGGAAAATGCTTACTTTGAGCTTCGCCAGCTGATCCCTGCTGGACTTGCAGCAGGTCTGGTTCTTTCCGTGATTACTCTGGGAACCGGCATGGTGATCCCGATAGAGCTTGTGTGGCTGACAGCTGCATTCACCATTCTTTGGAGTCTGACAGGAAAGGTACGGCTGCTTGCCCCGGCTTACACAGTGGGCGCAGCATTTTTCGCAAGCATTTATATCATCGACAGGGGTTTTAGTATCCCGCTCATTAAAGGGACAGGCAATTGGACGGCGGAGATGCTGTTCCCCGCAGGTGCATCTCTGCTCGCTCTTCTGATGATTGGTGAAGCTTACCTAATTCTGCGGAACGGCGGCCGGGCAACGTCTCCGAAGCTCATTAAAAGCAAGAGGGGACAGACCATCGGTGTCCATGAAACGAAAAGGCTTTGGCTGCTTCCGTTATTTTTGCTTATCCCTGGTGATGCAATCTCTGGGTTGTTTGGCTGGTGGCCGCTGTTTTCCATAGGAGACAGCTCTTATGCAATCATCTTAGTTCCATTTTCAGTTGGGTTCTCTCAACAGGTTCAGGGCATGCTGCCGGATACGGCTGCCAAGCGGACAGGCAGAAGGCTGCTGGTCTTCTCTATCATCCTACTCCTGCTTTCGGCAGCAGGCTATTGGTATCCGCTGGCATCGATCGGGGTTGCTGCACTGGCTGTGATTGGAAGGGAATTTATCACATACCGCCAAAAGGTATATGACAGGAACCAGTCTTTCTTTTTCTCGAGAAGGAACGAGGGCCTTGTTGTTCTAGGAGTGAAGCCTGGCACGCCCGCAGAATCGATGGGCCTTAAAACTGGTGAACTGGTTTCAAAGGTGAATGGACTGAAGGTTCACGATGAAAATGATTTATACAATGCCCTTCAGCGCAACGGAGCCCACTGCAAATTGGAAGTATTCGACGTCAATGGACAGATCCGCTTTGTCCAGAAGGCATTATATGAAGGCGACCATCATGAGCTCGGCATTCTGTTTGTGCAGGATGAATGGAAGAAAGATGAGCGGGCCGTTTGATGGCCAAATAAAAAGCCGGCTGCAATTTTAACGCAGCCGGCTTTTTTGCATAGACTCCATTCTCCCTGCTGGTATACACTGGAATTAGTTTATCAAAAAAAGAAAAGGGGTGTCCTGCTCATGGTCAAATTCGGCGTCATCGGTACAAACTGGATCACGGAAAAATTAGTTCTTGCCGGGAAAGAGCTGGAGGATTTTCAGCTGGCAGCAGTCTATTCAAGAACACGGGATAAAGGCGAGAGGTTCGCAGAGAAATTTGGTGCAGAGCATATATTCACAGATTTAGAGGATATGGCCAAAAGCGAAGTGATTGATGCGCTGTATATTGCAAGCCCGAATTCGCTTCACAGCGGTCAGGCAGAGCTGTTTTTGCGAAATGGGAAGCATGTGCTTTGTGAAAAGCCGGCAGCTTCAAATACGGCTGAGCTGAAAAGGATGATCCAGACTGCTAAAGAACATCATGTGCTGTTCATGGAAGCGATGAAAACGACATTCTATCCGAACTTCCAGCAGATCAGGGAGCATTTGCCGAGAATCGGGAAGGTGAGGCAATATTTCGCCCACTATTGCCAGTATGACTCCAGGTACGAAGATTACAAGGCAGGAAGGCAGGCGAATGCCTTTGATCCGAAGCTGTCGAACGGCGCTTTAATGGATGTCGGCGTGTATGCGATCTTTCCGATGCTGGTTCTTTTCGGTAAGCCGAAAAGCCTCCAGGCAAGCGGATTTCTGCTGGAAACCGGATCAGATGCGTCCGGAAGCATTGTGTTTACCTATGAAAATATGGATGCGGCTGTCCTTTTTTCAAAAATCACCGATTCCTCCCTGCCGGCCGAAATACAGGGTGAAAAAGGCTCAATAAAAATAGACCGGATTTCCACAATGGATGTAGTGGAGCTGCAGCTGCGCAATCAGGAGCCTGAAATCATCTCTGTTGCCCAGAATAATAACAGCCTTTTCTATGAGCTCCAGGAATTTATCCGCCTCGTAAAGGCGGGGGAAACAGAATCAGATATTAACACTTTCCAGAACAGCTTGCTGGTCATGGAAATGCTGGATGAAGCCAGAAAACAGATGGGCGTCGTATACCCGGCAGACCTTTGAAAAAGTCACTGGCGCCAGGTTACCCGGTTTGGCGTTCTCGGCCCAAAATGGCTATTAAAATATATTGAATATAACAGAGTTCATTCTGCCTCTTCTTGCGCATAAGGTAAAGCTGGTTGATCAGTTCATTAAGCTGGACCTTGCTCAGCTTGTCTAGCATAAGGCTGATGGCGCGGCCTTTGCTGATTTTCACCTCAGATTGTTCTGATGTTCTGATGCACATGTCCCGAAAAGGCGTGATATACATGGAGAGCAAATCTTTAATCTCATTGGTCGTCAGCATGCTTTCATAGGGGATTCCAGAAGTTTCTTTCATGGTTATTCCGCCTTTCTAAAAGAGGGATTTATTGTAATATACCCGATTATCTTTTAATAAAGAGGCGGTTTGGAATTCCTTTTTAAAAGGATGCTATTATCATAGGTCATATTGGCTAGCTTCCTCTAGCGGATTGGCAATGAAAGGGGGCAATAGGGAAAGTGGGAGATATCCAGGTTCTTAATATTAAAGACAGAAGGACAGCAGAAGAGGTCCTTGGCATCCAGATCCCAGCCTATAAAATAGAAGCTGAGATTATAGGCTTTGATGCTATCCCGCAGCTGTTTGATACAGCTGAAAGCTTGATGGCCTCCCGTGAAAGTTTTGTTGGAATGTGCCTGGATGGCAGGCTGGCCGGCGTTCTTGCTTATGAAGAGGATGAAAATTGGGTGGTCATCAGCCGTTTGACCGTTCATCCATCGTTTTTCCGGAGAGGGATTGCAAAGAGTTTGCTTGCTCATTTAACCAGTGAATTTACCGGCAGAAAATGGAGGGTACTGACCGGGAAGGGGAATATGCCAGCCCTTCAATTGTATATAAGTTTCGGGTTTAAAGAAAAAGGTGAGCTGGAGCCTGAACCAGGCGTGCAGCTGACGGTCCTGGAAAAAGAATAAGCAAAACCTATCACATACGATCGGAATTTCAATATTTTTCCTTTCATCACCCTGCCTTATAATAAAACTAATAAGGAGGGGATTCCAATGCCAATCAATTTTCACGATAAAATGAATCAGGATGCCTATTCTTCCCGGAAAGCTGACTCAACTTGGATAAAAACGGTTGGGAAAGAGTTTGATTTAAGGGGAAAAAGTGTTCTCGACATTGGATGTGGAGGGGGAATCTACTCAAGAGCTCTGGCCGATATGGGAGCCTCACATGTGACAGGACTGGATTTCTCACGGGAGCTGCTTGAGGCGGCAGACCGGGCTTCAGATGGTTATCCGCAAATAGAATTTGTGCATGGAAATGCGTACGAAACCACTTTGGAGGGAGATGCTTATGATATGGTGCTTGAAAGGGCTGTCATCCATCATCTCGACCGGCTTCCGGACGCCTTTGCTGAATGCTTCCGGGTGCTGCGCCCAGGCGGATTCTGCCTGATTCAGGACCGGACACCGGAGGACTGCCTGCTTCCTGGCAGCAGGACACATATCAGAGGGTTCTTTTTTGAAAAATTCCCGGAGTTGGCGGAGAAAGAGATATCCCGGAGATATAGCAGTTCAGCTGTACAATCGGCGCTGGAGGAGGCAGGGTTCTCATCCGTCAAAGAGATTTCCTTATGGGAAGTAAGGAAGACGTACAGCGATATCAGCGGTTTGCGCCATGATCTCCTTGAAAGGACAGGGCGCTCCATCCTTCATGAGCTGAATGACAGCGAGCTGGCAGAGCTCGTGGAGCATATTGAAAGCAGGCTGACAGATGCAGGGAAAATTACGGAGCAGGATTGCTGGACCATCTGGCTCGCTGTGAAATGACAAAGTAAACGTATTGCTGTAAAATATATACAAATAAAGGCGGGGGGGCGGTATTTTGAAATTCAGAATAAAGCGGAAGAAAGAAAAGAAAAAGAATAACAAGCTTGAAGCGATTGATGCTGCAATCGATCTGATAGAGCCGATATACCTTCTGTCCCGGTTTCTCATCCGTTCCCTATTTAAATTTGTGCAGTGAACAGAAAGCTATCAACATAAAAAAAGAGAAGCGGTGATGCCTATGCTTCTCTTTTGCATTTTTAAAAATTAGCCACTGTTAAGCTTAGTTCTTCAGCGGAATCGGATAATTTGGCAGCTGCACTGCTGATTTCGGAAAGAAGGCCGGTAAGAAGTTCGATGTCCTTTTCGATCTGGCGGCTTTTATCTTTGCTTTCTGTGCTTGCCGACAGGATTTCTTTGAAGACATTTCCTGTGTTTTCGATCTCTTTATTCCCGTTCACGACTATTCCATCAATGGTGCCAATCTGCGAAATCACCTCTGAAATCTGCCTGATTGTGCTGTTCAGCAGTGAGGTGATGTTAGAGGATGAGTCTTTTGTCTGTTCTGCCAGCTTTCTGACTTCATCGGCAACAACGGCAAATCCCTTTCCATGCTCGCCTGCCCTGGCCGCCTCAATGGCAGCATTAAGGGCGAGCAGATTGGTCTGGTCTGCAATGCTTGTAATCACGCCGGCAATCTCGCCGATCTGGTTCGAGGTTTTTTCCAGGCTGCTGATGGTGCTGGTAATTTCATTCACATTGCTTTTCAGCTCATGCATATTATCGACAACCCGATTCAGCTGGTCGCGGCCTTTGGATGAACGAGATTCCATTTCAGTCGAAGAAGCGGCGCCATCTTTTGCATTGCCGGATATCTGACGGGACTGATGCACAATCTGTTCTACAGAAGCGCCTGTCTGCTCTGACATGGCAGCCAGATTTTCAACGATTTCCCCGACATAGCTTTTCAGCTCGACCTTCGCTTGATTCTCCCTTTCGGCTGAGAATGCTTCCATCGTCTGCTGCATGATGGAAATGCATAGCTGGATTTCAAGATTGAAAATCTTCGCCATCGCAAAAGTCACGCGGCTTTGATCTTTCGATGACAGTTCCAGCTCCTGCAGGACAATTTCCAAGATGTTTTTCATAAGCAGCTGGTAAATGGACATATACCAGTGAATCTGCACCCCGATCTGCACATAAGCTTTTGCTGCTGTTCTGCGGCGTTCAACGAATTCGCCGTCAACTATGCCATTGAACAGACTGAGGATATACTGCTGGCTCATCTCTGTAGTCACGCCAATTTTCGAAATATCGGTTATTTTCCTGACATCCTCTTGTTCATAAGTGAGAAGTTTATTGTAAACGGCGCTGATATGCTTTTCGGCAATCGGGCGCACTGCCCGCAAAATAGCCAAATCTTCTTTTGTCAGGCCCATCACTTCAATCTGAAGCTTTAAATCCTGATCAAATTCAGTTTCCTGTACTGCATGTTCCAGTTCTTTCTGAATCAGGCTTTCAAGGTCAAACGATTTCGGTTTTGCTGTTTTCGTAAAAAGCACTTGAAACACTCCCATTTTCTATATCTATTATCCTGCTTTATATCGGCAATATAGGGGAAGTTTTTACTATTGTTTAAACAGAAGTACAATTGTTTTCAAGAAGGTCTGCAGCGAGAAGCTGGAGCAGAATCAAAAAAGCCCCGGGCAGGAACGCCGGAGGCTTCAATCAGACCACAGGAATCAGCAGTTTCACGATGGTTCCTTCATTTTCTTTGCTTGTTATATATATATTCCCGCCGTGGCTCTTAATGATCCGGTTGCAGATCATGAGCCCAAGGCCTGTCCCCTTTTCCTTCGTGCTGTAGAACGGTTCACCGAGCTTCGGCAGCCTTTCCTCGGGAATGCCGATCCCTTCATCCTTCACGCTGATCATCGCAAAGCTGTTATCCTGCCTGACCTCAATGCTGATTTTTCCGCCATGGGGCATGGCTTCAATTGAATTCTTGATCACATTGATAAGCACCTGCTTGATTTTATCGATTTCACAGCGGACGCTGATTTCAGATAGAGAGTATTTTACATCTATCATGATGTTATAGATAAGCGCCTGTGTGTTTAAAAGGGTGACGACGCTCTTGACTATATTCACCAGATTGGTTTCCTGAGCCTCTGTCACAACAGGCTTGGCGAGGACAAGGAGGTCATTGACGATTTCTTCAATCCGTTCGAGCTCGGAAAGGATTACATCTGCATATTTTTCTGTTTTACGCTCTGTAAGAAGCTGGGTAAAGCCTTTGATGGCGGTAAGGGGATTTCTGATTTCATGGGCGATTCCTGCGGCAAGCTGCCCGACGACAGAGAGCTTTTCTGCATTATGAAGCTTTTCTTCGGTCTTTTTCTGGCCGGTGACGTCTTTGATGATGATCTGGAAAAGCTTCCGGTTCTTAAAAACGGTGGGGATCAGCTGGATAGCGGCCTTCCGGGTGTTCCCGTCACTCCTGATGATATTCAATTCAAAAGAGACAGTCTGGTTCGCCTGGTAAAAATCCTTCAGATAGCCATGATCAGAAGGTGAAACATAGTCATACAAAGAAGCGCCTATAATTTCCTTGCTTGAAGTAAAGCCGAACACCTTCTTGCCTTCATCATTCATGTAGGTCCATATGCCTTTCTCGGTTGTCATGCCAATGGTATCCCTGCTGTATTCGACAAGGAAACGGTACTTTTCCTGGGTTTCCATGTTTTCTTCTTCCATATTGACGCGCTCGGTCATATCTCTTGATATGCACATAGCTTCCTGGCCGTCGCCGAGTGTGCTGATGCTGGTCTCCAGCCAGATATAATCGCCTTCCTTGCGGCGGAACCGGAATGAAATGCGTGAGCTGCTGCCCGGGGATAGCCCGCGGAATTCTTTTTTGAGGATTTCTTTATCTTGGGGGTGGCAGTAGGCCAGAATGCAGTCCTTGTACAGTTCCTCTTGTGAATAGCCCAAAAGGGTGCTGCAGGATGGGGAAACATATAAAAAGATGCCTTCTTTTGTATGCCTTGAAATCAGGTCTGCCGAATGCTTCAGAGCCAGTTCGAGATTCTTTGCTTCAACTTTGTCCACAAATAATTCAGATTGATAGTCTCTGTTTGTTGCAATCAAAACCATTCTCCCTCCCGGAATGCAGTTCAATTTGCTCTTTTCCACTATTATACAATAGACAAGCGGGCATAAATATAGGAGTAAACTCCCTCTTCTTGTGTGAAGTCTGGGGAGAATGTTGATAAGGGGAGGAAAAAATGTGGAAAACCTCCTTTATCCACAGCAGATGGAGTTTTATTTTTTCAAAACTCTACAAAAATAAGTAAGGGTTTTCAAAAATTGTGGATAAGAATTTTTATCCGAAAAATTTAAAAAAGGGTTTGACAGAACTTTGAAACGCGTGTAAAGTAAAAAACAATTAATCAAGCAAATAAACTTAATACGATAGCTTCTTATCCAGAGAGGTAGAGGGACTGGCCCTATGACACCTCGGCAGCGGACTGATGAACCGTGCCAATTCCAGCAGGCAGATTGCCTGAAAGATAAGAAGAGGACGAACGCCTATTATTCTGCCCTCTTCTTTTTGAAGAGGGCTTTCTTGTTTTCCGGAATAAAAGTGCGTGATGCTGCATAGCTATAGTGTTAAAACCAATTAATTTTATAGGAAAACCATAATTTCTTATCCAGAGAGGCAGAGGGACTGGCCCAATGAAGCCTCGGCAGCGGACTCTTATGAGTACTGTGCCAATTCCAGCAGGTGTGAGCCTGGGAGATAAGAAGAGCGAATGCTGATGATGCATGCCCTCTTCTGTTCTCAGAAGAGGGTTTTTTATTTGATATGGAGGGTGAAGCAAAATGATAGAATTTCAGGATCTCAGAAAGGTGTATGAAAGCGGCGGGCAGCAGGTTGCCGCACTCAACGGGATTGATCTAGCAATAGAAAGAGGAGAAATTTTTGGTGTCATCGGCTTTAGCGGAGCGGGAAAAAGCTCGCTGATCCGCTGTGTGAATTTGCTCGAAAGGCCGACCTCGGGCAAGGTGATCGTCGATGGCCATGATCTAACCTCGCTTTCGCCCAAAGAGGTGAGGGAAGTTAAACGGAATATTGGCATGGTGTTCCAGCATTTCAATCTGCTCAACTCAAAAACGGTGTTCGCCAATGTAGCCATGCCGCTCACACTGGCAAAGCTGCCGAAAGAGCAGATCCGCAAACGGGTCGCTGAACTGCTTGAGTTTGTCGGCCTTGCCGATAAAGCGGATAAATATCCGGATCAGCTTTCGGGCGGCCAGAAGCAAAGGGTCGGGATTGCCAGGGCGCTTGCGACACAGCCATCGATTCTTCTATGCGATGAAGCGACATCGGCCCTTGATCCACAGACGACGAGCAGCATCCTTCAGCTTTTGAAAAAAATTAATGCAGAATACAACATCACCATCCTGATCATTACCCATGAAATGACGGTCATCAGGGAAATCTGCGACAGGGTGGCAGTGATCGAGGCAGGAAAAATTATTGAAGAAGGGTCAGTGTTCAATGTATTCTCGGCGCCGAAAACACAGACGGCCCAGAACTTTGTCAGCTCTGTCATGAATGATTCAATCCCTGAATCTGTAAAGCAGCTTGTAGAGAAAAACGATGGAAAGGAAAGGATCTTCCGGATCAATTTCGTCGGCGAGTCAGCCGGACAGCCGCTGCTTTCCAGACTTGCCAAGAAGTTCGATATTGATATCAACGTGCTGTTCGGGAATATAACCGAGCTTCAGGGAATCCCTTTTGGAAACCTTGTTGTCGAGTTCCAGGGAACCGACCAGGAAGTGCAGCGCGCGCTTATGTATATTCATCAGGAAAAAGTCTCAATCAAGGAAGTGAAAGCACATGCTAGTTGATCACACGCAAATCATAGAAGCACTCATCGAAACCATTCAAATGGTGGCTTTCTCGCTTCTTTTCTCAACCATCCTCGGATTGCCGCTGGGCATCCTGCTGGTTATTACGAGAAAAGGCCATCTGCTGGAGAATCTGCCCGTTTTTAACGTGCTGAATGGGATCATTAACATATTCCGCTCTGTTCCATTCATCATCCTGATGGTCGCAATCATCCCGGTGACGCGCCTTTTAGTAGGCACCTCAATCGGAACGGCGGCTGCTGTCGTACCGCTAGTATTCTATGCCGGCCCATATATTGCAAGATTAATCGAGAACTCACTCCTCGAGGTTGATCCTGGTGTCCTCGAGGCAGCGGAAGCGATGGGAGCGACTCCGGCACAGATCATCTTTAAGTTTCTCGTACCGGAAGCACTCAGCTCACTTGTCCTGGCACTGACCATTGCAACCGTCGGACTTGTCGGAGCATCCGCCATGGCAGGGGCTGTCGGCGGCGGAGGGCTTGGCGATTTGGCCATTACCTATGGCTATCAGCGCTTTGATACAACGGTCATGCTCATAACAGTCGCTATCCTGGTCATTATGGTCCAGGGGCTGCAAAGCTTCGGCAATATTTTATCCAAAAAAATCAGAAGACGATAACAGGAGGAATCATCCATGAAAAAACTATTATTAACGGCAATCATCCTCGCACTGGCGGTTTTCAGTGCAGCCTGCTCATCATCAACAAGCGGCAAGGAAAAAGAAAAAGAAGTGAAAATCGGGGTCAGCGGGTCAGACAACCGCATTTGGGACTTTGTAGCCAAGAAGGCTGAAAAAGAAGGAATCAAAGTGGAAATCGTCCGTTTCTCTGATTATGTCCAGCCAAACATCGCTCTAGCAGAGGGAGAGCTTGATGCCAATGCCTTCCAGACCATTTCTTATTTCAACGCTTTTAAAAAGGAGCATGATCTGGATCTTTCACCAATCGCGACAACCGTTATTGCACCAATGGGGATCTACTCTGAAAAATATAAAGATGTAAAAGATATCCCGGAAGGCGGAAAGATTGCCGTGCCGAACGAAGCAACCAATATGGGAAGATCATTCCTGCTTCTGCAGGAAGCCGGCCTGATCACGCTGCCTGAAGACTTTGACGGAAATGGCAGCATCGACAAAATCGTCGACAACCCGAAAAACCTGGAAATCGTCCCTGTAGTAGCGGGCCAGACACCACGCGTCCTGCCGGATGTAGCTGCCTCCATCATCAATAATGGAATCGCTGTTGATGCTGGCTTCAACCCTGTAGAAGACTCTATCTTCCATGAAAGTGCAACAGCAACTCCATATATCAACATCATTGCCGCCAGAACAGAAGACAAAGACAATGAGACACTGAAGCGCCTCGGAGAACTGTATCAGGAAGATGATGTAGCTGAATTCATTGAAAAAGAATACAAAGGCAGCACAATCCCGACATTCGTTCCGCTTAGTGAAATCGGAGAATAATAACCGGTGCCTGGCACCGCTATAACCCAAGGAGGAGATCATTATGTCAGCACCTGCTAAATCTGTAACCGAGCTGAAGGAAAGAATCAATCAAAGTGTGGAAGCTGGAAGGGAGCTTTACCTTTCAACAAGCCACCAGATTCATGAAAAGCCGGAAATCGGCAACCAGGAATTTTTCGCATCCGGGCTGCTCTCAGGAATTCTTGAAGAAGAGGGCTTTGAGGTTGAGCGTGCTGTTGCCGGCCATGAAACAGCCTTTGCTGCAAGGAAAAAATCCTACAAACCGGGACCGTCCATCGCTTTCCTTGCCGAATATGACGCACTGCCGGGAATCGGCCATGCCTGCGGCCATAATATCATCGGCACAACAAGCATAGCGGCAGCGATTGCTTTAAGCAAGGTGATTGAAGAAACAGGCGGAGAGGTCGTCGTATTCGGAACCCCCGCCGAGGAAGGCGGTCCGAACGGCAGTGCAAAGGGCAGCTTCGTGAAGCACGGCCTGACAGAGGGAATTGATGCGGCGCTTATGATCCATCCTTCAAGCAGGACGGCATTGACAAGCTCCTCCCTGGCGGTGGATCCGCTGGACTTTGAGTATATCGGCAAGCCTGCCCATGCTGCGGCTTCACCGCACGAAGGCATCAATGCACTTGATGCGGTCATCCAGCTCTTCACCGGCATCAATGCCCTGCGACAGCAGCTGAAGGATGATGTGCGGATCCACGGCATCATCACCCATGGAGGAGACGCACCAAATATCATTCCGGAATATGCCAAAGCGCGTTTCTTCATCCGGGCAGCGACAAGAACCTATCTAAATGAAGTTACAGCAAAAGTGAAGAAGGTGGCAGAAGCTGCCGCCCTTGCAACAGGCGCTGAATTGAATGTAATTGCATTCCAGAATGAAGTCGATAATCTCCTATTAAATAGAGCGTATGATGAAGCGTTCCGTGAAGTCATCGAGGAACTGGGGGAAGAGGTCGATCAGTCAGGAAGGGAAGGAATCGGTTCAACAGATGCAGGCAACATCAGCCAGCAGGTACCGACGATCCACCCTTATATCAAGATCGGCAGCGATGATCTTGTTGCCCATACTGTACCTTTCCGTGAAGCTGCACGGTCGGAAAAAGGCGATGAAGCCCTGCTCACAGGTGCAAAGGCGCTGGCACAAACCGCATTCCGGCTTATCACGGAGCCTGAACTGCTTGCTTCCATTAAAGAAGAGTTCGCTAGGAACAAAGAAGCGCAAAAATAAAGGATGGAGCCGCCTATATGGCGGCTCCATTTTTCCATTATACTATTGCTTTTTGTTGAGGCTTTCCTGGGCCAGCCGGATTAATCCTTCACCATGCTGCCGCCGATCGGGCCGCCGACTTTGCCGGCCTCGCGCGATGTCAGCCTGCCGTTATATCCATGCTGAAGCGGAACATCCTTTTCCCTGGCCACCTCATATTTTACTTCCTCCGGCGCATCCGGTCCGACCTTATAGCCCTGGTTAGCCATAACACGTGCCTTCAATGTGTCGAGGGCTTCACGGGATTCTGGAACTAGGGGGCGCCTCCTTCTTCTGGACATTATGCAAACCTCCTTTCCGTTCATTATGGATAGTATTTTGCAAACAGCCTTTTTCTAAGCGAAGCCCGTCCATATAATCAGCTGCAAACAGAAATCGATGAATGGACAACAATGCCCTAAGCAAAAAAATACAGCGGCATATTTTTGAAATTGCTTGTATCATATAGTTTGAACCGCTATTCTAATGTTATACTTGTCCGCAATTCATAGTGAATCTATCATAAAGAAGGTGTGAAAAAGTGGCGCTAAAGTATCTTTCAGCCCTGCTGCTGCCCGGACTGCTTGTCATGTTCTTTACGAGGGTGACGTATAATCATGTAATCGGGCTCATTCTGACAGTCGCCCTGATTGCCGCCTCCGTCTACAAGGGCTATACAGACAGCTGGGGGCTTATTGTTGTTGATGCCTTTTCTTTGACTGCCGGTTTCTGGTATGCGCAGATTATGAAACAAAGAGCAAAGAAGCGAGCTTGATTTTATAATGATTCTCAAAAACCTGCCTGGTTTTAATCGGGCAGGTTATTTTATTTGGCAAGCAAGACTTTCAGCTGTCATCTCCATCCATATTTCCTGCCGACATATTTCGCGGGAAATATTCCAGCTTTAAAGGGCCGGTCCACCATTTAATCAAACGTTTGATTAACCTTTATTCGGCAGGAATCGAGCCGTTCCTGGCAGGAGCCTTTTTACTCATCACATGCTATTTCATGAAAAACGAATATCCGTTCGCATATTCCTGGTTTCTTTCATGTGCTTTGTGGTAGAATGAGGATATGAGTTTTTCAGCTTCGTACAAGGCTTCAGACCTTTTTCTTCTATAATATAACTTCAGCAGGGATCATCACGTGCATTCAGGACCGCTTAACCATTAAAAGAACAGGGGCAACAGAAGCAAGGTGCTTGCTTACTGGTATGCCTGCCTGCAAATATAGATAAAATGTTAAAATCAACTTCTTGAACAGGAGGCTTTTTTTGTGAAGGACCAATTTGAATTAGTCTCAAAATATTCGCCGCAGGGCGATCAGCCAGAGGCCATCAGCAGGATTGTCGAGGGCATCCGCTCCGGCAAGCGGCACCAGACCCTGCTGGGTGCAACTGGTACTGGTAAGACGTTTACCATTTCCAATGTAATTAAAGAGGTTAACAAGCCTACATTGGTCATAGCCCATAACAAAACCCTGGCAGGGCAGCTTTACAGTGAGTTCAAGGATTTTTTCCCGAACAATGCTGTAGAGTATTTTGTCAGTTATTATGATTACTACCAGCCTGAGGCATACGTGCCCCAGACAGATACATTCATCGAAAAAGATGCAAGCATCAATGATGAGATTGACAAGCTGCGCCACTCAGCAACTTCTTCGCTTTTTGAACGGAAGGACGTTATCATCATCGCCAGTGTTTCCTGCATATACGGCCTCGGTTCACCTGAGGAATACAAGGAGCTTGTTCTCTCTTTGAGGACAGGGATGGAAATTGAGCGGAACCAGCTTCTGCGCCGCCTTGTTGATATCCAGTATGAGCGGAACGATATTGATTTCCGGAGGGGGACCTTCAGAGTCCGCGGCGATGTGGTGGAAATCTTCCCGGCTTCACGGGATGAGCATTGCATGCGGGTGGAATTCTTCGGTGATGAGATTGACCGGATCCGGGAGGTGGATGCACTGACCGGAGAAATCATGGGCGAGCGCGAACATGTTGCCATCTTCCCGGCCTCCCACTTCGTAACACGCGAGGAAAAGATGAAAATTGCGATAGGGAATATCGAAAAGGAATTGGAAGAGCGCCTGGAGGAAATGCGTGAAAACGGCAAGCTTCTTGAGGCTCAGCGCCTGGAGCAGAGAACGCGCTATGACCTGGAGATGATGAGGGAAATGGGCTTTTGCTCAGGGATCGAGAACTATTCGCGCCATCTGACTCTCCGTCCGGCCGGATCAACGCCGTATACGCTGCTTGATTATTTCCCTGACGATTTCCTGATGGTCGTCGATGAATCACATGTAACGATCCCTCAGGTCAGGGGGATGTTCAACGGGGACCAGGCCAGGAAATCAGTCCTTGTGGATCATGGATTCAGGCTGCCATCCGCGATGGATAACAGGCCGCTCACCTTCCCGGAATTCGAAAAGCATATCAATCAGATTGTATATGTTTCCGCAACCCCGGGTCCATATGAAATAGAGCATACGCCGGAAATGATCCAGCAGATCATCCGGCCGACAGGGCTGCTTGATCCGACGATCGAGGTGCGCCCGATTGAAGGACAGATTGATGACCTGATTGGCGAAATCAATGATCGGGTAAAGAAGAATGAGAGGGTCCTCATTACGACCTTGACGAAAAAAATGTCAGAGGACTTGACCGACTATCTGAAGGAAATCGGCATAAAGGTGCAATATCTCCATTCAGAGGTCAAGACGCTGGAGCGGATTGAGATCATCCGTGAGCTCCGCCTAGGAAAATATGATGTACTGATCGGGATCAATCTCCTGAGGGAGGGGCTCGACATACCGGAGGTTTCCCTTGTCAGCATACTTGATGCAGATAAAGAGGGCTTCCTCCGTTCAGAGAGGTCCCTCATCCAGACAATCGGGCGCGCGGCCCGGAATGCTTCCGGCCATGTCATCATGTACGCAGACAAGATCACCAATTCAATGGAACTGGCGATCAGCGAGACGAAAAGGCGCCGGGAAATCCAGGAAGCTTATAATGAGGAGCACGGCATCACACCGCAGACGATCCAGAAGGAAATCCGCGATGTGATCCGCGCCACCCACGCTGCCGAGGAGCAGGCCGACTATGCTGCACCAGCCAAACCGGCAAAAATGACGAAGAAAGAACGCGCCAAACTGATCGCAAATATGGAAAAGGAAATGAAGGAAGCTGCCAAGGCGCTCAATTTCGAGCGGGCGGCCGAGCTTCGTGATCTATTATTAGAGCTGAAAGCGGAAGGATGACGAACTGATGGCAATGGAAAAACTGATTGTAAAAGGCGCCAGGGCCCATAACCTGAAGGATATTGATGTCACCATCCCGAGGGATAAGCTTGTGGTGCTGACGGGGCTTTCCGGATCCGGGAAGTCATCCTTGGCCTTTGATACGATATATGCAGAGGGGCAGCGCCGCTATGTGGAATCTCTTTCCGCCTACGCGCGCCAGTTCCTCGGCCAGATGGATAAGCCTGATGTCGATGCCATAGAAGGGCTGTCGCCGGCAATCTCCATCGACCAGAAAACAACAAGCAGGAACCCAAGATCGACTGTCGGCACCGTGACGGAAATCTATGATTATCTGAGGCTGCTGTTCGCCAGGGTCGGCCGTCCGACATGCCCGATTCATAATGTGGAGATATCCTCCCAGACAATCGAACAGATGGTCGACAGGATCATGGAATATCCGGAAAGAACGAAGATGCAGATCCTCGCTCCGGTCGTTGAGGGCAGGAAGGGGACCCACGTCAAGGTTCTTGAGGATGTGAAAAAGCAAGGCTATGTCCGTGTCAGAGTCAACGGCGAAATGCATGACCTGGGCGAAGACATCACCTTGGAAAAAAATAAGAAACACAGCATACAAGTGGTCATTGACCGCGTGGTCGTAAAAGAGGGCGTAGCAGCAAGGCTGGCTGACTCCCTTGAAACAGCGCTTAAGCTCGGTGAAGGCAAAGTCATCATTGATGTAATCGGAGAGGAAGAGCTCCTCTTCAGCGAAAACCATGCCTGCCCGCACTGCGGCTTCTCCATCGGCGAGCTTGAACCGAGGATGTTCTCCTTCAACAGCCCATTCGGCGCCTGCCCATCCTGCGATGGTCTTGGCAGCAAGCTTGAAGTGGATGTTGACCTTGTCATCCCAAACCGCGGACTATCTTTAAGACAGCATGCCATCGCACCATGGGAGCCGACAAGCTCCCAGTATTATCCGCAGCTGCTTGAGGCAGTCAGCAGCCATTTGGGAATTGACATGGATATGCCTGTAGAGGATATACCGAAGCATTTGCTTGACAAGCTTCTTTACGGAGCAAAAGGGGAAAAAATCTATTTCCGCTATGAAAACGACTTTGGCCAGGTAAGGGAAAACTTTATTGAGTTTGAGGGTGTGATCCGCAATGTGGAAAGGCGCTTCAAGGAAACAAGCTCTGACTATATCCGCGAACAGATGGAAAAGTATATGGCCCAGCACCCTTGCCCGGCCTGTAAAGGAAACCGCCTGAAACAGGAAAGTCTTGCTGTCCTGATTGCAGGGGAGCATATTGGGAAGATTACATCATTGTCCATTGAAGAGGCAGAAGACTTCTTTGAACATGTGATTCTCTCTGAGAAAGAAAGGCAGATTGCCAACCTGATTCTTAGGGAGATAAAAGAAAGGCTCGGATTCCTCATCAATGTGGGACTGGACTATCTGACACTAAGCCGGGCAGCAGGCACGCTGTCAGGAGGGGAAGCTCAGCGCATCCGTCTTGCCACTCAGATCGGCTCCCGCCTGACTGGTGTCCTGTATATCCTGGACGAGCCGTCAATCGGCCTTCACCAGCGCGACAATGACAGGCTGATCGATACACTCAAGAATATGCGTGATATCGGGAATACGCTCATTGTCGTAGAGCATGATGAGGATACGATGATTGCAGCCGACTACCTTATCGATGTCGGCCCGGGAGCCGGCGTCCACGGCGGCCAGATTGTTTCCCAGGGGACACCGGCAGAGGTAATGGATGATCCGAATTCCTTGACCGGCCAGTATTTGTCAGGGAAGAAGTTTATCCCGCTGCCGCTTGAACGGAGAAAAAGCGATGGGCGCTTCATTGAAATCAAGGGTGCACAGGAAAACAACCTGAAAAACGTAAATGTCAAATTCCCGCTTGGCACGTTTACTGCCGTCACTGGTGTATCAGGATCAGGAAAAAGTACGCTGATCAATGAAATACTTCATAAAACCCTGGCGCAAAAGCTCCATAAAGCCAAAACAAAGCCAGGCGAGCATAAAGATGTCAAAGGAATTGAGCATCTTGATAAGGTCATTGACATCGACCAGTCGCCGATTGGACGTACACCGCGTTCCAATCCAGCCACCTATACCGGTGTCTTTGATGATATCCGCGATGTTTTCGCCTCTACGAATGAAGCAAAGGTCCGCGGATATAAGAAGGGACGCTTCAGCTTTAACGTTAAAGGCGGAAGATGCGAGGCATGCCGGGGAGACGGAATCATTAAGATTGAGATGCATTTCCTTCCTGATGTGTATGTCCCATGCGAGGTCTGCCACGGGAAACGCTATAACCGCGAAACTCTTGAAGTTAAGTATAAAGGGAAAAATATATCAGATATCCTTGATATGACAGTCGAGGATGCACTTGAATTCTTTGAAAATATTCCAAAAATCAGCCGAAAGCTCCAGACAATCTATGATGTTGGCCTGGGCTATATCACGCTCGGCCAGCCGGCAACCACATTGTCCGGAGGGGAGGCTCAGCGTGTGAAGCTGGCTTCAGAGCTGCACCGCAGGTCAACCGGCCGCTCTTTCTATATACTGGATGAACCGACGACCGGACTGCATGTCGATGATATCTCCAGGCTGCTCACTGTATTGCAGCGGCTTGTCGAAAACGGGGATACAGTCCTGGTCATCGAGCATAATCTCGATGTCATCAAGGCTGCCGACTATATTGTCGATCTTGGGCCAGAAGGCGGCGATAAAGGCGGAACCATCATTGCCCAGGGCACCCCGGAAAAAGTGGCTGAAGCAGAAGGCTCTTATACCGGCAAATATCTAAAGCCAATCCTGGACAGAGACCGCATTCGCATGCAGAAGCTGGTCAAAGAAAGAGAAACAAGCGTATCAAAAGCATAAACCCAAAAGCGAGTTCCGCATTTACTGCGGGCTCGCTTTTTTAGGATGATGGAATTCCTGCTGAATATTGCCAGATTGCCTGCCGCTGAATCGGGTAAATGAACCTTAATCAGAAAAGGAAGGTTCATGATGAAAAAATATATTTGGATTATTATCGGCTTTATACTGTTAATTGGCTCTGCTGTCGCCATCCAGGCAAAAAATACTGTTTCGCATGATGGCGAGAAAGAAATCGTGGCACTCGGGGATTCTCTCACCTATGGGTATGGCGATAAAAACGGAAAAGGGTATACCGGAAGGCTTGAGGGAAGATTGGACAAGATTTATGAGGAAAACGTTGAAGTTGAAAACTTTGGAATCTATGGACAGGATACACTGAACGTCAAAAAACAGCTGAATACCCCGGCTGTTTTAAAAGAGGTGCAGGAGGCAGACACAATCATCATTTTTATCGGCACAAATGACCTGCTTCATGCAAATGGCGGGGATCTGGCACCACTACACAAAGAAAGGCTTAAGAAGGCAGAAGAAATTTATAGGGGAAACCTGGAAGAAATAGTCCGGTGGACAGAGCGGAATAATCCTGAGAGTCCAATCCTTTTGCTTGGCCTCTATAATCCCTATCCAGGCAATGAAAAAATCGGCAGCATCATAGAGGGCTGGAACGAGAAAGTAAAAGCAGCAGCTGCGAGCAATCATCAGGTAAGATGGGTTCCTACTGACGATTTGTTTAAGGGCAAGGAGAAAAATCTCTTTTTCTATGATTCCCTGCATCCCAATGACCGCGGATATGACCTGATTGCAGACCGGGTTGCCAAGGAATATGCCAGGCTGCAGGAAGATTGACACCACTCTGTAAACGAAAAGAAAAAGGGCTGTAAACTGCAGCCTTTATAATAAAGAAAAAGAGTTTCAGGGGGGCAGCCCATGCATTCTTATATCGAAGATTCCCTTAATGAATGGAAAGAAGATATTTCCAAGGTGTTGGACCAGATTAATCAGGATTATGAAGAGGTCAAAAGGGAATTGCAGGTGTATACATACAAATACGGGATAACAAAGCAGGTTATACAATCAACGGTCAATGATGAGATCATTGAAACCATCCGCGAGCAGTACCACCGCCCATTTGAAGAAAAATATAATGAGCTGAAGGGCTCAATCCGGGATTTGGAAGAAAAGCGCAAGGTATTTCAGATGTTTGTCCATAAAATTGATGAAGTATGCAGGAAGGGAGCAGCGAAAACGGTTTAAGCTGACTTTCGAAGGGGCACTGGTAATCAGTGCTTTTTTATTTGTCAGCTGGGGCTGGGACTGTGTTGATTTAGGCTAGTTGCTAATAAAACGTGAAAGTTGCTAGTATATCGGGAAACTTGCTAATAAAAAGAAAAAGTTGCTAATATATTGGGAAACTTGCTAATAAAAAGAAAAAGCTGCTAATAAATATTACTCCAGGTATTACGATACTGCAAACGTACATTAATTTATCCTCTTTTAGGGTTAATTTTATGAAAGTACTACGAATTCTTTCATTTCTTTCCTTTTTTATAAATTATGATTACCCTCATTATTTTCAGCTTCAGTGAAACTTTTAAAGCGCCCGTGCGTAAGTATTATCAAGGAGTTGAAAATGATGGATTCTAAAAAGGTGCTTTCGGCATTAAGTTATTTTAGTGTGTTTTTTGCAGGATTTATTTTTCCGCTCGTGGTTTTCTTTGCATCTGAAAATCCTTTTGTAAAAGTGCATGCTAAAAAGGCATTTTTGTCGCATCTGATCCCTTTGATTGCGCTGCCGGTCATTTTTCTGGCCATCCCTTTTGAGATTTTTTCCAATCCAAACGAAGTTCCGGTCTTTTTCCTGATTGGAATCGGCCTTTCCGTAATTCTTAGCTTGATTGTTGTAGTCTGGAATATTGTCAAAGGCGTTCAGATATTGGCTGCAAGTGAATAGTGAATACTATATCGAGGAGGCAATAACATGAAAGATGAAAGAAAAAGGATTTTAAAAATGGTCGAGGACGGAAGCCTGCGTGCTGAGGAGGCACTTCTTCTGCTTGAGGAGCTTGAAAAGGCGTCGAAAACGATGGAGAAAAAAGAAGAAAAGCTGCATAGTGAATGGGGAAACCAGACCTATTTTGAAGAAGCGAAGAAACAGCAGCAGGACACGGCCCAATATAAATTCCACTATGCCAAAGAAAAAATCATTGAGTTTGTAGATACTGCTTTCCAGAAGATTAAGGATGCCGATCTGGATTTTAATTTCGGCCCTGCATTTGAAATATCTCATGTGTTCCAGCAGAACGATGTCAGATTGTCTGAAATTGAAATGGAAGTGGCGAATGGGAAACTGACGCTGATTCCCTGGGAACAGAATGATGTCCGCATTGACTGCTGGGCTAAGGTGTACCGCGGTGAAACCCAAGATGAAGCCCGCCAGAACTTTTTAAGGGATGTCCTTTTTACGGCGGACAATGGCCGGCTGCTGTTTTCTGCGCAGCAGAAGTGGATGAAAGTTGAGGCCGCTGTGCATATTCCAAAGGAGCAGTATGACAGCATCCGAATCAGGATGTTCAATGGGCCGGTAGAAGGCAGCGACCTGGCCGTGACAAAACTGAAGGTCAAGTCAGCGAACGGAAAAATTACGCTGGATAAGCTTAATGCCAGCCATCTTGAAGCTGAGGCAGGAAATGGCCAGATCACAGTGACTGGCAGCACACTGGATCATATTGAAGCAGAGACCGTCAATGGGGCGATAAAAGTTGCTGGTGATTATAAAAGTGCTGATCTTCAATCTTTTAATGGTAATATCCAGGTTCATGTTAAAGGCGACAGATGTGAACGGCTCGAAGCGGAAGCTGTCACCGGTACAGTCGACGTGTATCTTCCATCCGGAACGCCTGTGAATGGTGATCTGAGAACCAATCTTGGAGGCTTCCAGCTTGAGCTGGATGGAATCCAGGTAGTAGAGGAAAAATCAGAAATGGTGCAGAAGCTGCTCAAATTTCAGTCTGTTAAAGATCCTGCAGCTGCCATTGATTTAAGGGCTAAGACCAAGACAGGTTCAATTGCTGTTAAAACTGGTGATTTTGTTAAATAATATAAGAATAAGCTGCGGCCAGAAGCGATGCTTCTGGCTTTTATCCATAAAAGAGGTGATGGACTGTGAGATGGCTGATAGGCATCTTGATCAATGCTGTTTTATTTGCCGCTTTGGCAGGATTTTTCCGTGATTCGTTTTATTTAGAAAGCTTTGGTGCAGCATTGGGGGCAAGCTTCATTTTGTCGCTGCTGAATGTGCTGGTGCGGCCGATTCTGATTATCTTGACTTTGCCTGTGACGCTTTTGTCGCTTGGCTTGTTTTTATTTGTTATCAATGCTGTTACTTTGCTTCTGACAGATGGAATTATGGGGAGCTCTTTTGAGATTGATGGGTTTGGGATGGCTTTTTTTTTGGCTGTGATTATGGCGGTTGTTAATTTGGTTATTCAGAGGACGGTTATGGATCGGAAGGAAAACTAGCTAAAGAGGGCGGGCCATAAGCCCGTCTTTTTATGAAAAATAGTTAGGTTGCTGCTGTTAATGGGGCTGTTGATCTGCGCTGCAGGCACTTCGCTTTCCGCGGGGCGGTGCTGAGCCTCCTCAGAGCAAGCTCTTGCGGGGTCTCAGCTTTGCCGCTATCTCCCGCAGGAGTCTGCGGGCCTTCCACTCCGGTCAACAGGGATTTAGAATTTATTTGCATTAGCCAAAGGGGGAGACCAAAGCTCTCTTTGAATGGTGCTGTTGATTTCCGCTCCATGCACTTCGCTTTCCGCGGGGCGGAGTTGAGCCTCCTCGCCGCTGCGCGTCTGCGGGGTCTCAACTCTTCCGCTATTTCCCGCAGGAGTCTGCGTGCCTTCCACTCCGGTCAACGGGGTTTTTAGAATTTATTTGTAATAGCAAAAGGAGAGACCTTAGCTCTCTTTGAACGGGGCTGTTGATCTGCGCTGCAGGCACTTCGCTTTCCGCGGGGTGGAGTTGAGCCTCCTCAGAGCAAGCTCTTGCGGGGTCTCAGCTCTGCCGTTATTTCCCGCAGGAGTCTGCGTGCCTTCCACTCCGATCAACAGGGGTTTTAAAATTTATTTCATTAGCAAAAAGGAGAGACCTTAGCTCTCTTTGAATGAGGCTGTTGATCTGCGCTGCAGGCACTACGCTTTCCGCGGGGCGGAGTTGAGCCTCCTCAGAGCAAGCTCTTGCGGGGTCTCAGCTCTGCCGTTATTTCCCGCAGGAGTCTGCGTGCCTTCCACTCCAGTCAATAGGGTTTTTAAAATTTATGTGGTGCATAAGATCATAGAAAGAGACCCATGCTCCCTTTGATTTGGGGCTGTTGATCTGCGTTCCAGGCACTTCGCTTTCCGCGGGGCGGCGCTGAGCCTCCTCAGAGCGAGCTCTTGCGGGGTCTCAGCTTTGCCGCTATTTCCCGCAGGAGTCTACGTGCCTTCCACTCCAATCAACAGGGTTTTAAACTTTATTGGCACTCCTAGCAGTCGTATAACCATTAACTACACAGTTAGTTGTAATAAATAGATGTAAAGTTTGAAGGGTGCCGAAGTTCCTAACACCGTACCCTTTTTCTACTGAGAAGAGCGGGTCTTCCCATGTGGGCCCGCTCTTTATTTTGATTCCTAGGAATAAGTAATATAAGCCGGTACCCCGTTTTCTCTTAGTTTTCCGACGAGGGATTGGGCGTTTTTTAGTTGGGAGAAGGCTCCGGCCTGGACTTTGTAGAGGCCGCCGGCTGGTTTGTAAAATGATAGGAGTGCCATGCCGATGGTTTCTCCGCAGAGCTGCTGGTATTCTTTGGATTGCAGCAGACTGCATTCTGTTTTATTGGTCATGAATCCGCATTCGATGAGGATGGCTGTCATGGTGGTTTTTCTTAGTACATGGAAGTCCGCAGTTTTGACGCCGCGGTCGGCCAGGCCGGTTTCTTTTACGAGCTGTGCCTGGACGGATTGGGCTAGCTTTACTGCTTCTGCAGGGCGGGAGGTGTGGACGTATGTTTCGATTCCGTTTGCGCTGTTCCAGCCTGTTCCGTAGGCGTTGGCGTGGATGGAGACATAGCAGTCTGCTTTCCAGCGGTTGGCCATTCCGGTTCTTTCGGATAATGGGATGTCCCATTCGTCGGAATGAGAGTCCATGACGGTTAATCCGGCCTGTTCGAGGAGTTTGCGGCAGTGGTGGGCGGCCTGGCGGTTGAATTCGTATTCTCTGAAGCCTTCGGGGCTTCTTTTTCCAGGGGTTTCGTAGCCGTGTCCTGCGTCGAGTATGATTTTCATTTGTTTCCCTCCTAATAATTTGTTCATTTACTATATAGGGGGAAATGGGGATTTAGGACATGGTGAGGGAGAAAAAATTTTTAGGAACTATGTAGTTTGGTTCTTTGGATGTAGTCTGTTGATCTGCGTTCCAGGCACTTCACTTTCAAGCGGCGCTGAGCCTCCTCAGAGCGAGCTCTTGCGGGGTGTCAGCTTTGCCGCTGCAATCCCGCAGGAGTCTTCGTGCCTTCCACTCCGATCAACAGAGCTTCTGAAATTGATTGGGCAACCTAAAGCTGCTTTCAAAGGCTCCCTTAAACTCCCTTAAATATGACAGCATTCCGAGTTGAGTAACTTAACCCGCCCCCATGAAGAAGCACATCCTCCCCATTCTATACTGATTTAATAACCGCTGAACCCTCACACCCTCCGCATTGTATGGATAAATTTATACCTGTCAGCACGGTATGCCGATTGGACGAATTCGAAGGGGGTGCCGTCGGAGAGCCGGGTTGTGCGGAGGATGAGGAGGATGGGGGAGCCTTCTTGTATGGAGAGAAGTCCTGCCTCCCGGTTTTTGGCGCCGGCTGCTTCGATTTCCTGTTCTGCTTCTGCAATGGACAGGGATAGGCGTTTTTCAGCGTATTCGTAAAGGGAATGGCCCAGGTCCTCTTCGGTCAGGCCGGGCATGAGCGCTTCAGGGATATAGTTGGTTTCCAGTGCCATGGGGAGTCCGTCGGCCAGGCGGATCCTGGAGATTTCATAGACTGGGCTGCCCTCGGCAATCTGGAGGCGTGATGCTATGCCGCCTGGAGCCGGCAGTGTCTGAAAGGAAAGGGTGCGGCTGCTCGGCTTCATCCCGCGCATCTGCATATCCTCCGTGAAACTTGTTAGCCCCTGAAGCTCCTGCTCTACTTTTTGTTTGTTGACGAATGTGCCGCGGCCTTTTTCCCGATATAGGAGGCCTTCCCTCACAAGATTGCTGATGGCCTGCCTGACGGTCATCCTGCTGATCTGGAACTGCTCGGCATATTCCCGTTCAGATGGGATGGCTTCTTCTTCCTGCAGGAGGCCTTCCCTGATCTGCTTTTTCAGCTGTTCTTCCAGCTGATGATAGATGGGGATCGGTGAATTTTTATCAATCATATGAATGTCTCCTTATACCTTTTGCAGTGCCTCTGCGTCAGCCACGATTGTCACTTGCGGATGCAGCTGGAGGGCGGAGGCAGGGAATTTTTCATCCGGCTTTCCGTTCAATAGGTGATAGACGGCTTCGGCCTTTGATTTTCCGGAAGCAAGCAGCAGGATTTCCCTGCTGTCCAGGATAGAGGCAATGCCCATTGTGATGGCCTGGTTCGGAACTTCTTCTATGCTGGAGAAAAATCGGCTGTTTGCTTCGATTGTGCTTTTATCAAGGTCTACGACATGGGTCCTGCTTGAAAAGGGGGTTCCTGGTTCGTTGAAGCCGATATGGCCGTTCTGGCCGATGCCAAGCACCTGAAGGTCAATTCCGCCAAGCATTTTGATCTGCCTGTCATAGCGCCTGCATTCCTCTGTCAGGTCAGCAGCCAGGCCATTCGGAATATAAGTCTGGCTCAAAGGTATATCGATATGCTTGAACAGGTTTTCATTCATGAAGGTATGATAGCTGTTTTTATCTTCCTTCGGGAAGCCGATATATTCATCAAGATTGGCGGTATGGATATTTTTATAAGAAGTCCGGTTTTCCTTATAATCTGCTGCTAAGCAATCGTAAAGCCCTTTCGGTGTGCTGCCGGTTGCAAGGCCCAGTGTGAGGGAAGGAGCCGATTTGATTTTTTCCAGGATGATCTGGCAGGCAATCGAGCTCATATCCTGGTAGTTTTTTGCTTGGACGATTTTCATCATTCTACCTCCAAATGATTATATGCGACTTTTCCGCGGCAGATCGTCAGTACGATGTCCATGTTTTCGTTCAGTACAGTAAGATCTGCATCTTTTCCTTCTGCAATGCTGCCTTTGCGGTCGAATACTTTCAGCTGCTTTGCCGGATTTTCGCTGGCGAGCTTGACTGCCTCAGCCAATGTGATATCCGCGAACTTGGTCATATTTTTAACAGAGTCTTTCATTCTCAGGATGCTTCCCGCCAGTGTGCCGTCCTCAAGCAAGGCCATCCCATCCTTGACAGTAACATCCTGGCCGCCGAGATCATAGGTGCCGTTTTTCAGGCATTTTGCCCTCATTGAGTCGGTGATCAGCACCATTCCGTCCATGCCTTTGCTGTTCAATGCAAGTTTGATCATTTCTGGACGCACATGGACTCCATCTGCAATCATTTCCACAATCAGTTCTTTGAAGAGGAGAGCTGCGCCTGCTGTGCCTGGTTCACGGTGATGAAGTCCCTTCATGCCATTGAACAGGTGGGTTACATGGGTCGCACCTGCTTCAACAGCCTCACTGACTTCTTCATAGTCAGCATCAGAATGCCCGATGGAAGCGATAACGCCTGTTTCGGCCAGATGGCGGACCAGCTCTTTTCCGCCCTCGAGTTCAGGTGCAAGGGTGACGAGCCTGATCAGCTGTCCGGATTTTTCCTGCCAAGCCTTGAATAACTCGACATCACTTTTCAGGATATGCTCGAGCGGCTGGGCGCCTTTTCGTTTTTCGTTGATGAATGGGCCTTCCAGGTGGATGCCGAGCATTTCGGCCTCAGTTCCTTCCGGCTTGTATGCCGCTGCATTTGCCAATGCCTTTTCGATCAAGGATCTTTCCTGTGTAATGGTGGTCGCGAGGAAGCTTGTCGTCCCTTCGGCGGGAAGGGTCCGGGCTATTGTCTGTAATGCTTCAGGTGTGCTGTCCATCGTATCGGCCCCGCCTGCACCGTGGATATGAAGGTCGATAAAGCCCGGCGCCAGGGTTGCACCGGCATCCAGCTCTATCGTCTTGTCTGCAGACTGGCCGCCAAGCTCATCCGCCGGGCCGAAGCTTTTAATCTTGCCGTCTTCAACCAATATATATCCTTTATCAATTATTCCATCCTCTGTCAGCACTCTGCTGTTTTTTAAAAGTAGGGAACTCATGCCTCACATCTCCGTTCTGAATCCTGATATTTTATATTTCCATGATAAAATAAACACATATAGTTGTCTATACCAATTTTGTATCCTTTATGTAAAGGTTTTTGAAAAAATCAGATAGCACAATTTGGTTCTGCGGGGAAAAATGCTACAATAAGATGAAACTTTATTGTCTAGTTTCTCCAATCGAAAGAAACCATTCATTATAATAGACCTTATCAGGCGCATTCCGCAAAAGGAGGACAACAGCGTGGCAAAAGTGCGAACAAAAGACATCATTGAGAAATTTAATTTAGAGCTGATCAGCGGGGAGGAAGGGATCAGCCGTCCGATTACCACCAGTGATATTTCCAGACCCGGGCTTGAAATGGCGGGCTTTTTCGACTATTACCCTGCAGAGCGCATCCAGCTTATAGGGAAGACAGAGATGAGCTTTGCGGAAAAGCTGAGTGATGCAGACAGGCAGAACAGGATGGAATCCCTCTGCACTGATATCACGCCAGGCATCATCATTACAAGGGATATGGAAGTGCCGGAAGGGCTGATTGAGGCTTCGGAAAGGGAAGCGGTGCCTGTCATGCGTTCCAAGCAGAAAACGACGAGGTTCTCCGGCCTTTTGACAAATTTCCTTGAAAGCAAGCTGGCCCCGACGACCGCGGTGCATGGCGTGCTAGTCGATATATACGGAGTTGGCGTGCTCATTACGGGCAAGAGCGGCGTCGGTAAAAGTGAAACGGCCCTTGAGCTTGTGAAAAGAGGCCACCGCCTTGTTGCTGACGACTGCGTGGAAATCCGCCAGGAAGATGAAGATTATCTTGTCGGTACTTCGCCGGAACTGATTGAGCACTTGCTTGAAATCAGGGGACTGGGCATCATCAATGTGATGACCTTGTTCGGTGCAGGTGCTGTCCGCAGCAATAAACGCATTTCCCTCGTTATGAATCTTGAGCTGTGGGATCAGAAAAAACAATATGACCGTCTTGGCCTTGATGAAGAGAAAATGAAGATCATTGACACAGATATCACAAGGCTGACCATCCCGGTCCGTCCGGGGCGGAACCTGGCTGTCATCATTGAAGTGGCGGCGATGAATTTCCGCTTGAAGCGAATGGGCGTCAATGCCGCAGAACAATTTACAAGCCGCCTTTCTGATGTGATCGAGGACGGGGACAACGACTAGTATACCCAAATAAATAGAGAGTTTCTGTAAGGGGATTCTGCAAAAAGGAGAATGATTATGGAAGAAAATATCCAGCCGCTTGATCCGATTGCTTTTTCGCTCGGTCCCATCCAGGTTCACTGGTACGGGCTCATCATCGGTACGGGGATTGCGCTTGCTTTATGGCTGGCCATGCGCGAAGGGGAAAAGCGCGGGCTGCAGAAGGAATTGTTTGCTGATCTGATGCTGTGGGCGATTCCGATCGCAATTTTGTCTGCAAGGCTGTATTATGTCATTTTTGAATGGGACTATTATGCACAAAACCCTGCCGAAATCATAAAGATCTGGCATGGCGGAATCGCTATACACGGGGCACTGATCGGCTCTGTCATCACTGCGTATGTTTTTGCGAAGAAAAAAGGCATTTCTTTCTGGCAGCTGGCTGACATCACCGCGCCGAGCATCATCCTTGGCCAGGCCATCGGCCGCTGGGGCAACTTTATGAATCAGGAAGCACATGGCCGTGAAGTGACACGTTCGTTTTTGGAAAATCTTCATCTTCCGGAGTTCATCATAAATCAGATGTACATAAACGGAACGTATTACCACCCGACCTTCCTGTATGAATCATTATGGAATATAGCCGGATTTGTTATCCTGCTGTCTTTAAGAAGAGTAAATCTGCGCAGGGGCGAGCTTTTCCTTACGTATGTGATCTGGTACAGCATCGGCCGCTTTTTCGTTGAAGGGATGAGGACGGACAGCCTGATGCTGACTGAGAGTCTCCGCATGGCGCAGTTTATATCCATCGTCCTGGTCATCGGGGCCATAGTGCTCATCGTTATCAGAAGAACAAAGGGTTATGCAGATAAAAGGTATTTGGATAAGAGTGCTTAAGCTCATAGTATAAAAACAAAGGGGAGAGAGAAACATGCTGTTCGGCACGCTCAAACGAGGATTAGCTGCAGGGCTTAAAACGACATGGTCACTGGGGAAAATCATTTTCCCTGTCACGCTGATCGTTGCGCTGCTTCAATATACGCCTGTGCTTCCCTGGGTCATTAAGGTGATAACGCCGCTGATGGGACTGCTTGGACTATCCGGTGATGCCGCCATTCCGCTTGTGCTCGGGAACTTCCTGAATCTGTACGCAGCCATCGGGGCCATCCTGACATTGGATCTTTCGGTGAAGGAAGTATTCATCATTGCGGTTATGCTGTCCTTCTCGCATAATATCCTGATTGAATCCGGTGTGGCGCTCAAGGTGGGCGTTAAGCTCTGGATTATCCTGGCCGTCCGTTTCGGCCTGGCCATCCTGTCTGCCGTTGTGATCAATCTGGTATGGCGCGGCGGCTCTGAGCTTGCACAGTACGGCCTGATCCCGGCCAAGGAAGAACAGGCATCAGGTGTTTCTGCCATTCTTTTAGAAGCGGTAACCAAGGCGGGTCTCGGGATTCTGCAGCTCGCCATCATCGTCATTCCGCTGATGATTGGGATACAGCTGCTGAAAGACTTGAAATGGCTGGATGTTTTTTCAAAATGGATGGCGCCTGCAACAAGGGCGCTGGGAATGAGAGAGAATACCTCGACCACTTTGGCTGCCGGCCTGATTTTTGGCCTGGCATACGGGGCGGGAGTCATGATACAGGCTGTCAAAGAGGACGGAGTCAGCAGGAAGGATGTAACCATCGCGTTCATCTTCCTGGTCGCATGCCATGCGGTAATCGAAGATACACTTATTTTCCTCCCGCTGGGCATTCCGGTGCTGCCGCTGCTCCTGATACGCCTTGGCACAGCCATTATACTGACATTGGCGGTCGCCTTTTTCTGGAACCGCCGCTCCCAAGTGGCCAGCAATAGAAAGGAAGCTGCTTTGTGAACAAAAACATAAACACGATTTTATTTGATCTGGACGGAACATTGATTGATACAAATGAACTGATCATCAGCTCATTCCTCCACACGCTTGAAGCGTATTATCCGAACAAATACAAGCGGGAGGATGTGCTTCCGTTCATGGGTCCGACCCTGCATGAGACTTTTGCCGGCATTGATGAAAGACGGGTTGAAGAGATGATCGGCAAATACCGCGAGTTCAATCTTGCGAACCATGATGTGCTTGTCAAAGAGTTTGATGGTGTGTTTGATACAGTCAGGACCCTGAAGGAATCAGGCTACAAGCTTGGGATTGTTACGACGAAGGTTATGCCAGTCGTGGAAAAAGGGCTGAAGCTGACGAATCTGGACCAGTTCTTTGAAGTTGTCGTGGCACTGGACCATGTTGAAAAAGCTAAGCCTGATCCGGAGCCGATTTACAAGGCGCTTGAGCTCCTCGGCTCCCGTCCGGAAGAAGCTATCATGGTGGGGGATAACCACCATGATATTCTTGCCGGGCATAATGCAGGCACCAAATCAGCCGCTGTCGCCTGGTCTGCTAAGGGCAGGGAGCATCTGATGCAGTACAAGCCTGATTTTATGCTGGAGAATATGGCTGACCTCCTTGATATCCTGGAGGATTATAAAGGATGAGGAAGACAGTCAGGCATCCGGTTGAGGGCGCCAATTCCCTCTGGCATGTGTACAAAACGGTCCCGTTCGCGAAGGTTGTAAAAAATTTCATCGTCATACAGCTGGCCCGGTACACCCCTTTTCTCGGATTGAAAAACTGGCTGTACCGTACATTCCTGAAAATGAAGGTCGGCGATCAGACTTCGTTCGCGCTTATGGTCATGCTGGATGTGATGTTCCCGGAAAAAATAAGCGTCGGACGCAACACGGTCATCGGCTATAACACGACCATCCTGGCGCACGAATATTTAATCCGCGAATACCGCCTCGGTGAGGTGAAAATCGGCAGCGAGGTCATGATCGGCGCCAACTCAACTCTGCTGCCCGGAATCACGATCGGCGACGGTGCGATCGTCTCCGCCGGCACCCTTGTCCACAAGGACGTCCCGCCCGGCAGTTTCGTCGGGGGAAACCCGATGCGCGTCATTTATACAAAAGAAGAACTGCAAAAGCGCTGGCAGGATGATCCGATCTACGGCCAGGCTGAGTGAGAAAAGCTCCATTAACTTCGGTTGATGGAGCTTTTTTGATAGGAGAAGGGGACAGGTATAATCGTGAAAGCTGCAAAAATGGGAACTTGCAAATATATCGGAAAAGCCGCAAATAAAATTGGAAACTCGCAAATATAATCAGATTCCCGCAAATAAAAACCATAGAACCCCTGCATATACCGGTTCCAAGCCCAGTACTCAACTGCCTCAAAAGCTTTTCCACGGATACATCCCCCCGATTTTCAGAAAATAAGCATTAATGGTTGACGCATGCTGGAAACAGCGATAAACTACTAATAACTTCAATTCGATAACATATTAGCGAACTAAAGGATTCGGAACTTTTGATTTAGAGGTGGAATACGATGAGCCGTTTATTTATGTTTGAAAAGCCATTAGGCATGCGTGATACATTGCCTGAAATATATGAAACAAAAAGCAGGGTCCGCTCTTCCATTGAAGAGGAGATGAAGAGCTGGGGCTATCAATTTATGGAAACACCGGCGCTAGAATATTATGAAACCGTCGGCTCAGCTTCGGCGACACTTGATCAGCAGCTGTTCAAGCTCCTGGACCAGCAGGGCCATACTCTTGTGCTGCGGCCGGATATGACAGCCCCGATTGCCCGGGTGGCTGCATCCAGGCTTTTGAAAGAAGATCTTCCATTGAGACTCGCCTATTCAGCCAATGTATACCGGGCCCAGCAGAGAGAAGGCGGCCGCCCGGCTGAGTTTGAACAGATCGGCGTCGAGCTGATTGGCGATGATTCAATCAGCGCGGATGGCGAAGGCCTGGCTCTCCTCATCAGCTCGCTGAAAAAAGCGGGCCTGGAGGACTTCCAGCTGTCTGTCGGCCATATCGGCTTTGTACAGGAGTTTTTCCGCCAGGTTCTTGGAACAGAAGAAAGGGCCAATGAATTAACGAGATTTCTTTATGAAAAAAATTATGTCGGGTACCGGGAGCATGTGAAGAATCTCCCGCTATCTTCTATAGATAAGCAGCGCCTCCTGGATTTCCTTCAGCTCAGGGGCGGCCGCGAAGCGATTGAGCAGGCGTTCAGCCTTATTGAAAATAATAAGGGCAGGGAAGCGATCGTCCAGCTTGAACGTCTGTGGGACACGATGGCCGATTTTGGCGAAGGTGAAAAAATCAAGCTTGATCTGACGCTTGTCAGCCATATGAGCTATTACACCGGAATTTTATTTGAAGTATACGCAGGGAATGTCGGCTTTCCGATCGGCAATGGGGGCCGCTATGACCTTCTGCTGAAAAAGTTCGGAAAATCTTCAGGGGCGACCGGCTTTGCCATCCGGCTTGACCGCCTGCTTGAAGCTCTAGGCGGAGCAGGGGAAAAAGAGCCGCTCCATTGCATCATCTTCAGCTCGGAGCGCAGGCGCGAGGCATATGAAAAAGCAAAGGTTATGAGGAAATCAGGGATCAAGGCTGTGCTTCAGGATATCAGCGGCGTCAAAAACCTGGATGCGTGCACAAGCCAATATGATGATATTACCTTTTTAGTTGGAAAAGCCGGGAAGGAGGAGCAGCAATGAAGGACCTGCTGACGATTGCGATGCCGAAAGGGCGGATATTTGAGGAGGCTGCAGAGCTGCTGCGCCAGGCCGGCTTCGATCTGCCGCCCGAATTTGATGACTCACGCAAGCTGATCATTGATGTGGAAGAAGAAAGATTTCAATTTATCCTTGCAAAGCCGATGGACGTACCGACCTATGTGGAGCATGGGGTGGCGGACCTCGGGATAGCAGGAAAAGACGTTATGCTCGAGGAAGAGCGTGATATATATGAGCTGCTTGATTTGAAAATCAGTGCCTGCTATCTTGCTGTAGCAGGAATTCCGGGTACAAAAATGAATGAAGTGGCGCCAAAAGTGGCAACTAAATATCCGAATGTGGCCGCGGCATATTTCCGCGAGCAGGGGGAACAAGTTGAAATCATCAAGCTGAACGGCTCCATTGAACTTGCCCCGCTGATCGGACTGTCGGACAGGATCGTCGATATCGTGTCAACAGGCAGGACACTGAAAGAAAATGGACTGGTCGAGTATGAGCAGATCGTCGGCATCACATCCAGGCTGATTGTCAATCCGGTCAGCTACCGGATCAAGGACAAGCGCATCAGCGAGATTGTCGGCAAGCTCAGCAGGGTCGTGAATGAACAGGCAGCTCAATAGCTTGCTGCTTCAGGGAGGGGAAACAGGATGAAAATCATCAGAGTATCAGAAGAGATTTCTATTAAAAGATCGGTTGATAGCGGTACGGAAGAGCAAAGGTATGCTGTTAAAAGCATCATTGCCGAAGTGCGCAAAAATGGTGACGAGGCCGTCCGCAGCTACACAGAAAAATTTGACGGGATCCAGCTTTCCTCCTTCGCGGCCACTTCTGCTGAAGTAGAGGAAGCCTACAGTACAATTGATCCTTCAATCCTCGAGGTAATCAAGGAGGCCGCAGCCAATATCCGCAGCTTTCACGAGAAGCAGCTTCGGCCATCCTGGATGACCACGGATGAAAACGGGACGATGCTAGGCCAGAAGGTGACACCGCTTGATTCAGCAGGCTTGTATGTTCCGGGCGGCACTGCAGCCTATCCATCCTCTGTCCTGATGAATGTAATTCCGGCAAAAGTGGCTGGAGTCAGAAGGATTGTTATCACCTCCCCGCCAGGCCGGGACGGAAAGCTCCCGGCTGCAGTACTTGTAGCTGCTAAGGAAGCAGGAGCAGAAGAGATCTATAAAATCGGCGGTGCACAGGCCATTGCTGCATTGGCTTATGGAACAGAATCCATTAAGCCTGTAGACAAAATTACTGGACCGGGTAATATTTTCGTAGCTCTTGCCAAAAGGGAAGTATTTGGAGATGTTGATATCGATATGATTGCCGGCCCGAGTGAAATTGCCGTGCTCGCCGACGAAACGGCGAGAGCAAACGAAGTGGCTGCAGATCTGCTGTCACAGGCAGAGCATGATCCGATGGCCTGCAGTGTTCTGGTTACAGCCTCCTCAATTCTCGCTGAAAAGGTAGCAGAAGAGGTGGAACGGCAGCTTGCAGATCTCCCCCGCCGGGAAATTGCCGGGAAATCAATTGAAGACTTCGGTATGATTTATGTGGCGGAAACTATGGAAGAAGCCGTAGAAACGGTGAACCGTCTGGCACCTGAGCACCTCGAAGTGCTGACGGAAAACCCGATGGAGCTTCTCGGCCAGATCAGGCATGCTGGGGCCATCTTCCTGGGGAGATACAGCCCTGAGCCTGTCGGCGACTATTTTGCCGGCCCGAATCATGTATTGCCGACGAACGGGACAGCCCGTTTCTCCAGTCCGCTCAATGTGGAGGATTTTCAGAAAAAATCGAGCATCGTTTATTATAGTAAAAAATCGCTTCAGGAAAATGGAGCAAAAATCGCTGCCTTTGCCAGGCTTGAAGGCCTGGAAGCCCATGCGCGGGCAATCGAGGAGCGCTTGAATAACAAGGAGGAAAAATAAATGGCAAGAACGGCATCTGTTGAACGGAATACAAACGAAACACAAATAGCTCTATCCCTCGAAATTGATGGAGAAGGACAATCCAAGCTGGAAACGCCTGTCCCATTTATGACACATATGCTCGACCTTTTTGCCAAGCACGGGCAATTCAATCTGACAGTAGATGCGAAGGGCGACACAGAGGTGGATGACCATCATACAACAGAAGATATCGGCATCTGCCTCGGCCAGGTTTTAAAGGAAGCACTAGGGGATAAAAAAGGCATCAAACGCTACGGAAATGCATTTGTGCCGATGGATGAAGCATTAGCGCAAGTTGTTGTCGACCTGAGCAACCGTCCGCACCTGGAAATCAGGGCAGACTTCCCGAGCCAGAAGGTCGGCACCTTCGATACAGAGCTTGTCCATGAATTCCTGTGGAAGCTGGCCCTTGAAGCGCGGATGAATCTGCATGTGATCGTCCACTATGGCCAAAATACACATCATATTATCGAAGCCATTTTCAAGGCGCTTGCAAGGGCGCTTGATGAAGCGACGACAATCGATCCAAGAATTAAAGGAGTTCCGTCAACGAAAGGGATGTTATAAAATGATCGGCATCATTGATTATGGAATGGGTAATCTGTTCAGCGTCAGCAAAGCGCTAGAGCGGCTTGAAGTCCCTTACTTTCTATCAGAAGACCAGGAAGAGCTGAAAAAAGCGGATGGGCTGATCCTTCCTGGAGTAGGCAGCTTCAAGGATGCGATGGACCGGCTGAATGCTACCGGGCTGACAGGGATGATTCAGGAATATACCGCGGCAGGCAAGCCGCTTGCCGGCATCTGCCTAGGCATGCAGCTTTTGTTCGAAAACAGTGAGGAAAATGGCTATTCAGAAGGCTTGAAACTTTTGCCTGGAAAGATTGTCCGTTTTCCAGGAGAAGATGAACAAGGGGAAAAATACAAGGTCCCGCATATGGGCTGGAACAGGCTTGAGTTCATCAACTCTTCACCGATTCTGAAGAATGTGGAAGAAGGATATGTTTATTTTGTCCACTCCTATTATGCAGAGCCGGGTGATCATGAAGTTGTCATAGCAAGAAGCTTTTATGATAAGGAAGTTCCTGCTGTGGTCGGCAGGGACAATGTCTTCGGGATGCAGTTCCACCCGGAAAAAAGCAGTTCCCTTGGCATGGAGCTGCTGCGGAATTTTACGACGATAGCCAGCAAAGGAGGAGAGTCTCAATGAGCTTTACCATCTATCCGGCCATTGATATGAGAGCAGGCAAATGTGTCCGCCTGCTCCAGGGAGATTATGAGAAGGAAACGGTTTACGGCGATTCTCCGTTCGATATGGCCAAATCTTTTGCCGATGCAGGCGCAGAATGGATACATATGGTCGACCTTGACGGCGCAAAAGATGGCAAGCGTGTGAATGACTCTTTTGTCATTAAGGCTGCGCAGGAGCTTGGTGCAAAGGTCCAGATAGGCGGGGGGATCCGGACAGAGGAGGATATCGCCCACTATCTCGATAATGGCGTATCCCGTGTGATCATCGGCAGCATTGCGGTCTCTGATCCTGAATTTGCTGAAGTAATGATCCGCAAGTACGGCGATAAAATTGCGGTCGGTCTTGATGCGAAGGATGGCTATGTTGCGACACACGGATGGCTTAACACTTCCGGTGTAAAGGCGGTTGAGCTTGGGAAGCGGTTTGCTGATGCTGGAGCAGAGACCTTTATTTTTACCGATATCGCAACAGACGGGATGCTGTCCGGACCAAATGCCGAGGCGGTCAGGGAGCTCGCGGCAGCAACCGGAAAAAGCGTCATTGCTTCAGGTGGCGTAAGCAGCCTTGCTGATTTGGCAGCATTGAAGGAGAATGAGGCTGAGGGCGTTTCCGGCGCGATTGTCGGGAAAGCCATCTATGAAGGCCGGTTCACGGTTGAACAGGCCTTGAAGGAAGTGACCCGCTGATGCTGACAAAACGAATCATTCCATGCCTGGATGTTAAGGAAGGCCGGGTTGTAAAAGGAATCCAGTTCGTACAGCTCCGCGATGCCGGCGATCCGGTCGAACTGGCCCGCTTTTATGACCAGCAGGGGGCTGACGAGCTTGTGTTCCTTGATATCTCAGCATCACATGAAGGCAGAAAAACGATGACCGAAGTGGTGAAGGCGGTCGCTTCAGAGCTGGCCATCCCTTTCACGGTCGGCGGCGGAATCAATGCACTTGAAGATATGAAAAGAATCCTCAGGGCTGGAGCTGACAAAGTTTCCTTGAACACGGCAGCTGTAAATAATCCGGACCTGATCAGGGAAGGAGCAAGCTTCTTCGGGTCACAGTGCATCGTTGTCGCAATTGATGCGAAGTATGATCCTGAGCTTGGATCCTGGAGAGTGTACACTCATGGAGGTCGCAAAGAGACGGACCTTGAAGTGATTGAATGGGCAAGGCAGGCGGTTGAGCTTGGGGCCGGGGAAATCCTGCTGACCAGCATGGATGCCGACGGCGGTAAAAACGGGTTTGACCTTTCATTAACGAAAGCAGTGAGCGAGGCTGTCAGCGTTCCGGTCATCGCATCGGGAGGAGCAGGCAACAGCGCCCATTTCGCTGATGCCTTTACAGAAGGGAAGGCTGATGCGGCCCTTGCTGCGTCGATTTTCCATTATAAAGAAACATCAGTCAGCGAAGTAAAACAATTTTTAAAAGAAAAGGGGGTGACGGTCCGATGAATCTGGAAGAACTGAAATTTGATGAAAACGGGCTGATTCCGGCGATTGTCCAGGACCGGAAAACGAAGGAAGTATTGACTCTGGCCTATATGAATCGTGAATCACTGTCTCTTTCCATTGAAAGCGGCGAAACATGGTTCTACAGCAGATCCCGCCAGGAGCTGTGGCATAAAGGAGCAACCAGCGGAAATAAGCAGAGGATCGCTGAAATCAAATATGACTGCGACCAGGATGCACTCGTCGTGCTTGTTGAGCCAGCCGGGCCTGCATGCCATACAGGTGCCGTCAGCTGTTTTAATGAAACTGTCTATCAAGCAGAAGGACTGACAGAAGGTATACAGGACAGCTACAGCATCCTTGCCGAGCTGGAGCGGGTAATCGAGCAGCGGGAAATAGAGCGTCCGGAAGGGGCCTACACAACCTATCTGTTTGAAAAAGGTGTGGATAAAATCCTGAAAAAGGTTGGCGAGGAATCCGCAGAGGTCATCATCGCGGCAAAAAACCGCGACCAGGAAGAGCTCAAATGGGAAAGCGCCGATCTGCTTTACCACCTGCTCGTCCTATTGCGCGAGCAGAAGCTGCCATTCGAGGAAGTGCTTGGTGTGCTGAAAGAGCGGCATGAAAAAGGTTGATGAGAGGAAGGACCGGTCTGAGGGCCGGTCCTTTTTGGTTTGGGAAAAAATGTATTTTTGGTAGAATGGAGCCGATTTTATGTAGAAAAACGGTAAATTTGTGTAGAATCATGAGGAATTTAGGTAGAATAAAGCCAAATTTAGGTAGAATCAAGGTTGTTTTTAAATAGAACAATAGAAAAATTCAGCAGAATTCTCCAAAGCTGCTGCGAAAATCTGACCTTTAGTCCGAAACCTCATCCATATTTGGCAGAAACCAGCAGAAGGCAGGTCCAAACAGTCGTGAGCGCCAGGGATTAGCCTTGATTCCACTGCATCCGGCACTGCGCCGATTGAATACAATCCCCTGAAAAATACTAATCTCATTCTGCTCTTCTCCGGCGGCTTGCACATGTGATATACTACTGTAGTTAAGGCTGGCGCAGGTGTGCGAGTGGTTGGCCTGCTGCCTAGAGATGAGGGATTACATGAGCAAAGACTCAAAAGCAAGACAACCGATGGGGAAACTACTTACATTCATCCCGACTGGCGAGTATTATTTTTCAAAAGGGATCAAATCCTTTCACCGCCGGGATTTTCATAAAGCAAGCAAATATCTGCAGCGTGCGATGCAGCTGGAGCCGGGCGAGCCGATGATTGCCTGCCAGCTGGCGATCGTGTATACAGAATTGAATGAATACCAGAAGTCGAATAAGCTGCTGCATCTTGTCCTGGAGGAGCTTGACGAGGAAATGGCTGAATGCCATTACTTCCTTGCCAATAATTATGCCCACCTGGGATTCTTCAAGGATGCTTACCAGCATGCCAATACGTATTTGGAGCTCGAGCCTGATGGAGAGTTCATTGAGGATACGGAAGATCTTTTGGAACTTTTGACACTGGAAGCAGAAGATCTGGATGAAGAGCTGTATGAACAGGACGACCTGATCACCAAGCAGGAGCAGGCAAGAGAGCTTCTTGAATCAGGGCATTTCCCGAAAGCAGTGGAAATTTTGAGCACAGTGATTGAGGATTATCCGGAATATTGGTCAGCCTACAATAACCTGGCTCTTGCCCATTTTTACCTGGGAGAAGTGAACAAGGCGAACGATATCCTTGACGAGGTGCTTGTACGCAACCAGGGCAATCTTCATGCGCTTTGCAATAAGCTTGTGTTTGCCTACTATCAGCATGATCTTGAAGAGGTAAAGGCTTTAATTGAAACGCTGAAGAAAATTCAGCCGCTTTTGATTGATCACCAGTTCAAGCTGGGGGCCACCTTCGCGCTTGTCGGTGAATATGAGCCTGCCTACAAGTGGCTGCGCAAGCTTCACAAGTCAGGCTACGAGGGGGATGGCGCCTTTTATTACTGGCTTTCTTATTCTTCCTACTTTTCGGGGAAAGAGGACCAGGCCAGGAACTTCTGGAAACGGGTGCTGGAATACAGCCCTGAGAAGGCGGGCCTTGAACCATGGAATGAAGATAAGCCGGAAACAGCGGGTTTCGAGGACCATCTGGATTCCATCTATAAAAAAATGAACAGTGAATATGCGGAGGAACGCTTATTTGCCCTTTTCCTTGCTTCAAAATCAGGCAGCAAAGATGAGATCCTTGCAAGCAAGGATGTTAAGCAGAATCCGAAATTCACCAGCGTTGACAGGGAATATGCATCATTGATTGAAAAGGGCGCACCAGAAAAAAACAGTGTGAATATTGCCCATGAAACGGCAGAGCTCTTATACAAACACCACAAGCCGATCGGAACGGTTGAAGCCGGATTGTACCTGGCATGGTTTACTGTCTTCAATGAAGCCGAAGGCCAGGGGCTCCTTGCCAGGAATGCAAAAGCATGGGCCGGTGCCGTGGAATATGTCTGGAGAAAGCAGCGCAGTGAAAAAGTCTCGCAGCAAAGCGTCGCAGCACAGTACGGACTTTCTGCTTCCACGCTGCAAAAGTATGTAAAATCAGTCAGCAGCTTTCTGAAATGAGCAGATTCTTGGACTGTATCCTTATTGTTTTATAGGATATGGTTAGTAAGGAAATACTATTGAAACAACGCTGTTTTTCTTGGGAATAAACGCACTGCTCCATCAGTTCCTTCTGCCCGCCGAGGCGGTAAAGGCAATTTTTTCAGAGCGGTAATATACTATAGAAAAAGCATTTCTCAGGGGGAATCAGCAAGTCCTAGTGAAGGAGTGGAGCAAGATGACAGAAGAAAAAATTTATGATGTCATCATCGCTGGCGCAGGACCGGCCGGAATGACAGCTGCTGTGTATACATCCCGTGCCAACCTGTCTACATTGATGATTGAACGAGGCGTGCCGGGAGGGCAAATGGCCAACACAGAAGAAGTCGAAAACTATCCTGGTTTCGATCATATCCTGGGCCCTGACCTGTCTACTAAAATGTTCGACCACGCCAAGAAATTCGGCGCCGAATATGCATATGGCGATATCAAAGAAATCATCGACGGTGAAGAATACAAAACCGTGGTTGCAGGATCAAAACAATATAAAGCCCGTGCTGTAATCATTACAACGGGTGCTGAATATAAAAAAATCGGTGTTCCGGGTGAAAAAGAACTCGGCGGCCGCGGTGTATCATATTGTGCTGTCTGTGATGGCGCGTTCTTCAAAGGCAAAGAGCTTGTTGTTGTCGGCGGAGGAGATTCTGCTGTCGAGGAGGGCGTCTACCTGACCCGTTTCGCGGAAAAAGTAACCATCGTCCACCGCCGCGACGAGCTGCGCGCACAGGCAATCCTTCAGCAGCGCGCGTTTGACAACGAGAAGGTTGATTTCATCTGGAACTCTACAGTTAAAGAAATCAACGAGAGCGAAGGCAAGGTGGGAAGCGTCACGCTTGTTTCTACTGAAAATGGGGAAGAGCGCGAATTCAAGGCAGATGGCGTATTCATCTACATTGGCATGGTGCCATTGTCCAAACCTTTCCAAAGCCTTGGCATCACCAATGAGAACGGCTATATCGAAACGAACGAACGCATGGAAACGAAGGTTCCCGGCATTTTCGCTGCCGGAGATATCCGTGAGAAAATGCTTCGCCAGATCGTGACAGCAACAGGCGATGGCAGTATTGCCGCACAAAGTGCCCAGCACTTTGTGGAAGAATTGATGGAATCTTTAAAGGCGAAAGCTTAATATTGAATGAAAAAACGTCCATTCCTAAGATGGGCGTTTTTTTCATTCACTGTCAGGGCGGATAAGATTTTTTAAAGAGGGAAAAGCAAAAAAGATGCCGCTTCCATCCAGCTGGGGTAATAGGCCAAAAGCCGCAATATATAAGGGTTTTGGGCAGATTTTTACGAGAATTTTAAAAAGTCATTTTGTTTTAATCGTACTGTAACAGTAGTGCAATAAACATCGGGTAATATAGGAATAGAAATTGACCCCCTTTTAAGATATAATCCTTTGTGCAGCACAGGCCTACATAGCCTGTGCTCTTTTTTTTGGGCGGAGGCAAGACGCCTTTGCATTTCAATTTGTCCAGCTCCGGCGGAGCCTCGAGTCATAAGCCACAAAAGAATTAAAGGCAAAGAACGCCTTTTATTCTTTTGCGTCTTATGCTTGTCGGCTCTGGGCGAGCCGCCTCCGCATTTCATTTTTTCATTTCATTGTGGCTGCATGACAAAAATAGTATAATGAAAGGAATATATTCGACAGGACTGCCTGTACGGCGGTCATGAGAAGGAAATGCTGAGGTGAGGCTGTTGCAGCGGGTCACGAATTGTGTGCTGTTGAAGGAAAATCAAGTATTGCTTTTACAAAAACCGAGACGTGGCTGGTGGGTAGCGCCCGGAGGAAAGATGGAGCCGGGTGAATCAGTCCGGGATTCCTGCATCAGGGAATTCCGCGAGGAGACAGGCATATACTTAAGAAACCCGGGCTTGAAGGGGATCTTTACCTTCATTATGAAAGACGGGGATAAGGTGCTTTCTGAATGGATGATGTTTACTTTCCTTGCACGGGAGTCTGATGGCATCAATCTGGATGAGTCGGAGGAAGGGAAGCTGGCCTGGCATGATTTTGATGATATTAAGAATCTGCCGATGGCTGCCGGCGATTATCACATTCTTGAATATATGATTCATGGAAATGGAATTATTTACGGGACGTTTACGTATACGCCGAATTTCGAGCTTCTAAGCTACCGGCTGGACCCGAGTTAAATAATATAGATTACAGGGGGAGAATAGGAATGAGCAGCGGTGCGGCGACTGATACACAAATGGTCATAATAACTGGGATGTCGGGAGCAGGGAAAACAGTGGCGATCCAGAGTTTTGAGGATCTTGGCTTTTTCTGTGTGGATAACCTGCCTCCGACTCTGCTTCCGAAATTTCTTGAACTGATGAAGGAATCAGGGAATAAGATGAATAAGGTTGCACTGGTCATGGACCTTCGCGGCAGGGAGTTCTTTGATCATCTATTCAAGGCGCTGGACGATTTGGCCGAAACTTCATGGGTGGCTCCGCAGATTTTGTATCTGGATGCGGATGACTCTACATTGGTCAGGCGCTACAAGGAAACGCGTCGTTCCCATCCCCTTGCTCCGTCAGGTTTGCCTCTTGAAGGCATCAAACTTGAAAGGGAGCTTCTGGAGGAGCTGAAGGGGAGGGCCCAGCTGATATATAAAACATCAAACATGAAGCCGCGGGAGCTGAGGGAAAAAATCCTTGATCAGTTTTCAGTCAACCGGAAGACGACGTTTACCGTCAATGTAATGTCATTTGGCTTTAAGCATGGCCTGCCGATAGACGCAGATCTTGTGTTTGATGTACGATTTCTGCCGAATCCCCATTACATCGAGAGCATGAGGCCGAAAACCGGCTTGGACGAAGATGTGTCGACATATGTACTGAAATGGAATGAAACCAATAAATTTCTCGAAAAGGTTACAGATCTGCTGAGCTTCATGCTCCCTCACTATAAGCGCGAGGGCAAGGCCCAGCTGGTGATCGCGATCGGCTGCACAGGCGGCCAGCACCGTTCTGTAGCACTAGCTGAGTATATTGCCCGCTTTTATGAAGCGGATTACCATACACATATCACTCATCGCGATATCGAGAGGAGAAAGGATAAAACAACATGACAGGTACAGAACAGCCTAGAATCGTCATCATAGGGGGAGGCACAGGGCTCCCGGTCCTCCTGCGCGGTTTGAAGAAGCATCCTGCAGATATCACAGCCATCGTGACGGTGGCTGATGATGGCGGGAGCTCGGGCCGCCTCCGGAATGAACTGCAGATTCCTCCCCCTGGGGATATTCGAAATGTTTTAGCTGCACTGTCTGATGTGGAGCCGCTCATCGAGGAAATGTTCCAGCACAGGTTCAGCACCGCGAATGAGCTTTCCGGCCATTCACTCGGCAACCTGATCCTTGCTGCTATGACCTCGATCACAGGCAATTTCACTCATGCCATCCAGGAAATGAGCAAGGTTCTCAATGTTAGGGGAAAGGTTCTTCCGGCTGCAGACCAGAGTGTCGTCCTCCATGCTGAGATGGAGGATGGGACAATTGTTTCGGGAGAATCCAAGATTCCATACTCAGGGAAAAAAATTAAAAAAGTCTTCCTGAGCCCTGAGGATGTCAATGCCCTGCCGGAGACCATCCAGGCCATCAGGCAGGCGGATCTGATCATCATCGGGCCTGGCAGCCTTTATACAAGCATACTTCCAAACCTCCTTGTTCCGAACCTGGGAAGAGAGGTCTGCAATGCGAAGGCCAAAAAGGTCTATATCTGCAATCTGATGACGCAGGCAGGGGAGACGCTTGATTTTACGGCGAGCGATCATGTAAAGGCCATATATGACCATATGAACTGTTCTTTTATCAATACGATCCTTGTCAATAAGGAAGATATTCCGCAAAAAGTACAGGAGCGGTACAGCGAGGAACTGGCCAAGCCTGTCCATTATGATGTGGCCAACCTGCAGGGGCTGGGCCTCGAGGTTGTCCACGGCGAAATCGTCAGCCTGGACGGCGGCGTCATCCGCCATGATACACAGGAAGTAGCAGATATTTTATTTTCTTTACTAATAAATGAAACCAGCAAGCGATATAAAGCGTAAATATAAATGTGCAAGCGTTTGTCTGGGCGGGGGGTGAAGGTATGTCTTTCGCTTCGGAAACGAAAAAGGAACTAACCAACCTTGAAGTTAAAGACTGCTGCGGCAAGGCTGAATTATCAGCGCTTATTCGGATGAACGGATCACTCTCTTTTTCCAGCCGGAAACTAATTGTGGATATCCAGACAGAGAATGCCGCTATAGCGAGAAGAATTTATACACTGACGAAAAAGAATTACACCGTTCAAGTGGAGCTGCTTGTACGAAAAAAGATGCGCCTGAAAAAGAATAACGTCTATATTGTAAGACTGGCGCAGCAGGCGCAGGAAATACTCGCCGACCTGAAGATCCTGAAAGAGGGATTTGATTTTACCCATGATATTTCAGAGGAGCTTGTGAAAAAGAAATGCTGCAAGCGCTCCTATCTGCGCGGCGCCTTCCTTGCCGGCGGCTCGGTGAACAACCCTGAAACATCATCTTATCACTTGGAAATTTTTTCACTATACAAAGAGCATAATGATTCTTTGTGTGAATTAATGAATACATTTGGATTGAACAGCAAGACACTTGAAAGAAAAAAAGGCTATATCACGTATTTGAAGGAAGCCGAGAAGATCACCGAATTCCTGAACATCATCGGTGCCCACGGAGCGCTGCTGCGCTTTGAGGATATCCGGATTGTCAGGGATATGAGGAACTCGGTGAACAGGCTTGTAAACTGCGAGACCGCCAATCTTAATAAAACAATCGGCGCGGCTCTCAGGCAGGTCGAGAATATCCGTTATATCAAGGATACGGTCGGCCTTGATATACTCCCGGAAAAGCTCAGGGAAATTGCAGAGCTTCGGGTGGCCTATCAGGATGTAACCCTGAAGGAGCTTGGGGAGATGGTGTCAGGCAGCCATATCAGCAAATCAGGCATTAATCACCGGCTTAGAAAAATAGATGAAATAGCAGAAAAACTGCGTTTAGGTGAATCCATAACAGGCAATTAGAAATAAGATAATATGGGAGGTTAGAGAGAAATGGTTGAAAAACAAGTGGAAGTAAAGCTGCGGACCGGCCTGCAGGCCCGACCTGCCGCCTTGTTTGTCCAGGAAGCAAACCGCTTTTCTTCAGATATCTTTTTGGAGAAGGACGGAAAGAAGGTCAATGCGAAGAGCATCATGGGCCTTATGAGCCTTGCAGTCAGCACCGGCTCTGTTGTAAACCTGGTGGCTGATGGAAGTGATGAAGAGGAAGCACTCGAAGAGCTTTCGCAATATATCCAGCAGGAAAGCTGAAAAAAACTGAAAAGGCACCCTGAGCATTTGTGCAGGGCGCTTTTTCTTTGTTTAACACCATAATCTCTTTAACCATAAAAAAGAGGGCTGAACCTGTCAGCCCTCTTGCTCTCTTTACTTGTCTTTCTTTTCTTCCAGGACATTGCGGCTGATGATCTGGTCGATCAGGCCGTATTCCAATGCTCTCTCAGCTGTCATGAAGTTGTCGCGGTCAGTATCCTTAGCGATCACTTCAAGCGGCTGGCCTGTGCGTTCTGAAAGGATTTGGTTCAGCTTTTCGCGAAGGAAAAGAATGCGCTTTGCGGCAATTTCGATTTCTGTTGCCTGGCCCTGAGCTCCGCCCAGCGGCTGATGGATCATGACTTCACTGTTTGGAAGGGCAAAACGCTTGCCTTTCTCGCCTGCTGCCAGAAGGAATGCACCCATGGAAGCGGCCATCCCGATGCAGACTGTGGAAACCTTCGGACGGATGTACTGCATCGTATCATAAATCGCCATACCGGCAGTGATGCTGCCGCCAGGGCTGTTGATGTACAAAGTGATATCCTTTTCAGGGTTTTCTGCTTCCAGGAATAGCAGCTGAGCTACAATGGAGTTTGACACATTATCATCGATCGCACTACCAAGCATGATGATGCGGTCTTTCAGAAGGCGTGAATAAATATCGTATGCGCGCTCGCCCCTGTTTGTCTGTTCAATAACTGTAGGGATTAAATTCATTTGTCAGTTCCTCCTTCAAGATAAAGATCCAACATACAACGGATTAAAGCATGTTCTTCCATAAGAAGAAATATTTTGGGTTCTGTATGTAATCATTATGATACACTGATGGTCAATAAAGGTCAAACAAATCGCTTATGGAAATCCAATATATGCTGCAATCATTTTATTCTCTCTTTAGCAGGATATACCTGCTTAATGCGGTATAATAATTGCATTGATAAAAATTTCCTTATCCATAACCATCATACCCACCTCTTCTATTTTTAAACAAAGGAAGCTGAAAATTGAAGTGGGGATACGGGCATGTAAATTAATGCTGGAGGCTGCGATTTTGTCTAAAAAAAAGAAATCATTTTTTCATAATAAGCTGCGGCTTGCAGGGCTGGGCCTGATCATCCTGGCACTGGCCGGATATGCTGCCTATAATTATACTTCACTAGGAAAGGGAGAACGGGCTGCGGAAGAAAGGTCAGCTTCGTCCAAAGGGGAAAAGGACTTGAAAAAGCTGTTCCCGGGCAATATGGAAGAATCAGCTGTACAGCAGGCCATCCATGATATGAGCCATCAAAAGGTGAAAGCGGAAAATAAATGGGGCGCACTGCAGATCACTCCTGACAGGATCAGCAGGCTGATCTATGTGGTGGAAGCCAATGAAATGAACTACCAGCATTCAGATTTATACCTGGATATCCTTAAAAGATGGAGTGAGGGCGACTTTTCGTCTGCAGCCAGGGACCATAACAGCATCTGGAAGCTCCAGGGCGGTACTGTCGGGGAAGCCAAAGGACTCCTGAGCGAAAAAGAGGAACAGAAGTATATCGAGAAAAACTTTAAATAAAATCGGCCGCTATAGTCAATTATTGTTTAACCATTGACAAAAAGCGGCCGGCTTTAGTATTATATACTAGTGTCTTATAGAAGACTTGTATGATTTGCCCTCGTGGTGCAACGGATAGCACGTAAGATTCCGGTTCTTGAGATGTGGGTTCGATTCCTGCCGAGGGCGTACCAAAAGCCTCCTGCCTGTTATAGGGCTGGAGGCTTTTTTTCGTTTGAAAGATGCTTTACAGCTTCGCGGGATGAACATCATGGAATCACCTGCCATAGTCCGGAATGCGAAAAGCTTCTGCTTTCTTTATCTATATTCCCATTCACCATTCCCCTTCCATCATGTAAAATAGAAGAAGGGGGAATGTGCAATGAACATGAATGCAGGTTTATTTCAGCAGCAGTCGCTTAAATTGGCGATGACACAGGAGTTGTCCCAGGCGATTGCGCTCCTTCAATATTCTGCGCTTGAGCTTACGGCCTTTTTGGAGAGCAGGGCGCTTGAAAATCCCCTTATGCAGATAGAGACAGAAAATGTAAGGGCGATGGATCCGCGCCGCGACAGAGTCAGAGGTGCAAGCAGCAAGCTGAAAAAGGATGACAGATCGTGGATCGAGCAGATCAGGGCAAAAGACAATCTGCTTGAGGATTATTTGATCTCACAGCTTGAAATTAAATATATATCTCCTCTGATGGACAAGATCATCAGAAGGATTATTAAAAGTATAGATGAAAACGGTTACTTGCGTGAAAGTGTCACAGAAATTGCGGATGAGCTCTGCGTCAGTGAAGGCGATGCAGCTGAAGCACTCGCAGAGCTTCAGCTTCTGGAGCCGGCGGGCATTGGGGCGCGGACACTGCAGGAATGCCTCCTTTTGCAGGTGCAGCGGCTTTTGCGCCCGGATGATCTCGCTGAAGTGATCATGGAAGAGCATTTCGAATGGTTCGCCGATAAAAAGTGGAAGCAGCTGGCTTCGCTCCTTGGTGTGGAGCTGAAGGATATCCAGCGTGTCTCCGATTTAGTCAGAACGCTCAATCCAAGGCCTGCAGCGGCTTTTTCAAAAGAAAGTGCAGGCTATATTGTTCCTGATGTGGCTGTCAGCTGGGACGGCAGCTCTTTCCTGATAACCGTCCAGGATGAGCTGCTCCCAAAAGTCAGCTTTAACAGCCAGTATTATGAAAGCTTTAAAAGCACTGGCGACAAAGAGGTCAGGAAATACCTCCAGGACCGGTCGCAGGACTATAATTGGATTGTCCGCAGTTTGGAACAAAGGAAAGATACGATTAAAAAGGTTACAATGAAGCTGGTAGAAAAACAGCAGGATTTTTTCATTGAAGGGCCTGCAAAGCTGAGACCGATGACAATGAAAGAAATCGCGGATGAATTGGAAATCCATGAGTCGACAGTAAGCCGGACGGTCCGCGAAAAGTATGTCCAGACTCCTTTTGGCACATTTGAGCTGAAGACCTTTTTTACAAGCGCGGTAAAGACTACCGGTGCCGATGGTGCTTCGTCAGCAAGTGTGAAGAAGAAGATTGCTGCCATGGTAGAAGCTGAGGATAAACTGAAGCCTCTTTCTGACTCGGAGATCATGAGCATACTGGAGAAGGGGGATGCTATCGTCATTTCCAGGCGGACGGTCGCCAAATACAGGGACCAGCTGGGCATCCCCTCTTCAGTGAAACGCAAAAGATATGAATGAAGAAAGAAGGAAGTATAGTGAAAGATCGACAGATGCGATTATATACAAGAGAAGGCTGCCATTTGTGCGATAATGCAAAAAAATTAATCCTGGATCTTCAAGCAGAGCATGAATTTGAGCTTGAGGAAGTGGATATCAGCGCCAGCGATGATCTGACTGAACGGTACGGGCTTATGATTCCGGTCGTGGAACTGGATGGGGAAGAGGTCCAGTTTGGGCGGATTGATCAATTTACGCTATATGAAGCGCTTACAGCAAAAAACCGGTTCTAATCAGTTGAATTCGCAAATCACTCCTGCTAGAATGTAATTGTAACACAGGGGTGATTTTTTTTGGTTCAAGCGGGACATAATATGTCTATGCGGGACAGAAATTGACCACGTTAGAACGTTCCTATGTGGAATACTTCTAAAAAAGGGGCATGCGATGGACTCATTGATCGATATACAAAAAAGATTATTGCCTGATTTACTTACTGTTATGCAAAAACGCTACCAAATTCTTCAGTACATAGGTTTTATGCAGCCGGTGGGCCGAAGAAGTCTGGCAGTGAGCCTTGGATCAACGGAAAGAGTGCTTAGAAGCGAGGTTGATTTCCTAAAGAATCAAAATCTTATCTCTGTAGCAAGTTCAGGTATGAACCTGACAGCCGAAGGCAAGGATTTACTGGAAAGACTTGAAAGCATAATGAGAGACATAACGGGTATAGACATACTGGAAGCAAGGCTGAAAGAAGTCCTTGGCGTCCGGCAGGTGATTGTGGTTGCCGGCAACAGCGATGAATCACCATGGGTGAAAAGCGAGCTTGGCAGGGCCTGTGCGGCCAGTATGAAACAGCGGCTTAAAGGGAAGAATACCGTTGCTGTAACGGGCGGATCGACCATGGCGGCCGTGGCGGAGATGCTGACGCCCAATCTCTTTGACGACGAATTGCTGTTCGTCCCTGCACGGGGCGGCATCGGCGAGGAGGTCAAAAACCAGGCGAATACCATCTGCGCCATGATGGCGGAGCACACAGCCTCCCGCCACAAATTCCTTCATGTCCCGGATCAGGTAAGCAAGACGATGTACGAGACAATCATGAAGGAACCCGTTATTAATGAAGTATTGAATCTGATACAATCCGCTGGAATGGTTTTACATGGAATTGGAGACGCTATAACAATGGCGGAGCGCCGTAAAACGACACCGGAGGACTTATTGAAGATTCAGGAGCGGAAAGCAGTAGGAGAAGCATTCGGCTATTATTTCGATGAAGCGGGCGAAGTGGTCCATAAAGTGCAGACCATAGGGCTTCAGCTCAAAGACCTGGCAGATATCGAACATGTTATTGCAGTTGCCGGAGGGTCTTCGAAGGCAAAGGCAATAAGGGCCTATATGAAACAGGCGCCGTCCTCAACGATCCTGATCACGGATGAAGGCGCAGCAAAACAGTTGTTAAAAGGGTAATCCCCTTTAATATAAAACTAACAAATATCCCTACTATCTAAAGGAGGAAATATTAACATGGCAGTTAAAGTTGGTATTAATGGATTTGGAAGAATCGGGCGCAACGTATTCCGCGCAGCACTTAAGAACTCAGAAGTAGAAGTTGTAGCGGTAAACGACCTTACAGATGCAAACATGCTTGCACACCTTTTAAAATATGACACAGTTCACGGCACACTTAACGAAGAAGTTTCTGTAGACGGAGATTTCCTGGTAGTAGGCGGCCAAAGAGTGAAGGTTCTTGCAGAGCTCGATCCTGCTCAGCTTGGATGGGGAGACCTTGGCGTTGAAGTAGTAGTAGAATCTACTGGACGCTTCACAAAGCGCGACGATGCAGCTAAACACTTAGAAGCAGGCGCGAAGAAGGTTATCATCTCAGCTCCAGCTTCTGACGAAGATATCACAATCGTTATGGGTGTTAACCATGACAAATATGATGCAGGAAGCCACCACGTTATCTCAAATGCATCTTGTACAACAAACTGCTTAGCGCCATTCGCTAAAGTATTGAACGACAAGTTCGGCATCAAGCGCGGTATGATGACTACTGTTCACTCCTACACAAATGATCAGCAGATCCTTGACCTTCCGCACAAAGACTACCGTCGTGCGCGTGCAGCTGCTGAAAACATCATCCCAACTACAACTGGTGCTGCAAAAGCAGTTTCCCTTGTATTGCCTGAACTGAAAGGCAAGCTGAACGGCGGAGCTATGCGTGTTCCAACTCCAAACGTTTCTCTTGTTGACCTTGTTGCTGAGCTTGACAAAGACGTAACAGCTGAAGAAATCAACGCAGCATTCAAAGCAGCTTCAGAAGGCGACCTTAAAGGAATCCTTGCTTACAGCGAAGAGCCGCTTGTATCAAGCGACTACAACGGAAGCCCTGCTTCTTCTACTATTGATGCATTGTCAACAATGGTTATGGAAGGCAGCATGGTAAAAGTAATCTCTTGGTATGACAACGAGTCAGGCTACTCTAACCGCGTTGTAGACCTTGTAGACTACATTGGAAAGCAAGGCCTTTAATAGGCACGATTTAAAACAATAAATAAGCTATTGTTTGGTCCTGTATGAACTCCGGGAACCGAAGCTTTCCTTTAAAACCCTGTTTTATTGGATAAAAAAATAGCGAACATCTATAATGATGGGGAAAAGGGGAGCGGGAAACAATTCCCTCTCCCTTTTCTTTTGAACACTATCAGAAACTGGGAGGTCCTTTGCCGTGAACAAAAAAAGCGTAAAAGACATTGATTTAAAAGGTAAACGCGTTTTTTGCCGTGTGGACTTTAACGTGCCGATGAAAGATGGCTCTATTACGGACGAAACTCGCATCACAGCAGCTCTTCCTACCATTCAGTACTTGACTGAACAGGGAGCTAAAGTCATCCTTGCAAGCCACCTTGGCCGTCCAAAAGGCCAGGCAGTAGAAGAACTGCGCCTTACACCAGTTGCCAAGCGCTTATCAGAGCTGTTGGGCAAGGATGTAAAGAAAGCAGACGAAGCCTACGGTGAAGCTGTACAAGGGTTGGTTTCCGAAATGGCTGAGGGCGATGTTCTCCTTCTTGAAAACGTCCGCTTCTACCCTGGTGAGGAAAAGAATGATCCTGAGCTGGCAAAGGCGTTTGCAGAACTTGCGGATGTGTATGTAAATGACGCATTCGGCGCTGCCCACCGTGCCCATGCTTCAACTGAAGGCATTGCACACCATCTTCCGGCTGTTTCCGGCCTGCTGATGGAAAAGGAACTGGACGTTCTTGGAAAAGCGATGTCCAATCCGGAGCGCCCGTTTACGGCAATTGTCGGCGGAGCGAAGGTAAAGGACAAAATCGGTGTTATCGAAAACCTGCTTGATAAGGTAGATAATCTGATCATCGGCGGAGGTCTTGCTTATACGTTCGTTAAAGCACAAGGCCATGAAATCGGGAAATCCCTTCTTGAAGAAGACAAAATCGATCTTGCCAATTCGTTCATGAAAAAGGCAGAGGAAAAAGGCGTTAAATTCTATATGCCTGTCGATGTGCTTGTTGCGGATGATTTCTCCGAGGATGCCAATATTAAAGAAGTTTCCATTGAAGAAATCCCTTCAGACTGGGAAGCGCTTGATATCGGTCCGAAGACACGTGCCATCTATCAGGATGTCATCAAATCAAGCAAGCTTGTCATCTGGAACGGCCCTATGGGTGTGTTTGAACTGAATGCATTTGCAGGCGGAACGAAAGCAGTAGCCGAAGCCCTTGCTGAATCCCAGGATACATATTCGGTAATCGGCGGCGGAGACTCTGCGGCTGCAGTCGAAAAGTTTGATCTTGCTGATAAAATGAGCCATATCTCAACAGGCGGCGGCGCTTCCCTCGAATTCATCGAAGGAAAAGAGCTTCCTGGTGTAACGGCTTTAAATGATAAATAAGCAAAAGAGTTGAAAGGATGTGCCGGAATGCGTAAATCAATTATTGCAGGCAACTGGAAAATGCATAAAACCCTGCCTGAAGCGAAAAGCTTCTTAGAGGAAATCAACGGCCTTGTACCTTCAAAGGAAGATGTTGATACAGTCGTTTGTGCTCCAGCTTTATTCTTAGAGCGACTTGTTGAAAGTGCAGAAGGCCATGACGTCGCAATCGGCGCCCAAAATATGCACTTTGAAGAAAGCGGTGCTTTCACAGGCGAAATCAGCCCGAAAGCCCTTCAGGACATTGGTGTATCTTATGTAGTGCTTGGTCACTCAGAGCGCCGTGAAATGTTCAACGAAACAGACGAAGCTGTTAACAAAAAGACTTTGGCTGCGTTCAACTACAACCTGACACCGATTGTTTGTGTCGGCGAATCGCTCGAACAGCGCGAAAACGGCGAAACAACTGAAATCGTCGGCAGCCAGGTGAAAAAAGCCCTTGCCGGCCTGACAGAAGACCAGGTGAAGCAGACTGTTATCGCTTATGAGCCTATCTGGGCAATCGGGACAGGCAAATCTTCCACTTCTGCGGATGCAAACGAAGTTTGCGCCCATATCCGCCAGGTGGTAGGCGAGGAGTTCTCAACTGCGGCAGCTGAGGCAGTCCGCATCCAGTACGGCGGAAGCGTTAAGCCGGAAAACATCAAAGAATACATGGCCCAGCCTGATATCGATGGTGCACTGGTCGGAGGGGCGAGCCTTGAGCCGAACTCATTCCTTCAATTACTGGAGGCAGGCAAGAATGAGTAAATCCCCAGTAGCACTGATTATCCTGGACGGATTCGCCCTGCGCGGTGAACGGATGGGAAACGCAGTTGCTCAAGCGAACAAACCGAACTTTGAGCGTTATTGGAACAAATATCCCCACTCTACCCTGCAGGCAAGCGGAGAAGCAGTCGGCCTTCCTGAAGGGCAGATGGGGAACTCGGAAGTAGGACACCTGAATATCGGTGCCGGAAGGATCGTCTACCAGAGCCTGACAAGGGTGAATGTGGCCATCCGTGAAGGCGAGTTTGAAAAGAATCAAACCTTTTTAGACGCAATTAACCATGCGAAGGAGAACGATAAAGCTCTCCATCTGTTTGGCCTTTTGTCCGACGGCGGTGTCCACAGCCATATCCACCACCTGTACGCCCTGCTGAAGCTTGCAGCTGATGAGGGACTAAAAAAGGTATATATCCACGGTTTCCTTGACGGCCGAGACGTCGGTCCGAAAACAGCCGAGAAATATATCAAAGAAGCACAGGAAAAAATCAAGGAATATGGAGTAGGCGAATTTGCGACCATCTCAGGGCGCTACTATTCCATGGACCGCGACAAGCGCTGGGATCGTGTGGAGAAATCCTACCGTGCGATGGTGTACGGAGATGGACCATCTTATTCCGATCCGCTTGATCTTGTCGAAGACAACTACAAAAACGGAATCTTTGACGAGTTCGTCATTCCATCCGTGATTACAAGGGAAAACGGAGAACCGGTGGCAACCATTGAAGACAATGACTCTGTCATTTTCTACAACTTCCGCCCTGACCGTGCGATCCAGATTTCCAATACATTCACAAACAAAGATTTCAGATCCTTTGACAGGGGCCCAGGGCACCCGCAGAATCTGCACTTTGTCTGCTTCACCCACTTCAGCGAAACCGTTGACGGCTATGTAGCGTTCAAGCCAAACAACCTGGACAACACGGTCGGCGAGGTTTTGGCCCAGAACAATCTTAAACAGCTGCGCATCGCTGAAACTGAGAAATACCCGCACGTAACATTCTTTATGAGCGGCGGGCGTGAAGAGAAATTCCCAGGCGAAGAACGGATCCTCATCAATTCGCCAAAAGTGGCAACCTATGATCTTCAGCCTGAAATGAGTGCATATGAAGTAACCGATGCCCTCGTGAAAGAAATAGAAGCAGATAACTTTGATGCTATCATCCTGAACTTTGCTAATCCTGATATGGTCGGGCACTCCGGAATGCTCGAGCCGACAGTGAAAGCAATCGAAACTGTGGATGAATGCCTTGGCCGCATTGTTGACCTGATCATTCAAAAAGGCGGTCATGCCATCATCACAGCTGACCATGGAAATGCAGACGAAGTTGTCACCCTTGAAGGCAATCCAATGACAGCACACACCACGAATCCGGTGCCTGTCATCGTAACAAAAGAAGGGGATGAGCTGCGCGAGGACGGAATCCTTGCTGATCTTGCCCCAACCATGCTTGACCTGCTCGGAGTTGACAAGCCGGTAGAAATGACCGGTACAACGATTTTAAAAAAATAATCCCATTTTAAGGAGAGATTTTACTATGCCATTTATCCAGCACGTTTATGCCCGCGAAGTATTAGATTCCCGCGGTAACCCAACAGTAGAAGTAGAAGTATTGACAGAATCAGGATTCTTCGGAAGAGCAATCGTTCCTTCAGGAGCATCAACAGGCGAGCATGAAGCAGTTGAGCTTCGCGACGGAGACAAGTCCCGCTACCTTGGAAAAGGTGTTCAAAACGCAGTGGACAACGTAAACAACCTGATCTCAGAAGCGATCATCGGCATGGATGTAACTGACCAAGTCGGAATCGACCGCACAATGATCGAGCTTGACGGTACTGAAAACAAAGGCAAATTGGGCGCTAACGCAATCCTTGGCGTATCCATGGCTTGTGCGCACGCTGCAGCTGAATCTGTAGGCCTGCCATTATACCGTTACCTTGGCGGATTCAACGCGAAGCAGCTTCCAACTCCAATGATGAACATCATCAACGGCGGATCACATGCTGACAACAACGTTGACTTCCAGGAATTCATGATCCTTCCTGTAGGAGCTCCTACTTTCAAGGAAGCAATCCGCATGGGTGCTGAAGTATTCCACGCGCTTAAGAAAGTTCTTTCAGGCAAAGGCCTTAACACAGCAGTCGGCGACGAAGGCGGATTCGCTCCAAACCTTGGTTCTAACCGCGAAGCGCTTGAAGTCATCATCGAAGCAATCAAGAGTGCCGGCTATGAGCCAGGCAAAGACATTCTTCTTGGCATGGACGTTGCTTCTTCTGAGTTCTACAACAAAGAAACAGGCAAATACGATCTTGCAGGCGAAGGCCGCACTGGCTTATCTTCAGAAGATATGGTTAACTTCTACGAAGAGCTGGTAAACGAATTCCCAATTCTTTCAATCGAAGACGGACTGGATGAAAACGACTGGGAAGGCCACAAGCTTCTGACTGACCGCATCGGCGGAAAAGTTCAGCTTGTCGGAGATGACCTTTTCGTAACTAACACTAAGAAGCTTGCACAAGGTATCGAGCAGGGCGTTGGCAACTCCATCCTGATCAAAGTGAACCAGATCGGTACACTGACTGAAACCTTCGAAGCAATCGAAATGGCTAAGCGCGCAGGCTACACTGCAGTTGTATCCCACCGTTCAGGTGAAACAGAAGATGCCACAATCGCTGACATCGCTGTTGCAACAAACGCAGGCCAAATCAAAACTGGTTCTATGAGCCGTACAGACCGCATCGCGAAATACAACCAGCTTCTTCGCATTGAAGACGAGCTTGGCGATCTGGCTGTATATGATGGACTGAAATCTTTTTATAACCTGAAGAAGTAATTCTTTTTTGGGGGAGACACCAGCCTTGGGGGCTGGTGTTTTTTTGGGTTTTGGTTTTTCGAGCTGATACATGGTACCTGGTTGGAGTTTAGTGGCCGCGCTCAGGGCTAGTTGCTAATAAAATCCAAAAGTTGCTAATATATCCTGAAAGTTGCTAATAAAACAAAAAAGTTGCTAATAAATTTGAAAAGTTGCTAATATACGGAAAAAGTTGCTAATAAACGCTTTTTACCCATTCCACCAATCTGCTGGTGCGCTGTATTTGCGCCCTTTTCCTCTGCCTGAGACCACTAAATTTGAGCTTGCTAGTATATTTGAAGCTGTATGGACGGATTCCACCCCCGCAAACTCCCGAAATCCCCCATTCGTAATCTCCTTCCCAAACAAAAGGAAGTAGTCCTTCAAAGCTGCGATATGCGCTGACTTGTCCTTCAACCCGCATTTCGGGCAAAACCAAGTACCATATACCCTTATAACCGGAATATGGCCGCAGCCGCCGCAATGGACACCCATCCTCACATTCTCCCGGCTGACTCTCATCCTGGACAGAATATCAATTTTTTCAGGTGTATGGTGTTTGATCAACAATCTAGAGGTTTTTCTCAGCTCTCTCGCATCCAGGAGCGCTTGTTGATAGCGGCCGCTCAAGTCTTCTATCTTCCCAAGGAGGCGGTGGCTGTGGATGACCGTTCTGCTGATGGCTGGGGAGTTCGCTTTGAGGACAGTGGATGGTTTGCTGATAACAACGAGGGATTCGACGGGGAGAGGGATGCTGCGTTCCGCTAACCAGCGGGCCAGCTGTTTTTTATGATGTTCTGCCTGAGCGATCGGATCGGGGAAGCCTTCTTCTTTTTCATCCTGGGTGCGGATCATCTGGCTGAATTGCTTATCGAATACAAGGGTGCCAAGTATGTTTTTAACCTCCAGGATTAATGCAAAATGAGCATGCAGCACAAGTAGATCAATTTGAAAAAAGCTGCCGGACAGGCCGAGTCGCAGATCATGCAGTACCAGATACTCTTTTTCCGGCAGCATCTGCAAATAATAATCCAAAGACAATTCACCATAGTAGCCCGCCCAGCGTTTCGCAAGATCTTCCTTAACACGGTGCCAGTCAGGACTCCCTTCCTCCAGCCGGCGCAGCAGAGCTTCCAGGGCTAATATCCGCTTTGGTACTGTTAATTCTTTAACAATCATATCTTCCTCCTTATAAATGTATTATTTAATTATTTCGTCCCCCATGTCCTGTCCTCCTTCTTGAGCTGCTAACTAAATCCCCCACACCCAATGCTCCTTCCTCCACGTGCTCCAATTCATCCGGCACCGTCTTTTCCCTTCTCAAATAACACCCGCTCAATCTTCCGCAAACCAACATTGCTATTGTCCAATCCGCCAAAATATGATAAATTAAGAATAATGTGATTGTACGTTTCAGGAGGTGGACTTCATGTACACATTATTAATTACGCTGTTGATTATTGTTTCAGTTGCTCTTATAGTTGTTGTACTTCTTCAATCAGGAAAAAGTGCGGGTCTTTCCGGCGCGATTTCAGGTGGTGCCGAGCAGCTTTTCGGCAAGCAAAAGGCGCGCGGGCTTGATCTTATACTCCACCGTGTGACGATTGTGTTATCTGTACTGTTTTTTGTTTTAACAATTGCTGTCGCTTATTTTGTAAAATAATAAAGCTGCTGCCTGGCCCAGAAGGTCAGGTTTTTTATTTGCCGCTGAACGGAATATTTTTCCTGCAGCTGCCGATAAGCCGTTTTAGTGGATTGTTGGGCGCGGCTTTGCTAAAAATAAGGAAGCTGAACTTATCAAAGAAATCATTTACATAGCAAAAGGAGTTTTCAAAATGAAGATTGTTGCACCGAAACCATTTACCTTTGAAGGCGGAAAAAGGGCTGTCCTGCTTTTGCACGGCTTTACAGGCAATACTGCGGATGTCAGGATGCTTGGACGGTTTTTGCAGACCAAGGGGTATACCTGCCATGCGCCACAGTATAAGGGACACGGGGTGCCGCCTGAAGAGCTGGTCCATACCGGACCTGAGGACTGGTGGAAGGATGTTATGGAAGGCTATGAGCTGCTGAAGGGACAGGGCTATGAAGAGATTGCAGTTGCCGGGCTTTCGCTTGGCGGGGTATTTTCCTTGAAATTAGGTTACACTGTTCCTATAAAGGGTATCGTTCCAATGTGTGCACCAATGTATATTAAGAGCGAGGAAGTCATGTATCAGGGCATCCTTCACTATGCCAGCGAGTATAAGAGGCTTGAAGGCAAATCCCCTGAGCAGATTGAACAGGAAATGGCTGAATTCAGGAAAACTCCGATGGAGACACTTAAAGCGCTGCAGGAGCTGATCGCCGATGTGAGGAATCATGTGGATATGATCTATTCCCCAACCTTTGTGGCTCAGGCCCGTCATGATGCCATGATCAATACCGACAGCGCGAACATCATCTTCAGCGAAGTGGAGAATGATAATAAAAAGCTGAAATGGTATGAAGAGTCCGGCCACGTCATCACATTGGACAAGGAAAAGGATCAGCTGCATGAGGATGTATATCAGTTCCTGGAATCGCTGGATTGGACTGTTTAAATCCTTTATTTAGGAGGGATAGCATAGATGGAAAATAATATTAAGCAAATCGTGGATAAGCTTCTCCACTTTATGAAAGATGAAGCATATAAGCCACTGACCGTCCAGGAGATGGAAGAGGCATTCGGAATCGAGGATTCTTCCGATTTTAAAGACTTTGTGAAGGCCCTTGTGGTCATGGAGCAGAAAGGGCTTGTTGTCCGGACACGGAGCAACCGCTACGGCCTGCCGGACAGGATGAATCTGATCAAAGGTAAGCTGTCCGGCCATGCAAAAGGCTTTGCTTTTGTCATTCCTGAAGAGCCTGGCCTTGATGATATCTTTATACCGCCGAATGAGACGAATAATGCTATGCATGGCGATATTGTCCTTGCAAGGGTTTCTTCTGAATCTTCCGGCCAGAGGCGTGAAGGGACGGTCGTGCGCATTCTCGAACGAGGTGTCCAGCAGATTGTCGGGACATATGTTGAAAGTAAAAATTTCGGCTTTGTGCTCCCGGACGACAAAAAGTTCACCAGCGATATTTTTATCCCGAAATCAGCTTCTAAAGGGGCAATAGAAGGACATAAGGTCGTTGTCAAGCTGACGACGTATCCGGAGGGGCGCAAGAGTGCTGAAGGGGAAGTCCTTGAGATCCTTGGCCATAAAAATGATCCAGGCGTGGATATCCTGTCTGTCATCCACAAACATGGGCTGCCGATGGAATTCCCGAAAGAAGTGCTGGAGCAGGCGAATGATACACCTGACAGCATTGATGAAAGTGAAATCAAGAACCGGCGCGATCTCCGCGACCAGACAATCGTCACGATTGACGGCGCTGATGCGAAGGACCTGGATGATGCGGTAACTGTTACAAAGCTTGAAAACGGAAACTATAAGCTCGGAGTACATATTGCCGATGTGACGTATTATGTGCGCGAGAATACACCGATCGATCAGGAAGCGGAAGAACGGGCGACAAGTGTTTACTTGGTGGACCGGGTCATCCCGATGATCCCGCACAGATTATCCAATGGCATCTGTTCCCTTAATCCGCAGGTTGACCGCCTGACCCTTTCCTGTGAAATGGAAATGGACAGCTCCGGTGAAGTGGTTAATCATGAAATCTTCCAGAGTGTCATTAAAACAACAGAGCGTATGACTTATCATGACGTTAACAAGATCTTGACCGATAAAGACGAAGAGCTGATGAAGCGCTATGAGCCGCTTGTCCCGATGTTTCAGCTTATGGAAGAGCTGGCAGCGGTGCTCCGCAAGAAACGGATGGGCCGCGGCGCCATCGACTTTGATTTTAAAGAGTCAAAGGTTCTTGTTGATGAAGAAGGAAAGCCAAGTGATGTCGTACTCCGCGAACGTTCTGTGGCAGAGCGCCTCATCGAGGAATTCATGCTTGCAGCCAATGAAACGGTCGCCGAGCATTTCCATTGGATGGATGTGCCGTTCATCTACCGTATTCACGAAGATCCGAAGGAAGATAAGCTGAGAAGATTCTTCGAGTTTATTACAAACTTCGGTTACATTGTAAAAGGCACGGCAAACTCTGTGCATCCGCGCGCCCTCCAGGAAATCATTGAAGAGGTGCAGGGTACACCTGAGGAAATGGTAATTTCGACCGTCATGCTGCGCTCGATGCAGCAGGCGAAATATGATCCTGAGAGCCTCGGCCACTTTGGACTGTCGACTGAGTTCTATACTCATTTCACATCACCGATCCGCCGGTATCCGGACTTGGTTGTCCACAGGCTCATCCGCACCTACCTGATTGAAGGCGATTTAAGCCAGGCAACAAGAGAGCGGATGAATTCAAGGCTTCCTGATATTGCCGAGCATTCCTCCAATATGGAGCGCCGCGCGGTCGAAGCTGAAAGGGAAACAGATGAGCTGAAGAAAGCAGAATATATGGCTGATAAAATTGGCGAAGAATATGATGGCATCATCAGCTCAGTTACAAACTTCGGCATGTTCGTCGAATTGCCGAACACGATTGAAGGTCTGATCCATGTCAGCTATATGACGGACGATTATTACCGCTATGATGAACGCCATTTCGCGATGATCGGCGAGAAAACCGGCAATGTGTTCCGGATTGGCGACGAAATTACAGTACGCGTCATTAATGTCAACAAAGATGAGCGCTCCATAGATTTTGAAATCGTCGGCATGAAAGGCCCCCGGAAGCGTGATGATCGGGATGCGCCGCGAGTGTTCAAGACGGGCAGCACAGAAAAGAAGCCGCGCAGAGGCAAAGCAGGCGAAGGCCCAAAAGGACGCAGCGGCAGCTCGAAAGGCAAAAGCGGCGGACCTGCCCGGAAAGAGAAAAAGCACTTTGAAAATGCGCCAAAAGCCAAGCGTAAGAAAAAGAAACGCTAAAAAGCTGGAACCCGGAGAGCCATCCAAGTGGCTCTCCTTTCCGATATAGGGTCATGATTGTTGCTGGGAGAGATTTTTGTTAAAATCAGTGTAAGAGATCGAGGGGGAAATTCATATGCCAAAGGGAACGGGCAAGGTTATCGCCCAAAATAAAAAAGCGTATCATGATTATTTTATAGAAGACACCTATGAAGCGGGAATCGTCCTGCAAGGTACAGAGATTAAGGCTATCCGGGCAGGAAGGGTGCAGCTGAAGGATTCTTATGCAAGGATCATCAGCGGGGAGGTATTCCTGATCAACATGCATGTCAGCCCTTATGAGCAGGGGAACCGGTACAACCATGATCCGCTCAGAACCAGGAAGCTTCTGCTTCATAATAAAGAAATCAGCAAGCTGATCGGCGAAACAAAGGAAGCCGGTTATTCTATCGTACCGCTGAAAATGTATTTGAAAAATGGTTTTGCGAAAGTTTTGATCGGCCTGGCCAAGGGTAAAAAGAATTATGATAAACGCGAAACCTTGAAAAAGAAAGAAGCAGGCCGGGATATTGAGCGGGCATTCCGCGAACGGCAGAAAATGTAAATCCAAGACTTAACAATTGATATCCGTGCTGTATATGATATAATAAGTATTGTAGCAGCGATGCTATCTGACTTACGCTCCTCTATTTCGAGCGCTCCTGGCGTCAAACCGAGTAGCAGAATAAGATTCGCACCGGCTCTCAGCGGAAATGATGCGTTATGCACATTGCCCAATATGGGGACGTTACGGATTCGACAGGGATAGTTCGAGCTTAGGTTGCGAGTCGAGGGGATCGGCCTCGTTAAAACGTCAAAGCCTATAACTGGCAAACAACAAAACAACTTCGCTCTAGCTGCCTAATAGCGCTAAGCGGTTCCTCCCTCCATCGTCCATGTGGTAGGGTAAGGGACTCACTCTAAGTGGACTACGCCGGATTCCACCGTCTGAGGATGAAGGAAGAGAACAACCAGACTAGCTGCACGGACGCCTGTCAGCAGGCATAAGATGCAGCGAAACGCAAATATGCTGACTACACTCGTAGAAGCTTAAGTGGCGATGTTTCTGGACGTGGGTTCGACTCCCACCGTCTCCACCATACATACTTTGGTGGATTAAATCTTAAATTATAAAGCCTGGATTTTCCTGATGGAGGATTCAGGCTTTTTTATTTGCTTAAAAAACCTCCATATATACCTTCTTCGCATAAGAAAACACATGCCAATTTCCTTATAAACACCCTCATGATAATGGTCGTTCATGTATATGACTCAATAAAATAGAAAAATTACCCATTAAATTGGTAAGAAATACTCATATTTTAACAAAAATGTATTATTATACAAGAGAGATATAAAATATTTAGTTTGAAAGGGGAACTTATCTTTGACTTTTTATTCCATCCTGCTTACAGTGCATATCATTGCCGCAGTGTGCGGCCTTGGCGCTGCTTTTGCGCAGCCCATCATTTCAAAGGCTCCAAAAACGGTTTCACAGGCTATGCTTTGTATTTCAATCAATGAGAGAGTAGAGAAGCTCGCAAAATACGGGAGTATTATACTATTGATCACCGGTTTGATTTTTGGAGCTTTGAATCCTGCTTTATTCAAACAGGTCTGGTATATCATTTCCATCATAATCTTTATATCTGTTCAGCCGATTGTAGCAGCAGTACTGCCGAAGAAAGTCAAAGCACAGCAGGAGCTTCTTGCTAATCATGAAGGCAAGGACGAATCACTGCCTGACTCTTACCACCGCATAAACAAAGAACAGCAGCCATTCACCTTATATACACATTTAGCAGCAGTTGTTTTGATTGTTCTAATGGTAATGAAGCCATTTTAATATGAGCTGACCGCGGATAAATCATTTCTATTTTGCTGGATTTATTGCTATTCTACAATAAAAGATAATCCAGGACGTGATAGTTTGAATATTTTTGGCAGCAATCTTGGGAAAAAAATTAAAGATTTAAGAGTTTCAAGAGGGCTTAAGCAGAGTGAACTGTCTGAAGGCATCTGCACACAGGCGCAGATCAGCAAGATTGAGCGGGGGGATATCATCCCGCTTTCTTCCACTCTTTATCTTATCGCCCGGAGGCTTGGAGTGGATATTTCCTATTTTTTCGGGATGAACGGCATTGCCAGCAATGAGTATGTTGAAGAAGTAATGACACAGCTGTATAATGCCCGGAAAAAGCTGGAGTATGACCAGGTAAGGGATATTGTTAAAGTCGAGGAAAAGAATCCTAGAATTCTGGAAAATCCCGAATACCACCAGGTGCTTCTCTGGAATAAAGGAATCTACACCTTTTACTTGGAAAAAGATTTTGAGAGAAGTATTTCAATATTGCAGGAAGCGATTGATCTTACCCATAAAAATGCTTCGATCTGGACGGAATCCGAGCTCGAGATTTATATCAGCATGGGCATTTTCCACTATGATATAAAAGAATTCCAGCAGTGCTATGATTTGCTGAAAAAAGCGTCTCAGGTTATTAAAGAGCTGCCGCAGCTGCAAAATAAGGATTTGAAAACTAAAGTACTGTATAATCAAGCAAGAAGCTTATGGGCCCTTCAACAATATAAAGAGGCAATAGAGTGCTGCTATAAAGGCATTAACTGGTGCGTGAAGGCGAATCTGCTGGACTATTTAGGGGAGCTCTATTATTATCTGAGCATAAGCTATGAAGGCTTAAAAGAATACAATCAGGCGATTGAGCACTATGATATAACGATTAGCATTTTTAAAGCGCAGAAGGATGATAGATTCGTTTCTTTCATTGAAGGCAAAATCGAGAATATTAATAAGTCAGTGAAGAAATCTTAGCAGAAAAGGACCTGCCCTCCCAGCAGGTCCTTTTCTATTATGAGCGCAATCCTTTATTCCAAACCTCTGCCTTGGCCAGCGCAATCTGGTCTTCCTTCACCTCGCCGGGCTTGACGCCTGCGCCGATGATATAGTCTGCAAATTCCATGCCGACAAATTCAAATATGTATTCAAATTGCTGGATGAGCGGCAGTCCCTTGATTTTTGCGCTTGTGCCGCCTGTTACGGCTACATAAGCTTTTTTTCTGGCAAGCTCTTCTTTTAAATTAAAGCGCTCGTCGCGAAGATACTGTGACCATCTGTCAAAAAAATTCTTCATTGGGCCGCTCATACCATACCAGTACAGGGGAGTAGCAAACAGGATGACATCATGGCTGAAAATCAGCTCAATCAATTCGTCATAGTCATCGTGGACCGGATCAAAACCGCCTTCAGCATGGCGCTGGTCGTGGATGGCTTCAATATGCTTATCAGCCAGGTGAACAACAGTATGGTCTGTTCCTTCAAGAATTTTTCCTGCCAAATATTCTGAGTTACCATTTTTGCGGGTGCTTCCCAGCAAGCATAAAGTTTTCATCGTTACATGCTCCTCACTTGTGTTCTTTTATGCTTAAGTGTAACACGGAAATACCTTATTTTCGAAGGAAAGCAAGTTTGAGGATAAGCAGAAACGTTTTGTATATAATGAGGGCAGGAGGTTGATGAGAATGGCAAATTTGATCAAAACAGAAAAAGAATTCAGGGAAATAATCGGCAGCGGGGAAACAGTGACTGTAAAGTTTTTTGCGGGCTGGTGCCCGGACTGCAAACGGATGGATATGTTCATGCCGAGCGTGCTGGAGGAATTTCAGGAGTTTCCTCTATATGAGCTGAACAAAGACGAACTGCCTGATTTGGCTGCCGAATATAATGTGATGGGCATTCCGAGTCTGCTGGTATTCAAGAACGATGAAAAGCTTGGGCATCTTCACAGCGCAAATGCGAAGACACCGGAACAGGTATCAGAATACCTTGGCGAGTATTATAGCAAATAAACAAATAAAGGCCGGGAGACTGCTCCCGGCTTTTTTACTTTTTGTAAGAGAACTGAGAATTGAAGCTGGCAGTGAAAAATGCTATGTTTGGAAAAATGGGCAACAGGGTAGGTAATAGAGTTAATGGAGTGAGGTGGTTAAATTTTCCTGGGTGCAGGAGCCGCAGACAGCTCAAAAAAGGCAATAATAAAAATGGTGTTTATACATAAAGAGTAAACAGGACGATGAAAAGGAGAGAAGCCATGATAGAGTTTGAGGGTGTGACAAAAGAGTACCCCGGCGGAACGAAGGCGGTAGAGTCCCTGGATTTTACGATAAAGAAAGGGGAATTCTTCGTGCTGATCGGGCCAAGCGGGTGCGGGAAGACAACGACGCTCAAGATGATCAACCGGCTGATCGATCTCACGAAGGGAACGATCAGGATAGAGGGGAAAAGGATCAGTGAGTATGATATCCATGAATTACGATGGAGCATCGGCTATGTGCTGCAGTCAATCGCGCTCTTTCCGCATATGACGATCGAAGAAAATATCGCTATAGTCCCGGAATTGAAAAAATGGGAGCGGGAAAAGATCCGCAAGCGGGCGGCAGAGCTGCTGACTATGGTCGGGCTGGAGCCGGATGTATATTTGACGAGGAAGCCGAGCGAGCTTTCCGGCGGGCAGCAGCAGAGGATCGGTGTTATCCGTGCCCTCGCAGCCGACCCTGAAATCATTCTGATGGACGAGCCTTTCAGTGCACTTGACCCTTTAAGCAGGGAAAAGCTGCAGGATGATCTTCTGGATCTGCAGCGCAATATTAAGAAGACGATCGTGTTTGTGACGCATGATATGCAGGAAGCTCTTAAACTGGGAGACAGAATTTGCGTCATGAAGGAAGGGAAGATTGTGCAGCTGGCTGCGCCTGAGGAAATCATTGCAAATCCGGCAGATGAATTTGTGCGTGAATTTGTCGGTGCGCAGGCTGGAGGCGGCCGCGAGATTACAGCTGAAAAAATGATGAAAGCCGGATATGCCGAAAGTGTGTCTTCTGAAGCGGTCGCAGCTTCGGCCAGTTTAAAGGAAGTGCTGGAACTGCTGACTGACAGGGAAGAGATACCTGTTGAAAAAGACGGGACCATCGTCGGTTCAATCAGCCGCAGGGAAGCCATCAGGCATGTGGCGGGAAGCTTAGGAGAAAGGGGGGCTCTAAATGAATGATTTGGCCGGTGTTTTTAAAGAGAGGCAATCAGAGCTTTTCAGTGCACTCATTGAACATATACAAATCTCATTCATTGCGCTTTTCTTCGCTGTCCTGATTTCAATCCCGCTCGGAATTTATCTGACGCGGCATAAAAGAGCAGCTGAGGCAGTCATCGGCGTTACAGCGGTGCTGCAGACCATTCCTTCCCTCGCCTTGCTAGGGCTCCTTATCCCGCTGTTCGGGATCGGGAAAGTGCCTGCAAGCATCGCGCTGATCGTCTATGCACTTCTGCCGATTTTGAGGAATACGTACACAGGCATAAAAGAAGTGGAGCCTTCGCTTATTGAAGCGGCAAGGGCCATGGGGATGAACAGCTGGAAACGGCTTATTAAAGTTGAATTGCCTCTATCCATGCCAGTGATCATGGCAGGGATCAGGACGGCAATGGTCCTGATCGTCGGGACAGCAACGCTTGCAGCTTTGATCGGTGCAGGAGGCCTTGGGGATATCATCCTTCTCGGGATTGACCGGAACAATACATCCCTCATTGTACTGGGAGCAATCCCGGCAGCGCTGCTGGCCATATTATTTGACCTGCTGCTGAAAAGGTTCGAAAAGATTTCATTCAAAAAATCACTGATCCCGCTCGGGGCGATTGCCCTTGCAGCCATTATCATCATGGTTCTGCCGTTTGTTTCAGGCAAGGGAGAAAAAGATCTCGTGATTGCCGGAAAGCTTGGCTCTGAACCGGAGATCCTGATCAATATGTACAAACTCCTCATTGAAGAGGAAACGGATATGAGCGTTGAATTGCAGCCAGGGCTTGGCAAGACTTCTTTTGTGTTCAATGCACTCCGTTCAGGTGATATTGATATCTACCCTGAGTTCACAGGAACAGCCATTTCGGAATTTTTAAAAGAAACGGCAGTGAGCACAGACCGGCAGGAAGTATATGAGCAGGCAAGGGACGGCATGTCAGAAGAGTTTGAACTGGAGATGCTGGAGCCGATGGACTATAACAATACATATGCACTGGCTGTGCCGGAAGAGCTGGCTGCACAATATGGACTTGAAACGATCTCAGATGTAAAAGCGGTTCAGCAGAATATCAACCCGGGCTTTACGCTGGAGTTTTCCGACAGGGAAGATGGCTACCGGGGTATTCAAAAGCTGTATGGCATAGAGTTTCCTAATGTGAAAACAATGGAGCCTAAGCTTCGCTATAGTGCCGTTGAAACCGGCGATATCAATATGGTGGATGCCTATTCGACGGACAGTGAGCTGGAAGCCTACAATCTGAAGGTGCTTGAAGATGATAAAAATCTGTTTCCGCCTTATCAGGGGGCTCCCCTTTTAAAGAAAGAGACGCTTGATGATCATCCGGAAATCGCGGATGCTTTGAACAAGCTGGCAGGAAAAATCACAGACGACCAGATGCGGGAAATGAACTATAAAGTCAATGTTGATGGAATGAGTGCTGAAGATACAGCCAGGGAATTCCTGAAAAATGAAGGGCTTATAGAGTAGCGGCATACTGAATCAGGTGACCGGCAGCCCCGCGGGTTCCGTTTAAAAGCGTTTAAAATGCCTCTATACGGGAATAGACTATTAAGTGCTACTTAATCAGAAACACTAGTCTCACTTTACAAATCTCACAGGAGGTGGTTAGAGTGGCACAGGATGTATTATGTGAAGTAGTCAATTGCAAGTTTAACCGCAACGGCAGGAAATGCGGGGCGGATGAGATTTTTGTCGGGGCGATCACCGGAAAGAAAGCGAGCACCAATGAAGAAACCGACTGTAAAACTTTTGAGCCTCAATAAGCACTATGGCAGCCTTGGATGAAGGCTGCCGCTACATAACGGCCTGCCGGACAAAAGTCCAGGCAGGTTTTTTCTGATTACAACTAAACAAAATTCCATCTTTCCGGTTTATATTCTTTTTCTATCCGGGTTATGGTACCATTAAAGCAAAAAATTAACCTGGTGAATATAATGAACTCAGATATTTTCAGCTATATGGTTCTGATCTCTGTATCCGGAGTCCTGACAAGCATTTTGGGCATGTATGCCTTTGCTAAAAGAAAGACCTTTTCAGCCGGCAAAACCTTTGTCTGGATAGCGGTTACCTCGGCCATCTACATATTCGGGCATGCTTTTGAACTGACAGCTGATTCGCTGGCAGAAATCAAGTTCTGGATTGCCTTTCAATATGCGGGCCTGCCCTTTATTTCCCCTATCACATTAGTCATGATCATGAGATTCACAGGTTTGGACAGATATTTGACCACCCTCAATCTTATTCTTTTATACACCATTCCTTTCATCAGCATGGTTATGGTGCTGACAAATGATTGGCATGGCCTTTTTTACACCGGATATCATCTGCACCGGGAGGGGTCATATCTGCTTGTAGATATGGATGTTGGCTTTTGGTATGTGATTCATGGCAGCTTTACCTTCGGCAGCCTTTTTGCAGGGGCTTGCATGGTTGTATGGTATTGGAAGAGGGCAGGATTCGCCTACAGAAGGCAGCTGATGACCATGTTCGCGGGACTGACGATCCCCATGACAGCCTCTTTCCTTTATTTAATGGGATATTCCCCTTACGGCATGGATCCTGTTCCGATGGTGATGTGCCTGACATCCTTTTTATATTTGCGCGCCTTTTTTATGGACAGGCTGACAGCCGCACCGATCGCAAAGGAACGGGTCTTTGAAAGCATGAGAGATGGTGTTCTCGTTTTTGCCCAGGATGATGGACTTGTGGACTTTAACCCGGCTGCAGAGGAAATGCTGCCAGGGCTTGATTCCAGCTCAATCGGTGAAAAGATGAAGGTAGTTCTCCAGCCGGCTGCAGCATATTCAGGGACCGGGGCTGATGGCGGCAGCTATTCCGGCATCCATAAGTTTGAGAGCGAGGCAGAAACTTATATCCAGATCCATTCTTTCCCGATAAAAAAAAGCAGCGGCGAATTGGCCGGTACTACGGTGATCCTCAGCAATATCACCCAGGAAGTACAGCTAAGGCAGAAACTGGAGGAGCTTGCTTTTAAAGATGGGCTGACAGGCATTTATAACCGGACCTATTTCATTGAGCAGAGCGGCAGGCTTCTTAAGGAAGCGGAAGCTGCCGGGGGAACCATGTCAGTCATTTTGTTTGATATCGATTATTTTAAGAATATCAATGATCAGTATGGACATCTGCAGGGCGATGAAGCGCTTCGGCATATAGCGCGGGTCAGCGGAAGCCTGCTGGGGGGAGGTTCAATTTTTGCACGCTACGGAGGAGAGGAATTTGTCATCTGCCTTCCTGGTGCCGATCTAGAGTCAGCGGCTGATCAGGCGGAAAAAATCAGGGCCGGAATCGAAGAGGTTTTTCTGCCTTCTGAAACGGGAATGATTTCATTGACCGCGAGTTTTGGAGCGGCAGAAGCAGCACCGGGAATGACGCTCGAACGGCTGCTTCACAATGCAGACACTGCTTTATATCAATCAAAAAATGGAGGCAGAAACAGAGTTACATGCTGCGAATCACCTGTTTCCGTATCCTAGCCTGGCTGCCTTAATGGCGGCCTTTTTTGCTTTATTAAGCCGGGACTGAAATTGCGGAAAACGTGCTGGATTCCAACATGGAAAAGCTGGCTGATGGTGATTAATTGGCAAATAAATGGCGTGGCGTGCAGATGAGTTAAAAAAGAGTCTGTTTAGCAGGGGGGATATTCAATCGGCAGAATATTTGGCCGATTCGGTAGAATCCTTGTCCAATTTGGTAGAATATAAGCTCAATTGGTGAAATTAAAGTCGGATTTGGTAGAATCCATGTCCGTTTGATTAAAAAACAATATGTAAGCTGGCAGTTATTGTGCTGTGTTTTTAAATCGCAGCTTCATTCACTAAGAAACCACTGAAAATTGAATTCAGCATCAAGTTAAAACAGTCGTTATTTCAAATAAATTTGAAAAACTGTGTCATTTATGTTTACAATTAAATAGAGATGGGTAAAAAGTTGGACTATATAAAGGAGGGAAGGCTACAAAGAATTATTGCTATTGGGATTTCATTTTTTTGCATCAGCCCTGTTTAGGGCAGGCAGCTCTGGCGGTCTCCACCGCATCATGCTGCTGAGTATTTGGGAACGGCGAAAGCCTGCTCAATACATTGATTTGCTGAATCCGCGATTTTATGGCCAAAATCCTCAGCGCCATATAAGGCAAATCAATCTTTCAGGATCTACCTGTCTTTGAAATTCCCGCATTTATCTGCATCTGCTAATCGCAGAACTCTTGTCTAATACCATTTTGCAAATCCAATAGTATATACCTGGCTGCTTATGATGCTACAGCCTGTTTTTTCTGTGCATTCATTCAAGCTGCCTGTTTTGGGCATGTTAAACCTAGCAGCACTACATAATGAAAGAGGCGTTGATTATTGATTACGTTTAAGCATGTAGGAAAGAAATATCCGGATGGCTTTGTTGCCCTCAAGGATATTGATTTCCATATAGAAGAAGGGGAACTGGTTGCCCTGATCGGGCCGAGCGGCTGCGGAAAGACGACAACCATGAAAATGATCAACCGGCTTATTGAGCCGTCCAGCGGCCAGATTTTTATCAATGGAGAAGACATATCCAAAAAGGATCCTGTGAAGCTGCGCAGGGATATCGGCTATGTGATCCAGCAGATCGGCCTGCTTCCCCATATGACCATTGAAGATAATATTACACTTGTTCCGAGGCTTAAAGGCTGGGAGAAGGAGCAGTACTCCGATAAAGTGGACGAATTACTGGAGCTTGTCGGCCTGGATCCGAAAGAATACCGGACCCGGTTCCCCGGCGAGCTGTCGGGCGGACAGCAGCAGCGTGTAGGCGTTATCCGCGCCCTGGCGGCAGAACCGCCCATCATCCTTATGGACGAGCCTTTCAGCGCACTGGATCCGATCAGCCGTGAGCAGCTGCAGGATGAGCTGGTCAAGCTGCAGGAAACCATCAAAAAGACCATTGTGTTTGTCACCCACGATATGGATGAGGCCATTAAAATCGCCGACCGGATTGCCATTTTAAAAGACGGAGAGATCATCCAGTTCGATACGCCGGAAAGAATTCTGCGTTATCCAAAGAATGAGTTTGTCAAAGGCTTCATAGGCGAAGACCGCCTGAATGACGCTGAGAACGGACAGCCTGCTGCTGCTGACCTGATGCTCAGGAAGGTTATTACAGCGCGTCCAGGCAGGGGTCTGGCACAGGCGTTGAAAACGATGAAAACATATAAGGTTGACTCACTTTTTGTAGTGAATGGCGAGAATGAGCTTCTCGGCATTGCAACCATTGATGATGTCGAAAAAAATTACGCCGAGGAAGAAAAAACGCTTGGCGATATTATGAGCGCGGACTATCAGTCAGTACTCGTTGATGCACCTTATAATGAGGTTGCTGAGCTGTTTGCCAAAGGGTCCCTTTACATTCCCGTCCTTGAGGGCGGAAAGCTTGCCGGGCTTATCACAAGGTCCACGATGATGAGAGGCCTGGCGGGGATGAAAATTTCATCACCGGCTGAAGGGGGCACTATAAATGAATGATAATTTCTTTGTACTCGTTGTTGATATTTTTAAAAATAGATGGCCTGAAATTCTGGAAGCCCTTCAGCAGCATTTATTTTTGTCGGTTGTTTCCATTGTGATAGCAGCAGCCATATCCCTGCCTTTGGGCATCTTTATTTCGCGGAGGAAGAAGCTGGCTGAGCCGATCATTGGCATTACATCCATCTTCCAGACGATTCCGAGCCTTGCGCTGTTCGGATTCTTGCTTCCCCTGTTCGGGATAGGAAATGTAACGGCGATCATCGCCTTGACTGTGTATGCTTTGCTGCCTCTTTTAAGAAATACATATACAGGCATCAATGGTGTAGACCAGTCTGCCGTTGAGGCAGGACGCGGCATGGGGATGACAAGCAACCAGATCCTCAGGATGATTGAGCTTCCTCTTGCATTGCCGATCATCATGGCAGGACTGCGGACAGCGGCCGTTCTGACAATCGGGGTGGCGACCCTGGCCGCATTCATAGGGGCAGGCGGCCTTGGGGACCTGATATACAGGGGCCTGTCCACAGCCCGCAATGAGCTCGTGCTTGCAGGTGCGATCCCTGCAGCGGTCCTTGCGATTGTCATTGATTTGATCCTAAAAAGGATTGAAATTGCCACCGACCCGCGCAGAGGCAGGAAGGTGAACTGGAAAAAGATTTCCTTAGTCCTCATTCCTATTGCTGCGCTGGCATTGTTCTTTGGACTCAGGGGAGGCAATGAGGAAGATACCATCGTCCTTGGCGGGAAAAGATGGACAGAGCAGTATATCCTCCCTCATACCCTGTCAGAATATATTCAAGATCAGACAGATTATAATGTAAGGGTGCAGGAAGGGCTCGGAGATACCCCGATCCTGACCCAGGCCCTTCGAAAAGGCGATATTGATATGTATGTGGATTATACGGGGACTGGTCTCCTGACGATCATGAAGGAATCTTATAACCCGGAGGACAGCCCGGAGGATATTTATAACAAGGTAAAGGAAGGCTACAGCGAAGAATACCAGCTGGAGTGGATGGAGCCTTTAGGATTCCAGAACACATACGCCCTTGCAGTCAATCAGGAAACCGACAGTGAGTATGGTGCTGAAAAAATTTCCGACCTTTCTTCTGTGTCCTCGGAGCTCCAATTTGGGGGTCCTGCAGATTTTTACGAGCGTGAGGATGGATTTACCGCTTTCACTGAGGCATATAATCTCGATTTCAGCGAAAAGCGGACATTGGATGCAAACCTGATGTACTCCGCTGTACAGGAAGGGGAAGTAGATGCCATCCCTGCCTTTACCACAGACGGGCGGATTGTCCGCTTCGGCCTGAAGGTGCTTGAAGATGACAGGCAATTCTTCCCGCCATACTATGCAGCACCAATCATCCGCCAGGAAACACTGGCAAAATATCCAGAGCTTGAAGAAGTCATCAACAGGCTCGGCAACCAGATTTCCGAGGAAGAAATGGCTGAAATGAATGCCAGAGTCGACCTCGACAAAGAAAACCCGCGCGAAGTAGCAATCGACTTTCTGAAACAGAAAAACCTAATCGACTAAGCAAATAAAAGACAGCAGGGGTACGGAATAATCTCATTCCGTACCTCTTTTTTTTTGATTGTTCAACAGCCTTGGTTACATAAGCTAAACGAGTTTCAAAAACCTGTTGATTGCAGTGGAAGGCACGAAGACTCCAGCGGGATTGCAGCGGAAATGTTGAGACCCCGCAGCGCGCAGCGTGAGGAGGCTCAACTCCGCCCCGCGGAAAGCGAAGTGCCTGGAACGGAAATCAACACCCATAACAAGCAGATACCTGAAAAACCTCTTTTTTTACAGAAATAGTTCAATTATAGGAAATCCATTTGAGTTCAATTTTTACTCAAAAACTCCCCCTTGACAGAAAAATACAATTAAGATAAATTAGTTAAAGTGTTGAATTATTAAAGGGTAGAACTTTATAGCGGGAGAGGTGAATAATGCATGCCGCATGAGAATATAAAAGACTTAGTGGACCGGTACATATCCGTTTCCTTCTCAGTAAACAAGACGGGCGAAAACCTGGTAAAGTGCCAGCTAGGGGATGAACTGACGAATGACCAGCATTACACGCTCAGATACATCCACCATTCAGAGAACTGCACGTCAACAGAATTGGCTGAGGTGTTCGATGTCAAAAAAAGTGCGATCACGGCCATCATTAACAGACTGTTTGAGAAGGGCCTGATCGAACGGACCCGTGATGAAAAAGACCGCAGGGTCGTGTACTTGACGCTTTCTGAAAAAGGCAGGGAGCTTTTTTTGGAAACGGAAGAGCGCATCAACAAGCTGGTTGAATCTTTTATCAAAAAATTTGACCAGCAGGAGATAGAGCAGTTTATCACAACCTATGAAAAACTGGGCAGTATTCTGCTTGAAATTAAAGATCAACAGGTGGAGGAATAGGCGTGTATACAATAATCAAGAGAAAATGGTTTGTCCTGATTGCATGGATCGCAGTTATTGCCGGATTGTTTTTCCTGGCCCCTAATATGGCTGATCTTGTCCGTGAAAAAGGGCAGGTGGATGTGCCGGAGGAATACTCCTCCAAGCTGGCCGGCCAGATCATGGACGAAGTGCAGAAGCAGGAAGGCGGAGGCGATGAGACCTCTGTGGCCCTTGTTTTCCATGATGATAAAAAGCTGTCGGCAGATCAGATCAAAGAAGCTGAGAAAGCCATCAATGATCTGGAAGCAAATAAAGAGGAGCTTGGGATCACGCAGATCCTCTCCCATTTTACAGAAGAAAACCTGAAAGACCAGCTTGTTTCCGATGACGGGAAGTCGATTCTCGCATCATTGAGCATCAGCTGGAACGGCCGCGAAGCAGGCGAACTGAGCGATGCTCTGTATGAAACCATTGAAGATGCGGATGTTGACCATTATTATACGAGCAACTGGATGATCAATGAAGATCTGACCACCAGCTCTGAGGAAGGCCTGAAGAAAACAGAGGGGATTACCGTTGTGTTCATCCTCGTTGTCTTGTTCCTGGTATTCCGCTCTATCGTGGCGCCGGTCATTCCGCTGCTGACTGTCGGATTTTCATATCTAGCTTCACAATCGATTGTATCGATCCTGGTGGATAAAGTGGATTTCCCGATTTCCAACTATACGCAGATCTTCCTGGTGGCCGTCCTTTTCGGTATCGGGACTGATTACTGTATCCTGCTGCTGAGCCGGTTTAAAGAAGAATTGGCTCACAGTGAATCAACGGCAGATGCGATTGTTGCGACGTATAAGAATGCCGGCCGCACCGTATTTTTCAGCGGATTGGCGGTTATGATCGGCTTTGCGGCCATCGGGTTCTCCCAGTTTAAGCTGTATCAGTCAGCCTCAGCTGTTGCCGTAGGGGTAGCGCTGCTGCTGATCGCCCTGTTCACGGTAGTGCCATTCTTTATGGCTGTGCTCGGCCAAAAGATCTTCTGGCCTTCAAAAAGCACGGCAGAGCATGGTGAAAGCAAGCTTTGGGGTACTGTCGGGCGCTTCTCGCTTGCACGCCCATTCATTGCCCTGTTCATAGTTGCGGCGGTTTGTGTGCCGTTCCTTGTGGTGTATGACGGAGATCTTTCCTATAACTCCCTGGAGGAAATCAGCGGGGATGTACCGTCCATCAAGGCATTTGATGCCATCAGCGGCAGCTTTGGCCCTGGTGAATCAATGCCGACGCAAATTGTGCTCCAGAACGATGAGCGGATGGATTCAGCTGAATACATCGCTCTCGCAGAAAAAATCAGCCAGGAGCTGGAAAAAGTGGACTTGGTCGATACTGTCCGGTCTGTAACAAGGCCGACAGGTGAGCCGATTGAAGATTTCTTCGTCTCCAAGCAGGCCGAAAGCCTTGAAGATGGCCTGGGCGAAGGAAAAGACGGACTTGAACAGATCAGCGACGGGCTACAGGAAGCAGGAAGCGAACTGTCTAAATCAGAGCCGGAGCTGGATCAGGCTGTTTCAGGCATCGGTACATTGATATCAGGAACAGGCGAAATTCAGAATGGCCTTTCTGAAATTCAAACCAATCTGGCCAAAATTGAAGACGGCCTCCGCCAGGGCACAGCCGGATCCACTGAGCTGAAAAAAGGGCTGGAGAAGACAAAAGCCGGCGCGGAAGAGCTTCTTGTAAATTATAAAAAATTACTTGGAGGATATCAGGAAGCGGCAGACGGGTTAAGCGGTCTGCAAGCTAAATATAATGATATTGGTACAGGATTAAACGGTCTTTCAAAAGCCCTTGCAGACATTACAGCAGATGATTTTGCTGTACTGGAAGATAATTATCAGGGAATAGCTGAAAATGATTCTTACAAAAAAATTAAAGGAACTGTGCAGAATGTACAGGCAAATATTACACCTCTGGCAGAAGGCTTGACACAGCTGAATGACGGTCTTGGGGGTGTCAAGGACGGACTTAACACAGCAAACAAAGGTTTTGGTCAGGCAGTCGGTTTCCAGCAGGATTTGTCCGAGGGAATTGGGCAGCTCATCACCGGCATCGAACAGCAGCAGGCCGGCCTCGAACAGCTGGCAGACGGGCAGGGCCAGATTGTCAATGGATTCCCGCAGCTGTCAAACGGACTTGCAGGCGTTAATGATGGCCAAAAGCAGCTGCTGGATGGCTTTGGCAGCCTCGGCGGCCAGCTGGGTGAGCTGACTGACGGCCTTAATCAGAGTGTGGATGGGCTGAATCAGGTATCAGACGGACTGGGTTCTGCACAGGACTATCTGTCCGGACTGTCGCAGTCAGATTCCCTGAATGCATTCTATCTGCCGGAAGAAGTCCTGGAAAGCGATGATTTCGACCAGGCGGTAGATGCTTATATGTCAAAAGACCGCAAAGTGATGACATTGGATGTTATTTTTGAAGCAAATCCGTATTCAAATGAAGCCATCAATCAGGTTCCGGAAATTAAGGATGCCGTGGAGAGGGCGACGAAGGATACAAAGCTTGAAAATGCTAAATTGGCATTGGGCGGAATTACAAGTACGAACGCAGATCTTGATGAGATGTCAGGCAAGGATTATTCCCGCACAGTCGTGCTGATGCTCGTCGGCATTTCTATCATTCTTGTATTCCTGTTCCGTTCTATTATTATGCCAGTCTATATTATCGGATCACTGATCCTGACTTATTACACGTCCATGGCGATGAACGAAGTGATCTTCGTGGATATTCTCGGCTATACAGGCATCAGCTGGGCAGTGCCGTTCTTCGGGTTCGTCATTCTTGTTGCGCTTGGGGTGGATTACAGCATCTTCCTTATGGACCGCTTCAATGAATATAAAGACCTTTCTGTAGCAGATGCGATGCTGATGGCGATGAAGAAGATGGGAACTGTCATCATCTCGGCAGTTGTCATCCTTGGCGGTACATTCGCGGCGATGATGCCATCCGGCATGCTGTCATTGCTGCAGATTGCCTCGATCATCCTGGTCGGACTCCTGTTGTATGCGTTCATCATCCTCCCTCTGTTTATCCCGGTGATGGTGAAAAACTTCGGCCAGGCAAACTGGTGGCCATTTAAAAGGGGAACAAATGAATAAAAGCTGTTAGCTTCTTGAGCACCGTCCTGCTAGGCAGGGCGGTGTTTCTTTATAAGCTCGCCTTTATGAACTGCTTACTTATTCCGTCTGTAGCAGGCTCATAGAAATATAAAAAACCACCCATAAAATATGAGTGGCTCTACTAGCACTGCTTAGATTTTAAATTTATCTACCACCTGCTTCAATTCTTCAGCCATTTGTGCCAATGCTTGGGCAGATGAATGGATTTCCTCCATTGATGCCAGCTGTTCCTCTGTTGATGCAGCAGCTTCTTCCGAAGTTGATGCGTTTTCCTGGGCCATCATCGAGATATCCATTGCTGCATTAGTCGCTTCATCTATACTGGCACTAATCTGCTGGACAGTGGCAGTAACCTGTTCAATCAGCGGGGTAATGTTTCTGGTGCTATTTAATATCCCGGCAAATTTTTCAGATGTTTGTTCTGAAACTTTTACGCCTTCTTCTGCATTTATTACAGCTTCATCCATGATTTTAACTGATTCTTCTGTATCCTGCTGTATTAGTGCAATCAGGTCAGCGATACTCTTTGTTGATGCTTGAGACTGCTCTGCTAATTTGCGCACTTCATCAGCTACCACTGCAAATCCTTTCCCATGCTCTCCGGCTCTTGCCGCTTCAATTGCCGCATTTAAAGCCAGCAGGTTTGTTTGATCAGCAATCCCGCTGATCACATCAGAGATTGAACCTATTTCTTTTGAACGGCTGGATAAAGAAGATATCACTCGGTTTGATCGCTTGATGGAATGGTGAATAAACTTCATTTGTTCTAGGCTATCTGTAACCTGTTTCTCCCCCTCTTCAGCCTCCTGAGTTGTCTTTCTTGAGAGCTCGGCCACATTAGCTGACCTTTCCGAGATATGTAAAATGCCCTGAAGCACTTCATTTAAGGCTTTTGAATTATTCTCCAGATTTATTGTCGTGGTTTCGGCTCCACCGGCAATTTCCTGTATGGCAGATGAAACTGTTTCGCTGGCTATGGTTGACTGTTCCGCACTCGCATTCAGCTGCTCAGCAGATGCAGCCACTAAATCAGAGTTAGAAGAGATGGAGCTGATCATGTCTCTGAGATTATTTTTCATTTCCTCGAAAGATTGATTTAAATCAAAAATTTCATCTTTATTCTTTAAATTCAATGTATCCACGTTTAAATTTCCGCCAGCTACCTGCTTGGCCAGACTGCCCAGTTTCGCAATTGGCCTGGTGATTAACACAGAGATAATAATCCCGCTGGCCAAAGCAATTAATGCAGCGGCTATGCTTAGAGAAAGCAATAACATTCGTGCTTTGCTGGATTGTTCCTGTGTTTCTTTAAATTTAACATCAAGAATGTCTTCTTTCAGCCAATCATGCATAGAAAGCGTGCTCTCTGTCAGATTATTGCTGATAGGGACAATTAATTTTAAGCCGTCAGCAATTGCTTTCTCCTTATCTATGCTGCTGTCATCCATGATTTGGTTAGCCAATTCCTTGAAGTTCTTATTTGCTTCCTGGATAGAGTTAAATCGATCCTGTGTTTCCTGCAGGGTAGCCAGCTCTCTTCCTTTGGCTATAGAAGCATTGATTCTTTCATTTGCCTGATTCATCATATCTCTGAAACTTTCACTGTCTTCATCATATAACAGGAAAGCACGGTAATAGCCTGTCTGCAGAGCAGCGTCTGTCTGGATGGATTGTGTCAGTGCTCTTACTTCAGCAACAGTTTCAACTACATAATCATAAGATTCATTTGAGTCTTTCATATTTTTGTATGAAATAAAGGATGCAATCCCAAAAATGAAGGACACAATTAGGAAGCTTCCTATTAATTTCTGCTTGATTGATAATTTCATTATGCAAACTCCTCTTTCTTTTAATTGGTCTGATTCACCAATTTATTATCGTCAAATAACTTTAATTGTTTAGGGTATCGGAAATTTTGACTTAAGCTTATCAGAGGATATCCTATCCGGATTTTTTAATAAGTGGTGAGTAGAAAAGGAACAAATGTTTTTGGTGTTTAAAAATTTTTAAAAACATTGGAAATAAAATACTAAATAACATATACTGTGTATATATATATAAACAGTATAACAGTGGGAGGAATCAAAATTGAATGAATGGAAAGAAGCAATGTGGCTCGTTAAGTTTGAACTGGGCAAATCAGCTAGAGGTTTTATACAGCTCATACTCAATACTGTCCTGTTTCTTGGGGTAACCGTTTTAGCTTTTTCGCTCGGTATTGGCAAAACTGCCATTGTGGATTTTATGTTTATGATCTTATTCGGATTCTCGGGGGCCTGGTCGAGGACAAAAGACTTCCAATCTCAAAAGGTGCAAAGAGATGTATGGGCCTCCCCTTATTTCATGACGCTGAGCCAGCTGCCGATCAGGAAAGGGATTTTGGTGAAAAGCCGTTTTTTGACTTATTTTATGACCGTTATCCCAGCACAGCTGATTTTCATGATTCTGCTGTACAGCTTTAGTCCAAGTCTGAACCATGAGCTGGGAATGGGCGGATTTGCTGCCTTTACTCTTATGTGGCTTGCTTTCAGCATTTTCTTTGGCCTGTCTTTCCCGGTAATGGAAGCTGGCGATATGATCAACCGCACCCGCATGGTCATTTACAGCATTATGCTGTATGGCGGAGGAATTGCAGCTGTCATCCTTTTCAATACCTACAGCAGCGGCCTTGTCGGCTGGACGATTATGGCCGCGGGGAGATGGCCATTATTTACTTCCGTGCTGGCGATAGCAGCGGCAGTGGCTTGCACGCTCTTCTATAAAAAATACATGCTGAAGAAAATGTCTACAATCGACTATCTGTCATAGAAAGGAGGAAACCGCTTGGAGCTTCCTATCAGATTATCCAAGGAATCCCGCGTTCCCATCTACCACCAGATTGAGGGCCAGATAAAAGCTTTGATTGCGAGCGGGGTGCTCCCGGCAGGATCGCCGCTACCGTCCATCCGCTCCCTCTCTAAGGATCTTGAGGTGAGTGTCATCACAACGAGAAGGGCTTATCAGGATCTTGAATATAAAGGCTTCATCACCACGATCCAGGGAAAGGGAACCTTTGTAGCCGAGGTGGCTGAATCGGAAAAGGCGGATGTTAAGCACAGTTCAGTCTACCAGGCACTCGAAAATGGCATCCGGACGGCCATGAGCTATGACTGCACACTTGAGGAAATAGAAGAGATTTTTCATAAAGTGGTAGAAAAAATTAAGAACGGGGAGGAATGAGCATGCTGCCAATAGAAATCACCGGACTTGAAAAAAATATAGACGGCTTCAAACTGGGCCCTTTGAATGCAAGCTTTGAGCCAGGGACCATCACAGCATTGATCGGCAATAACTCATCAGGAAAAAGCACCCTATTAAAATTAATGATGAATCTTGCCAAGAGAGACAAGGGAGATATCCTGATAAACGGACAATCGATTTCAGAGGGAGAGTCATGGAAGCAGACCATCGCTTATCAGCCCCAGACACTGAACGGCGTCAGCACGCTTACCGGATATGAGCTGTATTCACTTGTTTCGCGATGGTATCCTTCCTGGGATAAGCAGCTGTTCGACGAGATTGTAAACCTATTTTCGGTTCCCCTTGATAAGCCTTACGGAAAGCTTTCCCAAGGCGTCCAGCAGAAGCTTAATCTTGCATTGACCCTGCCCAGGGATACAGAGATTCTTCTTCTGGATGAACCGTCTGCCTCCATGGATATACCTGCAAAGCATCTTTTAATGGAAGTGCTTGCTAAGTGGATGGAGCGGGGAGATAAGACGATGATCATTGCGACCCATCAGGCAGAGGATATCCGCAAACTGGCCGATTATATCCTTTTTATGAAGGATGGAGAAATCACTGGCCATTTTGAAAAAGATGAATTGGCCCTCAAGTTTAAAAAGTATTGGGTGGGCCAGCTGCCGGATTCAAGCATACCGGGGGAAGTATCACGCCAGGGGGATCGGATGGTCATAACCTCGGCAGCCTTGGAAGCAGAACGTTATTTTAATAAAGCTGGCATTTCGATTTTGGAGGAAGAGGTGCCGGAGCTTGAGGAAGCGCTGACCATCATGCTTCAGCAGCCAAAACAGGAAAAGGGGTGGAGAGAGTGACCGGGAAGGTACTTTCTGTTGAAGGAATCGGCAAATCATATAAAGAAAAGCAGGTGCTGAAGGATATTTCTTTTTCGGTGCATGAGGGTGAGATCATGGCTATCCTTGGACCGAATGGCGCCGGCAAATCCACCTCGATCCGCAGCATCATGGGCATCATTCTGCCGGATGAAGGAGATATCACGTTTCACGGACATTCTTCAGGAAAAAGAATTCCCCGCCACCTGATCGGCTACCTGCCTGAAGAAAGGGGCCTTTATAAAAATGTCAAGGTGATGGATATGCTGCTCTATCTTGCGGAGTTAAAGGACTACCCATTGAAAAAGGCAAAAGAGCGGATTCTTGAGTATTTGGCTAAGTTCAATATGGAAGGTAAGGAGAAGGCCAAGCTGGAGGAATTATCCAAAGGGATGGGGCAGAAAATCCAGTTTATCGCCTCTGTCCTTCATGAGCCCCGCCTTCTCATCCTTGATGAGCCTTTTTCCGGGCTTGATCCAGTCAGCCAGGAGGTCTTCAAAAAGGAAATCAGGGAGCTTGCGGATAAAGGGACGGCGATTCTGCTTTCCTCGCATCAGATGAATATGGTGGAGGAAATGTGCGACCGGTTATTTATGATCCATAAAGGGCACAAGGTCCTTGCTGGAACGGTGGAAGAAGTGAAAAAAGAGTATGCGAACTATAAATGCACGATCCGCGGGGCAAATGGAGCGGCAATGCTGGAGAAAATCCCCCATGTGCAGAGGGTGGAGCAAAAAGGCGATATGTCAGTCCTTTATCTCGACAGCCATGTTCATCCAGCCAGGTGGCTGAAGCAGCTGCCTGAGGAGCTGGATGTCCACGAGCTGTCCATCGACCGTGTTTCCCTGCATGAAATATTCATAGACATTGCATCGGAAAAGCATCCTGTACAGAAAGAAGGTCATAGAATTGCGCAATAGCTTAAAGGTAGCCAAATGGGAGATAAAACGGAATTTGAAAAATAAATCCTTTGTCATTTCGCTTTTGCTGACTCCGTTAAGCTTCCTGTTTTTTTCCATATTGCCAGCCATGATGGACCGTTTCCAAAGCGAGCCCGAGCCGGTTAATGTAATAATAAAGGACGAACTGGGTATCTGGAATGGCACAGAAGGAATCATGGCAGGGCTTGATTGGGAAGTCGAGCTGACGAATGCCTCTGAAAGTGAAATTTTAAATAAGCTTGAAGCTGCTGAGAATACGATCTTTATTCCACTGACAAAGAACGGACTTGATGCTGGACGTTTCCCGATTTATATGAGTGAAGGAGTACCGGATGATGTTCTGCCGCAGGCGATGCTGCTGGAGCAACCCTTGCGCGCCTTTCAGCTGAGCCAGCTGGCACTTGATGAAGAGGAGATGGCAGCAGTCTCACAGGATATCAGTTTTGCAGCGGTTGATGCGAAGGAGACGGGCGCTGGAGAGGATATGTATGGTCAGCTGATCCCGGGAATCACTGCGGGTGTTGTCCTGTTTTCGGTTGTAATCTCGGGAATGATGATCTTCCAGAGTACGTCACAGGAAAAGAAAGATAAAATAGCTGAAATTATGCTGTCTTCTCTGACATCCGGTGAACTGATGCAGGGGAAAATCATCGGTTATTTTACTCTTGGCATCATTCAGGTGGCCGTCTGGCTTCTGTTCGTCATCCCGGCCGCATCATGGAGGCTCGATGTCCCGCTGATCCAGTATCTCGCAGCCCCGGAAACGTTGGTCCTTATGCTGTTTGCGATCCTTGGCTATCTGCTGTTTGCCGCAGTTTTTGCAGGGATGGGTGCAACCGTGGAAGATGTAAACTCTGCCAGCAATTTTCAGGGCTTTATACTGATGCTTCCTTTTGCACCGCTTTTATTAATCAAGCCGGTCTTTTCCGATCCTGAAGGAGTGATTGCAATCGCGGGCTCTTTTATCCCCTTCACAGCCCCGGGGATATGGATCATGAGGCTTTCCGTCATGGAGGAATGGCCATGGGGAGAAATCCTTCTTTCAGCAATCATCCTCCTGGCCAGTATTGCTTTACTGATGAAGGCGGCCGGGAAGATATTTAAGGTTGGCATTTTAATGCACGGCAAAAATGCCACTCCGCAGGAAATGTGGAAGTGGCTGAGTAAAGCGGATTAAAAAGCGAAAGCCTGGATAGACTCTATCCAGGCTTTTATCATTGCCTGATAAATATTCAGAAAATATTGACATATAATATCTCCAAGAATATATTGGACATATTAGACAGGAGTGTGAAGCAATTGAAAAGCAAAGGCATTTATAAGGATTTCTTTTTCCATCCTGATATCATCATCATGTCAGGCCTCTTTGCAGCCGGGCTCATTTGGTATATAGCAGTACTCGGTGCTGGCTGGCAGCTCCTTGCTTTTACAGCAGGGGGAATGCTTACATTTATGTTCAGTGAATATCTCACACACCGCTTCCTGTTCCATCTTAATCCGCCAAAGAATGCTCTGTTTCTGACTTTTTTAAAGCGCATTCACTATGACCACCACAAATATCCCAATGATTTAAAGCTGCTGTTTCTGCCGGTCTGGTACAGCCTGCCGAACTTATCGGTCCTTGCCCTCATCTTTTTCTTCCTTACTGGTTCGCTTCCTGATACGGTATCATTCAGCCTCGGCCTCGTGCTCATGCTGCTGATCTATGAATGGAAGCATTATGTAGCACACCGCCCGATCAAACCGAAATCCAAATTTGGAATATGGCTGAAAAAGACGCATATCCTTCACCATTTTAAAAATGAAAACTATTGGTATGGTGTCTCAACCCCTTTTGTCGATGCTCTGTTTGGGACGTTAAAGGATGAGAAGGAAGTGGAAACAAGCAAAACGGTGAAGGATCTGGAGGGCAGGAGCAGGGAAAAGAAGCTTTCATCCTGAAGAAATATGCTCATCAATGGAAAAAGCTGCATCATGGCAGCTTTTTCATTTTTTTATAAGTGCTTTGGAAAGCGGATAAATGGTCGAGCTCTGAATAATTAAAGATAAGATGACCGCTGTAAAGGTCAGCGAAATGATCATATCCGCCCTGGTGGTTTGTGCTGCATCGAGGATCAGCAGCAGAACGACCGACATGGTCCCTTTAATGCCGGCCCATGATATGATGGACGATTCCCGCCAGCCGAACAGCTTCCTTTCTTTTGGCAGGGCTAGGACGGTTCCATGGATGACAGCAAAGCGGATCAGAATGCTCATAGCAAAAATGCCAAAGGCAATGCCCCATTGATCAATGGCCAGATGGCTGGTTGCTTCAATTCCGATCATAAGAAAGACGAGGGATATGATGGTTGGCTCGATTATTCCCCAGAAGCTGTCGAGCGACTCCAGGTAATGGTCTTCCTTATTTGTGTGAGTGAACTCCCATGACAGCATGATGCCGGCAGAAACCGTTGCCAGGACACCCGAAACGCCTGCAAGCTCGGCTGCATAGAAGATTCCGTACGAAAGAATGATGCTGAGCATCACCTGATAATCTTTCCGCTCGGTCACATGGACGGCCTTGCTGACGATCCAGCCGCATATTAGTCCAAGAAAAATACCCCCAAGGGATACAAAGAGAAAGTCTTTTGCAAAAGAAAGAACCGAAAAGGATTCTCCTCTGGCAAACATCCCTGTCAGTACAGTGAACAGTACAAAGCTTGTCCCATCATTGATCATGGACTCACCTTCCACGATTTCGCTTACCCTCGGGTCGGAGGATGCCTCTTTTAGGATGGATATGACGGAAACCGGATCGGTCGGTGTAAGAATGGCCGCAATCATCAGGCTTCCCAGGAAGCTGATGCTAACGAAAAGATTGGCAAAATAATAAATGGCAGTCCCAAGGAGCAGAGCCGTGATCAAAAGGCCTGCTGTACTCAGGAAACCAATCATGCCTGCATTTTTCTTCAGGGCGGCTGGAGGAAAGCGATATGCTGAAATGAATAATAATGAAGGCAGGAAAATTTCGTACAAAATTTCCTTTCCGATATGAAGCGATGCAAAATAGCCTATAAAAGACAGGCCGATCCCTATCAGCACCAATACAGGCGGACCTGGGAACAGCTTTTTCTTTTTATCAATGGTCAAAACAATGTAGCCCGCCAAAAGCAGCAGTATTATTTTTATCGGCTCCATGCTCTTTCCCCCTTTCGCATTTTAAAGAAAAATTACCCTTTTGCCAGCAGATAGAAACTTATAGCCGAGGGGGTATCAGGATCAGCAGGGCTGGAAGGATGAATGCCAGTGCTGATAAAAAAAAGGCAGGGGAGTTTGCAGCGCAAAGAAGGCTGGCAGGATTACAGACTTCCCGTCCAATCTTAAGCCTTATCACCAGTATTAAAGCGCCTGCTATGCAGTATTACAGAAATTCAGATTTGGAGTGTTGACAAAATACCTAGTAGGGTATACTATTGGTTCATAGCCGCCGAACAAAGCGGCGTTCACAAAAGAATGGAGGGGGCATCCTTTGGAATATAATAATGGAACGAAGAACCGGATCAAGCGGGTCGAAGGGCAGATGCGCGGTGTTATGCGCATGATTGAAGAAGATGCAGATTGCAAGGATGTCATTACCCAGCTGTCTGCTGCAAGGTCGGCAATTGACCGGGCAATCGGCGTAATCGTGAGCACAAATCTTGTGGAATGCATGAAAGATGCCGATGAAGATGGCACTTTGGAGCCGGAAGAGATGATAAAGGAAGCAGTCAATCTGCTTGTGAGAAGCAGATAGGGTTGACATCCTTTTTATTTTGAAATATTATATACCCCACTAGGTATTAAAATAAAACAATTATCCAAGGAGGAATTTTTCATGAACAGCAATAAAGTATTAGATGCAAAAGGTTTGGCTTGCCCAATGCCGATCGTTAAAACAAAGAAGGCAATCGGTGAGCTTGAATCAGGACAGATATTAGAGGTCCTGGCAACTGACAAGGGAGCGAAGAGCGATCTGACAGCATGGGCTTCATCAACAGGCCATGAACTGATCGATATGAAGGAAGAAGCAGGCGTATTTACTTTTTACATTAAAAAAGGCTGATTTTTTTGCAGGGTTATATACCCAGTACAGTATATTAGATGAGGGGGATTAGAATGTCAGAAAAGAAAAGAACAACGATTGTCCTTTTTAGCGGAGATTATGATAAAGCAATGGCAGCCTATATCATTGCGAACGGTGCTGCAGCGTATGATCACGAAGTTACCATTTTCCATACCTTCTGGGGATTGAATGCTCTTCGGAAAGATGAGAATACTATGGTGAAAAAAGGATTCATGGAAAAGATGTTCGGCAGGATGATGCCAAGGGGAGCCGATAAAATGGGGCTTTCAAAGATGCACTTCGCTGGCCTTGGCCCTAAGATGATCAAAGGCGTAATGAAAAAGCATAATGCACTCCCGCTGCCGCAGCTGATCGAGATGGCTCAGGAACAGGATGTAAAACTGGTTGCCTGTACGATGACGATGGATTTGCTCGGACTGCAGCAGGAGGAGCTGCTTGACAATATTGAATATGCTGGTGTTGCAGCTTATCTTGGTGATGCCGAAGACGGCAATGTAAATCTGTTTATATAGGAGGGCAACACAATGGAGAAATGGTCAGCTAAAGAAGTAGAAAGCAAGCTGGAAAAAGGGATGCTTAATATTGTGGATGTCCGGGAAGTGGATGAGGTAAAAGAGGGCCGTATTCCTGATAGTGTGAATATCCCGCTTGGACTCCTTGAATTCAGGATGCATGAGCTTGATAAAAATAAAGAATATGTCCTTGTATGCCGGTCAGGAGGCCGCAGCGGAAGGGCGTGCCAGCTGCTTGAATCCCATGGCTTCAAGGTTGTTAATATGGAAGGCGGAATGCTTGCCTGGGAAGGGCGCACGGAGTAATTTTTTTTAGGAAATCATATACCCTGGGAGGTTTAAAGATGACACAGATTAAAACAGATTCCACTCTTGACGCAAAAGGGCTTGCATGCCCTATGCCAATTGTCAAAACGAAAAAAATGATTACGGGCATGAATGCAGGCGAAGTACTGGAGGTGCTGGCTACTGATAAAGGTTCAAAAGCAGATTTGAAGGCTTGGGCTGAAAGTGCCGGCCATCAGTATCTTGGAACTGTTGAAGAGGAAGGCGTGCTTAAGCATTATCTGCGCAAAGCAAGCGGCGAAGAGGTGCAGGAGAAAAAGCATCCTCATGTTGTCAGCAATGAAGATCTTGAGAAGCTTGTGGGAGAAGACGGCGATATCATTGTGCTGGATGTACGGGAATCTGCAGAATTTGCTTTCCACCACATTCCGGGCGCTGTCTCCATCCCATTAGGAGAGCTGGAGGAGCGCGCTGGAGAATTGGACGGTGAAGCGCCGGTTTATGTAGTCTGCCGGACAGGCAGCAGAAGCGATCTTGCTGCAAGGATGCTTGATACCAAAGGCTTCAAGGATGTTAAAAATGTGATCCCTGGCATGAGCCAGTGGAACGGACCATCAGCCAGTATGAATCAATAAAAAATTTTACATTAAAATATACGGTAGGGGGTAATTGGGTTGACTGTAAAAGCAATGACTGCTGAAGAAGCTGCGCAAAAAGTAATTCAAAAAGAAGAAATGTTCATTCTTGATGTCCGAAATCATGATGCATTCGCGGATTGGAAAATGGAAGGAGACCACTTTCAGTATTTGAATATTCCTTATTTCGATCTTTTGGACGGCGTAGGGGAGATTATGGAAAAGCTGCCGGCAGATAAAGATATCCTGGTTGTCTGTGCCAAGGAAGGTTCATCTGTAATGGTAGCTGAGATGCTTTCCGATGAAGGGCTGGATGTATCTTATCTGCAGGGCGGAATGAAGGCATGGAGCGAGCATCTTGAACCGGTCAAAGTTGGGGACCTGAAGGACGGCGGAGAGCTGTACCAATTTGTGCGCCTGGGGAAAGGCTGTCTTTCTTATATGGCGATTTCCGGCGGGGAAGCGGCCATTATTGATGCAGCCCGGATGACGGAAGCATACAGAGGGTTTGCTGACGAAAAAGGCGCAGCGATCAAGCATGTGTTTGACACACATCTTCATGCCGACCATATTTCCGGAGGAAGAATGCTTGCTGAGCAGACTGGCGCTAGCTACTGGCTGCCGCCAAAGGATGCCGGCGAAGTCACTTTCGATTACAGCAGCCTTGAAGATGGAAGAACAGTGAAAATCGGCACAACTGCTATTGATATCCATGCATTGTACTCTCCTGGCCATACGATTGGATCAACATCTTTCGTAATTGATGGACGATACTTGCTTTCTGGCGATATTTTATTCATCGACAGCATTGGCCGTCCTGATCTGGCCGGCCTGGCAGACGACTGGGTAGGGGATCTGCGTGAGACACTGTATAAGCGATACCGCGATCTGTCTGAAGAGCTGCTCGTTCTGCCGGCCCATTTCATGATCATTGATGAATTGAATGATGATGGTTCTGTTTCTAAGAAGCTGGGCACCTTATTTGCAGAAAACCATGGCCTGAACATCAGCGATGAGGCAGAATTCCGCAGGCTGGTCACCGAAAACCTCCCGCCGCAGCCGAATGCCTATCAGGAAATCCGCAAAACCAATATGGGCAGAATCACTCCTGATGAAGAAGAGCAGCGTGAAATGGAAATAGGTCCAAACCGCTGTGCTGTCAGGTAATTAGAAAAGCGCAAGCGCCTTGCTACTAAAGGAACGCAGACTAAGAACGCCACGTCCTGTGGCAACGTCTGCATGACCCCCATCCTGGGGGCCTCAAGGCGATCCTCCCAGAAAGGCGTTCTTTGCCTTTTTGGGAGGATTGACTTGTGACCTCGAGGGGGCGCAGCTGCTAGACAGTAATCTAAGTGAAAATTGCCGTTTTTTTATGAGGAAAAAGCCTGCCGTTTGAATTTTCACAGCCGGCAGGCTTTTTCCTGAAAAGGGAGGATGAGAACCATGAGCATTGAATTAATCATCGTCATTTTCCTGCTTGGCTTTGCTGGATCGTTTATTTCCGGGCTGCTCGGCATAGGTGGTGCGATCATCAATTTTCCTATGCTGCTGTATATACCGGCTCTTTTGGGTTTGGCTTCATTCACTGCGCATGAAGTTACCGGCATCAGTGCGGTCCAGGTGCTATTTGCGACAATCGGCGGTGTATGGGCCTATCGTAAAGGAGGGTTTTTAAATAAGTCCCTGATCCTTTATATGGGCATCAGCATCCTTGCCGGAAGCATGATCGGCGGATTCGGTTCGAAATTCCTGCCAGAAGCAGGCATCAGCCTTGTGTACGGCATACTTGCCTTGATTGCGGCGGTCATGATGTTCATTCCGAAGAAGAGGATTGATGATGTTCCGCTCGATGAGGTCGTTTTTAATAAATGGCTTGCTGCTTCACTTGCCTTCATCGTCGGCATCAGTGCGGGAATCGTCGGCGCCGGCGGAGCCTTCCTGCTTGTTCCGATTATGCTTGTTGTCCTGAAAATACCAACAAGGATGACGATAGCATCTTCCCTCGCCATTACATTTATTTCTTCCATTGGTGCAACAGCGGCTAAGATTTCGACCGGACAGGTGGAGTATCTTCCAGCCCTGATCATGGTTGCGGCAAGCCTGCTGGCCTCTCCTCTTGGGGCGAATGCAGGGAAAAAAGCCAATACGAAATTGCTGCAAGTGATCCTGGCTGTCCTGATCTTCGCTACAGCTATTAAGACCTGGATGGATATTTTATAACAGGATGCTGCCCCTCAAGAGGGGCGGTTTTTTTGTATGTGAAAAGATATATAGCATAAATTAACGATAGCATAGATGAAAGGCGGGGTGACTTCTATATGAAATATATTGTGAAAAAGCCGGTCAAGCTATTTGACCAGATTGAGAGGTATGGCGAAATCACCAATGTTCTTGGATTTGGGGATCCGCATGTAGAAAAAGTGGATGGCCGGTGGCAGATGTTTATCGGCGGCTTTCAGACAAATTTCAAAAACAACCTATTCACCGCCTCGCTCCCGCATGGGGAACCGCTCAGCAGCAATAATTGGAAGCTTTCCATGGATAATCAGAACCCGAAAAAGGCAAAGCCTCTTATTGAGAATTCCGAGAAAGGGAGCTGGGATTACTTCGGCTTTCATACTCCCTGCTATGTGAAGGGAAAAGGAAAAAATGGTGAAACAAAAGAATTGATTTATTATACAGGAAGAGCCTCCAAAAAGGTCCTCGACAATGATGCTCCATACTCTATCGGGGCTATTGAAAGGACAGCCGGCGGCTGGAGGAGGATACCCTTCCCGGTAATCATGGGGACGAGCAGCAGCCCGAATGTGCTCGAGCCTAAGGCAGGATTCATGGATGGAAAGTGGAGGATGTGGTATGTAACCACAAGACGGGAGACAGGGAAAAAGGGCTATCCGCATTATACAATCATGTACACAGAAAGTGACAATGGATTGACAGGCTGGAGCAGCCCTTTCCCTTTGTTTGGAGAGGATGAAAACTATTATGATGCATCAGTTCACCCTTCAGCACCGGAAGGGTTTGAAATGCTGGTATGCCGCAGCACCAATTTATATGGGCGAAAGCCGTTTCCCAAACAGGGCCTGTGGCTTTTGCAGGGAACTGAGCCGGACGGAAAGCGCAGCGGCTGGTCATCTGATCCTTATTGTATCCTGGATGCAGAGGAGGGGGAGGACTGGTACAAGCATGGCATTGGCAGCCCCTCAGGCCACTATGGGGAGTCGGAAGCTGACCGGAATACCCTCTATGTATTTTTTACAGGGCTGCACAGGGAAAGAAACTGGATGAACATCGCCCTGGACTGTTTAAAAAAGAAGAGGCGCCCGCCATTCCCGTCCCCATTTTATTTTACAGTCGGAAGGGTTGAGCTGACTAAGGAGAGATAGAAAAAAAGCAGACCAGTGTGGTCTGCTTCTTAAGATTCTTATGGATTGGTCGACCACATTCCGGCATTTTTAATAAAAATGCGCGGGTTCAGCTTCAGCTGGGCCACCATGTATTCTGCCAAATCTTCAGGCTGCATGACTTTTTCAGGATTTCCGTCAGTCAGGTTTGTTTCAATTGCAAGATCTGTCGCCACAGTGCTTGGCGTCAGGGCACTGACCCGGATATTATGCTTTCTGACCTCAAGCATCAGTGATTCTGTCAGGCCGAGGACGGCAAACTTGGAAGCACTGTAGGCGCTGGTCACAGGAGCACCTTTTTGGCCGGCAGTTGATGAGATATTGATGATATCGCCGGATTTTCTTTCGATCATTCCAGGCAGGACCGCACGTGTGACATGGTAGACGCCCATCAGGTTTACCTGAATGATGTCTTCCCACTCCTGCGGGGAAAGCTCCAGGAAGCCGCCGAATTTAGCGATGCCTGCATTATTGATCAGGATATCGATCTGGCCAAGCTCAGACGTTATCTTTTCAACGGCTTTGTTGACGGAATCGCTGTCCTGGACATCGGCAGCTGCAATAGAGACTTTTACGTCGTACTCTTTCAGCTCTTCGGCTGCTTTTTCAAGATTGGAAAGAGTTCTTCCAAGCAGGCCGACAGAAATGCCTTCCTTAGCGAAAGCAATAGCCGCTGCACGGCCGATGCCGCGGCCGGCGCCTGTGATTAAAGCTGTTTTTCCTTTTAGGCTTTGCATAAGATCACTCCTTTTAATGATATGATACTACTCCAAATTGGCATGTCTGCCAAACATTTTGGCTGAATCAAGGCCTTTTTTCTCCATCACGCGGAGGATGATGGCATCATAAAGCAGGAGCAGGGACTGCTCGAACAGTGATCCCATCGGCTGGATGGTGGAAAGCCCGCCTTCGTTCTGATCCTTTGTCGCGCCAGGCATTTTGACAGTGATGTCAGCGAGGCTGGCGATGGATGAGTCAGGGACGATCGTAGCGGCTGCTATTTTGCCGCCGATCGACCTGGCTTTTTCAGCCATGGAAACGAGGCTCTTTGTCTCTCCGGAGCCCGACCCGATGATCAGCAGATCATTCTCCTCGAAGCCCGGCGTGACGGTTTCGCCGATGACATAGGCGTCGACCCCCATATGCATGAGCCTCATGGCAAAGGATTTTGCCATGAATCCTGACCTGCCGGCGCCTGCTGTGAACACTTTTCCGGATTCGAGTATCTGGCTTGCGAGTGCTTCCGCCTGCCCTGGGTCAATCGCTTCAGCCGCATGTTCCAGCTCGTTCAGAATCTTTTTCAGGTATTCTATAGTATCCATCATCTTACCCTTGCTTGATGATTTCCTGCATTTTGCTTGCAGCTGCTTTTTTATCGTCCTGGCTGGTGATGCCTCCGCCTACGATGACCAGATCCGGCTGAGCCTTGACCACTTCCGGAAGGGTCTCAAGCTTGATTCCGCCCGCGATGGCTGTTTTGGCATTTTTTACAACGCTTTTAATTGTTTTTAGATCTTCAAAAGAGTTCTGGCCCACAGCTTGCAGGTCATAGCCGGTGTGTACGCAAATATAGTCAACGCCGAGCTCGTCCAGTTCTTTTGCGCGCCCTTCGAGGTCCTTGACGGCAATCATATCAACAAGGATTTTTTTGCCTTGCTTTTTCGCCTCTTCTACGGCCCCTTTGATGGACTCGTCTTCAGCAGCGCCGAGGATCGTGATAATGTCTGCGCCAGCTTCAGATGCCTTCATGACTTCATATCCTGCTGCATCCATGATCTTCAGGTCGGCAAGCACTTTCAGGTTAGGGAATGCTTCCTTTACTTCTTTAACGGCTTTGAGGCCTTCATTTATAACAACAGGAGTGCCGATTTCAACGACATCGATATGCTCCTCTACTTCTTTCACCAACTCGATTGCTTCAGGAATGTTTACCAGGTCTAATGCTAATTGTAATTCCATTTCTTTCACTCCTTCATAATTGTCTGGGATGAACTGTGTTTTAGAATATCACAGTATGAATGTTATTATAGAGATAACAACTCTCAATTGTAAGTACGCACTTTATTTTTACATAGTGCCTAAAAGTATACTAATGAGTTATAATAGGCTTCGGAGGTGGTTGGGATGTCCCGCATGCTGGATAAGACCTTTAACTGTGAAAAAGAACTGACTCTTTCCGTGATTGGCGGTAAGTGGAAAATGATTATTTTATGGCACCTGGGCAAAGAAGGCACCAAACGATTTGGCGAACTCAAAGCCCTTATACCGGGCATCACCCAGCGTATGCTCGTCAACCAGCTGCGCGAGCTGGAGGAGGACGCCATCGTCCACCGCGAAGTTTATCCTGTCGTGCCGCCAAAGGTCGAATATTCCCTTACTGAACAGGGCAGGACGCTCATGCCAATCCTGGACAGCATGTACAGCTGGGGGAAAAATTATATGGAGACCGTCATAAACTCTGGCCAGGATCCCGATCAGACTGCAAAATGACGAAAAAAGATTGCTTCATGCGAAGCAGTCTTTTTTGTTTTTCACTTTATTAAGTTGTCCTGCCGGCTGGATTTTAGCAGCAGAAGTAGAAAAATAAGCGGCTGTTTGCAGATTCCCTTTATGGCCCGGAAGAAAAACCTGCAGGGGGACAGATGGCTAGAGATAGTGCCCATGAAAGGTTCCTGAATACAGCGGCATCTCTCATGGAGAAATGGGAAAAAGAGGCAGAGCAAATTCTGCCTTCTGTTATCATAAAGCTGGAATGCCAATGATTCGTTTGTTAATCTGCCGCTTTCTCATAAGTAATGGCCTGCTTTCCAATCTGCTCCCAGCCGGCTATGAACTCTTCCCGCGGGAGCTTGCGGTTTTTTTTGTCGAGAGGGTCGTTAACATAGAGGTTTTGTTCATCAAATCCTGTGACAAGGACTGAATGCATGCTGTAGGTGACTTTGACAGGTCCGCTTTCGGTCTCCCATGTTTCCCATTCGCTTTCAGGAAGTTTATCGAAGGTGCTGGTGACGATGACCCAGACAGGGCGGCCATCTTCGACCTGCGCCAGTACAGAGTCAAAGCTTTCACCTGTCATGTCTTTTATTTTCCCCGGCAGATAGTTTTCTGCCAGTTCGGCGACCGGTTCATGATAAACGCCAAGGCCAGGCTCATCCATTGTCTTCATATTGCCGACGAATCCTTCATGGATGTTGCCGCGGACACCGTTTTCCTCGAAAGGCACCCGCTTGATTTCCTCGGATAGGGTCATTTTGTCAACAGAGACACCAGCATCCTGGAGCAGCATGGCAAGAGTTGTCACTTCGCAGCCCCTCATCAGCTCAGGCTTCTGGGAAATATGCGGGGCATCGATCATCATCTGCTCGGCTGTCTGCTCCTCTGCTGGCCTGGAGACAGCTTCTTCTTCGGCACCGCTGCTGTCAGAACAGCCGGCAAGCACAATAACTGCAGCTATCATTGCTTTTTTCAAAGAATTTCTCTCCTTTAGCGTTTTTATTGTCCTTTCCCTTTTTACCGATGAATTAACCTGAAGCAGCATGCCGGGGCCTTAGTGAAGGACTGGCAGGTAATTTCTCTTTTACAGAAGGTTTTTTATTTTCCGGCTCGAATAGTAGAAGGTGATAAGAAAATCCCAGGGGGGAGGCAGCAGATTGGGAAATGGATTTTATCTGATAATGGAAGAGTATATGGAACTGGCCGACCGTTATCTGCCAGGCAGGCTGGAAGGCCTGTATATCCATGGTTCTGCCGCGCTCGGAGCTTATCTGCCGGGCAAAAGCGATATTGACTTTATTGCGGTAACAAAAGGTGTCTTAAGTCAGGAGGAAGCAGATCGGCTTATCAGGGTCCATGGAGAGCTTGCTTTTAAGCATCAATCTCCAGAACTGGATGGCTGCTATATCATATGGGACGACCTTGGCAGTCTTGCAGCGGAATCCCGCTATATCTATAATGGCGGGGAATTTAAAGAGGGCGCGCCCTTTAACCCGGTCATGTGGAGAATCTTAAAAGATCATGGAGTCAGATTAAGGGGCCCAGACATTTCAGATCTTTCTATCCCTGTTTTGGAGGAGGACCTGGCTGAATATATCAGGGAGAACAGCCAGTCGTACTGGCGGAAAAGAACGGAGGCAATGAAAGCTGACCCGAAAAGAATGATGGCGCTTCCGGCAGAGATGATTTATGAAGAGCTGGAGTGGAGCATACTGGGCCTGCTGCGGCAGTTTTATACCATTCGGGAGAACGGGATCACCTCCAAAGCAGGGGCAGGGAAATATGGGCTCATGAATATGCCGGATAAATGGCATTCAGTGATTGAATTGGCTCTGCTTGTCCGAAAGGGGAATACACCTCCGGAAGCACCGGAACTAGATATGATCACGGATGCGCTTCAGCTGATGGATCATTTATCTTCGTCCATCCTGAAAGAAAAGAAGGGCCTACCTTCATAATGAGGGGCCCTTTCCAGATTAATAAATGCTGACATCACCGCTGGAAACATCAACTTTGATTTCATGTTTGCCTTCCTTATTGAAGCCGCTTATGCGGTTGTCTTTCACTTCTTTTTGGTCCATGGGGACATCTGCATGAATGTCACCGCTGCTGTAATGGGCATCAAGTGTAAAGCTGGCACTATCAGGCAAATCGAGCTGGACATCGCCTGAGCTGACATCCAGGTCGATAGGTGCTGAAAGCTTTTTCATTTTGATGCCGAGCTCTCCTGATGCGATGCCGGCCTCAAGTTTTCCTTCTAAGCTGTCAATGATGGTGCTGCCTGAACTAATTTCAAGGTCTGCTTCTTCTGCTTTCAATGAAGAGATGAATAGTTCTCCAGATGCGCCGTTAAGCTCAAATTCCCGGACTTGAAGGTCTCCGAGCATAACATCTCCTGAGCTCATATCCAGAGAGACGTCCCGCAGCTTTATCGGTTCATTGCCGGCAAAATCAAAATCTCCGGAGCCGAGATTGATGTCCAGATCTTTGTCATAGTCTTGAGGGATATAAATGCTGAGCTCTGTCTTTTCAAAGCCGCCGAACCAGTGAGGCCATTTTCGTTTATAATCGACCTTTATTGTCCTGCCGTTTTTCTTCACGTTCACTTCACCCTTGCCATCCAGAACGGCTTCAACGGTATCTCTTTCTTCCTGGATGATAGTTGTCTCTACTCCTGACACATTTACTTCAATCCGGCTTACCCGCTCGGCTGAAGCTTTTTCCTTTCCGTTTGCGCCCAGGCCCAGCCAGCTGAAATGGCTGAAGCTTGTAAAGGCCAGGTAAAGACCGGTGATAACCAGGAATAACAGAATGATTTTTTTCATATGGGAACCTCTTTCTATATTATATTTAGCATTAAATGGTCCTTGTTTGTATTCTACCGGAAGATCCAATCTCCTTTAATGCACCTCCGCATGATTTTCTTCTAAGACCTTAGACATACAAGTGAAACCGCTTTTCCTCGGATGTTTATTTTGGAAAAAGGAGGGTAGAGGGATTGTTAGCAGGAAAATGATTAAGTGAGAAAGGATGAGTGATTTGCCTGATACATACCAAGTAAAACTAAATGGTGCTGAAGTGAAGGTGGCGGCAGGTGATGAGACAACCATCCTTCAGCTATTGCAGAACTCATCGGTGGAGGTGCCGAATGTGTGCTATCACCCGAGCCTCGGGCCGATTGAAACATGTGATACCTGCATCGTCAGTGTGAATGGGGAGCTTGTCAGGTCATGCTCAACCAAGCTCAACGATGGGGATATCATTGATACGGTATCAGCGGATGTAAAGGAAGCACAGGTTATCGGGATGGACCGCATCCTGACCAATCATGAGCTTTACTGCACAGTATGCGATTATAATAACGGCGGATGCGAAGTACATAACACAGTCAAAGAAATGAAAATCAACCATCAGAGCGTCCCTTTTGCACAGAAACCGTATCCTGCGGATAATTCCCATCCTTTCTACCGGTATGATCCGGATCAGTGCATCCTTTGCGGACGCTGTGTGGAAGCATGCCAGGATGTGCAGGTGACAGAGACGCTGACAATCGACTGGGAACGTGAAAAACCAAGGGTCATCTGGGATAATGATGTCCCAATCAATGAGTCTTCTTGTGTTTCATGCGGACACTGTTCAACCGTCTGTCCGTGCAATGCCATGCTGGAAAAAGGCATGGAAGGGGAAGCCGGCTATTTAACCGGTATTGCCAAGCAGACGCTCCGGCCGATGATCGAAATCACTAAAAATGTCGAGACAGGCTACGGATCAATTCTTGCCATCTCAGATATGGAAGCCGCGATGCGCGATGAGCGGATTAAAAAAACGAAAACGGTCTGCACGTACTGCGGAGTGGGCTGCAGCTTTGATGTCTGGACAAAGGGCCGTGAAATCCTGAAGGTGGATCCGCAGCCGGAAGCCCCGGCAAATGGAATTTCCACGTGTGTGAAAGGGAAGTTCGGCTGGGATTTTGTCAATAGCGAAGAGCGCCTGACAAAGCCGTTGATCCGGGAAGGAGAATTCTTCAGGGAGGCGGAATGGGATGAAGCCATCAGCCTGATTGCCCGCCGTTTCACCGAAATTAAAAATGAACATGGGGCACAGGCCATGAGCTTCATTTCTTCCTCTAAATGTACAAATGAGGAGTCTTTTCTGATGCAGAAGCTTGGCCGTGCAGTAATTGGAACAAATAACATCGATAACTGCTCCAGATACTGCCAGACTCCTGCGACCGTCGGGCTGTTCAGGACGGTCGGCTATGGCGGGGATGCAGGCAGCATCCGGGATATCCAAATGTCAGATCTTGTCCTTATTATAGGTTCCAATACAGCAGAATCCCATCCTGTCCTCTCCACCAGGGTGAAGAGGTCGCATAAACTTGGCGGCCAGAAACTGATTGTGGCAGACCTGCGGAAGCATGAAATGGCCGACAGGGCCGATCTGTTCGTGCAGCCTAAGGCAGGCACTGATATTGTCTGGCTGTCAGCTGTGGCCAAATATATTATTGACAATGGCATGGCAGATGAAGAGTTCCTTGCTGAAAAAGTAAACGGACTGGATGAATTCACGAAGAATCTGGAAAAGTACACGATGGAGTATGCGGCTGAAGTGACGGGCATTGCGCTGGAACAGCTGATTGATATGGCAGAAATGATCGGCAGGGCAAAATCTGTCTGCGCACTCTGGGCGATGGGCATCACCCAGCATATGGGCGGCAGTGATGCCAGTACAGCCATCTCTAATCTTCTGCTTGTCACTGGCAACTATGCAAAGCCGGGTGCAGGGGCTTACCCGCTTAGAGGACATAACAATGTCCAGGGGGCGAGCGATTTCGGCAGCATGCCGAATATGTTCCCGGGATACCAGGAAGTCGCCGATCCTGAGATCAGGAAGAAGTATGAGCTGGCATGGGGAACAGAGCTTCCGGGCGAGCCAGGGCTCAATAACCACGAAATGGTGGAAGGCATTCACGCCGGCACCCTTAAGGCCATGTACCTGAAGGGTGAAGATATGGGACTCGTTGATTCAAATATCAATCATGTGCATGCTGCGTTTGAGAAGCTTGATTTCTTCGTGGTCCAGGATATTTTCCTCAGCAAGACGGCGGAGTTCGCCGATGTTGTCCTTCCTGCAAGTCCGAGCCTTGAAAAGGAAGGGACATTCACCAATACCGAGCGCAGGATCCAAAGACTGTACCAGGCTCTTGAACCGCTTGGGGACTCAAAGCCTGACTGGCAGATCATCATGGAAATTGCCAACAGCCTTGGAGCAGGCTGGAACTACACGCATCCATCTGAAATCATGGAAGAAGCCTCCAGGCTGATGCCTTTATATTCCGGTGTGACGTATGAAAGGCTTGAAGGATATAACAGTCTGCAATGGCCGGTGGCGGAGGATGGGCAGGATACCCCGCTTTTATATACAGAAAGGTTCCCGTTTGAAGATGGCAGGGCAAGGCTCGTGCCGGTCGATTGGACGAAGCCGCTGGAGTTTGCGGAAGAGTATGATCTCCATATCAATAATGGGCGCCTTCTTGAGCATTTCCATGAAGGCAATATGACGTACCGTTCCAAAGGAATCAGCGAGAAGACACCAAGCGTGTTCCTGGAGGTATCTCCGGAGCTTGCAGAAGAGCGCGGACTGGAAAGCGGCACGCTTGTAAGACTTTCATCTCCTTATGGGAATGTGAAGGTGCAATGCCATATCACCGACAGGGTAAAAGGGAAGGAAGTGTACCTTCCGATGAATGACAGGGGAGAGGCTGCCATCAATCTGCTGACAAGCAGCTACGCAGATAAAGATACAGATACGCCGGCTTATAAAGAAATCCGGGCAAAAATGGAGATCCTGAAGGCCAAGGGCGAAGATCCGCTTCCTAGAATCAACCACCGCTACGGAAACCCGCAGCCGCAGATTGGTGTACAGGTTCAGAAAAAGTGGGCACGGAAGGATTATATTTTCCCGGGAGATCTTGTGAAAAAGGAGCGAGAACATGGCTAAAGCGATCACGCACATCCAGCGCAAGACATTAAGCGAGGAAGAAAAGCGTAAAAAAGATCTGATGGAAGTGGAAGATGCCCTGATTGATAATAAAGAAGCCATCCTGGAGTCGCTCAAGGTCATGAGGAATATGCATGACCGGGGGGTGCTTTCCCTGCTCAGCGGACTGTTTGGCCAGGGAGACAAAGTCCTCGACATCCTTGTCAGGGCGGCTGACAAGCCGGAAACCTCGAACACATTGAAAAATTTGCTCCTGATGGGCGGGACACTGGGCATGATCAATGTCAAACAGCTGGAGCCGTTTCTGCTTAAAATCGACTCAGGCATTGCCAGGGTGGCGGAAGCAGGAGATACTCAGGAAAAAACAAGCTTTTTTGATCTGGCCAGATCTCTCAAGGATCCTGAAGTCAACAGGGCCGTCACCCTGCTGCTGACCTTCCTGAAAGGGATGGGGCAGGAAACGAAGGAGCTGGAGCGGAATACCCAGCTTCCGCAGGAACAAATCGAAGAGCAGAGGAAGCAAGAAGAGTGATGATCAGGAGGGGGCAGTTGCCCTCTTCTTTTTTTATGCGAAATTCAGTTCAGCCATTAAATCTGGTCCTCTTCCGTAAATCCCTTTTAACTTTTTCCCCAAAAAAGTAAAACCATATATATCAAGGAAGACAGCGGTTTCATGTTAGTTTAATTAACATGTAGTTATCAGAAACTTTAAAATACTCATTGACACCTGTTTGAAAAGAGATAAAATAAGGGTAAGAAACTTAATGTTATATTATCTAACATGAATTTGTTAGATAATAAGCATATATTATTTGAGGGGGAGAGAAAGTGGATACAACTTTTTTGATGAACAGTTTATGGGTCATGGTTAGTGCAGTCCTGGTCATCTTCATGCTTGGCGGATTCATTATGCTGGAGGCCGGGTCTACACGAATGAAAAATGCCGGCCATATCGCGGGGAAGACCATTTTTACATTCGGGCTTGCCTCACTCGTTTTTTGGGCTGTCGGCTTTGGATTTATTTTTGGCGACAACGGCAATTTCTTTACAGGTTTATCGCACTTTTTTTATTCAGGATATGAAATTGAAGGAATGAGTCTTTCCTCATCAGTATTTTTCCTCTTCCAGCTTGCTTTTGCAGGAATCTCCATCACGATTGCCCTCGGCGGCTTCGCAGAAAGGGCAAAACTTTCAATCTATCTGATATTTACGATTCTGTTTTCAGCACTTGTCTATCCGGTGGTTGCCCATTGGATCTGGGGCGGGGGATGGCTGGCTGAACATGGGAAGCAGGATTTTGCCGGCTCAACTGTCGTTCACCTGACAGGGGCGATGGCGGCATTGGCAGCGACCCTCCTTCTTAAACCAAGAATCGGCAAATATAATAAAGATGGCTCTGCCAATAATATTTACGGACATAACCAGGTATTCACTGCCCTTGGGGTCTTGATCCTTTGGATTGGCTGGTTCGGATTCAATGCAGGAAGCACCGTTTCTGTTGACGGAGCATTCTTTGGATTTGTTGCCCTGAATACCAATCTTGCTGCAGGAGCAGGGGCGGTCGCAGCGCTCCTGATCTCATGGGTGGTTCTCGGCAAATCGGATATTACGACAATGCTGAATGGCGCCCTGGCTGGCCTTGTTGCCATAACAGCATCCTGTGCCTTCGTTGACACATGGGCAGCTGTACTCATTGGGTTTGTTGCGGGAATACTCGTTTTCTATAGTGTCCGATTCTTCGAGAAACTGAGAATTGATGATCCGATATACGCCCTTTCTGTCCATGGAGCTGCAGGGGTATGGGGCACATTGTCAACCGGATTCTTTGCCACCCCGGAATTGGCAACAGTCGGCCAGCCTGGATTATTCTACGGAGGAGGCTTCACACAGCTGGGAGTCCAATTCATGGGCGTTGCTGTATCTGCCCTCTATGCTTTTGCCGTATCATTTGTCATACTGCTTATAGCAAAGAAGGTTATGAATGGCTTGCGTGTATCTGAGGAAGAAGAAATTATGGGCCTTGATGTCAGTGAGCATGGCAGCTATGGATACCCGGAGGTTTTCCTTTCGAAAGATAATAAATTATCTTCATGAGCATAAGGCCTCTTCATGGGGCCTTATGTTTTCTTCATATAAAGGGAGTGCGTTTATTTGCAGGATTTTCAGTCATATGCAGAAATCAGGGAATGGAAGGACAGCCGGATCTTCATGGCTGCCGCCAGTACATCCAAAATAAATGAAATCCATGATGAAGCGATGAAATACGTGTTCAGGCAGTCTGTGCAAAAGGTTAGAAAAGGGCCGGATGAATCGGATTTTGTCTGGTTTGTGACCGGCAGCGGAGGCAGGCTGGAGCAGGGTGTCATCAGTGACCAGGATCACGGCATTGTTTTTACCGGGGGGGAAGAGGAAGCAGCGTACTTTCAGGAACTGGGGCAAGAGCTGTCATATGGCCTGAATGAAACGGGATATCCCTATTGTGAAGGCAAGGTGATGAGCAGCAACCCTTTATGGCGGAGAACAGCGGAAGCCTGGAAAGAGCAGCTGGAGCGATGGATTGAGGAGGAGAGCTGGGAGTCGATCCGGTATCTGCAGATTTTTTATGATGCGAGGGCCCTGGAAGGAAGCGGAGTGTATATCAGTGAGCTTAAATCTTATGTGCACACTAAGATGATGGCAGGTCCCAGACTTTTAAAAAGGCTTGCAGAGAATAGCATGCATATAAAACCGGCTGTTGGTCCCCTGGGCCAGATCCTTGTTGAGGAAAAAGGAAAATTTGAGGGCTTCATAGACTTGAAGCAGACTGCTTTCCTTCCCTATGTTAACAGCATCCGTCTATTGGCGATGAAGGAAGGGTTTTTTGAAACCTCCACACTTGAAAGAATCAGCAGGCTTGCGGAAAAGGCAGAGTATAAGGATGCGCTGGAAAAGGCAGAGCGCAATTTCCGCCTTCTGCTGGCCTGCAGGGAATCCATTTTCTCCAGTGCCCGCTCTTATGAGGCTTCACACTATTTGAATGTAAGAAACCTTCCAAGGGAAGAACGGGCGGAGCTCCGCAATATCCTGAAGGGCGGAAAAAAGCTGCACCAATTTGTACAGGCCAAGATTGAAAAGGGTGTCCAATAATGGGCTTTGAAAGCATGTTTCAAATGATGAAAGGGCTGCCGGGGAAACTGAATTCCGGTGTATTCGGGGGGATGCAGGGCGGGCAGAATTCCCAGCAGCAGGCCTTCCTGCGCAGACTGCATAAAGAAATACGGGCAGAGGAAGCGCTGTCGGTGCCGCTTGACAGGATGGAAGCTATCGTCATGGATATTGAAACAACTGGTTTTTTTCCTGATCAGGGAGATGAGATTATTTCTATAGGGGCGGTCAAGATAGAGAATGGAACCATAAATGAGGATAAGAAGTTTTATTCCCTGATCAGATATGAAAAAACACTCTCACCTCAGATTGAACAGCTTACAGGCCTAAGGGGCTCCCAGCTTAAGGAGGCGCCACCGCTGCCTAAAGTGCTGATAGAGTTCTTCAAATTCTGCGAAGCGCGGACCATCATAGCGCATCATGCCCGTCATGAGAAGAGCTTCCTGCAGAATGCGAGCTGGAAGCATTTTAAGGCTCCTCTTAAGCACAGAATTATAGATACCTCTTTCCTGTACCGGATTGCCGAGCCGGAGCTTAACCTGCAGAGGCTGGAGGACCTGTGCAGCCACAACGGCATTCCGGTCATGGAGCGGCACCATGCTTTGGAGGATGCCCGGCTGGCTGCCGAGCTATGGTGCTGTTATATAAGCAAGGTCCGGGATAAGGGTTGTATGACCCTGAAAGATGTATATGAAAGGGTTGCTTCATTATAGTCCTATTAAAGGTGCGGTCTCTGCCGTGCCTTTTTGTGTTTTTATTAATTTCCTTTTTCAGCCAGAAAGGGGGTTTAACTGTCATTTTTCCCGCGAAAATACTAGAATAGGAAATAGCTATAAGAATGTTAAAAATTCCAGCTTTCTTTTTGAAGGCAAAAAAATATAAAGGTGATCAAAATGAATATAAACAAAAAAGGACTGCTGGTCGATGTAGAAACAACAGGCCTGGCTCCTGGCGGGGACGAAATCATCGAACTGGCATTTATTCTGTTTTCTTATGATGGAGCTACAGGTGAAATCCTCCAGGTTGAGGAAAAGGAGTCTTTCCTTAGGGAGCCGCTTTCAAGCAGGGCCCTTAGAAATTACAGCAGTGCCTACAGGATTCATGGTATTCCGTTTGAAATGGTAAGGGGACAGGTTTTCCATGATGAGTCAGTCCAGTCCTTCCTTAATAAAGCCGATTCTGTATTTGCCCATAATGCATCATTTGACAGAAGCTTCATGTATCAGATGTATCCTGAAGTGAATGACCTTAAATGGTATTGCACCATGAAGGGAGTACAATGGAAAAAGTATGGCTTTGCCAACAGCAAACTGGCGACCCTTCTTTCCGCCCACAATATTACAGACCATCAAACTCACAGGGCGATGGACGATATTACATATCTGATGGAGCTCATGAAGCAGCAGAACCCGGACGGTGGCCTGTTTTTAAAAGAGGTGCTTGAAAAAGGGCCGATGAGAAAATACCAGCCTGCGAAAAAACCGGGGAAAACCTATTCGTGGAGCGCCGGCAGCAGCATTGATCCGCCCTTCAATTAATCTATTTAACGAAACCGCCATAAGGCGGTTTTTTATTATGAGGAAATAATGAAGTTTCCATTTTTTGAGAGAGGTTTTATTGTTATAATGGAAATATTACAAAAATAAACACAAAGAGGTAGAGCTATGTTACTGAAAGACGCTGAAGTTATTCTGCGGACCATCACCGAAGAAGATCTGCCCCGGTTATGGGAGCTGGCTTTTAAGGAAGAGCATCCGGCGTGGAAAAAGTGGGACGCTCCCTATTTTGAGCATAAATCACTGACGTTTGCTGAATATGAGTTGCGGAAGGAGCAGGTAGTCAACCAGGAGGATATGCTGGCCATCGAAATCAACGGCAAGATAGAAGGGACGGTCAGCTATTACTGGGAGCATGAGCCATCTCTGTGGCTGGAAATGGGAATCGTCATTTATTCGCCGGAATATTGGAATGGCGGCTATGGGACCAGGGCATTGAAACTCTGGATCAGCCACCTTTTCCAAACAAAGCCGATTGCCCGGACCGGCTACACCACCTGGTCAGGAAATGAGCGGATGGTCAAGGTCGGCGAAAAGCTGGGGATGACGATGGAAGCCAGGCTGCGGAAATGCCGGATTTACAAAGGCGTCCATTATGATTCAATCAGGATGGGCATTTTGCGTGAAGAGTGGGAAGCTAATCCCGTCTTTGAATTGGCTGGGTCCGCAGCTGGAGAATAAATACTAAAAATGAGAAACGGAAGTATGTCCAATGAATAATATAAATGAAAAATTGAAGGGATCGTTTCCGGAAATCAAAACGGCCCGCCTTCTGCTTAGGAAAGTGATAATGGAGGATGCAGAGGATATCCTCGGATATCTTTCTGATGCCGAAGTAACGAAATACTATGGAATCGAGCCATTTGCTGACTTGGATGATGCACGCTCCGAAATTGGCTGGTATGAACGCATTCTTGAGGAAGGAACGGGTATCCGCTGGGGAATTTCGTTAAAGGACGGACAAGGGCTGATTGGAAGCTGCGGATTTTTGAATATGAATTCCACCCATTTCCGGGCAGATATAGGTCTTGAACTGGATCCTGCCTGTTGGAATCAGGGAATCGGCACCGAGGCAATCACGGCTATCATCCAGTATGGCTTCGAGGATTTGAATCTGATGAGAATCCAGGCACTGATTGAACCGGCAAACCTCCAGTCCCAGCGCCTTTTCGGAAAATGCGGGTTTATCCGTGAAGGATTGCTGAGGAATTATGAATATACCTGCGGAAAGTTTGATGATCTGCTGATGTTTTCCATCATTAATCCCCATCATCTAGGCCCAGGGTCTTAGAAGCAAATAATACCCGAGTTCGTTCTTTAAGGGAGCATTGTGGCTGTATGATTATGGAGAAGGGCAGCAAGGTCGCCACTGCGCATTTCCCTTCATTTTTTTCAGGAGGGAAAAGAAATGGGCCATCGCCAGGTATTTGTACTGCTGACCGACACGGGAACTTTATTCACAAAGCTGATCCGGATTTTTACTGGAAAAGAACTCAATCATGCATCCATCTCATTTGATGAAGGGCTGCTGGATGTGTACAGCTTCGGGAGGATTAATCCTGCCAATCCGTTTTCCGGGGGATTCGTGAAAGAAGATGTGCGCGCGAATTTGTTTGCAAATGCCCGCTGTGCGGTTTATGCCTGTACGGTGAGCGAGCAGGAATATGGCAGGATGCAGGAGCAGGCGGCATTTTTTGAAGAAAACAGGCATCATTATAAATATAATCTGCTCGGCTTGTTCGCCGTGCTGTTCAACTGGGAATATAACAGATCCAATGCCTTCTTCTGCTCTGAATTCGTCGGGACCATCCTCAAGGAAACCAACGGATGCCGGGTGGAAAAGCCTGTTTCACTGCTTAAGCCGCATGAACTGGAGAAAGTCTTTTCGCTCCATCTTGTATACAAAGGGAGTCTGTCTGATTATCTGCAGGCCGACTCAGCCCGTCCAAGGCTGGATGCTTCCATTGCATGAAAGGAAGCCAGCCTTGTACAGGCTGGCTTCTTGTCGGGGCTGAGCAAGCGCCCTCCGCATTTCGAGTGTCCAGCTCCGGGCGCTAGCCCCTCGAGTCATAAGCCACTTCAGGATTGAAGGCAAAGAACGCCTTCTATCCTGAAGCGTCTTATGCTTGTCGGCGCTGAACAAGCGCCCTCCGCATTTCGATTTGTCCAGCTCCGGCGGCTAGAGCCTCGAGTCATAAGCCAATCAGGCCAGAAGGTTAAAGGACAACCTTCCGTCCTGCTCGTCTTATGCTGGCTGGGCCCGCAGGATGCGGGTCATGCAGGCGTTGCCACAGGACGTGGCGGTTTTAGCCTGCGTTCCTTGATTCTGAGCAAGCCGCCTCCGCATTTCGATTTGTCCAGCTCCGGGCGCTAGCCCCTCGAGTCATAAGCCACTTCAGGATTGAAGGCAAAGAACGCCTTCAATCCTGAAGCGTCTTATGCTTGTCGGGGCTGAACAAGCGCCCTCCGCATTTCGATTAATCCGCGTCAGTTTTGCTTTTTTGGTCTTTGTTGTGTTTATTCCCTTTGCTGTTGTCGCCGCTTATTGGGTCGGACAGGCCAGCGCGCGGGGAGTTTTGGTTGCTGCTGCCTTTATTATACTTTTTTGTCATCGCTTTTCCCCTCCTTATCCTAAGTACATCATTATCTTCCCATCAAGGAATCTTTTATATGCAGCGGCTGAAAGGATGGCTGGAACACCAGCTTTTGGCTGGGTTGCTCTGACTGGCTATGCTATAATGTAGGCAAAATTCTAAACGAGGTGAATGATTTGCTGGAAACGATACTGGTATGTGTAAGCAGCCCTCAGCATGCTGAAACGCTCATTCAAAGGGGGAAGCTCCTTGCTGATGCATTTAAGGGGAAGTGCTATGTATTGTCAGTGCTCCCGGGGCAGGAAAAGGATCTTGAGTTCAACCAGATCCAGACGAAAATGCTGTTCGAATCATTGGCTGAAAAATACGGCCTTCCAGCCATCCAAAAGTATAAGAACGGACAGAAGGTTTCTGATTTAATCGCCGAAACAGTCCGGGAGAAGTCCGCCACTCAAATCGTCATGGCCCACGCCGTTCAGAGCAAATGGGAAATGGTCGTCAAGCATTCCCTCGTCAATCATCTGTTCGAGCTTCTTGAAGGCGTTGACCTCCATCTTGTTGAAGTGAACCGCGATGTATACGATCCGGCAGGAGAATGGGATAAGGGGATAGAAGCTTCTTTGGTAAAAGAAGAAGGCGGCTATAAAATCTCGTTTGATGATAACGGGAAAGAAGGAACTCTTGGCACCTTTTTCAGGGAATTGTCCACCGATTTCTCCAATGGCTTTTTTGTAAAAGGGGATGGACAAAATCAAAAAGTCATTAAGATCCATAATGGGACCGCTGCAGCAGAAGCAGTGGAAAAGGACTGAAGAGTGTTGAAGCATTAAAAATCCGAGTACAAGATGCAGCGGGCGGCAAATAGTGCCGCCTGCTTCTTTATTGCTGTAAAAGGGCCCCTGCATAGGGCCCTTTTTTTGCTTTTGGGGGATGAGCCCGAACTAAATGGATGAAATCCCATATACAAGTAGTATAAGGGCCAAGCGCCTTGAGTGGCGCACCATCAGCCGATACAAACGCCCTTTTAAGCCGGGATAGGGATTAGCCCTCACTTGCCGGCTTAAAAATCATATTAAATAGTATAAGCGCTCGGAGGGGGTGAACTGTGTTGGATGAACTAAATAACAAGATGGCTGAGCTATCGAATCAGCTTGTAAGCCTTAAAGTCAGAGACCTTTTAAAGCGGAATCAAAGCGACGAAAGCGGATTGAAAACGAAAAACCTGTCAGATGAGGAAAAAACGCGTATCCGCAATCTTGTGAAAGATCTGGAACAGCAGGTTAAAGATTTTGTTGAAGCACAAAAAAAGAAAAATGATTCTGCCGAAGAAGAGCCTAAGAAAGAAGCCAAACGCACGTTTAGGAAAAAAAGCCGATAAGGCAAAAAATTAAAGGGAGAGATTACATTGTTAAGTGGAAACTATCGTCCAAAGGTAGAAGATGTTTATTGTGAAAGCAATGCTGCCGGTTCATCATGCCACCACAGCGGATGGAATGCCCTTGATCCTTCATCAAGCCATCCTATGAGCATTTTTGACAGCAGCGACAGAGATGTAAAAGATGTTGTGCAAGGCACGAATATGGGCCAATATTCTAAAGAGTCCATTGTCCTTAAAAACTGTCTCAATGTTGAAGTAAACTCAAGTGAAACCCAAGTTGCCGCTTCATTGCAGGCAGCCCTCGTTGTAGCAATCGTCATTGTCATCAATATCTCAATTGCTGACGGAGGCCAAGCTGAAAGGATCACTGAAGATTTGCTTCAATTCACACAAATCAACCAATCTAACCGCCAGAGCGTTTATATTGAAAATGCGAAAGACTGTACTGTAAACCTTGAAGATACTCAAGTAGCGCTGACACTTAACCTGCTGATCCAGGTACTTCTTGCACTGGTTATTGAACTGGAAATCCTGTAATAGGCAATCTTAAAAAACGCAGACTTATCCAACCCTACCTCCTTTCATATAATAAATATGCGGCATAAGGAACCTCCTTGTGCCGCTTTTTTTATAGAATTTGGACCCGGGGGGAAGGAAAGCTATAATGTACATAAAGGCACAGCTTCCGTTATCAAATGTTTGATGTAATTTCTTACTTATTTCACAATTAAGAGATATAGTATCCTTTATAAAGGGAATCTGTATGAAAGAGGGACAAAGAATGAAGAAATATCTATATGTTTTTATCCTCGCCGTGATGGTTCTTGCAGCTTGCGGAAAGGGTTCTGATGACAGCGGCCAGGGGAACGGGGGACAAGTGCCGGAAATCCTTGAAGCCAAGCTTGATGTTCCTGAAAAAGTGGAGCTGAATGAAGAAATAACCCTTTCTGTCGAAGTAGTGCAGGGGGAAGAAGCTGTCGAGGATGCAGATGAAGTAAAGTTTGAAATCTGGCAGGAAGGAAATCAAGAGGAGAGTGAGATGCTTCCTGCAGAACATACAGGCAAAGGAATTTACCAGGCTGCCAAGACCTTCGGCAAGGATGGCGATTATATAGTCCAGGTCCATGTGACAGCGAGGGACATGCATACAATGCCAAAAGCTGAGGTACAAGCCGGTGAGGGCGGAGACGCTGGCAATAGTGCGGACGGAGAAGCCGCTCATGAGCATGGGGAAGATGAAGGCCATGACCATGAGTCAGGCGGAGAAGAATCATCCCACCATCATGGTGAGGCTGCAATCAGTTTCATCAAGCCGGATCATATCCATATGAAACAGGCGGCGGGCCTTGATGTCCAGGTGGACAAGAAAGATGGGGCTCCCCTGGAAAAAGCGCTTGTTAAGCTTGAAATCATGAAAGAAGGCAAGGACACCCCTGAGTGGGTGAACCTGACAGAGTCCGGCGAAGGAAAATATTCTGCAGAACATAGCTTTGCAGAGGCGGGCAGCTATACAGTGACTGTTCATGTGGAAAACTCGGAAGGGCTGCATGAACACTCGGATTTTCCTCTGACAGTCAGCGAATAGGAAAGAGAAACGGCAGCTCCGGGGCTGCCGTTTTTTCCTGCGCAAGGTCAAAAAGGCGCCAGGTTCAGGAGGTAAGTGATATGATTTATAGGAGAAAAACCTGCAGGATGGTGGAAATATGACAAAAACACATTTGAACTTCAACACTTCAATCGGAGTGAAAAAGCCAAACAGTATCCGTGACAAAGAGCAGGGCTGCCCTTTCTGTGAGAGAGAAAAGCTGACCGATATCCTTGCAGTCGAGGACAATATCATTTTGCTGAAAAATAAATTCCCTGTCCTTGAAAATACCCTGCAGACTGTTTTGATTGAATCAGACGAATGCAGCGGGGATATCTCAACCTATTCTTTAGAGCATCTGGAAAAGCTGCTAAGTTTCGGATTGAAGCATTGGATTGAAATGGAAAACAGCGGACGCTTCACATCTGTCCTGTTTTTTAAAAACCACGGGCCGCTCTCAGGGGGGACCATTGCGCATCCCCATATGCAGATTGTCGGGCTTAATGAAGTGGATTACACAGAAAATATCAGGGAAGAAGAATTTGAGGGACTGGCCATCAGCCAAAAAGGCAGATCACTGCTCAATATTTCAACAGCCCCGAAAATCGGCTTCTATGAATTTAATGCAAAGCTTGGAGACATGGAGGAAATCGGTGCCTTTGCTGCTTATATTCAGGCAGCTGTCCGCTATATCCTTCACAGCTTTCCGTTCAAATGCTCCAGCTATAATTTATTTTTCTATAAACTCGGAGAGGACATCTATGCCAAAATAGTCCCGCGGTTCATAACAACGCCTATTTACATCGGCTATTCGATCCCGCAGGTCCCCAATAATCTGGAATGGATGAAAGAGGACATCCGTGCAAAGTACTTTGACAGCTTCCCTGCCGAAGACTGATCCGGCAACTGAAAAAGAAAAGTGAAAAATGAAATAATATCCAACAGCATGAAACAAGTTGTGATTTGTCTCTTAAAAAAATATAATGAAGAATTGTAGTAGATTTTTTGTTTGGGCAGCCTGCGCATCATAAAGCAAGCGCCCTCCGCTTTTCTATTTGTCCAGCTCCGGCGGCTAGAGCCTCGAGTCATAAGCCAATCAGGCCAGAAGGTTAAAGAACAACCTTCAGTCCTGCTTGTCTTATGCTTGTCGCACCTGAACAAGCCGCCTCCGCTTTTCTATTTGTCCAGCTCCGGCGGCTAGAGCCTCGAGTCATAAGCCACACAAGAATTAAAGGCAAAGAACGCCTTTTATTCTTGTACGTCTTATGCTTGTCGGCTCTGAACAAGCCGCCTCCGCTTTTCTATAAAAGGAGACGATTATGACTTCTAAAAATAATTCTAGTTATCGTATAGATTTTGGGTTGATATTGATTTTGATGCTGCTGTGCCTGGTTAGCTGCATATCGATTTACAGCGCGCAGACCACGGGCCAGTATAAAGATAATTTCCTTCTGAAGCAGATTGTCTGGTGGGTGGTCGGGGCCGGCATTGTTGGAACGGTTATGACGCTTGATTCTGATCAGCTGAAGAAGATTTCCTGGTATGCCTATGGGCTGGGTATTGCGCTGCTTGGGTTTTTGATCGTGGCTCCTTCGGGGATTGCACCTGTCATAAATGGGGCAAAGAGCTGGTATACCTTCCCTGCGGTAGGGTCCCTTCAGCCTTCTGAGGTTGTTAAAGTTTTTATCATCCTCGCTCTGGCAAGGGTGATAACAGACCATCATCCGAAGTATCGGATCAAGACGATCCAAACCGATCTCTGGCTGCTGGTGAAAATCGGTGCAGTGACGTTCCTGCCGCTCATGCTTGTGATGCAGCAGCCTGACCTCGGCACAAGCCTTGTATTCATAGCAATCATGATTGGCATGATCTTCATCTCAGGAATCACATGGAAGCTTCTGCTCCCAATATTCGGCGGCGGAATCACCTTAATCGCAGGCATTTTCTACCTCGTGCTCTGGCACCCCGATCTGCTGGAAAAATATCTGGGCGTCAAACAGTACCAGTTCGGCCGCATCTATTCCTGGATCGATCCCTATAATTATCAGGGGACGACCGGATTCCAGCTGACACGCTCCCTGCTTGCCATCGGTTCTGGGGAAACAAGCGGAAAGGGCTATGGCACAAGGGAAGTCTATCTTCCTGAAAGCCATACTGATTTTATTTTCAGCATTGTTGGGGAAGAGTTCGGGTTCATTGGAGCGAGTGTTTTGATCAGCCTGTTTTTCCTGCTGATTTACCATATTACGAAAGTTGGCATGGAAACTAAGAACGACTTTTACACCTATATTTGTGTCGGTGTCATCAGCATGATCACATTCCATGTATTCCAGAATATCGGCATGACAATCGGGCTCCTGCCGATCACTGGTATCCCGCTTCCATTTGTCAGCTATGGAGGAAGCTCGCTCATGGGCAGCATGCTTGCCATCAGCCTGATCTTCTCCATCCGCTACCATTATAAAAAGTATATGTTCTCCAATAGTGACTAAGGACAGGGAAGCCCCTGTCCTTTTTTCATTCTATTACCCCTGATTCAAGTATCTCTACATTGCTTGTAACCTTTACGCTCATGCGCTTGTATTCGTCTTCCCATTTCTTAAAATCAAAGCCCCTTGTTTTGCTTTTCACAAAAGCGCCAAATCCTACCGGATCAATGCCCTCTTTTTGAAAGCGGGTAATGAGCGCTTCCGTTTCCTTGTCTATAAGATTCTCGAAGTTCTTCTCCACACCCTTGATTTCTTTTATGGTCAGCTGTTCTCCGGAGTATTCCCGGATAATTCCTTTTATGCTTATTTCGACTTTAAATGCATAAGGCTCGCTTTTGATGATTTTAATTTTATGCTTGGATTTAATGCTCTTGATGGCTGCCTGATCGTTCCCGATATTTATCTTATAGGAACCCTCGCTGTACTTGTCTACCAGCAGTTTAAAAAAGAACATTTTCTCTGCATCAATTTCGTCTACCACTTTATCAAATTTAAATAAGGACATTCCTGAAATCTCTACTTTGTCCTTGCCCATATCTTTCAGCTTAGGCAAATAAGCTGTCTTGCCCTGCTGATAGAAAGATGCCAGGAAAATTTGGAGATTGCTTTTGGGGACATCGCGCTGTTCCATATTGTGCTTGAGCAAATTGGAGATATAAATGGCATTGCCCCTTGTCCCATACTCGCCTTTCATGATATCGCCTGCCTTATTATCTGCAACAGCGAGAAATACCCTGGCACCGATGCTTGCATCCCTCTGGAATGAGTCAAGGACATCAATGATACCCCTTTGGGTGAGTTCCTTGCCGAACACGCCTACCTCCAAGCTTCCAGTCACCAGAGGCTCGGACGACTGGCGCTGCATTTCCAGCAGCAGATCCCTGCTCAATGTGGAGGTGCTGGTAAACGTGACATTTTTTACAGGCTGGTCGGGCAGGTAGACAGGGATAAGGGCAGTGCCCTTCAATTTATCATCCTCCCAATCATAAGCAATCCCGCTCTCAATATTTAAATCATCAATAATTTCTTTTTCCAGGCACCCGGTCAGCAGTATACAGACCGCAAGGAGGGATAAATAACTGGATAATTTCATTTTTTCCTCACCTTCTTTGCAACGAGGCTGCCGGCAAACAACAAAGGAACATAGCCGTAATTAAAATAGAAGCCAAATTGGGAAGAGATATTATTGAGGAGATCAATCTGCTCCCTGGTCTCAAATATATTGGCAACAGCAAGGCAAATAAGGACGATGCCAATGACGTTCTTGCGCTGCTGGATGCCCGCGACCCGTTTGACGATCCTGCTTGCCCCCCAAATCGCCAGGCAGGCATTTGGGAGAATGATTAAATTCCAGTTGGCAATCCCGATATATTCAAACCGCTCAACAAAAGGCATTTCAACAATTTTCCACATCGTCAATGTTGCCCAGACAGTTTTCTGCAGCTGCTTTTCAGAAAAATAGCCGAAGGTAATGATTGTCAGGATGACATATAGTGAGGTTGTGGTGAAAATGGCCAGGTGTGCCCATTTTTTTGATTTGCCCGGATCCTTTAAAAATGGATAGACAAGCAATAAGATTTCATAGCCAAGATACGTCAGCGACATATCTCTTGCTGCAAGTGCAATATCCTTAATGGAATGGTCCAATACAGGAAAAAGATTGCGATAATCGCTGAATGGAATTGCAAAGGCGAAGGTAAGCATCAGATAGCTGGGAAGAATGGCGCCAAGAAAGGCGACGCCTGTGACTGTACGCAGGCCCCCGCTGACTACATATGCTGCCAGGGCCAAAAAGCCGAAAGAAAACCAGAAGGTGCTCAATTCCGGGAACAGCCAGACTTGGATGACTTCGATATATGTTCTTATGATTGTAGTAGTCAGCAGGATATAATAGGCAGAAAAAGCAAGGCTGACTATTTTTCCGATTTTCTTTCCAAAGACGTATGAGTTGATGGATATTAAATCTCCTCCTGCGTTTTCGGCTGTCTTATACATCATCCAGAGAATGATATGGATGGAGGCGCCGGCCGCAATGACTGACATCCATGCATCATAGCCGGCTGTTTTGGCAATGATCCGCTGATACCCAAGAACGCCGATGCCTATCTGTATGGATACAATAATATAAAATATCAGGAAGGGAGATATTTTCACATTTTCCGGCAAGGACTGCTTCATAGCCATAACCCTCCGTTTTACTCATCAATGTCTTTCTTTTGCTGAGCCTTCTTTTTTGAAAAACGCCTTGGCTGCTCTGGCCGGACATATACCGGCCTTTTTGACTGCTTTGAAAATGGCAGGCGGATGAGCGCATCCTTTAAATCAGGTACTCTAAGGGGATAGATCGGCTCAAGGAATGGCCGGCCCAGCGATGTCAGCCTGATCAGATGCGTCATAAGGATGCAGAAGCAAAATACAATCCCAAGGAGCCCCCATAACTCGGCCAGGAAAAGGAAGGGGAACCGCAAAAGGCGGATCGTGTTGCCCATCCGGTAGACTGGTGTAGTAAAAGACGCCAGGGCAGAGAGAGCTACGATGATGAGAAGGACGTTGCTCGTCAGGCCGGCTTCAACAGAAGCCGTCCCGATAACGATTCCTCCTACGATACCGATTGTCTGGCCTACCTTGGTAGGAAGCCGTGCACCGGCCTCACGCAGCAATTCTATAGTCAATTCAAGGAATAGTGCCTCCAGGATTGGCGGCAGCGGAATCTCTCTCCTGGAAGTGATCAGCGTGCTCATCAGATCCTTTGGTATCAGTTCATAATGATAAGACAGTGTAGCAACATATATGGGTGTGATTAAAATGGAAAAGGCAACCGCAAACAGGCGGACAAGCCTGAAAAAGGAAGATAAATACCAATTCAGATAATAATCTTCAAAAGAACTGAAATATTCCACAAGTGTCGTCGGGCATATCAGCACTTGCGGGGAGCCGTCCACCACAATGGCGATCTTTCCTTCTGCAAGGATGCCGGAAACCCGGTCCGGCCTTTCCGAATCCAGGATTTGCGGAAATATTGTATTCTGATTGTCGGCTATGATTTCGACAATATAAGAACTGTCCATGATATGGTCAATCTCAATATCCTTCAGGCGCTGCCGCACCGTGTTAACATTCTCATTGTCGGCAATTCCTTCGATATACAGGACGGCGACCTTCGTTTTAGACAGCTTTCCGATTGTATACTGCTCGATGATCAGTTCTTTAATGGACAGTCTTTTCCGGATCAGGTTCAAGTTCTGGTCAATAGCTTCTACAAAGGCCTCCTTCGGGCCGATGACACTGAACTCCACCTCAGGCTGGGTCAGGCTTCTGACAACTTCCTTCTGGGCTGCAACAAATGCAAAATGCTTTACTTCTGTTTCAATCGTCACCATTACATAGCCATTGAATAGCTTCTGTTCAATATCTGAAGGGTCCTCGGAGACACTTACATCTGGAATAGGAATAATCTTTTTGACATCCTCGATCCGGGTAAATTCCTCTCCCTGAAGATAAGGAAGGACCCCTTCCTGGAGGATGCTCTCATCCACAAGTGTAGACATAAAGGAAAAGCCGAATCTCAGTCCCGTTTTCTGGTTATAATAGAAAGTCTTTTTATAGTCCTCAGATTTAACAAGTGACTCTTCCCAGTCTTTATACTCGACATCCTTTTGGATGCGTGGCTTTTTCATCCAGCTTTTCTTTTTCACTCATATCACCGCATCTTTTTAGCGTTACCGATATTGTTGCCAAAGTTGGAATAGTTATGAACGAATGCAAATAAAAAAAGGATCCGTTTCCGGATCCTTTTGGCTGCTATATAGAAGAGGGGGCTTTTGTTAAGCAGAAATTCCTTATTTAATCATGAATTTTTCAATATCATCAAGCATGAGATTGGCTGCAAGGACACCGCCTGCTGTATTCCAGATGGTATCATCCACTTTGTATACATTTCCTGCCTTAGCAACTTCAAGATTTTTGAAGAGCGGGTCTTCAATCCATTCTTTTTCCACATCTGTTGCTTCGCCGTCCCCTTCTTCATAGGTGAAGTAGAAGAGAGCGTCTCCGTCCATGGCCGGAATTCGTTCTTTAGTGGCATTCTTCTCGGCAAAATCATCTACATCCTGGCTTTCAGGGCGGGCAAAACCGATCTGATCAAGAATGACACCCGAGAAAGAATCTTTATGATAGATGCGGACATCTCCGGCCATGAAGCGGACCATGGAGATTTCCTTGTTCACATCATCGCCGAGTTTTTCCTTTATATCAGCGATGCGCTGATCATAATCGGCAATGACCTGCTTACCTTCTTCCTCTTTATTGATGGCTTTGGCGTAAAGCTCGAAGTTTTCCTTCCAATTGCCGCGCAATGTTTCCGCAAAAACGGTCGGGGCAATTGACTTCAGCTGATCGTAAATCTTTTCCTGGCGCATCTTGTTTCCGATGATCAAGTCCGGCTCAAGAGCTGCGATGGCTTCCACATTCACTTCACTCTCTAGTCCGACAACCTGGACATCTTTCATCTGGTCTGAAATATGGTCATACCAGGGATCACCAGTCCAGGACTGGACAGCCCCAACAGGAGTGACGCCCATAGCAAGAAGTGCCTCAGTTCCTTCGTTTGTCAGAATGACAATTTTTTCAGGTGTTTTTTCTAAAGTTTCAGTTCCCATTGCATGTTCTACTGTGTAGCTTGTATCTTCGCCGCTTCCGGATGATGAATCTTTGCTGTCTGCCGCTTCATCCTCGGCAGCGCCTCCGCAGGCAGCCAGCATCAGGATGGCTATAAGTGAAAACAGCCCAAGATAAATTTTGCTCAGCTTCATATATGTATCCTCCTATATGTAATTAATTGATAATCATTTTCAATGACTTTCTTATCATAAAATGAAAGCGTTCAAACTGTCAACAGGTTAATGAAAATGATTCTCAAACTCATTGACAGAGTATGCCGATTCCCCTAGACTTATTAATAGAGAAAAACTGTTATTTGTTTATAAAAGAGTGCAGAAAGGTTTACGCAGGATGCTATTAAAAAAAACAGGACATAAATGGCTCGGGCTGTTTATTTCAATACTGATACTTCTATTACTAATGTGTGCCAGCATAGTGTATGGCTATACAGATACTACCTGGAAAATGGCCTTCGAAGCTTTTTCGGCATTCGATGGATCTAATGAACATATTATCCTCCAATCAGTCCGCCTTCCACGGGCGCTGATTGGTGCTGCTACAGGAGCAAGCCTGGCGATTGCCGGGGCGCTCATGCAGACGCTGACAAAGAATCCGCTCGCATCGCCGAGCGTATTTGGAGTAAATGCAGGCGCCGGCTTTGCAGTTGTGCTGGCCGTATCTGTGTTCTCCGTTTCCAGCCTCCAGGCGTACACCTGGATCTCTTTTGCAGGCGCAGCCGCAGCCGCTGCAGCTGTGTATGGAATCGGTTCTGTCGGGCGTGAGGGGCTCACCCCTATGAAGCTGACGCTGGCAGGCGCTGCAATGAGCGCCATGTTTTCAGCTTTCACACAAGGTTTGCTTGTGGTCAACGAAGCGGCGCTGGAACAGGTGCTCTTTTGGCTTGCGGGTTCAGTGTCAGGAAGGAAGCTGGAGTCTCTCACAGCTGTACTGCCATACTTTGCTGCAGGCTGGATTGGATCCCTGCTCCTTGCGAAAAAGCTGAATGTCATATCAATGGGAGAAGATGTTGCCAAAGGACTGGGCCTTCGCACAGGCTGGACGAAGCTATTCGCCGGTGCCGCGATCATCCTTTTGGCTGGCGGCGCTGTTGCTGTAGCGGGCCCGATTGTTTTTGTCGGCATTGTGATCCCTCACCTGGCAAGAGCAGTGGTGGGGATCGACCATAGATGGGTGATCCCATTTTCCGCCGTTATGGGGGGAATCCTCCTTGTTGCGGCTGATATTTCTGCCAGATATATCATCATGCCGCAGGAAGTCCCTGTCGGTGTCATGACCGCCATCATCGGCACCCCGTTCTTTGTTTATATCGCCAGAAGGGGGTTTGGCAGCTGATGTCCAAGTATATGAATTTCAGGATATTCAAAGGCAGGATTTCCTTCCTGGCTGACCGTAAATCACTTTTTACCATAATCATTCTCGCTGCTGCTGCTTTCCTTGTCTTTCTTTTCAGCACAGGCACGGGGGAGATGAAAATAAATCCGCTCAAAGTGCTGCAGGTCCTTTTTGGCGGAGGGACGAATATGGAGCAGCTGGTCATCAAGAACTTCCGCCTGCCAAGAATTATTGTTGCCCTTATGGTGGGAATAGGGCTTGCTGTTGCCGGGGGCATTCTTCAGGGGATGATCAGGAACCCGCTTGCTTCACCTGACATCATCGGGATCACCGGAGGCGCATCTGTCGCCGTTGTGGCTTTCCTGGCGATATTCAGTGATGATAATAATGCCTTGACCGTAAGTATAGAATGGATGCCTGTTGCCGCTTTCGCAGGCGCTGCAGCCATTGCTTTCCTTGTCTATCTTCTGGCATGGAAAAATGGATCATCACCAATCAGGCTTGTGCTGATCGGAATAGGGATATCCACCCTCACCCAGGCGCTTACTAATCTGATGATGATCCTTGGCCCCATCCACCAGGCTTCACAGGCCAATATATGGATCACGGGTACTGTCCACGGATCGAATTGGGATAATGTTAAAATTATTGTCCCATGGATCATCCTATTATCGGCACTGGCTATGATATTTGCCCGCAACCTGAACATCCAGGAGCTTGGGGATGATGTGGCCACCGGGATCGGCGGAGCAGTGCAGCGCCACAGATTCATCATGCTGATGCTCAGCACAGGCCTGATCGGCGGATCTGTTGCATTCGCCGGAGGGATTGGATTTGTCGGGCTCATGGCTCCCCATATCGCAAGGAGGCTCGTCGGATCATCATTCGGTGCCCTGCTGCCGACTGCCGGCCTGATTGGCGGCATACTTGTAATGGCAGCCGATCTGATAGGCAGGACACTGTTCTCGCCCCTTGAAATTCCGGCAGGTGTGTTTACTGCCAGCATCGGGGCGCCGTATTTTATTTACTTATTATTTAAAACCCGAAATGGATAGCATATAAGAATATCAGCCATTGGATGAAAAGATAACAAAGGAGAGAGCGCTATGACCGCCGGGCAGGCTATTTCAACAAAAGAGCTGACACTTTCATATGGGGACACCATTATCATAAATGAACTGGAGCTGGAAATCCCAAAGGGGGAAATCACAGTATTCATCGGAGGGAACGGCTGCGGGAAATCAACCCTGCTGCGTTCGATTGCAAGGCTTTTGAAGCCGAAATCAGGTTCAGTCCTGCTTGAAGGAAAAGCCATCTCCAAGCTGTCCACAAAGGATGTAGCAAGAAGGATGGCCATACTGCCGCAATCGCCATCTGCACCAGAAGGGCTGACTGTCCTGCAGCTTGTGAAACAGGGGAGATATCCGCATCAGACATGGCTGAAGCAATGGACCGAAGATGATGAAGCAAAGGTGAATGATGCGCTTGCTGCAACCGGGATCGAGCACCTGAAGGACCGCACAGTCGATTCCCTGTCCGGCGGCCAGAGGCAGAGGGCATGGATTGCCATGACACTTGCGCAGGATACCGATATCATCCTTCTGGATGAGCCCACGACTTACCTGGATATGACCCATCAGATTGAAATCCTTGACCTTCTGTTTGAACTAAACGAAAGGGAGAACAGGACAATCCTGATGGTGCTGCATGACTTAAATCTTGCCTGCCGCTATGCCCATAATATAGTAGCAATCAAGGATAAAGAGATTTTTGCCCAGGGCAAGCCCGAGTTCGTCATCAATTGCAGCCTTGTCCGCAATGTATTCGGAATGGAATGCGAAGTGACGATGGATCCGCTTTTCGGCACGCCATTGTGCATCCCGTACGGAAAAGGCAGATGCATTCTGAAGAAGCCTGAGGCAGCCAGTGTCTGAACCGGCCCCGGCTTTACACAGGCTTAAAGATTTCCGTCTTGTCCAGGAGGAAAACGATGCCCCTCTCTCGGTAAACACAGGGCATCTTCTGCAGCCAGGGGAAATGGAAATATATCTGAACAGGCTTGCGAAAGAGCTTGATGCACCTCTCCCAGCCGCAGGTTCACTTTTTATGAAAAGATACAGCTTTCTGGCAGTAATCTATTTATATAGCTTCACAGCCGGAAATTGCAGGCTTGATGTATCATTTTCCAATATCACTGTGGTATCAGGCTATAAAAATGGAATGTGGCTCCCAGGCTTTTATTTGAATGATACAAGTTCCGTTCAAACAGAGTCTGAACCCCGTGAAGAGCGGAGGGAAGAATGTTTTGAAGCTTTATTTTCAGAACATATGCAAATTCTGCTGGAAAGAGTATCTAAAGCCGCTGGAGTCTCCAGATACATTTTGTGGGAAAACATAGCCGTTTACATCTATTGGCTCTACGAATCAGTCCTCGCTGGTGAACATGATGAGGTGAAAGCAAGAGGTGCGGATGATTTTGCCTGTCTTCTGGGATTGCCCGGAAAACTATTCGGCATAAAGGACAATCCTTTAAAAAAGTACCATTCGCCTGAGAAGGAAGCAAAGATGAGGAAGACATGCTGCCTTTCAAATCTCATAGATGATTCAATGCGGTGCACCACCTGCCCAAAGTCATGGGGGCTGAGTGAAAGGGGAGTTTAATATGGATCCAAAATTCAAAGAAGAAATAGAAGGCCTTTATAGTAAATATACAGAACTTCTTGTTGGCGAAGCTAATGAGGAAATGACTGAAAAGGTGAAGGTATGGATTCTTTATAATCATATCGCGAAGTCCATGCCAGCACTTGCCCGCCATTGGAATGGATCCTGCCCGGAGTCGAAGGATTCGGTCAAGAAGCTGATCATGGAAATCAAGGAGCTTAATGAATCAAAGCGTAAAGAAGAGAATAACAGAAGCGACTAATGAAGGATCTTCCAGGGCGGAAGGTCCTTTTATTATGCAGCTTTGCTATACAAGAAAAAGCTGGAAGAGCAGAATGAAAGGCAGGGAGCAGCATTTAATAGAGGCCGGAATAAGCGAGATTACAGTAAATAGAAGAGTTTGGCCATCAGCCGACAAATCTCGCTAAATTTCTCGGAAAATTATATTCAAATAAAGAGAAAGATGATAGAATTATGGTTATCAAAGGCACATTTCAGAAAATTGACCATATACAAAATTGAATGTGATCCATGAATCATGATCCTTTGCCACTGCCCGGATTTCGCTGAAAGACAGGGCTTAATTATCCAAAATGTATGCGTTTTCAAGGGGGAGCCATTATGGAACAAGTAATGAGGGACTTTTTTCTCTTTTTATCCAAAAATAAATCGCTGACAAAGCTTGCGAAGAAGTACGGCCTTCGTTTTGGGGCCAGCCGCTTCGTTGCGGGGGAAATGATCAGCCAGGCAGTCAACGTAATTAAAGATCTTAACAGCAAGGGTCTTGTGGTGACCATTGATTATTTGGGCGAATTCGTGGACAATGAGGCAGAAGCAAGGGAAATGGCGGATAACTCAATTTTGGCAATCGAAGCAATCGGCCGTGAAGGAATCAATTCACAGCTGTCGCTCAAAATGACGAGCATGGGCCTTGATATTTCCGATGATGTGGTAATGGGGAATATGAGGCGCATCCTGGAGGCAGCCAAGAAAAACGGCGTGTTTGTCACGATCGATATGGAAGACTATTCACGCTGCCAGAAGACACTTGATATCTTCAAGCAGCTTAAATCGGAATACGATAATATCGGGACAGTCATCCAGGCCTATTTGTACAGGACAGAGGGCGACATGGACGACCTAAACCAATATTCGCCCAATCTGAGGCTTGTAAAGGGTGCTTATAAAGAATCCCCGGAGGTTGCATTCCCGGAAAAGAAAGACGTGGATGAAAACTTCAAGAAAATCATCAAAATGCATCTCCTGAACGGCAACTACACAGCCGTTGCCACCCATGATGATGCAATTATCGACTATACAAAGCAGCTGGTCAGGGATCATAACATCCCGAACAGCCAATTTGAATTCCAAATGCTCTACGGCATCCGCAATGAGCGGCAGCTGGAGCTGGCCAATGAAGGCTATAAAATGAGGGTATACGTCCCTTATGGAACAGACTGGTACGGCTATTTCATGCGCAGGCTCGCAGAACGCCCGGCCAATGTGGCATTCGTGTTGAAGGGTATGGTTAAGAAATAGGTATGTAAGGCCCAGCGGGGATCTGCTGGGCTTTTTTTGATGTTTTGAAGAGGGCTGGCTGGTGGTGTGGACGGGGGAGTCGCAAATAAAATGGAGAAGTCGCAAATATAATCAGAAAGTCGCAAATAAAAGCTGAAAGTCGCAAATAAAAGCTGAAACACGCAAATAAATCGGAAATCTCGCAAATAAAGGAGGCCGGATGCGTCGGTTGGCTACCCTTGTGCAAGGAGAGAGTCCCTAAAAACCGGCAGGCGTTTAGTGATAGTGGCGGAAAGCGGCCAGTTGCTAATAAAAGCTGAAAGTTGCTAATAAAAGCTGAAAGTTGCTAATAAAATCCAAAAGTTGCTAATAAAACAAAAAAGTTGCTAATAAATCACCAAACTTGCTAATAAATCCCAAAAGTTGCTAATATCCTCAAATACAACCCACCAAAACCCCCGCCAACCCTCCACAACCCCCCTGATCACCCAAATCTCCCCTTTAATTTCCATCTCATCCACCTCGCCACCCTCATAAATCATAAAAAAAGAGAGCGGCCTCCCGCTCCCCTGCAGCAATTCTTACTTCTTATACTGATTGTTCTGGCTGTTTCTTTTTCCTCCGCCGTCACGTTCAACTGTCGGGCCTGCGTCACCTTTTACGCTGGCGGCGCTCACGCCTGCTTTTGAAGGGTTTTTCTTATGCTTCATCCTGTTCACCTCCTGCCTGCCAATCTCGGCTATCGGGGAATGCCCGCCCGAAGAACGGCAATTGCCAGATGTCAGCGCCGTTCCTTATTGGGTGAGCTTCCATACTAGGTTGTCCATTCAAAGATAATTCACTATAAGCCAGAGATTGTAAATTTTAATAAATTTCACTGCTAAATATTGCGAAAATTTCAGAAATATCTTATAGTATTAACTAACAGAACTCATTCTCTGCCATTTTTTTTATCAGAAAAATGAATGAGTGTTCATTCAAAAGTGTCAAAGGGGGAAACAAAATTGATCCAACAAATTAAGAAGGCAGCAGTATTAGGTTCCGGCGTAATGGGTTCGGGCATTGCTGCACACTTGGCGAACATTGGCATCCCGACATTGCTGCTGGATATCGTGCCTCGTGAATTAAATGAGGCAGAGCAGAAGAAAGGCCTGACTTTGGAGGATAAAGCTGTCAGAAACAGGATCAGCCAGGGAGCGCTGCAAAAGCTTCTTAAGCAGAAGCCGGCTCCACTCACATCCAAAAAAAGCCTTGCGCTGCTTGAAGCCGGCAATTTTGAAGATGATATGGAACGTTTAAAAGATGTCGACTGGATTATCGAAGTAGTCGTCGAAAATCTGGATATAAAAAAGCAGGTATTTGCGAAAGTTGACCAGTTCAGGAAGCCTGGCAGCATTGTCAGCTCCAACACTTCCGGAATATCCGTCAACAGCATGGCTGAAGGAAGATCTGATGATTTCCAGAAGCACTTTATCGGCACCCACTTCTTCAATCCGCCGCGCTATCTAAAACTGCTGGAAGTAATTCCTGCAAAAACGACAGCACCTGAAGTCCTTTCTTTTATGAAGAAGTTTGGTGAAGATGTACTGGGCAAAGGCGTGGTTGAAGCAAAGGATACACCGAATTTCATCGGAAACCGCATCGGGACATACGGCCTTCTGATCACAGTCCAGGAAATGCTCAAGGGCGGCTATAGTGTAGGAGAGGTAGACTCTGTGACAGGTCCCCTGATCGGCAGGCCGAAAAGCGCTACATTCCGGACTCTGGATGTGGTTGGGCTTGATACGTTCATCCATGTGGCGAACAACGTATATGAACAGGTGGACGGCAAGGAAAAAGAGGCCTTTGAAGTGCCGGCATTCATGAAGCAGATGCTTGAGAATGGATGGCTTGGCAGCAAATCCGGGCAAGGGTTCTTTAAGAAGGAAGGAAAAGAAATTCTTGAACTCAATCCGGACACACTTGAGTACGGGCCGCGCCAAAAGCTGAAAGCTGCTTCGGTTGAAATGAGCAAGCAGGAAAAAGGATTGGCTAATAAATTGAAAGCGCTTGTATACGCAGATGACAAAGCTGGCCAGCTTCTCTGGAATATCCTCAGCCCGGCGCTGCTGTACTCTGCTGAGCTGCTTGGCGAAATTGCAGATGATGTCATAAGTATTGATAAAGCGATGAAATTGGGCTTTGGCTGGCAAATGGGCCCGTTCGAAACTTGGGATAGCATCGGCCTCGAGAAATCAGTCGGCAAAATGGAGGCAGAGGGCAAGGAAGTCCCTGCATGGATCAAGGAAATGCTCTCAAATGGGCATACATCCTTCTATAAAGAAGAAAACGGGGATATTTCTTTCTATAAAAACGGCGAGTATGTGCCGGAAGAAGAAAATCCAAAAAATATCAATTTAAAGAAGCTTAAAAAGCAAAAGGGAGTCATCAAGAAGAATACTGGCGCAAGCCTGTTAGACCTTGGGGATGGGGTTGCCCTTCTTGAATTCCATTCACAAAGCAATGCCATCGGACTTGATATCATCCAGATGATCAATTTTGCTGTTGATGAGGTTGAAAAGAACTATAAAGGCCTTGTAATCGGAAACCAGGGCAAGAATTTCTCCGTGGGCGCCAACCTGGCGATGATCCTGATGGAGGCGCAGGATGATAATGTTTTTGAACTGGATATGGTTGTCCGTCATTTCCAGCAGGCGATGATGAAAATCAAGTACAGCACCAAGCCGGTAGTGGCTGCACCATTTGCCATGACACTTGGCGGAGGTGCGGAAATATGCCTGCCGGCAGCACACATCCAGGCTTCGATGGAAACGTATATGGGGCTTGTGGAAGCCGGGGTCGGCCTCATCCCTGGCGGAGGCGGCAACAAGGAGCTGTATATCAAGCATCTTGAAGGCATGCCAAACGGAGTGGAGTTTGACCTGCAAAAAGTGGCCAACAAAGTATTTGAAAGCATTGCTATGGCCAAGGTATCAACTTCAGGGGAGGAAGCAAGGGAAAATAACTTCCTGGGAGCTGCAGACGGAATCAGCGTGAACGGAGACCATCAGCTGTATGATGCAAAGCAGGCTGTACTTGCTCTCCATGAACAAGGCTATACGCCGCCGGTAAGGAAGAAGATTCCTGTAGTCGGTGAAACGGGATATGCGACGCTTCTCCTTGGAGCACAGGCGATGCTGTATTCCGGCTTTATTTCTGAACATGATTTAAAAATTGCCCAAAAACTGGCGTATGTCATTGCCGGCGGCAAGGTGCCATACGGGACGGAAGTTGATGAACAGTATCTTCTGGATCTGGAAAGAGAAGCTTTCCTCAGCCTGGTAGCGCAGCCGAAATCCCAGCAGCGCATGCAGCATATGCTTGTAAAAGGAAAGCCATTGCGCAACTGACATATTAACAGATTGATAGATTAAATCTCGAACATCCATAGAAAGAGAGGGAATGAACGATGAGAGAAGCAGTTATTGTTGCTGGTGCCAGGACGCCCGTCGGCAAAGCGAAAAAAGGAACGCTCGCCCATGTCCGTCCAGATGATTTGGGGGCACTGGCTGTAAAAGAAACCTTAAGGCGTGCCGGAGGCTATGAAGGCAACATTGATGACTTGATTATCGGCTGTGCCATGCCGGAGGCTGAGCAGGGGCTGAATATGGCCCGCAATATCGGGGCGCTTGCCGGGCTGCCACATACAGTGCCGGCAGTAACAGTAAACCGTTATTGTTCTTCCGGCCTGCAGACCATTGCTTATGCTGCAGAAAAAATCATGGTAGGCAGTGCGGACACTGTCATCGCAGGCGGGGCTGAATCAATGAGCCTTGTGCCGATGATGGGCCATGTGGTCCGTCCGAATGCAAAGCTCGCGGAAAGTGCACCTGAATATTATATGGGCATGGGGCATACGGCAGAAGAAGTGGCCAAAAAATACGGCATCAGCCGTGAAGACCAGGATGCTTTCGCGGTCCGGAGCCATCAGCGAGCGGCAAAAGCGATCCAGGAAGGCAAGTTCCAGGATGAAATTGTGCCGGTGGATGTGACCTTCCGTTCAGTCGGAAAGGACAATAAGCTTGTTGAGAAAAACGTTCAATTCACTACAGATGAGGGAGTGCGCCCTGATTCAACGGTCGATACGCTCGGCAAGCTCCGTCCAGCTTTTTCTGTCACAGGTTCAGTTACAGCAGGAAACTCATCACAGACAAGCGACGGCGCTGCCGCGGTCATGGTGATGGACCGCGAGAAAGCAGATTCCCTCAGCCTGAAGCCGATGGCCAAGTTCAGAAGCTTTGCCGTTGGCGGTGTGCCTCCAGAAGTAATGGGAATCGGGCCGATTGTGGCCATTCCTAAAGCACTGAAGCTTGCCGGCCTGGAGCTGTCTGATATCGGCCTGTTCGAACTGAATGAGGCATTTGCATCTCAATCCATCCAGATTATCAGGGAGCTTGGCCTTGATGAGGATAAGGTGAATGTAAACGGCGGAGCAATTGCACTTGGTCACCCGCTTGGCTGTACAGGTGCAAAATTGACGCTAACGCTTCTGCACGAAATGAAGCGCCGCAATCAGCAGTTCGGGGTTGTCACAATGTGCATCGGCGGCGGCATGGGTGCAGCGGGCGTATTCGAGCTTATCTAAAAGACAGCAATTATAGTAAAAAATATGGTATTCAATAAAAAACCGGAGCCAGCGCTCCTTCAATTGAATGGAGGAATAAAGATGTCTAACCAGACAGAAAACGTAATCAAAGGCGGAAGCTTCCTGATTGAAGATGTATCTTATGACCGTGTGTTTACACCGGAGGATTATACTGATGAACAGAAAATGATTGCCAAGACAACTGAAGATTATGTGGTAAATGAAGTGGTCCCGCAGGTTGAACACCTGGAGAACCATGAGTTCGACCGCTCTGTTAAGCTGCTGAAGCAGGCAGGGGACCTTGGGCTCCTTGGTGCAGATGTGCCGGAAGAGTACGGCGGGCTTGGCCTTGATAAGGTAAGCTCAGCTCTTATCGCTGAAAAAATGTCCCGTGCAGGCGGATTCTCAATCACCCATGGTGCCCATGTGGGAATCGGGTCGCTTCCAATCGTGCTGTTCGGAGATGAAGAACAAAAGCAAAAATATCTGCCTCTTTTGGCGACAGGCGAAAAGATCGCTGCCTATGCACTCACTGAGCCGGGTTCAGGTTCCGATGCACTCGGGGCAAAAACAACTGCAAAATTAAATGCTGAAGGCACTCACTATGTCCTGAACGGTGAGAAGCAATGGATTACCAATGCCGGCTTTGCCGATGTGTTTGTCGTCTATGCGAAAGTGGACGGAGAGCATTTCTCCGCCTTCATCGTTGAGAGGGAGTACCCTGGCGTTTCCACGGGCCCTGAGGAAAAGAAAATGGGCATCAAGAGCTCTTCCACAAGGACGCTGATCCTGGAAGATGCACAAGTGCCGAAGGAAAATCTGCTGGGTGAACTTGGCAAGGGGCATATCATCGCTTTCAATATCCTGAATATCGGCCGCTACAAGCTTGGAGTAGGAGCAGTAGGAGCTTCCAAGCGCGCGTACGAGGTTACTGTACAATATACAAATCAGCGCCAGCAGTTCAAAACGCCGATTTCCCAATTCAACCTTACGAAAGAGAAGCTTGCCAATATGGCTGCAAAGCTGTATGCGGCTGAGAGCTCTGTCTACCGTACAGTCGGTTTGTTCGAGGACCGGATGAGCAGGCTTACAGAGGAAGAAGTAAAGAACGGCAAGGAAGTTGCCAACTCGATTGCAGAGTACGCAATCGAATGCTCCCTGAACAAGTTTTTTGCCACAGAAGTCCTTGACTATATTGCCGATGAAGGCGTGCAGCTGCATGGCGGCTATGGTTTCATGGCTGAATATGAAATTGAAAGGATCTACCGCGATTCCCGCATCAACAGGATTTTTGAAGGTACAAACGAAATCAACCGCCTTCTTGTGCCTGGCACTTACCTGCGCAAGGCTTTCAAAGGAGAGCTGCCATTATTCCAGAAAGCTCAGGCGCTCCAGGAAGAGCTGATGATGCTGATGCCTGAGGAGCCTGGAGATGAGCCTTTGGCACAGGAAAAATATTTGGTGAAGAATGCCAAGAAAATCGGCTTGCTTGCAGCAGGGCTTGCAGCACAGAAGTTTGGCAAAGCGATTGAAAAAGAGCAGGAAATCCTGGTCAATATTGCAGACATCGTTTCCAATGCCTATGCAATGGAATCAGCGGTTCTCCGTACAGAAAAGGCTATCAGCAAGGACGGCGCTGAAAAGAGCAAGCAAAAGCTTCTCTACACACAGATTTTCTGCCAGGAGGCATTCAATAAGATCGAACAGGATGCGAAAGAGACTTTGGTTGCTGCAGAGGATGGGGACGCACTGCGCATGATGCTTTCCGCTCTCCGTAAATTTACCCGCCACACACCGATCAATCTGATCGCCAAAAAGCGCGAGGCTTCAGAGAAGCTGATCGACGCTGAGCGTTATGTACTGTAATCAGAAATAAATAGGAGTTATCCTTAACTGAAAATGCAAATACGCATTGCTCCTCTATCCGGAGGGGCAATTGCTGTTTTTGGACACTTCAATCTGACGAAATTTTTAAAACTCAAGGTTATGAATTTTGCCGAAAATATGATAGTATGCAATTAAATGGGTGATCAGCCTGTGAGTTTGGATAGAAACGATTGGGTGGTGCAGAATTTGCTGCTGAATTTTTACTGGTATCCGAAATGCGGGACATGCCGCAAGGCCAAAAAATGGCTTGAAGAAAACGGCGTTCCTTACCATGAAGTACATATTGTCGAAAATCCTCCTTCACGCACTGAGCTTGAAGATGCTTATAGAAAAAGCGGCCTCGATATTAAAAAATTCTTTAATACGAGCGGCCAGAAGTACAGGGAGCTAGGTTTGAAGGACAAGGTGAAAACCATGTCCGACACAGAGCTGCTGGACTTGCTTGCATCTGACGGAATGCTGATAAAGCGGCCTTTGGCATTCGACGGCCAAAAAGCGACAGTCGGTTTCAAAGAAGAGGATTTTGCTAAAACATGGCTTTAAGGCATCATCTGCTATTTCCTTTATAGCGAAGGCTTAAGCCCGGTAAAGAACTAGAATCTTGGAGGGATTATTGTGAGCAGCATACCTAAGGAATTGCGTTACTCAGAAGAACATGAATGGGTAAAAGTTGAAGGAGAAAAAGTACGGGTCGGCATTACCGATTTTGCTCAATCAGAGCTCGGGGACATCGTTTTCGTTGAGCTTCCTGAAGTCGGGGACAGCATCACGGTAAATGAGCCTTTTGGAAGCGTTGAGTCTGTAAAGACTGTATCTGAATTATATGCTCCAATCAGCGGCAAGGTGGTTGAAATCAACGAAGAGCTGAATGACAGCCCTGAATTTGTAAATGAATCTCCTTATGAAAAGGCCTGGATGGTTGTTGTTGAGCCTGCAGACAGCAGCGAAGTGGACAAGCTGATGACTGCTGAACAATATGAAGAGATGACCAACGAAGATTAAAAGAGATAAGCGCCTGCTGCAGGCGCTTTTTATGCTTTCTCTTTCCGTTATTTTCTTACTTCACTCAATGTAATTAATTTCCCATAGTTTCTTTCCATTAGAAGGGCATTCTATTGGTAAGAAAGTAAAAAAGGTGGGATTCTAATGACACTGAAACAGCAAAAGATCGATATTACCGATCGGGTCACAGGAAGGCTGAAGGACGGTAAGCTGGAGCTTTATCTTGGAAATGAGATGATCGGGGAAGCGCCGATGCCTGAAGGTGCTTCATTTACCCTTGATCATCACTTTGAACAGAATGAACAGAAAATCTACCAGCATATTACTTCAACAGAGCAGCCGGAAGCCCGTTATACGGACTGCGATGAAGGCGGCTGGTGCTAAAGAAAGCAGCGGGCATTGCCGCTGTTTTTTTTGCAGAAAAAAGGGTAAATAAGGATCTGCCGGCTCTTTTATGGGCGGATTTTGATCAGGCGGAATGCGGGGATGGTGTTTTTCAGCAAGTGACCGCCTGCCCGTTTTCCGAAAGCAAGGCAGGAGTTCAACACCATTTTGCCGAACATAGAATAAGGTAAAGTAAAAATATCAACTCCCGTCAGGTGATGAATATGCATGCAGAAAACATAGAAAAGGTAATTATTGTCGAAGGCACTTCTGATAAGCGCAAGGTTAAGAATATTATTAAGGAGCCTGTTGAAATCATTTGTACGAACGGGACAATCAGCATAACCCGCCTGGATGAATTGATTGACGAATTATTTGACCGTGATGTTTATATTCTGGTGGATGCAGATGAATCCGGCGAAAAGCTGAGAAAGCAGTTCAAACGGGAATTCCCGGAAGCAGCACATCTTTATATTGATAAAATGTACCGGGAAGTGGCCACTGCACCGGAGCAGCATCTTGCAACGGTTCTGCTTGGCGCCAATATAGACGTTTATGCTGAGTTTTTAGATAGAGGATGATGGGGTTGCAAGAACTGATGCTTGGGGATTTGGAACGGTATGAAAAAGACAGGGAGACATGGATGCTCTATCTTTACACACCGATGTGCGGAACATGCCAGATGGCTGGACGGATGCTGGAAGTGACCCTTGAGGTACTCCCGGGAATTGAATGCAGAAAGGCAAACTTGAACTATTTTCCTGACCTGGCCGGCAAGTGGTCAGTAGAAAGTGTCCCCTGCCTGCTATTTTTCCGGGAGGGACAGCTGGCAGAAAAAATATACGCATTCCACTCTGTTCCATACCTGCTGGAAAAAACAAAAGAATATCTGCTGTAAATAATAAAGCCTGTACTAGAGGGTAGGACACCCGGCTGGTACAGGCTTTTTACTGTTTGCGCATCTGTCCGCGGCCAGTGTCCAGGGATTATCATGGTCAATGGATAAAATGTTCCGGATTATTTAGCAGAAAAACCAGAAGATTCAAAGGAAAAGGATGGATTTTTTCTCTAAACGATATTATGATTATTTAGGGAAACGAAATAAATGCGAGGGGCATATAAAATGGCTTTTTATCAGGAATGGGCTGAACAGATCCGCGGATATAACAGTAATATACGCCGGGCTTTTGCAGCCAATATTTTCACGCAGATCGGAATGGGCATTTTTATGGTCATTTATAATTTTTATATACGGGAGCTTGGCTATTCAGAGCAGGTGAATGGCCAGATCATAGCGATGACTGCATTGGCGACAGCCCTTGTGCTGATCCCCGCAGGCATTATGAGCGACAGGATCGGCCGGAAGAAGGCTATGCAGTTCGGGGCTGCTGCAACCGGTGTGATTCTGCTTGCCAGGAGCATGGTTGACATGCAGAGCCTGCTTATCGTGTTTGCCTTTGGCACAGGGCTGGGGACGGCCTTCATTCAGGTATCCTCCATTCCCTGGCTGACAGAGAATTCCAAGCCAGAGCAGAGGGTTCATTTGTTCAGCATCCATTTCGCTGTTATGACAGGAGCCAATGTCATCGGCAATTTAAGCGGCGGACTGCTGACTGACTTGTTTGCTTTTTATTTCTCGGAGCTGGCGAGCATACGGTTTACTTTACTGCTGGGAGGAGCCATCTATCTGGCGGGAATATTTCCGATACTCCGCTTTCAGGAAAACCGAAGCGATAAAATCCCGCAAATCGGCGGAGCTAAAGGAAGCACACGGTTTTCTCTGAAGGATGATGGTTTCAAGATCATCATCCTGTTCGCTGCAGCACAGCTGTTTATCGGATTTGGGGCAGGGCTTGTCATACCTTACCTGAATCTATATTTTGCAGACCGTTTCCATGCGTCGAATTCTGCAATCGGGCTGATTATTTCCCTCGGTCAGGCAGCTACGGCCGCGGCCATGATCATTGGTCCCCAGGTGGTAAGGAGGATCGGGGAGGTAAAGGCAGTCGTTTTCCTGCAGCTTTCCTCCCTGCCTTTCCTTCTACTGACTGCTTACACAGAGAATTTATGGCTGGCCGCCATTGGCTTTCTATTCAGGCAGGCTTTAATGAATGCGGGAAATCCGATCCAGATGTCTTTGATGATGTCGAAGGTGGATGATTCCAAAAGAGGCCTGGCCAGCTCGGTGAATCAGATGGTGTTCAATCTGGGCTGGGCAGTGATGGGCCCTGTCTCTACAGGCCTTGTCATCAAATACGGAGACTATTGGGGATATTCTATTGTCTTCACCATAACTGCAGTCTTATATTTAATAGGCTCTACATACTTTTTTGTCGTATTCAGAAGGCTTTCAGAGCCTTCTGGAAGAACAAATACAGCAAAGATTGTATGATAAGCGGATATTTCTCGGGAAATTGTCATAAGCCTTTCTATTTGTCGAACATTCATAGAAATATAAAACTGAACTTTCTAAAAAATCAGTTGACTCTTTTTTGCTGGTTATGATACTATCATTTTAACTTCAAGCACGCTAAAAATTTCATATTTCTTATCAAGAGAGGTGGAGGGACTGGCCCGATGAAACCCGGCAACCGGCAATAGAACGGTGCTAATTCCAGCAGAGCATGATCTCTGGCAGATAAGTTGAGCGAAAAAGCCCCTCTTCTGCAGAGGGGCTTTTATTGTTACCAGCAGTGATCCGGCATAATGAAAATATCTGATAACCCGAAGGAGAGATAACAATGGCAGAGAAGCAAAAGAACTATCGATTTGAAACACTTGGTGTACATGGAGGACTGCAGCCTGACCCTGCAACAGGGGCAAGGGCAGTGCCAATCTATCAGAATAATGCTTATCAGTTCCAGAATACAGAGCACGCCGCCAATCTGTTCGGCTTAAAGGAGCCGGGCTATATCTATACAAGAATCCATAATCCGACAGTTACTGTATTTGAGGAAAGGGTCTCACTGCTTGAAGGCGGCGTAGGGGCACTTGCTGTTGCAAGCGGCCAGGCTGCCATCACTCTTGCCATCCTGAACATTGCCCAGGCCGGAGATGAAATTGTAGCAGCTTCAAATCTTTATGGAGGGACATATAATTTATTTGCCGTCACTCTTCCTAAATACGGGATCAATGTAAAGCTGGTCAATCCCGAGGACCCGGAAAATTTCAGGGAGGCCATCAATGAAAAAACAAAAGCTGTATTCGCTGAAACAATCGGCAATCCAAGCTTAAAGGTCCTCGATATTGAGAAAGTGGCGGAAATTGCCCATGAAGCAGGTATTCCGCTGATAGTTGATAATACCTTTGCCACTCCATATCTCTGCAGGCCGATTGATTTTGGGGCAGACATCGTGATCCATTCAGCGACAAAATGGCTGCTGGGAAATGGGACGACAATGGGGGGCGTCATAGTAGACGCAGGTCGTTTTGACTGGAATTCAGTCAAATTCCCTGGCTTCACCAATCCGGACCCAAGCTACAATAACCTGGTGTACAGTGAAGCAATCGGCGCGGCAGCTTTTATCGTCAAAGCCAGAGTCCAGCTGCTGAGGGACCTGGGGCCGGCACTCAGCCCGCAGAACGCATTCCAGTTCACTCTCGGTCTTGAAACACTGCATGTGAGGATGAAGGAGCATATCAGCAATACAAAGAAAGTGACAGAGTATCTAAAGAATCACCCTGCTGTGACCTGGGTGCTTTATCCGGGGGATGAAGGCCATCCTGATAAGGCACTTGCTGATAAGTATTTGCCTAAAGGAGCCGGAGCTGTGGCTGTATTTGGAATTGAGGGAGGCAGGGAGGCCGGTGCCAAGCTGATCAACAGCCTGGAACTGTGGGCGCATGTAGCCAATGTCGGCGATGCCAAAAGCCTCATCATCCATCCTGCCAGCACCACTCACCAGCAGCTTGATTCAGAAGGCCTGAAGTCAGCAGGGGTGCCGGAGGATCTAATCCGCATTTCTGTTGGCATAGAAAATGCCGAAGATCTGATCGAGGACCTGGAGCAGGCAATTGAAGCCGCAACCGGAAGCCATTCACTGGCAGGGAAGGTGTGAACTTCAGGATTCAGCCGGTAATTTTTAGAATTAAACTTTGTTGTTGACACCCTTTTTCATCCATGATACGATAGCACTCGTAATTCAAAAATGGCTAATGAATGAAAATGAACTTCATATATGATAGCTCTTATCAAGAGAGGTGGAGGGATGTGCCCGATGAAGCCCGGCAACCGTCAATGTTTATTGAAATGGTGCCAATTCACACAAAGCTTTTAGCTTTGGCAGATGAGAGAAAGGTTTTTCCATCATGCCTTTCTGCTCACATGCAGAAAGGCATTTTTATTTTTACAGAAAAGTCTCCTGTCTTGAAGCCATGGAATAATCTTGCCCTGGTTTCAGGAAACTACTCTTATGGGGATTGGCAGGATGATATATCTCTGTAAAGCCATTTGTCTAATTGGATATAAAAGAGGTGAATACGGCAATTGATTTCAATAAAAGATGTTAAAAAGATATATTCGTCAAAAAAAGGCCCGGTCAAAGCAGTTGATGATGTCAACCTTGAAATCAAGGAAGGTGAAATCTTCGGAGTGATCGGCTACAGCGGTGCAGGGAAAAGCACCTTGATACGGATGCTGAACGGGCTTGAGCTTCCCTCAGAGGGAACGGTTACGGTAGCCGGCAGGGAGATCTCAAAAATCAGGGGTGCGGAGCTGCGCAAAGCGCGCCAGGAAATCAGCATGATTTTCCAGCACTTTAACCTTCTCTGGTCAAGGACCGTAAGAGACAATATTGCATTCCCGCTGGAAATTGCGGGGGTTGCTCGCCAGGAAAGAGAAAAAAGAGTCAATGAGCTCATCAACCTTGTCGGCCTTGACGGCCGTGAGGATGCTTACCCTTCCCAGCTGAGCGGCGGGCAGAAGCAGCGCGTCGGGATTGCCAGGGCGCTTGCGAATAACCCGAAGGTGCTTCTGTGCGATGAGGCAACCTCGGCGCTTGACCCGCAGACAACGGATTCCATTCTGGATCTGCTAGTGGACATCAACAGCCGCCTGGGACTGACCATTGTACTTATTACCCATGAAATGCATGTAATCAGGAAGATCTGCCATCGGGTAGCTGTCATGGAAGGCGGAAAGGCCGTGGAAATCGGCCCTGTCCTGGAAGTGTTTAAAAATCCGCGCGAGCAGATCACAAAGAGATTCGTCCAGCAGGTCACAGAACCTGAGGAAACAAAAGAGACAGCAGAGGCCTTGCTTGGATTGTATCCGCATGGAAAAGTCGTACAGCTGTCCTTCGTCGGGGAATCGGCTGAACAGCCGCTCATCACGAATCTGATCCGTTCCTTTGAGTTGACAGTTAATATCCTTCAAGGGAAAATCTCGCAGACTCAAAACGGCTCTTATGGAACATTGTTCATCCATCTAGATGGGCAGGCTGACGAAATTGCCAAAGCGATTGAATATATCCATGCACAGCAGGTTGGCGTGGAGGTGATTTCGAATGCTTAATGAATTTTTCCCAAATGTTAACTGGGATAAGATGTGGGAAGCAACGAATGAAACGCTTTATATGACTGGCATTTCTGTACTGGTTACATTCGTATTGGGGATTGTGCTCGGCCTGCTGCTTTTCCTTACTTCCAGGGGGAACATCTGGCAAAATGCACTCATCAATAAAATTATAGCGGCGTTTGTCAATGTATTCAGGTCCATCCCGTTCATCATTTTAATCGTATTGCTGATCCCGTTCACGAAATTCCTTGTGGGCAGCATGATCGGAGAAAATGCCGCCTTGCCTGCACTGATCATCGGTGCGGCACCATTTTATGCCCGTATGGTTGAAATTGCTTTGCGGGAAATTGATAAAGGCGTCATTGAAGCAGCCAAGTCAATGGGTGCAAGAACGAGCACAATCATCTTTAAGGTGCTCCTCCCTGAATCCATGCCGGCTCTTGTATCGGGCATTACTGTTACAGCCATCTCGCTTGTGGGCTTTACCGCAATGGCAGGAGTCATCGGTGCAGGAGGACTTGGGAACCTTGCTTATCTGGAAGGCTTCCAGCGGAACCGCTTTGATGTAACCTTGATGGCGACCATCGTCATCCTGCTGATTGTGTTTATCCTCCAAGTAATTGGAGATATCATAACTTCTAAACTAGACAAACGATAAAAGGAGACTTAACTAATGAAAAAATGGTTATCACTTGTATTGGCACTTGCCGTAGCGCTCGTCATTTCAGCATGCGGAACATCTGAAGATAATGCTGACGGCGGAAATGCGGACAGCGGGAAAGAAGAAACATCCAAACTGGTTGTGGGAGCTTCCAATGTCCCGCACGCTGAAATTCTTGAAGAAGCTAAGCCGCTTTTGGAAGAAAAGGGCATTGAACTTGAAGTCGTAACATTCCAGGACTATATCCTGCCTAACCAAGCATTGAATTCCGGAGAGCTTGATGCAAACTATTTCCAGCATATCCCGTACCTTGAAGCGCAAATTGAAGAAAATGACTATGATTTCGTCAATGCAGGCGGAATCCACATTGAGCCGATCGGTGTGTATTCAAAGAAATACAAGAGCCTTGATGAACTTCCAGACGGTGCGAAAGTCCTGATGAGCAATTCAGTTGCTGATCACGGCCGTATCCTGACTATGCTTGAAAAAGAAGGCCTTATCACGCTTAAAGAAGGCGTAGATAAAATCAAGGCAACAATTGACGATATTGAAACGAACGAGAAAAACCTTGAGTTTGATACAGAATATGAAGCTTCCCTCCTTCCGCAGATCTACAACAACGATGAAGGCGATGCAGTTCTGATCAACTCTAACTATGCTATTGATGCAGGCTTAAACCCAATTGAAGATTCAATTGCAATCGAAGACAAGGAATCTCCATATGTGAACGTCATCGCTGTTAAGAGCGGCGACGAAGATAAAGAAGCGGTTAAGGCACTTGTCGAAGTGCTCCACTCTAAAGAAATCCAGGATTTCATCCTTGAAAAATACGAAGGTGCAGTCGTTCCTGTATCTGAGTAATAATAGAAAAAGGCAGCCGCTGAGAATGCAGGCTGCCTTTTCTTATGCCAAAAAACAGCCATGTCGAGCCCGCATAGCATTTCTGAAAATAAAACATACTAATGATGTTAAAGATTTCAGGAATGGAGTGGACACGAATGGAGCATTCATACGAACCGTCAAATTCAATCGAAGCAGCTCTTCATGACTATAAAATGGGCCTTGGCACATTTACACAAAAAATGCCGGACCTTGCCCAGCATTATAATGCATTCACTGAGGCATGCTTTAAAGAAGGCAGCCTCTCCCAAAAGCAAAAGCAGCTGATTGCCCTTGGAATCAGCCTGTATTCACAGGATGAATACTGCATTATTTATCATGTGAAAGGCTGCCTTGACCAGGGGGCTAGTGAGGAAGAGGTGCTCGAAGCAGTCGGCGTCACAGCGGCTTTTGGCGGCGGCGCAGCGATGAGCCAGGCAGTCACCCTTGTGCAGGAAGCAATGGATGAATTGAATCAGGGGCAGATGAAGCAGTAAAAGCCAATCTATATGATAAAGCAGCCCTGTCTGAAGCAGGGCTGTTTCCTTTTTTGCATGCGTTATGGACTCTTGGGGGAGAGACAACCTTTATTTGGAAGAATTCAGCCGGAATTGTAAGGATGGCGGAGATGAGGTCCCTTCAAGAGGGGATACCTTAATGAATTATACAAAATGAGGTTTTTTCCTGTTTGAGCGTGGTATAGAAGTAGTGTTACGATATTCCATGAGTAAAATAAATCGCGGAAGCGACAAAATTGAAAGGATTGATTTACTATCAGTCAGCTGGACTTGAATTACACAAGTGAAATGGAAAAAGCGATGCACAGTGCCCACGGTGTCGGCTATGAGGTATACAGCCGGAAACATGATGTAAGGATGAGCGTAGAAAAACGGCGCGAGCAGGACTATCTGAAAAGCCAGCGTATGGTAGCGGATCTGGAAAGAAAAGTACATTCTTAAGAATTATATATAATAAGGAAGAAAAACAGTTGAAACCAGTGTGATGCCGCACTGGTTTTTCTTTTAGTATAAAGCAGTAACAATATAGCCCGTTTTTTCCTGAACAGTAGGAGCCCGGTCCATACTTATGTTAAACTGAAGGGGCTGCAACTGAATTCATGTACATTGAAAGCCGCTCTGCAGGGAAAAATAGTTTGGACATGCCTGGATTTCCAGTTTTGGATCCAGGGAAGCGGAAAGGGTTTAGCCAATAAAAGTTCTTACCAGATAATTAATACTATCTGCGTGTTGTTAAAGAGTTGCTAACACTTTCTATTTGTTATAAGATTGTAATGAGAATAAAATGAGAATAGAGATTTGCGGCTCTTGCCGGTATATACAAATCTTTTTTATTGACGGAGGTATAATGATGGCTGGATCTACACTTAAAATTAATGATCTTCATGTTTCTATTGAGGACAAAGAAATTCTTAAAGGGGTCAACCTTGAAGTGAAAGGCGGAGAAATCCATGCGATTATGGGTCCTAACGGAACTGGTAAATCAACCCTTTCTTCTGCAATCATGGGACATCCTAAATATGAGGTAACCTCAGGAAGCATTGAATTGGATAACGAAGATGTACTTGAGATGGAAGTGGATGAGCGTGCGCGTGCAGGCCTGTTTCTTGCCATGCAGTATCCAAGTGAAATCAGCGGAGTTACAAATGCGGACTTCCTGCGTTCTGCAATCAACAGCCGCATGGAAGAAGGCAATGAAATTTCATTGATGAAATTCATCCGCAAGATGGACAGCAAGATGGACTTCCTTGAAATGGACCAGGATATGGCACAGCGCTATCTGAACGAAGGCTTCTCCGGAGGCGAGAAAAAGCGGAACGAAATCCTTCAGCTGATGATGATCGAACCTAAAATCGCCATTCTTGATGAGATCGACTCCGGATTGGATATCGATGCCCTGAAGGTTGTTTCCAAAGGGATCAATGAAATGCGCGGAGAAGACTTCGGCTGCCTGATCATCACTCACTATCAGCGCCTTCTTAACTACATCACTCCTGACCATGTGCATGTCATGATGCAGGGCCGCATCGTTAAATCTGGCGGGCCTGAGCTGGCACAGCGCCTTGAGGCTGAAGGTTATGACTGGATCAAGAAAGAACTTGGCATTGAAGACGAAACTGTAGGGCAAGAAGCGTAAGCGTTAGGGGGATCACGATGACTATTGAAACGAAATTGCCGTTTGACAAAGAGTATATCAGCTCTTTTTCAAAAGAAATGGGTGAACCGGCCTGGCTGACAGAACTGCGTGTGAAAGCTCTTGCTGACGCTGAGACGCTGCCAATGCCGCGGCCTGATAAAACAAAGATCGATAAATGGAACTTTACACAGTTTGAAAAGCATATAGTGGAAAGCGAAGATTTTGGCTCACTTGACAACCTTCCGGAGGAAGCCAAATCTTTGATTGACCTGGATAAAGAAAGCAAGAACCTTTATATCCAGAGAAATAACCGTCCGACACATCTTTCCCTTTCGAAAGAACTGCAGGACCAGGGAGTCATTTTTGCGGATATCTTCACAGCTGCCCGCGAATACGGCGACCTTTTGCAGAAGTATTTCATGAAGGATGGCGTTAAGGTGGATGAACACCGCCTGACAGCACTTCATGCAGCACTCCTGAACGGCGGGGCATTCTTATATGTGCCGCGCAATGTTGAGGTGTCTGAGCCGATCCAGGCGATCTATCTGCATGATGACAAAGAAGCGAATGTCTTCAACCATGTACTGATCGTAACTGAAGATAACAGCAGTGTTACTTATGTTGAAACATACCTTTCAACGATCGATTCAGCAGAAGGTGTTTTCAATATCGTCACTGAAGTGCTTGCAGGCACTAACAGCAGGGTGCAGTACGGAACAGTTGATAACCTTGCAAAAGGAATCACTACGTATGTTAACCGCCGCGGCATGGCGGAACGGGATTCCCGCATTGAATGGGCTCTCGGGCTCATGAATGATGGAAACACGATTTCCGAAAACGTAACGAACCTGATTGGCGACGGTTCTGTCGGTGATACGAAGACTGTTGTCGTCGGACGCGGTGAGCAGAAGCAGAACTTCACGACAAGTGTTGTCCATTTCGGTAAAAATACAGAAGGCTATATCCTGAAGCATGGCGTTATGAAAGAAAGTGCCTCCTCTATCTTCAATGGCATCGGCAAAATCGAACACGGTGCAACGAAGTCGAATGCAGAGCAGGAGTCCCGCGTTCTGATGCTGAGCGAAAAGGCACGCGGAGACGCAAACCCGATCCTTCTCATCGATGAGGATGATGTAACGGCAGGCCACGCAGCATCTGTCGGCCGTGTGGATCCGACCCAGCTGTACTACCTGATGAGCCGGGGAATTCCGCAGACAGAGGCAGAGCGCCTTGTCATCCACGGATTCCTTGCTCCGGTCGTGAAAGAGCTTCCGATCGAAGGAGTCAAAAAGCAGCTTGTTGATGTGATTGAAAGGAAAGTTAAGTAATGGATTTCAAGAATATCCGTGAACATTTCCCTATTCTGAACCAGGAAGTCAACGGAAGGCCTTTGGTTTACCTTGACAGCGCCGCAACTTCCCAGAAGCCCGTACAGGTCATCGAGGCATTGAACGAGTATTACCGCGGGTATAACTCCAATGTTCACCGCGGGGTGCATACCCTCGGTACAAAAGCGACGGATGCGTATGAAGGTGCGAGGGAAAAGGCCAGGAAATTCATTAATGCCCGTTCGATTGAGGAAGTGATCTTCACGAGCGGGACAACAAGCGCATTGAATATGGTTGCTTCAAGCTATGGAGGAGACAATCTCTCCGAAGGGGATGAAATTGTCATTACCTATATGGAGCACCACAGCAATATCATTCCGTGGCAGCAGGCAGCCAAAAGAGCCGGAGCGGTGCTGAAATATGTCCCTCTTCAGGAGGACGGCACCATTTCACTGGAGGATGTCCGCAAGACGGTTACAAGCAATACGAAAATTGTCAGCATTATGATGGTGTCCAATGTCCTTGGCGTTATGAACCCGATCAAGGACATCGCAAGGATTGCCCATGAGAATGGCGCGATCATGGTAGTGGACGGCGCACAGGCTGCACCTCATATGAAGGTGGATGTCCAGGATCTTGACTGCGACTTCCTTGCTTTTTCAGGACATAAGATGTGCGGCCCTACCGGTATCGGCGTCTTGTACGGCAAAAAGCAGCTTCTTGAAAACATGGAGCCTGTCCTTTTCGGAGGAGAGATGATCGATTTTGTTGATCTCTATGACTCTACCTGGAAAGAGCTTCCCTGGAAGTTCGAGGCCGGCACCCCGATTATTGCAGGAGCCATCGGCCTTGGTGCAGCAATCGATTTCCTACAGGAAGTCGGCCTTGAAAACATTGAAGCACATGAGCATAGGCTTGCCGCATACGCAATGGAAAAAATGTCATCAGTTGAAGGCATGACCATCTATGGACCGAAGAATGCCGGCGAAAGAGCCGGACTTGTAACCTTCAATCTTGATGATGTCCATCCGCATGATGTGGCGACTGTCCTTGATGCTGAAGGAATAGCGGTAAGGGCAGGCCATCACTGTGCACAGCCGCTGATGAAATGGCTGAAGGCTTCCGCAACGGCACGGGCCAGTTTTTACCTGTACAACACGGAAGAAGATATTGATAAGCTTGTTGAAGGACTTGTTAAAACAAAGGAGTATTTCAGCGATGTCTTTTAATAATTTAGATACCCTGTACAGGCAAGTCATTATGGATCATTACAAAAACCCCCGCAATAAAGGGGTTCTTGAAGAAGATAACAGCTTGACGATCAATATGAACAATCCAACCTGCGGAGACAGGATCCAGCTGACGCTTAAGGTTGAGGATGGGAAGGTGGCGGACGCCAGATTTGACGGTGAAGGCTGCTCCATCTCCATGTCTTCGGCATCGATGATGACCCAGGCAATCAAGGGCCAGAAAGTGGAAGATGCCTTAAAGCTCTCAAAGATCTTTTCAGATATGATGCAGGGCAAAGAGTATGATGAAGATTTGGATTTGGGTGATATTGAAGTACTGCAGGGCGTTTCAAAGTTTCCGGCACGCATCAAATGTGCGACTCTTTCATGGAAGGCCATGGAAAAGGGCCTGAAGGAAGAAGAACAACAATAAACGGCAATACAGGGTCCAAGGCCCTGTCTGCCCTGAATGGAGGAAAACGACGATGGCAAAAAAGATGCCTGAAATCGGTGATTATAAATACGGATTTGCCGATAAAGACGTTTCCATTTTCCGCTCAAAACGTGGTTTGACGAAGGAAATCGTAGAGGAAATTTCAAAGCTGAAAGAAGAGCCTCAGTGGATGCTTGACTTCCGTTTAAAATCTCTTGAACATTTCTACAACATGCCAATGCCTCAATGGGGCGGAGATCTAGCGTCATTAAACTTTGATGAAATCACTTATTATGTAAAGCCTTCTGAAAAGACAGAACGCTCATGGGACGAAGTGCCTGAAGAGATCAAGCAGACGTTTGACAAGCTTGGCATCCCGGAAGCAGAGCAAAAATACCTTGCAGGTGTTTCTGCGCAGTACGAGTCAGAGGTTGTTTACCATAATATGCAGGAAGACCTTGAAGCAAAAGGAATCGTATTCAAGGATACAGATTCTGCTTTGAGGGAAAACGAAGATCTTTTCCGCGAGCACTGGGCGAAGGTAATCCCTCCGACCGACAATAAGTTTGCGGCTCTGAACTCTGCGGTATGGTCAGGCGGTTCTTTCATCTACGTGCCAAAAGGCGTAAAGGTAGACACTCCGCTTCAGGCTTACTTCCGCATCAACTCAGAAAATATGGGGCAGTTCGAGCGCACGCTCATCATCGTGGATGAAGGCGCCCATGTCCACTATGTTGAAGGATGTACAGCTCCAGTCTACACAACGAACTCTCTTCATAGTGCCGTTGTAGAAATCATCATCAAAAAGGATGCGTACTGCCGCTATACGACAATCCAGAACTGGGCAAACAACGTATACAACCTTGTAACAAAAAGGGCTGTATGTGAAGCCAATGCTACAATGGAATGGATTGACGGAAATATCGGCTCCAAGCTGACAATGAAATATCCGGCAGTTATCCTTAAAGGAGAAGGCGCCCGCGGAATGACCCTTTCCATTGCACTTGCAGGGAAAGGCCAGCACCAGGATGCCGGGGCAAAAATGATCCACCTTGCTCCAAATACTTCTTCTACAATCGTATCAAAATCAATCTCCAAGCAGGGCGGTAAAGTAACATACCGCGGGATCGTGCACTTCGGCCGCAAAGCGGAAGGCGCTCGTGCAAACATTGAGTGCGATACGTTGATCATGGATAATCAGTCTACTTCTGATACAATCCCTTACAATGAAATCCTGAATGATAACATCTCGCTTGAACACGAAGCGAAGGTATCAAAGGTTTCGGAAGAGCAGCTGTTCTATCTGATGAGCCGCGGCATCTCCGAAGAAGAAGCAACTGAAATGATCGTAATGGGCTTCATCGAGCCATTTACAAAAGAGCTTCCAATGGAATATGCAGTTGAAATGAACCGCCTGATCAAGTTCGAGATGGAAGGTTCCATCGGCTGATCAAGCTTGGTCCCATCCGGTTATTGCCGGATGGGTTTTTTGCTCTTTTAAAGGCACCTTAAAAGCGGCCTGGCGGTTGTTCTTGTATAATGAAGGCAGGAGTGCTTCGTGGTTTTTCCAGACGTGAAAGAGGGAAAATAGAACGTTACATAGAGAACAGAAAGGAGGCGGCAGCATGATTAATATTGGAATCACAGGCTGGGGGGATCATGACAGTCTTTATAAGAAGGGCATTTCCCCGCGTGATAAGCTGAAGGAATATGCAGCATATTTCCCCATTGTAGAGGTGGATGCTTCTTTTTATGCTGTCCAGCCTCTGAGGAATGCACATAAATGGACGGAAGAAACGCCCGACGGCTTTGAATTCATCGTTAAAGCCTATCAGGGTATGACTGGGCATCAGCGCGGAGAAATCCCCTTTGACAGCAAGGAAGAGATGTTTACAGCTTTTAAGGAGTCCTTGCAGCCTTATATCGCTAAGGATAAGCTCGGCATGGCGCTGTTTCAATTTCCTCCATGGTTTGACTGCCGCAGGGAAAATGTTGATTATCTGCGCTGGTGCAAGGATCAGATGGATGATATCCCTTGTGCCCTGGAATTCCGCAATCAGACTTGGTTCTATCCGGAAATGAAGGACAAGACCTTAAGGTTCATGGAGCAGGAAGAATGGATTCACAGTATCTGCGATGAACCACAGTCCGGCGAGGGGTCTGTCCCGACAGTCATGGAGAGTACCCATCCGGGAAAGGTGCTGGTCCGCTTCCATGGAAGGAATGTGCACGGCTGGCAGAAAAAGAATGCGGAGAACTGGAGGGAAGTGAGATATCTCTACCGCTATAATGAGGAGGAGCTTTCCGGCTGGGCCCCGGCCCTCAGGGAACTGGAAAAAAGCACAAAGAAGGTATATGCTGTCTTTAATAATAATTCAGGCGGGGATGCGGCAGGCAATGCACTCCAGCTGGTCGATATGATGGGGATTGAGTATACAGGCCTGGCTCCCCGGCAGCTTGATTTGTTCTAAAATGAGGCGAGGCTTGCACCTCCGTGATGTTCGGCCTGCATTGGCCTGATGGGAAAAGGAAAGAAGGTTTCATCTTTGAAAGAAGTTATTCATATATACCATACAAATGATTTGCACAGCCATTTTAGCCGCTGGCCGAGGATTCACAGCCTTTTAACAGAAAGACGCAAATGGCATGAAGAGGCAGGAGAAGATGTCTTCTTTTTCGATATCGGCGACCATGTGGACCGCTGGCATCCGCTGACAGAGGCTACTGGGGGGAAGTGCAACACAGACCTGCTCAATCAGGCAGGCTGCACTGCTGCTGCCATCGGCAATAATGAAGGAATTACCCTTCCTTTTGACTCTCTTGACACTCTCTATGAGAAAGCGGGTTTTGATGTTATCACCGCCAACCTTTTTTACAAAGATGGAAGGCGGCCGGACTGGGCTAAACCTTATGCAATTTATGAGACTGTAAGCGGACTTAAGGTGGCTGCTGCCGGTGCAACAGCAAACTATGAACATTTCTATGATTTGCTCGGCTGGAAGCTGACAGACCCCTTTGAAGAGCTTCGAAAGGTACTTGCAGAGGTAAGGGGACAGGCCGATATTATCGTCATCCTGTCACATCTGGGCATTCATGATGATGAAAGGCTGGCGGCGGAATTTCCGGAAGCCGATGTGATTCTTGGCGGCCATACCCATCATATTCTGCATGAAGGGAAAATGGCGGAAGGCTGCCTGCTGGCAGCCGCCGGCAAGCACGGGTTTTATGCCGGGCATGTTATGCTCGAAATAGACACGGAAACGAAAACAGTCATCGGCAAAAAGGCGCAGCTGTATGATACAAATGAGCTGCCACCTGCTGATGATGAAGAGCATATCATTGAAAATCTTTATCGGAAGGGAAAAAGCCTCCTTGATGTACCGGCAGCACCTCTGCCAAACGGCGGCATGAGCAAAAAGCAGCTTGCCATTCTTTTGTGTAAAGCACTCCAGGAGAAGTGCGGGGCGGATGCAGCCCTTCTTAATGAAGGCTTGATCCTTGAGGGGCTGGAAAAGAATGAGGCAACTCTGTATGACCTCCATAGAATCTGTCCGCATCCGATCAATCCAAGCAAAGTTGTGCTGACAGGGACTGAGCTGAAGGAAGTGCTCCGGCATGCACAAAGTGATGAGTGGGAGCAGTTACAGGTCAAGGGACTTGGTTTCCGCGGGACCCTCATGGGAAGAATGATCAGTACCGGTGCAGAAATGGATACTTCGGGAAATATGCAGATTGGCGGTCAGGTGCTCGACAATGAAAAAAGCTATTCCCTTGCCATCCCGGACATGTTTACATTCGGTCCCTTTTTCCCTGAAATCCGCAGGGCTGCCGAAAAGGAATATTTCTTTCCCGATTTCCTGCGGCATCTGCTGGAATGGAAACTGCAGCAGCTTCAGTAATATGCCGGCACCCTTTTTCTTTTGCTGACATAATCTGTTATGAAGCGAAAGGAGTGGATACTTATGATGGAACTGTCACCTGTCATCATCGACGGCCATACCTTTTTAAGCGTATCCGTTCAGCTGCCGAAAACGACCCTGCTCGCTGTCTCGAGCGAAAAGGGCTATGTTATGTGCGGAGCGCTGGACATCGCCCTGCTCAATGAAAAGCTGAAGGACCGGAAAGTGATTGCTGGAAGGGCTGTTGGTGTCCGCACGATCGAGCAGCTCCTGGAGGCACCGCTGGAATCGGTGACCTTTGAGGCTGAAGAACTTGGAATCCATAAAGGCATGATCGGCAAGGACGCCCTGCTGAAAATGCTGTAGAGAGCCAGCCGCAGCAGGCGGCTCTTTTTTTTTTCTTTAACGGAGCATTCCACTCCAAATAGAAGCCGAAGATACTTACTTATGCAAAGATTACCATTATCAGTCGTATTTTGTAGAATTTTCTACTATAATGTGGGTAGGATGAAGGACGTAAATTGAGACAGAAATGATTGGAGCTTTTATATGAGATTAGTAGCTACCTCATCAGTACATCCGGGGGCCATTCTTGCAAAAGCGGTTTTAAGCGATAAGGGTGTTGTGCTTGTCAGCGACGGAGTGGAGCTTTCGGAGAAGCTGCTTGCAAGGCTCGGGGATCTTGGCGTCACCTATATATATGTAAAAGACCCGAGGACAGATGATATAGAATCCGGCAGCTCGATCGATTCGGCGATGAAAAGGAAAGCGGTATCTTCCATTGAGGAAACTTTTACCCAGATAAAGAAAGGGAACAAGCTGTCAGACTCGATCATTATTGAAAAATCGTCGAAAAGCTTTAAACAGATCATCAGGGATCTGGTGCAGCAGATTAATGATAATAAAGATCTGTTTGGCATATTGGCGGACGTGTGTACATATGACAGTTATATTTTCTCCCATTCGCTGAATGTGACGCTCTATTCCCTGGCGATCGGCATAGAGCTGAAGCTGAAGCCGCAGGAGCTGGATATGCTGGGGATCGGGGCTATTCTCCATGATGTCGGCAAAATGAAGGTGCCCTCTGAAATTCTCTTTAAGACGGGAAAGCTGACAGAAGATGAATTTGCAGAAATCCAAAAGCATGCAGAAGCAGGCTTTGAAATTTTGCGCAGGGTACATACATTGCCTCTCCTTGCTGCCCATTGCGCCTTTCAGCATCATGAACGGCTGAACGGCAGCGGCTACCCAAGGAGGCTGGTGGAAGATGAAATCCATCTGTTTGCCAAAATCATTGCCGTCGCTGATGTATTCGATGCCGTCACCTCCAACCGTGTATACAGGGGGGCCATGCTGCCGCATGAGGGGCTCGAGATATTGTATGCAGGCTCAGGGAAACAATTTGATACGGCTGTGGTAGAAGCTTTTCGGCGGTCTGTTGCTGTCTATCCTTCCGGGATGATGGTCCATTTGAATGATGGCAGGTCAGGAGTGGTGGTCCGCCAGAATAAAGGAGTGTCTGACAGGCCCGTGGTCCGTATTCTTGAAAAAGAGGGCCTTCCGGTTGAACCATTCGATCTCGACTTGTCAGAAGAGCTTACCGTGATTGTCACCGGCTGTGAAATGCGGATGCCGGAAACAGCAAATAAAATCTAAGTTTTTCTGCTAGTTCCCCCCTTTGCAGCATACATATAGCTTGTAAAGGGGGGATTTGCTTTGGCTAAATTCGGCGGCCGGCTCCCAAGGAAAGGCCCGCTTCCTTTCCGGTATGTTTTTCTGCTGACTTTTGTGTTTTTTATGTTCTCGACCGCAGCCGGAATATGGATCATCAATAAGGGGCTTGAACCTACCCTGATGAGTTACGCTGACTCTCAGACGAGGAAAATCGCATCGCTGGTCATTAACAATGCCATCAACAAAAAAATCACGAATGTAATGGACCTTGAGGAGATGTTTGTTAAAAGCGGCGATGGTTCTGTCATCACCATCAATACCGAGAAGTTAAACCGTGTGAAGGCAGAGGTTACGGAAATGGTCCAGGATAATATCAAAAAAGCTGAACAGGGCGATCTATCAGCCCTGGAATCATTCACAGAAATAGAAATTGAAACAGAAGGCTCCAAAAAGCAGGATGGGATCATCTACTATGTGCCATTGGGCCAGGCAACTAACAACGCCCTTTTAGGGAATCTCGGACCCCGGATACCGGTGAAATTCAATTCCGTGGGATCTGTTACATCAAATGTGATCAGAAAAAGTGAAGACCATGGAATCAATAATGTACTGGTGGAAGTGTTTGTCCGCCTGGATGTCCAGGTCCAGATCATCATACCATTTGCTACAAAAGTTATACATGTGCAGGAGGATGTGCCGGTGGCCATGGGAGTCATCCCGGGAGATGTGCCCCAATTCTATAACGGGGGCGGCGGTGATTCTGCCCCTTCCATTGAGCTGCCTGCTAATTAATGGATTTGCTAAAAAGAAGGGTGCCTGTTATAGTATTATAGAAATTAATATGACCTTATCATATCCGGTGGGGTAGAGGTGCAAAATTCAAGAGTAAGATGTGCGAGGATGACAACGTTGACCGCATCAGAAAGGGAATTTTTGCCGAAGCAATTGACATGTGTCCGCATTCCATTGCTGGGGCTGCTTTGAAGAAGGGCAGCACTGTCATTATAAAGGCAAAGCAGGTATATGCTTAGAAAAGCCTTATAATGGGGAGCTACAGATCGTGATGGAGAAACCTATTACTTAGAAAGAGTAATGATGGATTTTCTATCATTGCTCTTTTTTATTATCTGCAGCTGCACAGCAGCTGAAACTGCATCTTCGTCTGGAAGTTCCCCCCTGTCATCATACAAGGAGGAGGAGAGAAATTGGCAAACACGATATTTTCACTTTTGCCGCCGCTTGTGGCCATTTTAATGGTCGTTCTGACAAGAAGAGTATTGTTATCTTTAGGTGTCGGGATTATAACCGCTGCCTTCCTGCTTGCCGACTTTGGCATCGGGAAAACCCTGAGCATCATCTGGGAGGCCGTCAAAGGCATTTTTGTGGCTGATGGAGCCCTGAATACCTGGAATGTATATATTATTTTATTTTTGCTGGTTCTTGGCATCATTACCGCTTTTATCAACATTTCCGGAGGAAGCCGCGCATTCGGGGAATGGGCGATGAAACGGGTGAAAACCCGGGCTGGAGCCCAGCTTGTCGGTGCAGTGCTTGGCATCATTATTTTCATTGATGATTATTTCAATGCACTGGCGGTCGGCCAGATCTCACGGCCGATAACGGACCGGCATAAAGTTTCAAGGGCAAAGCTTGCGTATCTGATTGATTCTACATCTGCTCCGGTATGTGTCGTTTCCCCTGTTTCGAGCTGGGGCGCCTATATCATTGCCCTAATCGGGACGATCCTAGCCGGTCATGGGGTGACAGAATACTCGGCATTCTCAGCTTTCATGCAGATGGTGCCGATGAACCTTTATGTATGGACTGCTCTTGCCATGGTATTCATTGTGGCATTCAGGAATATCCAAATCGGGCCGATGAAAGCCCATGAAGAGCGGGCTGTAAAAGAAGGACTGGTTCTGGATCCTGATAAGCCTGCTCCTGGAGAGCTGAAGGATGATCTTCCAACAAGCACAACCGGGTCAGTCGGAGATCTTGTCTGGCCGATCATTGCGTTGATTCTCGGAACAGTCGGCAGCATGGTCTGGACTGGATACACAGCAACAGAGGGAAGCGCAACGATCCTGAAGATCTTCGAAAATACCGATGTAGCGAAATCCCTGATCATCGGAAGCCTGATCGGGCTTGCTCTCACACTGCTGCTGTTCCTTCGCCAGGCTGTCGTATTGAAGGGAGTAAGTGCAGGCGTTTTCGGAAAAGGGATCTGGGAAGGAGTTAAATCCATGCTCCCTGCGGTCTATATTTTGATCTTTGCCTGGGCGATTGTTGATCTGATCGGCCAGCTGGAAACCGGGACCTATCTTGCAGGTGTCGTGGAAAACAGCAATATAAGCCTTTCACTGCTGCCAATCATATTGTTTGTAATTGCAGGGATCATGGCATTCAGTACAGGAACATCATGGGGCTCCTTTGGCATCCTGCTTCCTATTGCCGGCGACGTTGTAGCAGCGACCGATATTTCGCTTCTTCTGCCTGCAATGGCAGCCGTTTTGGCTGGAGCGGTATTTGGAGACCACTGTTCTCCTATTTCAGATACAACCATCCTTTCATCCACAGGGGCCGGGTGCAACCATATCGACCATGTGCTGACTCAGCTGCCGTATGCACTCATATCAGCGCTGATCGCAGCTGTGGGATACCTGGTGATCGGATTTACCGGCAGCACCATTTTTGCTTTAATTTCAGTGGCAGTCCTTTTAGCTGCCTTTGCCTTCATTGCGGGGCGCGGGCAGGGAACATCTGCTGAATTTACAGATTGATATTGAGAGGCATCCCGCATAGGGTGCCTCTTTTTTAATTGCCATTGGAAAGTGCATTCTGAAAAACGATTTATATGAAAATGCCAGAATTTCATGGATAGTCTATCCGGCGGGGGAATATTAGTATATTAAGGAGGTGGATGGGCATTAAGGGGCTTGGGAGTTATTATTTAAAAATAATAATTTTCAAAAAATAAAGCTTTGACACCGTAGGGAAATGTGGCTATACTATGTTTAGATTATACTAAAAAATCAGAAAATATAAAAGTTTCCAACTCTTGAGACGTGCATTTCAAAAGAACTGGAAATGAAATGGGGGTAAATTGAATTATGGATAATCGTCCTCAATGGGGAACGAGAGCAGGTTTCATTATGGCAGCTGTCGGATCAGCGATCGGGCTGGGGAATATATGGAGATTCCCTGCCGTGGCGTATGATAATGGAGGAGGAGCTTTCTTCTTTCCTTATCTGTTTGCACTTCTGACAGCAGGGATCCCAATTCTCATCCTTGAATTTACACTGGGCCATAAGTACCGCGGCTCCGCTCCGCTTACGTATGCAAGGCTGAACAAAAAATTTGAATGGCTCGGCTGGTGGCAGGTAGCTGTTTCCTTTGTCATCTCCACATATTATGCGGTCATCATTGCGTGGGCCATGTCATTTGCAGGGTTTTCCTTTAACCAGAATTGGGGAGATGACCCGAACGGTTTCTTTTTCGGAGAATATCTTAAGCTTTCAGATGCACCGGGATCAATCAGCACGATCGTCCCAGGCGTATTCTTCCCATTGATCCTTGTATGGCTCATTACTCTTGGCGTATTGTTTAAAGGCGTGAAAAAAGGGATAGAAGTAGCGAACAAAATCTTTATTCCAGCCCTTGTTATCTTATTTTTAATCATTGTTGTTCGCGCGCTGACACTTGATGGAGCTGTCCAGGGGCTTGATGCCTTCTTCAAGCCGGATTGGAGCAAGATTGCAGATCCTGGAGTATGGGTGGCCGCATATGGCCAGATCTTCTTCAGCTTATCAATCGGATTTGCGATCATGATCACGTACTCCAGCTATCTTCCAAAGAAGACGGATCTGACAAACAGTGCATTCATCACTGGATTTGCAAATTCCGGGTTTGAGCTTCTCGCCGGGATCGGCGTCTTTGCTGCACTGGGCTTCATGGCTGCACAGCAAGGCGTGCCAATCAATGAGGTTGTTAGTTCAGGTGTGGGCCTTGCTTTCGTGGTATTCCCGCAGATCATTAGTGAATTCCCTGCTTTAAACGGACTGTTTGGCTTCTTCTTCTTCCTATGCCTGGTCCTTGCAGGTCTTACATCACTCATCTCAATCGTGGAAACTTTTGTTGCTGGTGTACAGGATAAGTTCAAAGTGTCCCGTACAAAAGCAGTATTATTTGGAGGCGGGGCTTCTGCCATCATTTCCGTATTGTTTGCGACAGACAGCGGCCTCTATTTCCTTGATGCAGCTGATTATTTCATCAACCAGTTTGGAGTAGCGCTTGCAGGGCTTGTGGAAGTAGTCGTAATTGCATGGGTATTGAGGGAGCTGAAAAGCATCCAGTCGCATGCGGACAGCGTCTCAGATATCCTTCTAGGCGCGTGGTGGAGGATCTGTCTGACTGTTATTACACCGCTGATCCTTGGCTATATGATGATCCAGAACATCTACACTAATATCAAGGACAATTACGAGGGCTACCCGACAGGCTTTATCATCTATTCAGGATGGGCAGTCGCGGTCGGCGCCATTGTACTCGGATTCATCTTCATGGCATTCAAGTGGGATAAAGGCACCATTTCTGTCCCGGATAAGAAGGGGGTTTCTCAATAATGTCTGCTAGTGCAATAACAATGATGATCGTTGGGATGCTTATCATTTGGGGAGGACTTGCTGCAAGCATTTCCTTTGCAGTTTCAAAAGCAAAAAAGTCATGAAAGCAAAGGCTGCCGAATCTTTTCGGCAGCCTTTATTTATTATCCGGGGACAATGGTTCCGGCCCTTATTTCTTTTTCCGGGACTGAATCTTATCCTGCCTCTCCCACAGCCTTAGGTGCGGATAGGGATCATAGGACCATTCCGTATACCCATTGTCTTTGTACATTCCGTAGTGAAGATGAGGCGGGAACTTCCCGGATGTTCCCGGCGGGCCATAGCCGGAGCTGCCTACACCCCCGATCAGCATGCCCGGTTCAACAATCTGCCCTGCTTTCAAATCCTTAGCAAAGCCGCTCAAATGCGCAAAATAATGATAGTTATTATTGATATCCCGGATGCCGATTCTCCAGCCGCCATACTTGTTCCAGCCTTTCATTTCTATAATGCCGTAGCTGGTGGCCCTCACGGGGACGCCGTAGTCGGCAAAAATATCTGTTCCTTCATGAATCCTCCTGCCTCCCCAGCCCCTTGCATCCCCCCAGGTATTTTTGTAGCTGTGATTGCTTCTGAAGGGAACGGGAAAGGCATGGCCGTCAAGGTCCAGCCGGCCGAAGTGTTTATAGATCTCAGCATGCCCTATGATGATCCCGACGGTTTTATCCCGTTTATAATAATCCCATAACCCAATTTTTATATTATCATGGTCAACTCCATAAGAAAGAAGAAAGTGGGCAAAAGCATAAATGACATCCTGGTCATCCTTCAATGAAGCTTTGCCATCACCATTGCCATCGACTCCCATGCCTCCGAAAAATTGGATGGAAGCAGGATTATCGTCCTCCAGATCAGGGTTTAACAGGCCGGCCCATTCTTCCGGCTTAAAATAAATTCCTGTCAGTCCCTCTGCTTTCGGGAGGTCCCGGCGCGCCTTGCGGATGCTGCGCTCATACTGGTCGACAGCCGCCAAATAATACCAGGGTATATTGGTGATGGCCTCAGTATTCTTGTATAATTGCATTCTTTTGCTGTAAATCTCCGCCAGATCCGTGCTCTCAGCCGCATCTGTCCTGGCCGGATAAAGGGAGAACAGCAGCAGAAGGGTCAAAAGTATGCGCATGGAAACCTTCCTTTCGGTCTTGTTTGCAGTTTAGTTTGTGAAGGAGCGCGCCTTTTCATCTATATCAATTAATGGTAATGATGAGAGGAATGGCTTGTTCTGCCTTCTTCATTATGTTAAAGTGACATCATGAAGTCTAAATCAGTCCGGTTTTCTGGGGACAAGATTGAATGGATGGAGTGGGAATAGTGAGCCAAAAAGAAGAATATATCCGCAAGCCTGAATGGCTGAAAATAAAATTAAATACGAATGAAAATTACAATGGCCTCAAAAAAATGATGAGGGAAAAAAACCTTCATACCGTCTGTGAGGAAGCAAAGTGTCCGAATATTCATGAATGCTGGGCAGTCAGAAGAACGGCAACTTTCATGATCCTGGGTGGCGTATGCACACGTGCATGCCGTTTTTGTGCGGTTAAAACAGGCCTTCCGAATGAGCTGGACTTACAGGAGCCGGAAAGAGTGGCAGACTCTGTTGCCCTGATGAACCTTAAGCATGCAGTTGTTACAGCTGTAGCAAGGGATGACCTTAAGGACGGAGGCGCAGCTGTATTTGCTGAAACCGTAAGGGCGATCCGCCGCAAGAGCCCATTCACAAGCATTGAGGTGCTGCCTTCAGATATGGGCGGTGTTTATGAAAACCTTAAAATGCTGATGGATGCCCGCCCTGATATCCTGAACCATAATATAGAAACGGTTGAAAGGCTGACTCCAAGAGTCCGTGCACGTGCTACATATAAGCGCTCATTGGAATTCCTGAAGCGCGCAAAAGAAATGCAGCCTGATATCCCTACAAAATCCAGCCTGATGATCGGCCTTGGCGAAACAAAAGAAGAAATCATCGCAACGATGGATGACCTTCGCGCCCATGATGTAGATATCATGACAATCGGCCAGTATCTGCAGCCTACCAAGAAGCACATAAAGGTCCAGAAATACTACCATCCGGATGAATTCCAGGAGCTGAAGGAAATTGCTATGAGCAAAGGTTTCAGCCATTGCGAGGCAGGCCCTCTGGTGCGCTCTTCCTACCATGCCGATGAGCAGGTCAACGCTGCAGCGAAGCAAAAGCAGCTGATGGGCGAGGAGCAAAGCGTCCAGCAGGCTTAAAGCGGGAAAATGGGTAAAAATAGTAAAAGAGTTCAGCGCTTGCTGAACTCTTTTTCAGTCATATCATTATTTCATTTGAGGGCTGCTGCCCTTTTTTGCTTTCGTTTTGTCCAAAGCTTCGCTAATATCGTCATGATCAGTATCGTCATTCATTTCACCCTGTGCTTCACCGTTTTCATTTTCGCCTGAGGACATTTTTCTGCCCTGTGGCGACTGAAGCATTTCTTTAATCGTTTCATTGATGGCATATTCCATGTTGCGGCTGTCTGAATCCATGGTCGCATAATTTTCCACATTTTTGCGTAAGTTGGTGTTGTCGGAAACGTATACATGGTACCAGCGCGGTATGACTGACATGGCCATTTTTTTCACCTGGTCTGCTGTTTCAGCACGGTCCTTTGAATCTGTATCATATACAAGCAGGACCTCTTCATCCGTTACAAGAGCTGATACATCATCGACATTAGGGACATCTGTGCAATATTTGGCGATGATATCGGCAACCTGCTCCCGGTTGATGGCAGCATAATGGTCATTGGAAGAGTTGTCTCCCGGGATCGGGCTTCTTTGGTGGCGGACATAACCATAGCTTTCGCTCATATTATTGCCGCGCCTGTAATTCTGGTTGTACAATTCAGGACGCTGATCATTCACGTTGATCGTATTGCCGCTTTCCTCATACATTTCATCCTTGGAGGAAAAGTTCTGGCAGGCAGCAAGAGCTGAAAGGCTGCAGATACCTATTATGATGATGGACTTCTTCAATTGAAACACCCCCTCATTACTATCATGACCATGTGTATACTTTTTTTTCTTAGTAATTGATGGGGAATCAGTTATAATTTAAGTAGCAGGAAGGGAAAAGGCAAAGAGACATGAGAGGTGATAGACATGGTTTGCATCAATAATATCTGTTATGAGCTGATTGAAGAGAGAACAGATGGGTTTAATGAAGAGGCCTTCCGAGGAAGGTACAGCGAGATCCTGACAAAGTATGATTATATTGTGGGGGACTGGGGCTATGGGCAGCTGAGGCTCAGGGGCTTTTTTGACGACCAGAACCAGAAAGCCACTTTTGATACGAAGATAAGCACGCTGACTGAATATCTTTATGAGTATTGCAATTTTGGGTGCCCATACTTTGTTGTAAAAAAGATAAAAGCCTGACAAGAGCCGATGAACGGCTCTTGTTTTGTCTTATTTTGAGGTATATGGCGGCTCTTCATTCTTATCTGGATCATCATGGGTCGGGTGGGCCCCCTCCATCTGCCTCGGGAGGTTTTGATGGAGGGATTTGAACTCATAATTAAAGGCGCTGTAATAGCGCTGGCCCTCCCGCCAAGGGGTACTTTTATTCTCGACAGGCTGATCCTTCCCTCTCGGAGAGCCATAAGGACCTTCCGGAAGCGTTTCAGGTACAAGGAAATTGCGCTGGGTCTCCACGTTTGAAAAGTCAGTATAAGTTTCTTTTTCTTTATCATCGCTCATTCTATCACCTCCTGCCTAGTATCTGCATTCCTTCACAAGATATAAGGGGCAAGATGGCGCAAAAAGGCATTAAATCATTTCATATAAGAATGACCGCAGCTCTTCCGCATCTTCTTCAGATAGCTTAAAGGCAAATTCAAGGTATCCTTCTTCTTTCAGGTCATCGGGACCGATGATGGCAAACCGGCTGCCCTGGATATCAAGGACAAGCTGCTTTCCATAATAGCGGGACGACTGGATAATGGCGAGGTCGAAGCGCTGGTTTTCACCCATAAAACTGACGAATCTTGTTTTCGTTTCTTCTAAATCATCATATAAAAAAAATCTTTCGGACATCCTGCAGATTCCTCCTTGAGCTTCTTATTATCCTTATCTTATCAGAAGCTGCCCACTTGAAGCACTGTGATTTTATTCTATTTTACCGTAATGAAAAAAACGGATCCTTGAAAATTATGGTACAATAGATTCATGAAAAATGCCGACTCCTGAGAGGAATGAGACAAATGGTCCATAAAAGCAGACAAAAGCTCCGCAATTTTTTCAACTGGGGAAAGATTGTATTCCCGCTATCCAGCATCCGTTATTATCCTCCCCAGTTCATCCTTAGGGACCCGATCATCCAGGGTGTCAAACGGGCATTCCGTAAAGGATCTGAGGTAGCTGTCGCGGTCTTTACTATCAAGAATCTGAGAGAGATTTCAGACCAGCTTGGCCAAACCGGCTATTTTGCTTACATATCCAGCATTAAAAGGGAGTTCTGCCATACAATCCAGGGGGAATTGAAGGAAGAGGAGGTTATTCTCCTTCATGATCATTACAGCGACGGGCTTACTCTTTTCATTGAGGTAGGGCATGAACGCTATTGCATCTCGGAGATTGAGGGAATTATGAAGAAAATCCTCAGGGAATCAGAACGGAATCTCCTGCTGAGCCATCCGACAGTCAATCCTCAGATTGAAACCGGATACATGTTTATTGAGAAAAAGCATTATTCTATAGAAGAAGCCGTACTGAAGGCCCATCAGCAGGCACTTGCCATGGCGGAAAAAAGGGTGCAGTCCGATTTCAATGAAATGCTGTACAGCATGAGCAAAATCGTCGCAAAGAAAGAGATCCGCCTTCTCGCCCAGCCTATTCTTGATGTGGCTACAAAGGAAGTGAAGGCATGGGAGATGCTGACCCGCGGTCCGGAAGGGACCCCGCTTGAAAATCCGCTTCAGCTCTTTTCAGTCGCAAGGCAGACAGGCATGCTTTATGACCTTGAAATGATCGTGATGGAAAAGATACTCGAACAGATTGAAACGACCGGCTGCCAGCAGGATATTTTCATTAACTTCACACCGATCACCCTGGGCAACCAGCTTTTTGTCAGGGACATTAAAAAACTGCTTGCCAGGCATAAAGGGATCAGCCCTCGCCAGATGACAATCGAGGTGACTGAAAGGGATTCAATTGAAGGAATGGAGTATTTTATTTACAATATAAAGGTACTCAGGACTTTCGGATTCCGGATTGCCATCGATGATACAGGAGCAGGATATGCCAGCTTGAACTCTATTACGGAAATCATGCCGGACATCATCAAGATCGACCGTTCCGTCATTCAGAATATCGACAAAAATACGGTAAAGGAATCCATGCTTAAAGGCCTGCTCCTGGTGGCAAAAGAAACCGGCTCCCTGGTGGTGGCAGAAGGTATTGAAAGCGAAGAGGAGGCGATTGTCCTCTTCCGCAATAAAGTGGACCTGGCACAGGGTTATTTTTATGCCCGGCCTGATCTGCTTCAAAAAGGCCTGTTGTCATCATAGGGGTCAATTGAAAGGATGAACCTTTATGTATTTTGTGGACAGGGAAAAGATTGAAGAGATACTCGTATTTTTTGAAAAGCAAACTGCCCTTTTCGAGGGAAAGGACAATTGGGACAGTGAGATTGAAAGGGCAGCACTGGAACGGGTTTCCCATCTGCTGATCGAAGCGATCCTTGATGTCGGCAACAGCATAATAGACGGCTTTATTATGAGGGACCCGGGCAGCTATGAAGATATCGTGGATATCCTTGAAGATGAAAAAGTGATCTCAAGTGATATGGCAGGCAGCTATAAAGCGATCATCCAATACCGCAAGGAACTGGTCCAAAACTATACAAGCATCAGCCACACGGAGCTGCAGAAAGCTTTTGCTGATCATCTGGATGATATTAAAAGATTCGCACCCGCTGTAAGGTCATATATCCTCAATGAACTTGGACCGGTATCGGCATTCAAGAACTGACCGGAGAAAGCTGAATCCTTTGGAGGGAAAAGCCTTTTCCTTTATACTAAAGCCATGACCTTATGGTTTTGGCCTTGGCAGAATAAGACGCTAGTCAAAAAAGGCTCTTGGAAAAGAGCTTTTTTTGCATTTTAATTTTAAACAGGGGCAAAACAAAATTGAATGAGGCAATTACAGGCAGGAGTTGGATATTTTGAAGGATTATAAAGGCTATTTAATTGATTTGGATGGGACTATGTACCGTGGAACAGAATTGATCCAGGAAGCCGCTGATTTCGTCAAAAAGCTCAAAGAGAGAGGCATTCCTTATTTGTTCGTGACCAATAACTCTTCACGCACTCCCCAGCAGGTTGCTGCGAAGCTGAGGGATTTTGATATACCTGCTGAAGAAGAGCAGGTCTTTACGACAAGCATGGCAACAGCAAGCTTTATTGCGGAAGAAAAGAAGGATGCCTCTGTATATGTCATTGGAGAAGAAGGGATCCGCACGGCGATTGAAGATGAAGGCCTTTCATTTGCAAATGAAGATGCAGATTATGTTGTTGTGGGAATCGACCGTTCAATCAACTATGAAAAGCTTGCCATCGGCTGTCTGGCCGTGCGCAGGGGCGCAAAATTCATTTCCACAAATGGAGATATCGCGCTGCCGACTGAAAGGGGCTTTCTTCCGGGCAATGGATCCATCACCTCTGTAATCACTGTTTCAACTCAAACCGAACCGCTGTTCATCGGCAAGCCGGAGTCAATCATCATGGAGCAGGCATTAAAGGTAATCGGCACCAGCAAGGACGAGACATTGATGGTAGGCGACAACTATGATACCGACATTCTGGCAGGGATGAATGCGGGAATGGATACCCTTCTTGTCCATACCGGCGTGACAACAAAGGAACTGCTCGAAGGTTATGAAAAGAAGCCGACATATGTCATGGATTCGCTCGACCAATGGAAGTTTTAATAAAGGCACGAAAGAATGGCTGCAGAAATTCTGCGGTCTTTTTTTTTGTATGATTTCTTCCCATATTCTTCTGCATCCCTTCCCAATTTGGTAACAGTTTGGTCATATTTGCCCGGTAATATAAAAATCAAGCAAAGTATTAAATAATCTATTAGGAGGATTCAGAATGATGGATTCCAATGATAAATATAACCAGGAAGAAACTAAATCAAAGCTAAGGAAGGGCAAAGGCATACTGTCAGTTGTTGCAGCCGGGGTGGTCGGTTCTGCTCTGACATTGTATGCGGCACCTTACACTGATTATATTAGGGAGCAATTCCCTCAGGCAGCCGCAAGCCAGGATGTTTCAGGAGGACAGGCATCCAGCGCCGCTGATGCCAATAAAACGGGCATCATTCCTGAGCAGACTAGTGCTCATACAGAAGGCTCTCTTGCTGATATAGTCGAAGGTGCATCAAAAGCGATTGTGGGAATCGTGAAATCGGAGAATCGAGCCAATCAATTTTCAAACACCAGCCAAACGGTGGAAAGCGGTTCAGGCTCAGGTGTGATATTTAAAAAAGAGAATGGAAGCGCCTATATCCTGACAAACAACCATGTTGTCGAGGGGGCCAGCAAGATTGATATTTCCCTTCATGACGGCCAGAAAACAACTGCAGAGCTAGTCGGAGCAGATGCACTGACAGATTTGGCAGTGTTGAGGATGGATGAAAAGTATGCCGATACTCTGCTGGGCTTTGGTGATTCATCCAAGCTGAGGCCTGGAGACCAGGTGCTCGCGATAGGAAACCCGCTCGGTCTTGACCTTTCAAGAACAGTCACACAGGGGATTGTCAGTGCGGTGGACCGCTCAATCTCTGTTGATACTTCTGCCGGCAGCTGGGATATGAATGTCATCCAGACAGATGCAGCAATCAATCCGGGGAACAGCGGCGGGGCATTGATAAATACTGCAGGGGAAGTAATCGGCATCAACAGTCTGAAAATTTCCGAAAGCGGGGTAGAAGGCCTTGGTTTTGCCATCCCTTCCAATGATCTTCAGCCGATCGTGGAGGAAATCATGGCAAATGGCAAGGTAGAGCGTCCTTATGCAGGGGTCGGTCTTGCCGGTCTTCAGGAAGTCCCTCAAGGGTATCTGCAAAACCTGCCGCAGAATGTAACCAAAGGAGCATTCATTGCCAATATTGATCCTGAATCTGCTGCAGCCAAGGCAGGCCTGAAAACGGGAGACGTGATTATTGCCATTAATGATACAGAGATTGGCAGTCCGGATGACTTTAGGAAGTATCTGTATACCAAGCTGAAAACAGGCGATAAAGCGGAGCTGTCACTTTACCGAAATGGTGAAAAAATGAATATCACTATGGAATTGGGGACAAAAACAATTACAGATTAAAAGTCCGCCGCCGGACTGTATGCCGACATTTTAAATAATAGAATGGAAAGGAAGTTATGATGGGGTTTTTAACAAAGAAAATCGGATTAGGGATATTGGTGCTTATTTTGGCAGCTGCAGGTACTGCTGCCTTCTTTCTTTCAAAGGAGCCGGCTGTAGCAAGTGTGGGCAGCGAAAGTATAAAAAAAGAAGAGCTCTACAGCCTGCTGGTCAAGCAATATGGAGATGAGGCTCTGGACGCGCTTGTAACGGACAAGATCATTGAAATGGAGGCAAAGAAGGAAAAAGTAACAATAAGCGACAAGGAAAAAGAAGAAGAGCTGAAAAATCTGAAAGAATCATATGGCGGGGAGGAGGGCTTCAAAGCTGCACTTGAACAGAGTGGTGTTACAGAAGCCGGAATAGCAGAGGATATTGAAAAATACTTAAAAACAGAAAAGCTCCTCGAGCCGCGAATTGATTTAAAAGAAGATGAAATCAAAGCTTATTTTGAAGAAAATAAAGATCAGTATGCCCAGCAGGAGCAGGTAAAGGCAAGCCATATCCTAGTTGAAGATGAAGCGACAGCAAAAGAAGTCAAATCCAAGCTGGACAAAGGAGAAGAATTTGCCGATCTGGCAAAAGAATACTCCACCGATGCTTCCAATGCCGAATCAGGCGGCGAGCTCGGCTATTTCGGAAAGGGAGAAATGGAAGCCGCGTTTGAGGAAGCTGCCTTTGCGTTGAAAGCTAATGAAATAAGCGGGCCAGTCAAAACCGATTACGGCTACCATATCATTAAAGTGGAAGATAAAAAGGAAGCAAAAGAAGCTGTGTACGAAGACAGCAAAGAAGCAGCGAAAAAGGCACTTTTTGACGAAAGGATGCAGACTGAGTACTATAACTGGCTTGAAGAGAAAAAGGAAGAATATAAAATCGAGAAAAATATGAATGCCTAAGATTTGGAGCAGCCTTTCCTCTTATTCCTGGATAATAGACAATTAGCAAAACGGAAGAGCTTGGGTTCCAATATGGGGAAGTGGCTCCCGATTTAATTAGAGAAATCATGTTTGACAAAGCCTGATAGACAGTCTATCAGGCTTTTTCATGTAAGTTTAAACAGGCTGCACCGGCTGGCTGACGACCAAGTCTGCCCCTTCCAGCGGCCGGACAGTTTCTAAGTAATGATCTTCCGCCTTCCAGTATCTGTTTTCAAACTTGTCCACTTTTTGTCTGGTGGCTTCTTTTTCGCGTTTGAATCTTGTCTCTCTCGGACAGTCCAGGTAAACGATATAATCAAGATGGTTTTTCCATTCGGGACGCTGCAGAAAGACGCCTTCGATGATGATGAGGCATTTCCGGGGAATGGTGGTATTTTTAAGAAAATGGCTGTCATTTTGTTCGACATAGAACCTTAAGGTAAGTTCTTTTCCGGTATGTACTTTTGAAAACAGCTCCTGCTTTAAGTGTTCTGCATCCCATTGAAGGGAGTAGTATTCGTACCATTCTTCGTTTCCTGTGTTGTATCTTTTATTGCGGTCTTCTATATAATCATCGAGATGAAAGATGATTGCGGGGTGTCCTTCTGCCTGCAGCCATTGTTTGAGCCTATTGACGAGTGTGGTTTTTCCTGAGCGGCTGAGTCCATCTATTCCGAGGATGAACCGGTCGTTTTGGAGCCCTTGTTTGAGAGCTTGTTTCAGAGGTTTAATATCCATTTTTGCTCCTCCAGTTTCTTAATTATCTATCTAAAATCGTAGCATGGAATTTTTATTGTGTACAATTTTTCCAGGACTGTAAAAACACTGCCTAAATGGGGGCTGTTGATTTGCGTTGCAGGCACTTCGCTTTTCCGCGGGGCGAAGTTGAGCGTCCTCGCGCTGCGCGCTGTGGGGTCTCAACATTTTCGCTGCGATCCCGCAGGAGTCTGCGTGCCTTCCACTCTAATCAACAGGGTTTTATCATTTTTTGGGTGATTTCTCTTTAGGAAAAACAGGACGTTTTTTTGATGAGTTTTTGTTTTTAAAGGGGCGTTGCAGGCACTTTGCTTTCCGTGGGGGAAAGCTAAATTTCCTCGGGCTATTAATAAGCGGAGATTTTCCTGTTAAATTGTTAATATGCCATGAATGGGTCTATATAAGCGGAGATTTTCCGGTTAAGCGAAGCAAAATGGTCGATTATCCTTTTTTTTGGGTCGATAGGCGGAATTTCTCCTTCTATTTAAGCTGATTTTAGAGCTCTATTTAAATTAGCGGGAATTTCTCCGCTTATTGTCAACCCGCGCTGAACCTCATCCTGTTCCTGGAGTCGGCTCTTTTGGTCAGGGGGGGGTATGGGGAAAAATTGCTCTTTTAAAAGGTATTCTTGACTCACAATGAATCGGTTATTAAACAATGAGGGTGCTTACCTTCAACAGCATGCTATTTTTATAAAAAGGCTCAGAGCATAATGGCTCCGAGCTTTTTTGTGTGTAAATATTATTGCTAAAAAGTCTGCGAAATGCACTGCCAATCCGCACTTGGCACTTCAAAACCGAAACCTTACCAACAGAAGGCTGTTTATTCTTCTATTCGACTTTAGCAGCGCCATGGGCCAGGCGGCTTGAGGCGGCTGCTGCGATGGCGCCTACGATGTCGTCCAGGAAGGTGTGGCATTTGCCGGAGGATTTATCGTTTAGGTCTTTTAGGATGCCGGGCTTCAGTTTATCGATATATCCGTAGTTGGTAAAACCGATGCTGCCATAGACATTGACGATGGAGAAAGCGAGTACTTCGTCGACGCCATAGAGACTTTCATCGGTTTCTATGATTTTTTGGAGAGGCTGGTCAAGCATTCCTTTTTCACCGAGCATATCAAGCTGGATCCCGGTCAGGATGGCGTTTTGGACTTCCCTTTTGGACAGGACGCGCTCAACGTTGTGAAGGCAGTCCTTCATTTCAAGATTAGGGTGGTACTTTTCCTGAAGAAAGAAAACTAAATCTGCGATATCCTGTACGGTTACCCCTCTTTCAAGCAGCCATCTGCGGGCTGTCTGTTCTGTCAGGTCAACAACTTCTTTTTGTTCTTCAGACATTTGCCTCACCTTTTCTTGTTTTTTTCTAATGTATATACCGGCACAGCCGCAAATATACCTAAACAGGACATGCGGCTCCCGTGGCCTGTCTACTTCATTTTTTCCCTGAAGGCATGGGTTATGCAAGAAACAAACAAGTTTTTGCGGCGGGCACATATAAATGAGATATAAGCGATTAGCGAATGAAGAGGTGTTTCTATGCTCAGGCAAATGCTTAAGCAACATTTTGGCATACAGGCGGAGGAAGAATTGAGAATCGGGCTGCATGAAGCGTTCAAAAAGGATAACCAGCTTTATATACCGATGGAGGTTGGCCTGGAGGAAGAGGATCTGGCGGAGCTTAGCCTGATTGCCAGCCATCTGCAGCAAACCGGCGATAAGACTGTAAGCACTTTCCTGCAGACAACTGAAGGTAAACACTCAAGCGTGTGGGAGCAAAAGAGCTATTGTGTATTGAAGTGCCCGAATGCCCAGCCGCGCAAAGGCTATCAGTCTGGCAGGAAGCTTGCCAAGTTCCATTATCGCGGCAGGCTTATTTCCTCACCGATCACCCGGACAAGCAGGATCGGGCAGTGGAAGCAGCTCTGGGAAAAGAGGCTGGATCAGATGGAGAAGGTTTGGAATAGCATGCTTTTTCAGCAGCCGGAGCATGAACTGGACCGGATGTTTCTGGAAACATTCCCCTACTATATGGGCCTGGCCGAGAACTCCATCCAATATCTGGCTGATGCAGAGCTGGATGATGAGCCAGGGCCTGCGGACAGCGGGACTGTCTGCCATGAGCGTTTTGTTTCCTCCACATGGGGAAGTGATGATTATCTGATCAAAAGCCCGTTTGACTGGGTCTTTGATCATGCAAGCCGCGATCTGGCAGAATGGTCCAGGGAAAGGTACTTCCGGAACATCAAAACTTATCAGCCAGGGCTATCACAGTATCTGAAGGAGTACCAGACAGTTGAGCCGCTGACCTCTTTTTCGTGGCGGCTGCTGTATGCACGCCTTCTGTTCCCGCTTCACTATTTTGAGTGCATTGAGAATTATTATGGGAATCCGACAGAGCATCAAAGGCATCTTTCAGAAGAGCAGCTGGGCCGTTTCCTGCAGCATACAGGCGACCATGAAGAGTTTCTGGGAAAGTTTTTTGAGATGGCAGAAGTCCCTGCTGCCAAAATGAAACTCCCTCCTGTAGACTGGCTGAAATGATAGCGGACTCAGCAGGGCTGTGAAAGGGCTTTTCCTTTGAATTGCCATTTCTTCCTTTTATAATGGGGAGGTACTGAACTTTTACGGCAAACTGCTGGGAGGCATATGATTGATGAAGGATAGAGTGTATATTACAAGAAAGCTGCCGGAAGAAACGATTTCCGGCTTAAAAGAGCATTATCATGTGGAGATGTGGGATAAGGAAGACATACCTGTTCCGGCAGAGGTTCTCAGGGAAAAGGCTAAAGAGGCATCGGCGCTGCTTACGATGCTTTCAGATTCCATAGATGGTGATTTGCTGGCGGAAGCGCACCGATTGAAGGTTGTAGCCAACCTTGCAGTCGGTTATGACAATATTGATGTGAAGGCTGCAGCGGAAAAAGGGATCACTGTGGCGAATACCCCTGATGTGCTTACTGATACTACAGCTGATCTGACCTTTGCTTTATTAATGGCGGCAGCCCGGAGGATCACGGAAAGCGCAGAATATGTGAAAGAGGGGAAATGGAAGAGCTGGAGTCCGCTCCTTCTTGCCGGCCAGGATATCCATCATAAGACCATCGGGATTGTTGGAATGGGGAATATCGGCCAGGCTGTGGCAAAGCGGGCAAAAGGCTTTGACATGAACATCCTTTATCATAACAGATCAAGAAGGCCTGAGGCGGAAGAAAAGCTCGGAGCTGTCTACGCTTCATTCGAGGAGCTGTGCGAGCAGTCGGATTATGTTGTATGCCTTGCACCGCTGAATGAGTCGACGAAAAATCTTTTCACCGAAGAGGCCTTCCGAAGAATGAAGAACTCCGCCATCTTCATTAATGCAGGCCGCGGCGCCATTGTGGATGAAGACGCACTTTACCGTGCTCTTCTTGATGGGGAAATCAGCGGAGCCGGGCTTGACGTCTTTGTAAAAGAACCAATTGGAAAGGACCATCCTCTCCTCAGTCTGTCCAATGTTGTCGCCCTTCCGCATATCGGCAGCTCCAGCACGGAAACCAGAATGGAGATGGCCAGGCTTTGCGCTGAAAACATCAATCTTGTTTTATCAGGCAAGCAGGCAAAAACGCCGGTACATATTTAATGATTGAAGGAGGCCCGGCTTTTTGCCGGGCTTTTGGTTTAGTGGAGGAGTGGCCGGGCTGTGGAGGGGGATATTGCTATTGGCGGAGATACAGGCTGGTGTTTCCATAGGATTGTCAGGGGTAAGTCAGATCATGAATTTCAATGTCATGTATCCGGGAGGAGCCACTGGACACATGACCGAGCGAAAAAAGCGGATGTCATGTATCCCAAAAAAGTTACTGGATACATGATCGAGTAAAAAATGGAGGTGTCATGTATCCGGGAGGAGTCACTGGATACATGACCGAGCGAAAAAAACGGGTGTCATGTACCCCGAAAAAGCTACTGGATACATGACCGAGTAAAAAGTGGAGGTGTCATGTATCCGGGAGGAGTCACTGGATACATGACCGAGCGAAAAAAACGGGTGTCATGTACCCCGAAAAAGCTACTGGATACATGACGGAGTAAAAGATGGAGGTGTCATGTATCCGGGAGGAGTCACTGGATACATGGTCGAGCGAAAAAAACGGGTGTCATGTATCCCGAAAAGGCTACTAGATACATGACCAAGTAAAAAATGGAGGTGTCGTGTATCCGGGAGGAGTCACTGGATACATGGTCGAGCGAAAAAAACGGGTGTCATGTACCCCGAAAAAGCTACTGGATACATGATGGAGTAAAAAATGGAGGTGTCATGTATCCGGGAGGAGTCACTGGATACATGACCGAGCGAAAAAAACGGGTGTCATGTATCCCGAAAAGGCTACTGGATACATGATGGAGTAAAAGATGGAGGTGCCATGTATCCGGGAGGAGTCACTGGATACATGACCGAGCGAAAAAAACGGGTGTCATGTATCCCGAAAAGGCTACTGGATACATGACGGAGTAAAAAATGGAGGTGTCATGTATCCGGGAGGAGCCACTGGATACATGACCGAGCGAAAAAAACGGGTGTCATGTATCCCGAAAAGGCTACTGGATACATGACCAAGTAAAAAATGGAAGTGTCATGTATCCGGGAGGAGCCACTGGATACATGACCGAGCGAAAAAAACGGGTGTCATGTATCCCGAAAAGGCTACTGGATACATGACCAAGTAAAAAATGGAGGTGTCATGTATCCGGGAGAAGTCACTGGATACATGACCGAGCGAAAAAAACGGGTGTCATGTACCCCGAAAAAGCTACTGGATACATGACCAAGTAAAAAATGGAGGTGTCATGTATCCGGGAGGAGTCAGTAGATACATGACCGAGCGAAAAAAGCATATGACATGTATTCCGAAAAAGCCCCTTACATGACAGAGCGAAAACCGTAGTGTCATGGACAGGGGGCAACATGCCATAGATTTCTCATCCATGTAAGCTATAATCCACTACACAGCCTTCGTCTAAAGAAAAAATCTCAAATCGCCAAACACCTACAGTCTCAGCACAGTAAGCGATTCCACAAATATAATTCTGAATATTTACTATTGTAAAATTATCTGCCAAATTCTATAATGTCTACTATACAAATACAAATGTACACCTAAAAAGAACAACGGTGAGGGGGATATAGAGTGGAAGCTATTTCAGTTGGGTTGTTAGGATTGGGAACTGTCGGATCAGGTGTTGTGAAAATCATTAAAAACCACCAGGATAAGCTGATGCATCAGGTAGGCTGTCCGGTTGAGGTTAAAAAAGTGCTGGTGCAGGATTTGAATAAGCAGCGCGAAGTGGATATTGAAGCCTCCCTGCTCACAGGAAGCCCGGAGGAAATTATTGATGATCCGGATATCGATATCATCATTGAGGTCATGGGGGGGATTGAGGATACAAGGAAGCATCTCCTTAAGGCGCTTGCGAATAAAAAGCATATTGTAACAGCCAATAAAGATTTAATGGCATTGTACGGTTCGGAGCTTTTGACTGCTGCTTCAGAAAATGGCTGCGATTTGTTTTATGAAGCCAGTGTTGCCGGGGGAATCCCTATTTTAAGAGGACTTGCAGATGGATTGGCCTCTGACCGGATAACTAAAATGATGGGCATCGTTAATGGGACAACCAATTATATTTTAACGAAGATGAGCCAGGATGGCAGCGCCTATGGAGATGTGCTGAAGGAAGCCCAGGAGCTCGGATACGCCGAAAGCGACCCGACCTCAGATGTGGAGGGGCTGGATGCTGCAAGGAAAATGGCGATCCTGGCCACACTCGGCTTCTCGATGAAAGTTGATCTGGATGATGTGAAAGTAAAAGGAATCACAGGGGTAACGGAAGAAGATCTGCAGTACGGAAAGCAGCTCGGCTATACTATGAAGCTGATCGGCATTGCCCACCGCGAAGGGGAGAAGGTTGAGGTCAGCGTGCAGCCGGCGCTTTTGGCAGAATCCCATCCGCTTGCCGGGGTGAATAATGAGTATAATGCAGTCTATGTATACGGGGAAGCGGTTGGAGAAACGATGTTTTACGGCCCTGGTGCAGGGAGCCTGCCGACTGCTACAGCAGTTGTCTCGGACCTTGTCGGTGTCATGAAAAATCTGAGGCTGGGCGTGAACGGGAAGAGCGCTGTCAGCCCGCAGTATCCGAAGAAGCTTAAAGACCCGTCCGAAATATACTCTAAATACTTCCTGCGGCTTCATGTTAAAGATGAAGTGGGTGTCTTTGGCGAATTGACATCTATTTTTTCCAAGCATTCCGTCAGTCTTGAAAAAATCCTGCAGCTGCCTGTGGAAGAAAAGGGGCTGGCCGAAATCGTCCTCGTCACCCATCAATCTTCTTTGAAGGATTATGAGGACATCCTGTCCAGCTTAGAGGACCTGCCTGCTGTAAAAACGATTGAGAGCTCATACAGAGTAGAGGGGAGTGGAAGCTGATGCGATGGGAAGGACTTTTGTCTGCCTACAAGGAATATCTGCCGGTGAATGATGAAACACCGATGCTCTCCCTAAATGAAGGCAATACACCGCTGATCAAGCTGAACCGGATATCCCAGGAATGGGGCATCGAACTGTATGTGAAAACGGAGGGCAGCAATCCGACCGGCTCATTCAAGGACCGCGGCATGGTCATGGCTGTTGCCAAAGCAAAGGAAGCCGGCAGCAGTACGGTCATTTGTGCATCAACAGGGAATACATCTGCCGCAGCGGCAGCATATGCGGCAAGGGCCGGGATGAGATGCATAGTTGTCATTCCTGAAGGCAAGATTGCCATGGGTAAGCTTGCACAGGCAATCATGTACGGAGCGGAAATTATATCAATTGAAGGCAATTTTGACGAGGCTCTTGCCATGGTCCGCAGCATCAGCGAAACGGAGCCTGTCACTCTTGTGAATTCTGTCAATCCATACAGGCTGGAAGGGCAGAAAACGGCTGCCTTCGAGATTTGCGACCAGCTTGGGAGTGCCCCTGATATTCTCGCAATCCCTGTAGGCAATGCCGGAAATATCAGTGCCTACTGGAAAGGCTTTAAAGAGTACAACCGCGCAAAACAGACCGGCCTTCCAAGGATGTTTGGCTTTGAGGCGGAAGGGGCGGCGGCCATTGTCCATGACAGAATCTTTGCAGAGCCCGAAACAATCGCTACCGCCATCAGGATCGGAAACCCGGCGAGCTGGCAGCTGGCCGTGGATGCGAGGGACGAGTCAGAAGGGAAAATCGATGAAGTCAGCGATACGGAAATCCTTGGGGCATACCGCAAGCTTGCAGCTTCAGAGGGCATTTTTGCAGAGCCGGCTTCCTGTGCATCGCTGGCCGGCATCTATAAAAAGCTGCGCCAAGGGGAAATACCGCATGGCAGCAGAGTTGTTGCAGTTCTTACAGGGAACGGGCTGAAAGATCCGAACACCGCAATCGATACAAGCCTTGTGAAGCCGATCCTTCTTCCAAACGAGCTTGAAGCGGTTGCGGGCCATATCAGGGGAGCCGTGCATACATGATGGAGGGAGAGATGCTTACCATCAGGGTGCCGGCAAGTACGGCCAATCTTGGGCCTGGCTTTGATTCTGTCGGCCTTGCCCTGAGTCTATATTTGACGGTTGAAGCAGAGCGTGCCGGCCAATGGGAGGTCGTGCCGGAAAGCAGCTGCCTGGAGGGCTTCCCAAGGGACAGCCGGCATCTGATTGTCCAGGCTGCAAAGAAGGCAGCCGAACATTATTCAGCGGATCTCCCGCCCTGTATTTTAAGGGTGAAAAGCGACATTCCCCTGGCCAGGGGGCTTGGTTCAAGCGGAGCAGCCATTGTCGCCGGTATTGAACTGGCTGACTCGTTATGCGGCTTAGGGCTTTCCCGGCATGAAAAGCTGTCCATCGCAGGGCGGATGGAGGGGCATCCGGACAATGTGGGGGCCTCTCTCTTTGGCGGGCTGGTGATTGGTTATCAGACAGGGGAAGAGGTGCTGGCAGCCGCTTTCCAACATCTTGGCATTGAGGTGCTGGCAGTCGTTCCCCAGGAGGAGCTGCTGACAAAAGAATCGAGGGGGGCTCTTCCGGCAAGCTTGACCCACCAGGAGTCGGTTCAGGCCGGCGCTGCGGCCAATCTACTCATTGCTGCTCTTCTTCAGGGCAATTATGAGCTGGCTGGGAAGATGATGCAGAAAGATTTGTATCACCAGCCCTACAGGAGGAAGCTTGTTCCCCATCTTGACATGATTGAAGAGAAAGCAGCAGCTCTTGGCGTCTTCGGAACCGCCTTGAGCGGAGCGGGGCCTGCAGTGGTTTGCTTCATTGCCCCTGAAAAGGGAGATCAAGCTGCAGATGCTCTCAGCAGGATACTGCCGCAGATGGATGTGCTGCGCTTATCCATTGATCAAAAGGGCAGTACAGTATCCCGGCATGCAGTTTCAGGCCGTTAATATGCAAGAGCTGAGATTCCCATAAAAAAAAGCGATCCGCCCGAGGCGTGATCGCTTTATTATTGGAATTTCTTAGAATACCTGTTCTACTTCGACAACTCCAGGAACTTCTTCTAAAAGAGCACGTTCAATCCCTGCTTTTAAAGTAATGGTTGAACTAGGGCAGCTGCCGCAAGCTCCAAGTAAACGAAGCTTAACAATGCCATCTTCTACATCAACCAATTCACAGTCTCCTCCATCCCGAAGAAGAAACGGACGCAATTTATCTAATACTTCCTGAACATCTGAAATGATATCTTGTTCCATTAAAATCGACTCCTTTCCTACTCTTATTATAATCACTGTCGAGCCAAAAATCTATTCCCCAATCCCCAAATCCAATAATCGTTAATTTTTTTTCTATATGAATATTAAACTTCCATCAGTTAAAATAGACATAAAGGGGTGGAAAAAATGGACAGAAGGTCAGTTGAAATCGTTGTATACGGGGCAGAGCAGTTATGCCCAAGCTGTGTGAATCTGCCATCATCTAAAGAGACGTATGAATGGCTGGAGGCTGCGGTCAGCCGGAAGTTTGCTGATCAGCCTTTTTCCATCAGTTATGTGGATATACATAATCCTCCTGATGATGAGGCAAAGAGGGACTTTGCGATGCGGGTGATTGAGGAGGATATGTTTTATCCGGTCGTTTTGATCGGCGATGAAGTGGTCGGTGAGGGCAATCCGAAGCTGAAAACGATTTTTGCCAAGATGGAGGACTGCGGTTACACGCCAGCTTCATGAATAGGAAAAAGCGAGCCGGGATTTCTGAATCTGGCTCGCTTTTTTGTTTGAAAATACGAAAAATGGTATTGAATGGGGGCTGTTGATCTCCGTTCCAGGCACTCCGCTTTCCGCGGGGCGACGCTGAGCCTCCTCAGAGCAAGCTCCTGCGGGGTCTCAGCATTGCCGCTGCAGTCCCGCAGGAGTCTGCGTGCCTTCCACTGCAATCAACAGGTCTCTAAAATTTTGGGCAATTCTCTAATCCATCTGAATGAGATATCCTCCTAAATGGGGACTGGTGATTTCCGTTCCAGGCACTCCGCTTTCCGCGGGGCGGCGCTGAGCCTCCTCAGAGCAAGTTCCTGCGGGGTCTCAGCTCTGCCGCTTCAATCCCGCAGGAGTCTGCGTGCCTTGCACTCCAATCACCAGGTTCTGAAAATTAATTGGGCATTTCCCCTTTCCTAATTAGGTCATTCAAATAAAAGGGGAAGGTCGCTTATCTTAACGTCTCTTCGTTATTAATTGTTAAATCTTCCAGGCACTCCGCTTTCCGCGGGGCGACGCTGAGCCTCCTCAGAGCAAGCTCCTGCGGGGTCTCAGCATTGCCGCTTCAATCCCGCAGGAGTCTTCGTGCCTTCCACTGCAATCAACAGGTCTCTAAAATTTTTGGGCAATCCTCTAATCCATCTGAATGAGATATCCTCCTAAATGGTGTCTTTTAATTTCCGTTCCAGGCACTTCGCTTTCCGCGGGGCGGCGCTGAGCCTCCTCAGAGCAAGCTCCTGCGGGGTCTCAGCTCTGCCGCTTCAATCCCGCAGGAGTCTGCGTGCCTTGCACTCCAATCACCAGGTTCTGAAAATTAATTGGGCAATTCCCCTTTCCTAATTAGGTCATTCAAATAAAAGGGGAAGGTCGCTTATCTTAACGTCTCTTCGTTATTAATTGTTAAATCTTCCAGGCACTCCGCTTTCCGCGGGGCGGCGCTGAGCCTCCTCAGAGCAAGCTCCTGCGGGGTCTCAGCATTGCCGCTTCAATCCCGCAGGAGTCTTCGTGCCTTCCACTGCAATCAACAGGTCTCCAAAATTTTGGGCAATCCTCTAATCCATCTGAATGAGTATCCTCCTAAATGGTGTCTTTTGATTTCCGTTCCAGGCACACTTCATTCAATCGGCTTTGAATTGAATGACAGAGATTATGCACTCTGTGGCATTTTTCAGATCTATAAATAAGGTCAGTTATACATTCACATTTAAATTAAAAAGGAGTACGGATCTTCCATCCGTACTCCTTTGCTTTGCTTGATCAGCCATTATGATATTTGTACATCCATAAAATTCCGGATTTAAGCAGTCTGGCGACGCGGCCTGTGATCGGTCTTTCGGCGACAAGGCCGAAGCCATGCTTTTTGCCGAGTGAGCCAAGGACGCCTTTCAGCTTGATGACCGGCAGGGATTCTGGCAGCTCTTCGCCTTTCCAGCGCTTCAGGAGGATCTGGACAATTTGTTCTGCCTGGCCTTCGGCAAGCTGTGCACTTGGTGCATGCGGCAGGCTTGCGCAGTCTCCTACAACATACACATGCTCATTGCCGGGAATGTTATGGTGCTTGGTAAGCACGACACGGCCCTGTGCATCTTTTTCCACCGGCAGGTCACGGACAACCTTGCTTGGCTGAATGCCTGCTGTCCATACAATGGCATCGCACTGAAGGGGCTCGTCATGGTTATAAAGGATGTTTTCTTCTACACGGGTAATGTTGGAATTGTTGATGATTTCCACTCCGTGATTGTCAAACCAATTTTCTACATAAGTGCTTAATCTTTCAGGGAAAGCGGAAAGAATATGATTTCCCCTGTCAAACAGCTTCACTTTCAGATCCGGCCGGCTTTCATTCAGCTCGGATGCCAGTTCAACGCCGCTCAGTCCTGCCCCAACGATGGCAACGACAGACCCCGGCGACAGATTGTTCAATGTTTCATAAGTGCGGCGTGATTTTTCGATTGTCTGGATGCTGTAGGTGTGTACATCTGCCCCAGGGACATTATGGTACTTATCCTCGCATCCAAGTCCAATGATAAGGTCATCATAGGAAACAGGAGTTTCATTTGCCAGGTTTACCTGCTGTTTTTCAAGGTCGATCCCCGAGATTTCTCCATATTTAATCTTAAGGCGCGGATGCTCAGGGAAAGCAACCCGGACATGCTGATCAGAGATCGTTCCTGCTGCTAGTGCATAATATTCAGTTTTAAGGCAGTGGTAAGGTACCCGGTCAATCAGTGTAATGCTTGTATCTTCCGGCAATGAGTTTGGCAGCAGACGGGCAAGAGCTCTCATGCCGCCATATCCTCCGCCAAGTATGACAAGATTTTTCATAACCAAATTTCCCCTTTTGTCCAGTATGTAAGCAGCTATAGTAATATATTAAAATAATAGAACACAATGACAGAATAAGAATTAAACGTTTACATTATTATATTAGCAAAATAATTAGAATATTAATTCACAAGAATATTCATGAAACAACATAAAAAGTATAACGAAATTATAGCTAAATCACAACACATATCTGAATAATCCAGGCAAAAGTCGACATTATACGCCCTTCAATCATCCAATAATGATAATCCAGCGCTTACTGTGTATATGACAGTATGCCTTTGCTTGCGTTTTTGCCTGAAACCAAGTACATTAACAATTAGTAGAGAGGTGAATAGATGTGATTCAGCCAATCATAGAATTTTGCATCAGCAACCTGGCAAGCGGTGCGCAGAAGGCCCTGGAAATCCTTGAAAAGGACCCGGATCTGGATGTGATTGAGTATGGCTGCCTTGGGTACTGCGGAAAATGTGCAAGCTCTTTATATGCCCTGGTGAACGGTGAGGTTGTAACAGGAGAGACGCCGGAGGAACTGGTGGAAAACATATATCAATTCCTGGATGAAAATCCGATGTTTTAATATAAAAGGCCGCATATCGATGCGGCCTTTTTCTTATAGTTAAGGAATTTATAAATTGGAAGACTTGTGGATACTTTTCAATGCTTGATCCACGTCCAGCTCCACCGCCTACCCCCTCGTGGTCATAAGCCAAACCTCCCAAAAAGGCAAAGAATGCCTTTCCGGGAGGTTCGTCTTATGCTTGTCGGGGGTGATCAAGGCGCCTGCGCTTTTGTTCTTGAAGGAGCAGACATCAGCAGGTCTGCCTTCTGCTTTCCCTCATTTCATGCCAGCGTTCTCTTGCCATATCAATGATCCCCGGCTCAAGCGAACGGCTTTGCTGTTCGATTACCTTGGAGAAAAACTTGATTGCCTGCCCATCGCTGCCTATTTTCCTTGAAAGTTCTGCAATGAGGTATAGAAGTCTGGTTTCAGAGATCTGCGTGCCCTGGTAATCACCGCTTGAATAGGATTCCACATATTCATGGGCAGCCAATTTCATAAAGCGCTGTTCCTGTGTCTTATCGCCGCCATTTCTGTACAGCCAGGCAAGCCGCATATACAATCCCGCGATGGACACATGCTTTTCCTTCTTCAAAAGTGCTGAGTAGACAGCCAGCTTGTATGTCTGGATTGCTTCATTCCTGCTCCTCTTCCTGCCGAAGTCCCTGGGCTTCCATTGGCTCGTGATCTTTTCATCGATCTGTTCCTTTGAACCCGGGGGGAAATATGGGCTGAATTCCTCGGAAAACGAAAAGCCGCATTGAGGACATACTTGTATATAATAGAATATCGGATTGCTTTCATCTGAGTCATAAAAAGGAAGAAAATCAGTGTCATAGCCTTTGATTTTTACGAAGCGGGAACGAACCTTCTGGCTTGTAAAGTTGTTCTTGCATACAGGGCAGCTGCAGCTTTTTTCATACAATGGCTCCAGTATGGCCAATTTTCTCACCTTCCATTATAAAATAGCAGGTTTATTATACCATAAACAACAGGGTGTTTTAGGTAATAAGTTCTAATTCGGGAGCGGATTTGATAAAAGGGCCCTAAAATTGAAGCCTGCTCAGTTGAGTCCCGCTCAAAGTCTGTATATACTATATATAAGAGTATAAACCTCAAGATTAAGGAGGATGTAAAATGGAAAACCAAATTGTTGAAATTACTGAAGCTGCGGCTTTTCAAATTAAAGATATGATGAAGCAAAATGAAGAGGAAAATGCATTCCTGCGTGTTGCAGTAAAAGGCGGGGGCTGCAGCGGGTTGTCATACGGCATGGGCTTTGCGCATGAAGTTGAAGAAAACGATGCCCAGTTCGAGCTCCATGGCCTGCAAATCCTTGTAAGCAAGGAAGATGCTGCCATCCTTAACGGCACAAAGATCGACTATAAGCAATCCATGATGGGCGGCGGATTCACGATCGACAACCCTAATGCCATTGCTTCCTGCGGCTGCGGTTCTTCGTTTAGAACGGCCAAGAATGCAGGGACACCTGAAAATTGCTGATTCCTTAATTGTCATCATATACCTTACAGAACGCTTCCTGACCTCAATCGAGCATATCAGGAAGCGTTTTTTACATGGAAAAAGAGAAGGGGGGGTTAAAAAATGAAGCTTTTTCAAAATACGCAGGAGTCTGAGAGCGAGTTTGGGTGCAGCCCGATTATCCAGACGCCGGCAGGAGCCATTGCATTTGACCTCCGAATCAATGGCCAAGTCCCATCCAGGTGCCATAGCAAACCTTCCTGCTATAGGCTGGAAAATGGAGAACTCTTGCTGAGATATTCACATAAGGATTACATAGCCGAGCTTCTCCTCTGCGAACCTGACATCAGGATTCCATCACATATGAAAATAGAAAAAGCAGCTGCTGCCGTCTGGAGGCTGAGAGCTTGTCATAATTTAAGGGACTGTATATTTCAAGCAGAGATGGAACCAATAGGAAGCGCCGGGTGGCCGGACAGCGGAGAAAGGCTCGAGGCGATGACCTGGGAGTATGGGGAATGGAAGCTCACTCTTGGCACAGAGGATGGGGCTGCCTTAGTTCAAAGGTCAAGAATAAAGGATATGATGCCGGACTCATTCTATGCTGAAGATGAAATTTCACAGCTCCAAATCGTCAGGTATTTGCCAAATGCGATTGCAGTTCCAATCCCGGAAATAAGAAAGGGTGAACTTTGCCAGGTCCATTTTGTGGCAGCGTGGAGCCGCCCGAAGGAAGATGGGGATGCTTCCGCATGGTTTGCTGTAGATAGAACAGGAGGGGAAATCCTCGAAGGGTCAGGATTGTACTAAATTGGGCTGCCGGGCAGCATCCATTTTTTCAGAAAAAGGATGTTCGCACTGCCGGCTTGTCTCCCTCATGCATAAGATGAAACATATCTTGCTGCAGAGGGGGTGAATCTATGGGCTGCTGGTATAATGACAATGTAGCAGGCTTATCGGGCAACAGGCACTGGAAGCAGGATGATGTGGCTGGTGCATCTGACTGTCATCACAAGAAACGCGATGATGACTTTAAGGTAAGGGTTGAGGCCTTTATTGACAGTGAGGAATTTTGCAGGGCTGTAAGGCGCTGCCTGGCTGATGACGTAGCCGGGGCAGAAACAGACCGCCGCAGAAAACGCAGACACTATTGGTAAGAAATAAAAGCGGCCCCGCCGGAGTTTCTCTCCGGCGGGGCCATTTTATTGATTATTTATCAAACATGGACGTGCTGTGCAGAGGCTGCACCCGTGCTTTAGGATCAATAAGGGCCTTAGCATTGTTCACTGCAGTCGGCGCTTCTCCGAAACCGGAAGCAATCAGCTTCACTTTGCCGTCATAGGTGCAAATATCGCCGGCTGCGTAAATGCCCGGGATATTTGTCTCCATTTTGCTGTTGACGACAATATTATTTTTTTCAATTTCCAGGCCCCACTCTTTGATCGGGCCAAGCGATGAAACAAAGCCGTAGTTGACGATGACGGCATCAACATCGATGGCTTCTTTTTCTTCCCCTTTGGCATCCTGGATGATCACCTGGGAAATGCCCTCCTCATTGCCGATCAGTTCGGCAGGAACAAACGGAGTCTTGATTTCAACCTTGGAATTGTGAAGGTTTTCTACACTGTGCTCGTGGGCGCGGAACTTGTCGCGGCGGTGGATGATCTTTACGTTCTCTGCGATAGGCTCAAGCATCAAGGCCCAGTCTACTGCTGAATCGCCTCCTCCGAATACAACCACTTTCTTCCCGGAGAAATGATTCAGGTCATCAATGAAGTAGTGCAGGTTCTTGCCTTCATATTGCGGAGCCGAGTCAAGCTCAAGGCGGCGCGGCTGGAATGCGCCATTTCCGGCCGTGATGATGACCGTCTTTGTATAGTGGATTTCGCTGTTGGTGGTTAGCTTGAAAATGCCGTCCGGCTGTTTTTCGAGCTTTTCAACCGACTGCTCAAGCGATACCGTAGGTTCGAATTTCTTCATCTGCTCTTTTAAATTATCGACGAGCTCCTGTGCCCGCACTTTGGGGAAACCGGCTACATCATATATGTATTTCTCCGGATAAAGAGCTGACAGCTGCCCGCCAAGCTGGGGAAGGCTTTCAATTATTTTAACAGAGGCCTGCCTCATGCCGCCGTAAAAAGCAGTGAACAGCCCGACAGGCCCTCCGCCGATAATCGTTATATCATAGATTGTCTGATCTTCCTTCACACTAATCACCTCAACATATGTAGTAACATTTCTAGCCTTCATCATATCATAAATAATGAAAAACCTCACATAGCAGAACTGAAAGTTGTTGGAATAATGAGAAAAATTGCGTAAAAATCTTAATTTTCTCAATAGGATATATTCTGCTTTTAACCTTGAAAAACCGCGAAAAAAAGAATATTATGTATTATAGACATAAACTTTGTGACAAATTTCGGACATTTTTTTGCTCTGCTTCGTGAAGAATATCACAAACTTTTTCTTGTACTTATAAAATAAAAACTCATAAAGCAGTGGAAGATAAGAAAAAGCAGAAGAGTTTTCGAAAATACTAATAAAGGTGGAAGTGATACGCTTTGAAAAAGCCAAAAATAGTAATTCTAGGTGCCGGCTACGGCGGATTGATGGTGGCAACACGTTTGCAAAAGCAGGTTGGAGTGAATGAAGCAGAAATCGTATTAGTGAACAAGAATGACTATCACTATGAAACGACTTGGCTGCACGAAGCTTCTGCAGGTACTCTTCATCACGATCGAGTTCGCTATGATGTTAAAAATGTCATTGACCGAAACAAAATCGAATTTGTCCAGGGTACTGCTGTTGAAATTAAAACTGAAGAAAAGAAGGTCATCCTCGAGGAAGGCGAAGTAACCTATGACTACTTGGTCGTTTCACTTGGTGCTGAGCCGGAAACATTCGGCATCAAAGGCCTGGATGTACATGCTTTCTCTATTATAAATGTGAATGCTGCAAGACAGATCCGCGAGCATATTGAATATCAATTTGCCACTTACAATACTGAAGAAGAGAAAAAGGATGAAAGGCTGACAATTGTAGTCGGAGGCGCCGGCTTCACAGGCATTGAATTCCTTGGCGAGCTGGCAAACAGAGTGCCTGAGCTGTGCAAGGAATATGATGTGGACTACAGCAAGGTTAAGATCATCTGTGTTGAAGCTGCTCCTACGGTCCTTCCTGGCTTTGACCCTGAGCTTGTCAACTATGCAGTCTCCCACCTGGAGAAAAAGGGTGTTCAATTCCTGATTGGCACTGCCATCAAAGAATGCAATGAAGATGGAATCACGGTCGGAAAAGGCGACGAAGAAGTTGAGCACATCAAAGCAGGCACTGTCGTCTGGGCTGCAGGTGTTCGCGGGAACTCCATCATCGAAAATTCCGGCATTGAAGCGATGCGCGGACGTGTAAAGGTTCAGCCTGACCTAAGGGCTCCTGGCCATGAAGATCTATTCATCATCGGCGACTGCTCATTGATCATCAATGAAGAAATCAACCGTCCTTATCCTCCTACTGCCCAAATCGCCATGCAGCAGGGAGAGGTATGCGCGCGCAATATCGTTGCACTGATCCGCAACAAGGGTGAGCTTGAGACCTTCACTCCTGATATCAAAGGTACAGTATGTTCATTGGGCGAAGACGATGCCATTGGTGTGGCTTTCGGCAAGAAATTGGTAGGATCAAAGGCTTCCTTCATGAAGAAGATGATCGACAACCGTGCCCTCTTCATGATTGGCGGACCTGGACTTGTCCTGAAAAAAGGCAAATTCAATATCTTTTAATAAAAACTGCCGGGGATCATTTCCCCGGTATTTTTGTGTCCAAAAACCAATTAGAAGCAGAGCTCTGCTACAATAGAAAGATCATTATGCATGGAGGTCATAAACGTAATGGAGAGCAAACGTGGCAAAGTGTGGCTTGCTGTTTCAGGCCTGGTTATTTCACCGGAGGGAAAGTGGCTTTTAGTTAAGAAAAAATACGGCGGGCTGAAGGGCAAATGGTCGCTGCCTGCAGGCTTTGTTAATCCAGGGGAGACTGCCGATGAAGCAGCTGTAAGGGAAGTAAAGGAAGAAACGGGCATTGCAAGCAGGCCGGTCGGCATGATAGGGCTGAGGACTGGTGTGATCCGCGGCGAGGTCAGCGACAATATGATCCTTTTTCTTATGGCGCCTGAAAAAGGCCAAAGCATCACTGTCCAGGAAAGCGAGCTGATGGATGTGCAGTTTATGGACCCTGGAGAAGCAGCGGTCCATGAAGATGCCTCGATCCTCCTCAAGTATTTGACAGAACTTAATGAAGGGGCTGCCAAACAGCTGATAGACGGCGTAAACCCTGGCGACCACTTCGGATACTCCGCATATAAACTATTTTTATAATTTTCAGAAATTATTAGAATTCATTAGATATTGTAAGATAATCTAACATGTATGCGTTTACAGAAGGGCTTTTCCGGCTAATATGAAGCTTTCCATTTTCCTCAATCCTTGATATATTATCAGAAAATTCAGTGTCTAAAGGGGATGAGCAGGATGGCAGCAATGACTTATGAAACCAAAGAATGCGACTATTGTTCAGGGAAGGGCTATTTCCAGCTTTTATTAGGCGGCTCTGAAACATGCACCTGCTGCAACGGTTCCGGCAAAAAGAAAGGATAAAATAAAACCCTGCTGACTGCAGGGTTTTTCCGTGGCTGGATTTTCCTTCGGCAAGGGCTGAACAGTTATAGTTGTTAAAAAGTGTTCACAAAATTAAAATTGACTACCTTTCGGCCATTCAGTACACTTAAAAGTGATGTTTTAAGGGGGTACTGCCTGTGCAGATGACTATTTTTGTGTTGCCAATTTCAATGCTGCTATTTTTCGTTTTATTTTTTGGAATCGGTTTTATATTGAATATGCTGCTTAGAATGTCCTGGATCATGGCCATTATTTATCCAATCATCGCTATCCTGATTGTTGACCAGGTCCGTTTCATAGAATATTTCACCAACAGCGGTGAAGCATTTCCTGAGCTGGGAAGGCTTTTGTCAGAGCTCGCCATGGCTGATGTCCTGATTTTAAGCAGCGGGATGGCTGGTGCAGTTGCAGCAGGTATTACTATTAAACTGCTGAGAAGCAAAGGCTACAGAATGTTTTAATGTAAAAGCATTCCCATATTGGGAGTGTTTTTTTTTGTTCTGTGAAACACACCTTTTCATATGAATGAGTCTAAAATCAATACAGAATACAAACAGACCCTACTATTAAAAAATATAACAAAAGGCTGAGATAGGCGACTGAAAAACTTCAGAATCATAAATTTTATAATTTTTTTTTAGGAAATACCCTTCCTGTACTAAAACCTTGATACAGCAGGCTTTATATGAATTTTACTTCTAATACAGAAGCCGCGGTATTGCCTTAATTCCAATCCTCCCAGGAATACTTTTTCTAAAGTTGGGAAATGATTAACTTGGGAGGAGTGAATTATTATATGAATAGACTAAAAAAATGGACAAAGCGCATCATCATGTCAGTTTTATTTTTAGGGGCACTGCTTACCACCTTTCAATCCATATCCGGAGTAGGCGCGAAAACCCTTGAGTCCTATCAGTACGAAGGCGGCGGGGCAGCAGCTGAAATGGAAGATTATGCTTTCTCAGACCATACATATAAAACAATGGGACTTGCCTACAAATATCTTCCGAGGCTGGAAGCGAATGAGCTGATTTCCTCAGCGGAGGCGGTTACTGCCGAGCCACAGTCCTTGGAAGAAGCATTCAATTGGTCAGAATATCCCGCCAAATCTGTAGTGGCGACCGGCTATACGGCCTATTATGAATCAACAGGAAAGAATCCGGGGCACCCGTCCTTTGGCATTACATACTCTGGGGTCAAGGTAAAACGAGATCTGTACTCTACAGTAGCAGCAGACCTGAACGTTTTCCCGATCGGCACCATCCTGTTCATACCGGGTTATGGATACGGGGTCGTAGCTGACAAAGGCGGCGCCATCAAAGGTAATAAACTTGATCTATATTATGAAACCGTCGAAGACGTCTACAGCAGCTGGGGCAAAAAAACGCTTGATGTTTATGTGATTGAAGAGGGAGACGGAAGCCTGACTGAAGAGGAACTAAGCGCCCTTAACGAAAACGAATCCATGCAGGTATTCCGCCACCAGTACAGGGCTGTGGAGGAATAGGAAAAGCGGAGGCGCTTGCCCGAGGCAGACAAGCATAAGACGCTTTAGGATAGAAGGCGGTCTTTGCCTTCAATCCTAAAGTGGCTTATGACTCGAGGCCCTAGACGCCGGAGCTGGATCAAGCAAAGCTGATAAGCCTTGTTCAGTAGAGGAACGAGGAATTGAAAGTCCGAATTTGAGGCAGTCGCAAATAAATCCGGAAAGTCGCAAATAAATCAAAAAAAGTCGCAAATAAAAGCCAAAAAGAAAATAAAACCAAGAAAGAGGGAGGCCGGATCAAACGGCCTCCCTCTTTTTATCGCTAAAAGCATTCCGGATGCAGTATACGGGCGAGCCTTTCAGCGCCTTCAATCAGGCGGGGGGAAGGGCGGCAATACAGTTCTTCCTCCAGTACGAGGATTCTTTCATGTTTGACTGCCTCAAGTTCCTTCCATCCTGGCCTTTTCACGACAATCTCCGGCTTTATCTTTTCTTTGCGGACGCCTACCCATGCAAGGCAGATATAATCAGGCTGGCGGCGGAGGACGTCATCCCAATCTGTCTGGACGCTGGCGAGTTCCACATCCCTGAACAGATTGACGGCGCCGGCAAGCTCGCTGATTTCAGTGAGCCAGTTGATGCTTCCAGGGGTGAAAACCGGCTTTGGCCACCATTCCCAGTAGAGGGAGGGTTTGTACCCGGCGCCTGCCGATTTTTCCTGCAGGCTTTTAATTTTCGTCCTGAATTCGCCGGCTGCCTTTTCACCCAATCCAGGATATCCGGCAGCCTCGGCTGCTGTACCCAGGTCCCGTGCAATATCCTCAAGGCTTTGGGGATTAAGGGTAATGAAAGGCAGGTTCCTATTCCTTAATTCCCCGATATTTTTCTCCATCCCCGGCACGCTCAAGGATGCCAGTACGAGATCAGGCTTCAGCGCTTCAACCTTATCCATATCAATTGACAAATCAGGTCCGAGCCTTGGCAGATGAAGCACTTCCTCCGGCCAGTCAGAATAGTCATCGATTCCGACCAGAAGATGTGTCAGCCCGAGGTAAGCGATAATTTCTGTGTTGCTGGGACAGATAGATACTATTCTCATAAAAGTCTCCTTATAGATTAACTAGCATATCGAGAACAAGGGTCAAAGCAATCCCTGTCAGGCCCCCGAAAAACACTTCAATCGGTTTGTGGCCGAGGAGCTCCTTCAGTTCTTTCTGTTTTTCTTTTTCGGCCTTTTTCTGCCATACTTTCGCTTCTTCGACGAATTTATTAAAATCGTTCACAAGCTGATTCAGGACAATGGCCTGTTCACCTGCCTGCCTTCTTACACCGGTTGCATCAAACATCGTGATGATGGCAAATACAGCCGCCACCGCGAATACAGCAGAATCCATCCCGGTTTCCAGGGCGACTCCCGTGGAAAGGGCAGTGACGGCGGCCGAGTGGGAGCTGGGCATGCCTCCCGTGCTTGTCAAGAGTGACCAGTCCAGTCTCCTCGTCGCAATATACTGAATGGGCACCTTTACAAACTGTGCAAAAAAGATTGCGGCCAGTGCAGACCATAAAGGGAAGTTGAGCAATAAATCCATCGGGAAACCACCTTTTCATTTTTTTGCTGTTTTGCAGCTGCCTGGGCTGACAGGAAGCAAGTGGAGCTGGAACTTCCATTATGCCTCAGCTGCAGGGCGGAGTGCCCTTTTGTTTTTTATACCCGCCGGGGCGGAAGTTGAATACTGTAATTTATGTACATCTGATATGATATGGATAACCAGGAGTATGAATACATTCTGTGCAGGGGTGATTGCATGCTTTATCCCAAAGAATATTATGAGTTCTTCATCTGTTTCAATGAAGGCGACTATTACACTTGCCATGACCTTTTGGAGGAAATGTGGATGGAAGATAAAGCCAATCTGTTCTTCAAAGGGCTGCTGCAAATGAGTGTGGCCATCTACCATTACGAGTACGGCAATGTAAAAGGCGCCAGGCTCATGATGCGGGCTGCCCATTCTTATCTTCAATCCTACAGGCCGAAGCATTGGGGGCTGGACCTTGAAAAGGTGTACGGATTCATCTCTGCATGCCTCTCCATTATACCAGAGACTATAGATACAATTCCTTATGAGGAGGTAAAAACCCTTCCCGTCCTGCCTCATATCTATTTATTTTTGGAAGATGATTAGATTCTCGAAATAAATCACTTTATCCGATATAATATAGGTATTAATACTGGAGGTGATCAGAATGTATACAATCAAACAGGATTTGGACTTCGGTGCCGGCCATGAGGCCCTTGTCATCGGATTATTTGATAAGCCCGCCAAGCTTGAAGGCAATCTGGCAAAGGCGGATGACATTTTTGAAGGAAATCTGACAGAACTGATGAAAAGCGGAGACATTTCAGCTAAGAAAAAAGCAGTCTCCAAAATACATACATTTGGCAAAACAGGAGTCAAAAGGATTTATTTTGTAGGGCTTGGAAAAGAAAAGGAACTGGATTTTGAAGTGCTGAGGGAAGCTTTCGGAAAGGTCTTTAAGCGTTTAAAAGAAGACAGGCTGCAGGAGGCTGCGCTTTATCTTGACTCATTTACAGCGGAGGATGCAGACGCAAATGATGCGGCGCATGCTGCAGCAGAAGCTTTCGAGCTTTCAGCATATGAATTCCAGGGCTATAAGCAAAAGTCTAATGAGCCTGAAAGGAAAGTCGAAAGCCTGACCGTGTACAGTACTGCAGATGAAGCTGAGGTTAAGGCTTCACTTGAAGTCGGGACTGCCCACGGAAAAGGGACAAACTCCGCGAGGACGCTTGTAAACCTTCCAGGTAATATGCTGACAGCAACAGATTTGGCGAACTACGCGCTTGAGCTCGCAGGCAGATATCATTTCGAAGCGGAAATTCTTGAAAAAGAAGATATGCTGAAGCTCGGAATGGGCGCACTTCTTGCCGTCAATCAGGGATCTTCTGAGCCTCCGAAAATGATTGTCCTGAAATACCAGGGCAGGGATGAGTGGACCAATGTGGTCGGTCTGGTCGGAAAAGGCATCACTTTTGATACAGGCGGCTATTCACTCAAGCCGAAAGACGGCATTGTCGGCATGAAGACCGATATGGGCGGAGCTGCCGCTGTGCTTGGCGCCATGGAAATCATTGGTGAACTGAAGCCGGCACAGAATGTTGTTGCCGTCATTCCGTCTACAGACAATATGGTGAGCGGTACTGCATTCAAGCCGGATGACGTTATCACTTCCATGAGCGGAAAAACGATTGAAGTACTGAATACAGATGCAGAAGGGCGCCTTGCTCTTGCTGATGCTGTTACCTATGCGAAGCATCATGGAGCAGGCTATCTGGTAGATGTAGCGACTTTGACAGGCGGTGTAATCGTCGCGCTTGGCAATGATACAACCGGCGCATTGGCGAATAATGAGGCTCTCTATGAGCAGGTGCTCGAAGCTTCATTTGAAGCCGGAGAACCGATCTGGAGGCTTCCATTATTTGAAAAAGACAAGGCACGCATCAGGAGCAGCAAGATTGCCGATCTGAACAACTCTCCTGGACGTGCAGGCCATGCCATCATGGGCGGGGGCTTTGTCGGGGAATTTGCCGAAGGGACTCCTTGGGTGCATTTGGATATTGCCGGCACTGCTACTGTTGACAAGGCGCATGATCTCGGTCCTTCCGGTGCCACCGGAGTGATGGCCAGAACACTTGCACTTATGGTAGAACGATTTGAGCCATTTGAATAAGAACTAATTTGGCCTGGCCCTCAAGGGGTCGGGCTTTTTTCATTTTTCAATATCACCCCTGCACCGTCCTCCAATCCCTGGAAGTCCCCCGGGATCATTGACAGGCCTGCCCCTGTATGGTATTTTAATATTTGTGTTTTAGTTCTTTACCGATTTATCAGAGTAAAGCAATCGAGGAGAGGCTTACACTTCTCAACCTGCTAAAACAGGCTGAACTATTCATTCCATATACTTATACGTTTTTACATCAAGAGAGGGGATTTAACATGAATGCAGTAATTGCAGCTGTGCTTGTGATGCTGGCGCTGAGCCTTTTGCGTGTAAATGTTGTGTTTGCACTGATTGCAGGGGCATTGGTTGGCGGTTTGACTGGCGGGCTGTCTGTAGATAAAGTAATTGAAGTATTTACAAACGGGCTTGGAGGGAGTGCCGAGGTGGCCCTCAGCTATGCGCTTCTTGGCGGGTTTGCCGTTGCCATTTCCAAAACCGGGCTTCCCAACTTAATGGTGGACTGGGTGCTTGGGGTTGTCGGCAAAAACGGCGGATCCAAGGGAAAGGCCTATTCAAAGGCATTGATCGTGTTCGCGATTCTATTGATGGCCTGTTTTTCCCAGAACCTGATTCCCATTCACATTGCCTTTATTCCAATCTTAATACCGCCGCTTCTTCATGTTATGAATGAATTGAACATCGACCGGCGCCTGATTGCTTCAGTCCTGACATTCGGGCTGACTGCACCTTATATCCTGCTGCCTGCAGGCTTCGGGAAGATTTTCCACGAAATTTTGGCCAGCAATATGGCTGACAGCGGCCTTGTCATTGAAATGGGAGATATCCCAAAAGCGATGCTGATTCCGACTGCCGGTCTTGCAGCAGGCCTTATCATCGCAGTGTTCTTCTCATACCGTAAATCAAGAAGCTATGAGACTATCGAAATCGCTGCTCCGGAAAAAGGAAGCTATTCAAAAATGGCAATCCTGTTTTCCATCCTCGCCATTATCGCGGCACTTACAGTTCAGATTATCCTGGATTCTATGATATTCGGGGCGCTGAGCGGCATCCTGGTCATTTATATCAGCGGAGCAATCCGCTGGAGGGAAGCAGATGCCCTGTTGACCGAGGGAATGAAAATGATGGCTTTCATCGGCTTTGTCATGCTGGCGGCCTTTGGGTTTGCTGATGTGCTGAAAGAAACGGGCGATGTTGAGAGGCTTGTTGAGCAGGCAGCGGGAATTATCGGCGGCAGCAAGCCTCTTGCAGCTTTCCTTATGCTCCTTGTCGGCCTGCTCGTGACAATGGGCATCGGATCATCCTTCTCGACCATCCCGATTATTGCGACGATCTTTGTCCCGCTTGCCATGGAGCTTGGCTTCAGTCCAATGGCGACCATCGCTTTGGTCGGAACAGCTGCTGCTCTTGGTGACGCAGGATCGCCGGCTTCAGACAGTACGCTCGGGCCGACGGCCGGGCTTAATGCTGATGGACAGCATAATCACATTTGGGATACATGTGTGCCAACCTTTGTGCACTATAATATTCCGCTGATTGCCTTTGGCTGGATTGCAGCAATGGTTCTATAATCAAGCAGAGGGGCTCCTGTAATGATGGAGCCCCTCTTTTTGCATATTCCTGTGTATGAACAGAAATATAGGATAATATATCCTTACATACAGAAGTGAATGGGGTGATTTTGCATGTATTTCGGAAAAGTAAGGAAAGGGGACGGGGGGCGTGTACCGCCGAACCAGAATGTGACCGCATCTTTTCCGGTCCTGCACCATGGCAATGTTCCTTATTACTCGAATCTGGATAACTGGTCGCTGCGGATCTTCGGGACAGTGGAAAAGGAAAAGGTATTCAGCTACAGTGATCTTCAAAAGCTGCCGCAGACAGAGTCCGGAAATGATATCCATTGTGTCACTGGCTGGTCAAAGCTGGATAATGTGTGGAGAGGTGTAGCTGCAAGTGAGATTGTCAGGCTGGTAAAGCTTAGAGCTGAAACATCATTTGTCATTCTGCATGCAGAGGAAGGATGGACGTCCAACCTGCCGCTTGCAGACTTCCTGAAGGAAACGAGCCTCCTGGCACACTCCCATAATGGCGAGACTCTTACCCCGGAACACGGATATCCGCTCCGCGCCGTCATTCCGCACCTTTACTTCTGGAAAAGCGCCAAATGGCTCCGCGGCATCGAGTTTTCTGCTGTGGATAAGCCTGGATTCTGGGAAAGAAATGGCTACCATAATTATGGGGATCCTTTCAAAGAAGAAAGGTTCAGCTTTGATTGACCTGGCCATGGAAAAAACCTCATCCCAATGAAGATGAGGTTTTTTATAAAAGATAAGCCCCACTATTAGCTGCAGCATCTCTTGAAGTAATCTGCAAACACAATTGAGGCAAACCCGTAATAGCAGCAGTGAGCTGTTGGTCTAAAAAGCTTCTCATAGTTCAAGGTATAAAACATCGTATCCCTCCATTGTCCAGATTTTAACTGCCGGAAGGCTCTGAGTGTTCATGGAGCCAATCGGTCAGGTAGGGAGGAAGCTGTCCGCCAGATGCAAGATTGGCGTGCCCTCCATGCTGCAAGTGAAAAGTTCTGTCTCTGCTCGAAACGAGGCCGATCACAGGCTCAACCTGTTCTCTGGGAACCAGCCTGTCTCCTGCTGTTGCTACAGCAAGCAGGTTTGCCTGGATATTAGCCAGGTCGGCTTTTTTTCCGTCGATGATGAGAGAGCCGTCCATCAGGGAGTTCCTTCTCCCGAGCTCATGGAAAATCTGTTTTAAGGCTGCTCCGGAAAAAGGGATATGGCCCGATGTCCAGGTGTTGAACCTCAGCCACTTTTCTGTGTATTTCTCATCATATGAGCGGTTTAAAAGAGAGAGGTAGTGAGATAAGTAGATAGGTGAAGTAAGCAGCCGCATGCCGGCTTCCATTAAGGGGGCCGGGATGATTCCTAGTGCATCAATGACAGCGTCAAAATCAGCCCTGCCTGTTGAAACGGCTTCAATCCACTCATCATAGGCGGGCAGGATGCTGAAATCAATTGGTGTAACAAATAGAACCAGGTTCTTGATCGGCTCCTCTGAGATGCTTGCATAGATGGCTGCAATGGTCCCGCCAAGGCAAAAGCCCATAACTGTCAGCTCTGATGCCCCTGAGTGCCTGAGCGCTCTTGCGGCGGCTTTCGCAATATAATCCCTGATATAGTCGGTGATCGTCAGGTCTTTATCTTCATATCCCGGGGCGCCAAAATCAATAAGGTACACATCATAGCCTTTATTGACAAGTACCTCGATCATGCTTTCATTTGGTGCAAGGTCCAGGATATAAGGCTGGTTGATGAGTGAATAAATCAGGAACATGGGAGTGCTGTACTTTCTTTCCGCCGGGGGGTAATGCCATAAGACCGCTTTGTTCTTTTTCCAGACTGCCCTTCTGTATGTGCATCCCTGATCGGGCTGTGCTGCCGAGAGAGTCCGGAAAAATCCTCTCCATCTCTCCTGTTCCTTCTCGGACCAGAATCCATTGGAGCTGCTGCTATTATCTCCCATTACTTTTCGATCCTTTCAAAGGCAATCCGGATTGGATTTCAGCATTTTTCTGGATATTATCCAGAAGGATGCTGAGTGCCCTGGACCGTGCTTTCCGTCTCTTCTCAGCCGGACTGTCTTCTGGTTTTTTCCTGGAAGCCGCAGTTCCTGAATCATTAACAGATTCTGGTTTGGAGGAAGGTGCTTTCAATTGCGGGTTCTGACCGGATTTAGGAAGGTCCATAGCCGGGCTGTCCGGCATTTCTGTTAAGCCTCCTGCCCCAAGCATTTCGACCGAACTTTTTATATCGGCAAGTGTACTGGACAATGCCATCATTTGTTCGTCAAGCTGATCAACTTTTTCTTCAACCTGAATGGCCAGTTTTGCCACCCGGGCAACATCGTTCTTTGTAGGGAAGTTTAAAGGTATGGAAAGCAACTCAACCATATTCCTGCATTGGCTGATCATACTCGCGATTACAGCTGAATTCGAGCTGGCTGAAAGCAGAAGTTCTTCTTTATTCAGCTGCTTTTTTATCAGCTCATTTAGTTCAAATTCAAGCTTCATTCCCATTTTTTTTAATGAACTGAATAATTCCTGCGCTTGTTCATTTGACATTTCGCCTGCTCCTTTCCGCTGTTTTTCTAGATGGTTGCCGTCAAGCCGCCATCTACTACAAGCGTATGGCCTGTCACATAATCAGAAGCACTGGAAGCCAGAAACAACGCTGTTCCCTTTAAATCCTCATTCTTGCCAAACCTTCCGGCAGGTATTTTTTTCAGCAATATTTTATTGGTTTTTTCCATGGATGCCGTCATTTTTGTCGGAAACAGGCCCGGGGCAATACTGTTGACCTGGATGTTATAAGGGGCGAGCTTCACAGCCAGATCCTTTGTCAGCACCATCAGCGCCCCTTTACTGGTGTTGTATGCCGGTGTATCCAGGAAGCCGGATGGAGCCCCCCTGAATCCTGTGACAGATGCGATATTGATGATTTTTCCGCTGCCCTGATCCTTCATGGCTCTGGCAGCTGCCTGGGTAAACAGGAACGCGCCCTTCACATTGACATCCATCACTTTGTCCCATTTGTCTTCCGGGTAGTCCAGGAGCGGAGCGACCCAGGAAGTTCCGCTGTTATTGATCAGGATGTCAAGCCGGCCGAAATGGCTGATCGTTTCCGCGATGACAAAGCTGATATTGTTTTCATTGGTCACGTCGCATTCCAATGCCAATGACTGGGCTCCCATGGATGCCAGTTTCTTGCTGACAGTCTGGCACGCCTCAAGATTCCTGGAACAGACGACTATATTTGCTCCTGCCTCTGCAAGTGCATAGGCCATCTGCTCGCCGAGCCCTCGCCCGCCGCCGGTGACGATGGCCGTTTTATTGGACAAATCGAAAAGTTCTTTAGTATCCATTTATGATATCCCTCCTTATTGGAACAGCTGTAAGGCTACATATGATTGAATTCTGGAATACCCTGCAGGCTGCCGATTTATGCTTCGCTATATTATAGACGAGCCATCATGCAAAAGTGCAGAAAATGGTTGTTCTCCCAGAGCCTTTTCTTGCCTGGGGAAAGTATAAAAACAGCCTGTTTGGGAAAAATCAAAAATGGAAGATTTCTGGTATGCAGGGAGGCGGCCGGATGGATGAAAAGCAGATAAGGGAAATATTCGATGAAGCGGGATATAGTGCACTTGGGCAGTCATTGAGCTTCAAGCTTTGGCTTTCAGGCGTGATGGAGCATTCCGGGGCAGGAGATAATCCGCTGGAGCTCCTTTTGGAAGCATGCTCTTTCGATGATGGTGAGCCGATCCTCTTCGACCAATTTCTGTTCCAGCTCCGGCTGGTCAGCTCTGCAGATGAACGGAATTGCCTTCCCATTGGTTATTGGCAGTGAAAAATAAGAAGCAAAGAAGAGGTGCTATCATGCAGAAAAATGCAAGAGGATATGTACAGGACTCATATGGATCCCTGAATCAGGCGAAAGATTCTCTGCAGCAGGCATTATCAACGGTAGAACAGGGTTCAAACCGTGAGCGCATCGAGGAATCCCTCCAGGCGGTCGATCAGGCACTGCAGGCGTGCGGACAAACGGCAGATATATTGGAACAAAAATAATGCTGAAAAACACAGGGGAGCTTCTCCTGTGTTTTTTTTTTGCCGATGAAGAACAGCCCGGCGGTGAATGCCCCGGAAAGCGGACAAATGCCCAGTCCAAAAGGCATTCGCCTGCATATGTAGTAGTGTAGGGAAGAAAATAAGGAGGTAGACCTTTTATGCATCCATATAGAGCGCCATATTATGCTGGAGGCGGTTCAAGATTTTTCTTTGGGGCGCCGTTTGTAGGCGGATTGCTTGGAGGGCTTGTCGGCAGTGCACTGTTTTTTCCGCGGCCAAGGCCATACTTTTACCCGCCGCCATTTTACGGCCCGCCATACGGCGGAGGATATCCGTATTACTGATTGATGAAGGTATGAAGTGCCATTTAACAATAGACTCTTTCTTTTAAGGCTCTCTGGTCAGGAGAGCTTTTTTCTGTTGTGCTGAAATTCCTGCATCAGTGCTGCAGCCTGCACTTGCACTTACATCCATCTGAGCTTTAAGGTCAGGCTGCAGCACTGAGCATGGTCATCTTTTGCTTCAAATACCAGGGTGAGCCCGTCCGGTGTATATGTGACACGGGGCTGCGACTTAATTCCGGTTGCCTTGATCATCTCTTCTGCTTTTTTTGTCTGGGATTGCTGGGCAGCTGACATCAGATCATTGGAAAACTGCTTGGAAGTAGCCATCCTGTCAAGCAGTGACCTGGCATCACTCATTAGATCCTGCATATGCTTGGCCGAGCTCATAAAGGTGGCAGGATTGACAGAAGGAAACTGCCTCACGCTGGCTGTATAATAGAGCTGACGGGGAGGCGGAGGAAAATGGCATACAGGCTGCGGGTAGCGGCTGATGCTGTTTCTTCTTCCGTAATAATAATGCGGAAACATTTATTTGGCTCCTTTCATGGAACATAATCCAGGTGCACCCATTCATTCCATCTATATGCGGCGGCCCCCTTTCTTACGATTGCCAGTGAAAAAAAAACTGTCAGCCATCTTAATCGGTTATGTGCTTTGCAGGAAGGAATATACATTTAAGTAGCATGAGCGTATTAGTATGGATTCATAAAGATAAAAGAGGGGTAAACAAGGGTAATGGAGAATTCTTAAATAGATGGAGAGCGGGGGAGGTGCTGAAGATGGAGCTGGATTATATTTTGCTGCTGATTGAAGAAAATGGCTATGTCGGCCTATTCCTGTGGCTCTGGTTCGGCGTCTTCGGCATCCCCGTCCCAAATGAAGTCATTGCCATGACAGTCGGGATGGTTTCCTCGATGAGTGTGCTTCATCCTCTTGGGGCTTTTCTAGTGACCTATGCCGGCATGACTGCCGCGCTGACGACCTGCTATACACTTGGCCGGTTTATCGGCCGGCCGCTGATCAAATATTTCCATAAAAGAAAACGGTTTGCAAAAATAATTGATGACTCTTTGAGGCTGATGGATAAGCATCATGCCTTTTCCCTTTCACTCAGCTATTTCATACCGGGGCTGCGCAATTTTGTCCCATTCCTCTATGGCTTCAGCAGGCTTCCATTCAAAACCTTCGCATTGTTTGCCTTCAGCGGGGCACTGCTCTGGCTTGCGGTTGCTTTCACTTTAGGATATCTGTTCGGCGATCATATAGATGCCATCATCCTTTATGGAAAAGAGGCGCTCTTGGCCGGTGCCGTCTTTGCGCTTATCATCCTCGTGATCAAGACACGCAGCAGAAGAAAAAAAGAAAAGCAAAGGGAGCTGGCGTGAGGGAGCTGAAAAAAGAAAAGGCAGCGTGCAAAAGCTGCCTTTTTGTGTGCTAATAGTGATGGCGGTGTTCAACCAGGTCAATGGCTCCCAGAACGATATGGGCAAGTCCGAAGCCGACGATGGTGTCGGACAGCGTGCTGTCTACTTTTCTGGATTGCTTCAGCGCGTAGCCTGTTGCTGTTACAGCTGTACCAAGAACTGCTGGAATTAAACCTTCACGGATATGATCCATAAATGAACACCCCTGTCTATGGTTTCGTCCATGTTTTTGCGGAACTTGATGGACATCTTTAGTTTGCCGCAGCAGGCTTTTTTTATTTAGCTTTGTTAAACATTATTGTTGATTTTGGGCTGCATTTCAGCTGTGCTGAAATGCAGCCCAAAATCAACAAGGTACACTAACGCAGCCTTTTATTTAAGCAGTTATTTTGTATTAGATTGGCGTTCACTGACTCCGAAGCAACACACTGCTCCCGGCCTTTGGGGCAGGGAATGAAGAGCAAGGATACTTTGCCAGGTTGTCTGTCACAAGGATTGAAGTTATAGTAAAAGAACATACATAGTCATGCACCATGGTTAAAAACATGGAGGGGGAACTGGAATGATGAAATTGGAGAATACGCTGATACATGCCTTAGGAATAGAAGTGACTGAGCTTGGGAAAGGGCATGTGACAGCGACCATGCCGGTCGATGAGAGGACCAGGCAGCCTTTCGGGCTTTTGCATGGCGGCGCCTCGGTAGCTTTGGCTGAAACGGTGGCCAGCATCGGTGCATTTGAATTAGTGGACCAGGAAAAACAAGCTGTGGTCGGCCTTGAGATCAACGCCAACCATATCAGGGCAAAAAAAGACGGAGTCGTCACTGCAGCTGCCACTGTTCTTCATCAGGGAAAATCAACAATGGTCTGGGATATCAAAATCACTGATGAAGAAGGGAAGCTTGTGTGTGTTTCAAGATGCACAATGGCGGTCATTCAAAGGAAATAGCAGCATCTGGGCATGAGAATAACAAGAAAAGCCATGAGGGATTCCCTCATGGCTTTTCTTGTTTGACGCTTACCTGTGAATTTTTCTTTGTTTTTAAATCATCCTGGACGCTTACATCCGCCAATGGGACACCTGCGTTATATGCTGCACGGCTGATCAGGTGGCCGGCAACAGGGGATGTCATAAAGATAAATACGATTCCCAGGATAAGCCTTGAGTTGAAATGCCCTTCTTCTGCATAAAAATAAAGGAAGGTCCCAAGCAGAACGGACATGACACCCAATGTAGCGGCTTTGGAGGCGGCGTGGTTACGTGTGTATACATCAGGCAGCCTGATTACTCCAAAAGCCGCTACAAGGCTGAGAAAGGCCCCTATCAGGATCAGGACTATGATGATGATTCTAATGATTTCGATCACGTTCAATAATAACCCCCTTTTCCAGATATTTCGAGAAGGCTACCGTGCCGATGAATGCAAGGATACCGATCAGCAGGATGATCTCCAGGAAAGCATTGGTTTTCAGCAAGATGGAAATGAGTGCAATGACAGCTACGAGATTGATCCCGATGGCATCGAGTGCCACGATTCTGTCAGGGATGGTTGGCCCCTTGATTACACGGTAGATAAGGCCGACCATGCTAACGGAAATGCAGAGCAGCGAAATTTGTACAATCACTTCCAGCATCACTTGCTCACCTCCATGATTGCTTTTTCAAAAGAATTCTTGATGCTGCTGACCGATTCATGGACATCCCCTATATCCATGGCGTGGATATAAAGGATTCTATTATCATCGGAAACATCGATGACCAGCGTTCCCGGCGTTAAAGTGATCAGTCCCGAAAGGACCGTGATTTCCCAGTCCTCGGTCAGCTCTGTTTCAAGAGCAAAGATGCCGGGCCTGATATCAAGCTTTGGCTTCAGGATTACCTTCAGTATGGCGATATTGGATAATATCAGCTCCCTCATAAAGATCAGCAGCAGATTCAGGACAGCCGCGACCCGGAGCAGATAAAAGCGTGAATCGAAGAACCGCCTGAATGCAAAGATGATCAGCAGCCCGAAGAAATAGCCGACAAGGAATGTTACCGGGTCATAAGAGACCTTAAGGAACATCCATACAAATGCTAAAAAGAAATTCAATAAAATTTGAAATGCCATATCATTACTCCTTTAAGACTGCATTGATATAGATATTTGGGTCCGAAAGAGTTTCAGCAGCCTGCGAGATATAAGGATAGATCACTTCTGTCCCGACTCCCATAAATACAGACAGGGCAGTGAGCATCACCGGAGCAATGAGCAATGTCCTTACAGGAGCTTTATCTTCATTTTTATAGGAGCGGGGATTTCCCCAGAATCCATTGATGAAGATTTTCATGACTGAGAACAGTACCAGGAGGCTTGATAGAAGGACGATTCCTGCACCCCAATAGCGGCCGGCTTCAAATCCTCCCTGGACGATCAGGAGCTTTCCAATGAAGCCGCTGAGCGGAGGAATCCCCGCAAGGGCAAGTGCCGCAATGAAATAGGTCCAGGCAAGCCCGGGGTACCTTTTGATCAGCCCGCTGATATGGCGGAGGTTGCTTGTCCCCGTAATGCTGATGATGATTCCGACAAGCAGGAAGAGCGCTGCTTTAATGATCATATCGTGAATGATATAAAAGAGCGACCCGGCCAGTGAATCCGGAGTCATTGCCGCAATCCCGAATACGATGACCCCCACGGCCACAACAATATTGTAAATGATGATTCTTTTGACGTCCCAGTATGCAACTGCCCCTATCACCCCGAGGATGATGGTCAGCACTGCAAGTATACTGAGAATTTCATGAGTATACCCCTGGTCATGATAAAAGAAGAGAGTATACGTCCGCATGATGGAGTAGACGCCTACCTTGGTCAGCAGGGCGCCGAAGACGGCCATGACCGGGATGGGCGGTGCATAGTAAGAGCCCGGAAGCCAAAAGTAAAGCGGGAATATGGCGCCCTTCAGTCCGAACACGATAAGGAACAGAACTGCGACCACCGTCAAAATGCCAGGCTGCCCGAACGCTGCGATTTTCACGGAAATATCGGCCATGTTCAGGGATCCTACAATAGAATATAAATAGCCTACTGCAATGACGAACAAGGCTGATGATATGACGTTCACAAGAATATACTTGATGGATTCCCGAAGCTGGATCTTCGTCCCGCCGAGAACGATCAGGACATATGATGCCATGAGCATCACTTCGAAGAAAACAAACAGATTGAAAATATCCCCTGTAGTGAATGCCCCGTTGACGCCGACGATCAGAAACTGGAATACAGGGTAATAATAAAATTTCTCGCGGTCAATGCCAATGGATCTGAAAGAATAAATCAGGCAGGCCAGGGATATCAGGCTTGTTGTCAAAACAAGCAGGGCAGAAGCCATATCAGATACCAGCGTGATTCCGTACGGCGCCTCCCAGCTGCCCAGATCGACTGTCTGAATGCCGTCATTGTGCACCTTCTGCACAAGCACGAAGGCAGCAGCAGCCGTAACACCGGCAGATATCCCGGAAACCCAGCGCTGTGCAGGGACATTTTTAGCGAGAAAGATTAAAAGGATCGCTGTTGCCAGCGGGATTAGAATGGGAAGCATTAATAAGTTAGTCATTTCCTTCTTTTCCTCTCAATCTTTCCATATTATCTGTGCCAAGTTCCTGGTAGGCTCGGTAGGCCATAACCAGGAAGAAGGCTGTAACGCCAAAGCTGATAACGATGGCAGTAAGGATCAGGGCCTGGGGAATGGGATCGGCATAATTTTTAGCATGCTCCCCCAATAATGGCGGATTTCCCCTCTTCAAGCCCCCCATGGTAATCAATAGAAGATGGGCGCCATGGCTTAAAAGGCCTGTTCCAATAATGATTCTGAGCAAGCTTTTTGAAAGCATCAGATAAGTGGCAGACATAAACAGAATGCCAATGAGAACGGACATTAATATCTCCATTATTCATCCTCCCCTATTGTTTGAATAATGGTCATTGTAACTCCGACAACGACAAGGAATACACCGGTATCGAACAGTACTGCCGTGTGCAGGGAAGTTTTCCCGAGCAGGGGCAAATAGACATCATTAAAGGCGTGTGTCAGAAAAGGGACATTGAACAGCAGAGCGCCTGCCCCTGTTCCGACAGCAAACAAAAGCCCCGTAGCAATCATATATTTATAGTCGATCGGCAGAATATTTGCGACTGTCTTCATATCAAAAGCGAGCAGGAGCAGCACGATGGCACCGGATGTCATCAACCCGCCGACAAACCCGCCGCCCGGATAATAGTGGCCGGCAAAGAACAGATGGATTGAAAACAGGATGATGATGAAGAGGGCGACCTTCGTCACTGTCTGCAGTATGATATCGTTCGTTTTCACCCTTCATTCCTCCTTGCCAGGCGGAGCTTGATCATCGCGAAGATGCCGAGGGCGGCAATCCCGAGAACGCATATTTCAAACATGGTATCAAAGCCCCTGAAGTCAACCAGTATCACGTTGACCATATTTTTTCCTGCTGCTTCTTTATAAGTATTTTCAACATAATAGCCTGCAATAGATTCAACAAGCTTATTGCTGTGTGCAGAAAGGGCGATCAGCGTGACGATGGCGCCAACCCCAATCGATACTGCAAGATTGACTGCTTTAAAGCGGATTCTCTCTTCATTCCGCTTCAGCTTCGGCAGGTGATAGAAGCAAAGCAGGAATAGCGAGACAGACACAGTTTCAATGACAAGCTGCGTCAAAGCAAGGTCTGGCGCCCTGAATAACACAAAGAACAGAGCTACTGTATATCCGACTGCACCGAGCAGGATAATCGATGTCAGCCTTGACTTGGCAAACAGGATAGATATGGATGCAGCGGCAATGATCAGCGCCAGCAGCACTTCATAGAAGCCGATTGAAGACAGATCATTTGTGCTCAGCTTAAAGGCATTCTTCCAGACAAGCGTCGTGCCAAGCAGCAGAATAAAGAATGTAAAGATGTACACAAGATATGTCCGGATAAACCCGTTCATATAGGTTCTTGTCAGGTTTGATGAGAAGGTCTGCATGCCTTCTATTCCGCCATCATAAAAGCGGTTGAGTGCAAGCTTCTCCGGGAACAGATCATAAATCTGGCGCCATTTGTCCAGTGTAGTATAAAGCAGTACTCCGAAAGCAATGACCCCAAGCGTCATGAAAAGCTCTGGAGTGAAGCCGTGCCAGAATGAAATATGCACGTCAAACACAAGGCCAGGCATGATCACTCCAAGGGCTGGAGCGATAATGGTGCTTGACAGGATATTCGGGAAGAATCCGATGATAACGACCAGTGAAGCCAGGATGATCGGCGAAATAAGCATGCCGAAAGGAGCTTCATGCGGTTTTTTATCGAGCTTTTCAGGCTGGAACTTTCCTGTGAATGTCTTAAATACAAGCACCATGCTGTAAATGAACGTAAACACGCTTGCAATCCAGGCAAGCACTGGGAATAAAATACCCCATGTATCCAGATTGAAGATATCCACTTCAAGAATGTTGACCATTCCGGTAAAGAACATTTCCTTGCTGAGGAACCCATTAAATGGAGGCAGGCCGGCCATTGAAAAGGCTCCAATCATTGCAAGGGTAAAGGTAATCGGCATAAAGCTCATTAGTCCGCCGAGCTTGCGGATATCCCTGGTCCCGGTTTCATGGTCAACGATGCCGACCACCATAAAGAGGCTTCCTTTAAAGGTGGCATGGTTGATCAAATGAAACACTGCCGCAGTTGTAGCTATCGTATATAGGCTGTCTTCCACGGTATCGTAATGCAGGGCAGCTGCACCAACTCCGAGGAGGGACATGATCAGTCCGAGCTGGCTGATGGTTGAAAAAGCAAGGATCCCTTTGAGGTCTGTCTGCTTGACGGCAGAAAAGGAACCCCAGAACAGCGTAACGATCCCGAAGGATGCCACAAGCCACAGCCAGATGCCGGACTCTGCAAAGACCGGGCTCATCCTGGCTACTAAATAGATGCCTGCTTTTACCATTGTCGCAGAATGGAGGTATGCACTGACAGGCGTCGGCGCCTCCATTGCGTCAGGAAGCCAGATATGAAACGGGAATTGTGCCGATTTTGTAAAAGCGCCCAGCAGGAAACAAAGCAGAGCAGGGACAAAGTACGGCTTTTCCATGATTTCAGAGGCCATCGGGACGATTTCGGAAATAGAGAAAGTTCCTGTCATCAGATAAAGCAGGATGATCCCGCCCAGCATAGCCAGTCCGCCAAGTACCGTGATCATCATCGATTTCTGGGCGCCGTAGCGGGACTTTTCCCTGTGGTACCAATAGCCGATCAGCAGGAAAGAAGAAAAGCTGGTCAGCTCCCAGAAAGCATACATGACTATCAGGTTATCGGATAGGACAACTCCCAGCATAGCCCCCATGAACAGGAGCAGATAAACATAAAAGGTGTTGAGCTTTTCTTTTTCCTTAGAAAGATAATAAATGGAATACAGCACCACTAATGCTCCGATGCCTGTGATTAAAAGGGCGAAAAGCAGCCCGAGGCCATCGACCCTGGCTGTAAAATCGATCCCGAAGGATGGAATCCAGGACAGGGTCCTGCTTACTGCCCCATTCGCTTTTGTTTCCGGCAGATAGCTGATGAAATAGCTGAAAAGCAGGATGGGCAGGGGCAATAGGAACCACCCGGTATGTATTTGCCTGAAATATTTATAGAAGAATGGTATAAATATGGCAAACAATAATGGCGACACAATCGCCAAATGCAGCAAAGACAACAATATGACCTCCTTTTTAATTGTAAGCGCACAGAATTTGTGCATGTGAGTCCTTGTCAGGAAGAAATTGATACATATCAAAGGCCTTTTCCCATTTGCGGCTGAAAGTATTCCAGGCTTGTGAAGAAAAGCTGTAAGCAGAGACGCGTATGTATACAATTATCTCCAATCTTTGTTATAAGATGCTCCGCACTTTATCTGCTCTAAGTTACGCCAGGGGAAAAAAATTCCTCCCGGAGACTGCCTCTGAACAAATTATAACCTAAATGGCACGGTCGTGCATTTGAGGAAACCTTATGCCGCAAGGATTCTCCAAACTTTATTAAATAGGTAGAAACAGGTTTGAAACCGGAAAAAATTTCGAAAAAAATCTGTATAAACTTAATAAAATGCATGCAAACTACGGGTAGGTGGTGGTTATGATGCATAAAAAAATACTCGCATCCATAATCCTCTTTGGGTTTTTGTTTGCCGGTGCATGGGTGCTGGAAGCAAAGGATAAAAGAGAATTTTTTTACTCTGATACAGAAGAAGAAATGGTAGAGGTTATGCCGGCTGAATCTGGCCAGGGCCCTGTTAAGAGAAAGATAAAAGCATTTGAATCAAGGGAATATGTAAGGGTGGAAGCAGGAGTGGATGTTCTGCCCCATAAATAAAGAGAGGATGAAATAGTTCATCCTCTCTTAAGCCTGGCCGGCTGTCCCGGAGACTGGCCTGCTTTTATTATGAAAAATCATGATCAGGACCGGTACTATGATAATGGCGGATAGCAGAAGCAGAAGCAGTGCAAGCGAGGCAGGTGTCAGCACTTTTGTGAAATCATGCATATATTCTTTGAAAAACTGTTCCACCCCGGAATTCCCCATCACATGTACAGAAGACAGGAATTCCTTCTTTTCAAGATCATAATAATACATTTCTCTTTTCTTAAAAAAGAAAATGGAATCGCGCTTTAATTCGAATTCAGTAAAAGCGACAGCGATCTTTGTGGAATATTCCTCAATCTTTTCCTCATTTTCCGGTGTGGCAGTTTCATCTGTCTGGATGATCTTTACCACGTCTCCATTCATTGTGATAAAGTCCTTGATTTCTGCTGAATCTTCATGATAATAGTGGACTGTACTTTGCATGTGATCTTCCAATGCCCCTTTGAATTCCTGCATCTCTTTTGGTGTGGACGCTGCCGGCCAATTCCAGGCAAACAGGAGGCAGGCTGTCAGCAAAGACGCGGGCAGGCAGATTCTCATTCTTTTCATTTTAAATCCCCCTTAATGTTAGCGCTTTCATTTTTTATTATCTTATTAAATGACTGTAGCTTTTAGAGCAGCTTTTTTGCCGGTTCCTTTTGTGCGGCCTGTACATCCGGCCAGACCAGCCGATAATGTTATTAGGGAATCTGTGACTAAGGGGGCTTCATATGAAAAATAAGTATTTGACCAGCTATTTCCCTTTAATGGCGATTTTGTTATTCAGTTTGTCTTTTTCGGCCATAGCGGAGAAGGAACTGCTGGGCTGGCTTTCGGGAATTGGTGTATATGAAGGCATGAAAGAGTTCTTTCCGGAGGCTGGCATAAAGCTTGCATTGCTCATCATCTGTATGGCCTGCTGCTTTATGATTTTTGCTGCCTTGAAGCTGATTGCAGACACCATCAACGGCCTTTCCCTGCTTTTCTTTTCGAAAGATGAAAGCGGAGAAGCAATCGCGAAAAGCCGGAGCGGATCAGTTATATATCTGGCCGGCGGTGCGCTGTCGCTTTTTAGCTTTTTCAGCTTTTACACTATGGCGGGAATTTTTCTTGCAGCGACTGTCATTTATTTCATTTACTTTGTCTATATTTCAGGCAGTTCCATCTCTCTGGCTGGACTGATCGGGATCATCTTCTTCCAGGTCATATCCTGGGCTTCTCTGCTTTCCATCCTTTTGTTTATAACATTGAAGCTATATAACAGCGTGATGGCTAGCCTTCCTGTATAGAGTACACAGCAAAAGCAGCAGAGTGCTTAATGCATCTCTGCTGCTTTATTTTAAGATAGCCTTCCAGATTAATAAGTGCGGAGCGAGCTTTTCGTATGATTCCATGCTTTCCGGCTGATCTTTGCCTACCCAAACTGCTGCCGTATATTCATCAGTGAGCCCCGCAAACCAATAATCTTTATAATCATTGGTGGTTCCTGTCTTGCCTCCTGTATAACCTCCTGGAAAATAGGCTTTCCTGCCGGTCCCAGATGAGATTGTTTCCTGCAGCAGCAGTCTCATCTTATCTATAGTTTCTTTGCTCCAGATTCTCACTGGCTGCTCTTCCCATGCATACAGCAGTTTGCCGTTTTTATCTGTGATCTTTTGGATGGCTCTTGGCGGCTGATAAAAGCCCTCATTGGCAAAAACGGTATACGCCCCTGCGAGTTCAAGGGGGGACACCCCCCTGCTGAATCCGCCGATTGCAGCAGCAAGGGACTGGTCTGCTTCCCCTACTTCACTGAATCCGAATTGATCCAGATCCTTGAAGCCTTCATCTATTCCTATCATGCTCAGCAGCCTGACCGCAGGAGTATTATAGGAGTGGATAAAGGCTTGTTCCAGGCTCACCTTTCCATAATTTTTACCGCTGTAATTATGGGGGCAATAGCCGCTGATGCAGAGTGGGCCGGCATCCACCTTGGAATTTACTGCTGTGTGTGTCCTTTCCAGATAAGGGGCATACACAAGCAGAGGCTTGATGGCAGAGCCTGGCTGCCTGAAGGCCTGGTACCCTCTGTTGAAGTCATATTTCCTGTAATCCCGCCCGCCTGTAAGGGCAGCCAGCCCTCGGGTGCTGCTTTTGACGACTGCGGCAGCTGCTTCTGCCTCCTGATCAGGCAGATGGGCAGCAGCTGCATCCACAGCTTTTTGCTGCAGGGAAGGATCCAGTGAAGTGTGAATGATCACCCCGGATTGGAGGACCTGCTCCACTTTGCTATCCAGCTCTTCCTCTGAATCAGAGGGGATGCCTTCACTGATCCTGATCAATTCTTTTAGTTCAGCCTCGGCATAGGTTGTGTAATCCGGAAAAAGATCGACCCGGTCTGAAAGTGTGAAGGCAATCCTTTCGCCTTTAAGAGCCTTTGCCTCTTCGGGGGATATCTCTTCTTTCTCAGCAAGAACATCAATCAGCAGCTCCTGCCTTTTCTTCGTCCTGTCAAAGTGTTTGGACGGGTTATACAAGGCAGGATTGTTCGGGATGGCAGCCAAAAAAGCCAGCTGGGCATTGGTAAGATTCACGGCGGACGTTTGAAAATAAACCTGTGAAGCTGCCTCGATTCCGTATGCCCCATTTTGGAAATAGATGCTGTTTAAATAATAGGATAATATTTCTTCTTTGGAATACGTCCTCTCCATTTGGTAGGCATACAGCAGCTCTGTCAGCTTGCGGTTATATGTCTGCTCATGGGTCAGGTACAGGTTCCTGGCCAGCTGCTGTGTAATCGTGCTCCCGCCTTCCTCAATTGTGCCGTTATCTGCATTTGCAGCCAAGGCTCTGCCAATCGCAGCCAGATCGAATCCTTTATGCTCATAAAACCGCTCATCTTCCGAAGCAATCATCAGCTTCTTCAAAAATTCGGGAATATCTTCAGCAGCAAGCGGAATGCGGTTATAGGGAGTAAAGATTTCAGAAATCACACGGCCATCCTGATCGGTCATCAGGCTGGTCTGTGGAAATGATGCTGCATTAGTCACTTCAATCCTGCTGTCCAAAAAGCGGGGAAGGCTTTCCAGGCGGCTGGCCTCATCGGCCGCTTTATACACAGACAGCACAAAGAAAGGCAGGATGAAGGCGATTGTCAGATATCCCGTCAGTGTTTTCATGCCGGCTTCTCCGTTTCTTATGTAAGATATGCTATTCATGCCAGTTTCATAAATGGTGATATAGGTATTATCGGCATCATTCATTTTTTTGTGAGAATGATAAAATATAAAAGCAAGAAAGTTATTTGCGGAATAGTTAAAATACTTTTCTTTAATGATATAATAAATGGTAAATGATGTAATATAAATCAGGGAGGAGGGATGGTGATGAAAGACGGCAATCACTGCTTATTTATTGATTTTGAATTCACCATGCCAGAAAGAAACGAAAAGTTCAAAGGATTTTCTCCGGAGATCATCGAGGCAGGCGCCGTTTCTGTACTAAATGGGGCCATACTGGAGCAGTTCTCCTCTTTTGTGGCTCCCATCCATTTTCCGGAACTGTCTGAAAGATGCAAGTCTTTTTTACATATCAGCCAGGAGCAGGTGGATAAGGGGATTTCATTTGCGGACCTGATCTGCAGACTTGAGCAGATGGGCGGCAATAATGCTGATGAAATTGTAACCTGGGGCAATATGGATATGAAGGTGCTCCGCCAGAACTGCAGCCAGGCCGGGACCGCTTTTCCGTTTAAGGGGAAGGAAGTTGATTTGTCGATGGAGTATAAACGTTTTTTTGGCGATCAAAACCAAACCGGCCTATGGAAAGCGGTGAAGGAATATGGAAAGGAAGGAACAGGCAGGCACCACCGGGCACTGGATGATGCCCTGACAACCTATAAAATCTATCAGCTTGTAGAAAAAGATAAAAAATATCTCCAAAACCACGAGCCCACGACCATTGGTGACAGGATTGACCTTTCCAAGCTTTTAAACCGCTTTGCATAAAAGCCAAACCCGCAGTTGGATTTGGCTTTTGCTGATTTTATTTGAAATAATCGGCTTCCAGCCGCTCCGCATTCTCGAGGGAGAGCTTCGCCCAATCAGAATCTTCCTCTAAGAGCCCGCTTTTCATTTTATCCAATGCAAGCTTAAGAGAAGCTTCATAGTCCGGGATGATTCCTTCATATGTCCTGACCATCTGCTTCGGAACATTTGTCTGCTCTCTGTATGCAAGCGCCCTCCGCTCATGAAACATCATGACATCTGTCTGCTTAGGATTATGAAGATCCCCCTGCATCGGATGCTTTTCGACAGCAAGCACCCTGACAAGATAATGCTGAGGCCGTATATCCGTAATTTCCCCAATATATTTCCCTGTTTTATATATAGCTGTCACCTGAGCTCCCACCTGGAATTCACTCAAAGCTGTCCCCTCCTTTATAGCTTTTGTTCCCATTATGCCCGAATTTTTTTGAAAAACAAAGTGCAAAGCAAGAGGAAATCCAGTAATCTATAAGAAAAGCGGAAGGGGCCAGCTCCTGCAGATGGACAGAGGAAAAGCGGGGGCCCCATGCCTATCAGCAATAATAGAGGAGGACTGAATCATGAAAAAGAATTTCATATACCTTTTCCTTGCAGCAGTGATGATGCTTTTGGCTGCGTGCGGAACAAGCACTGATCAAAACAGCGGTGCCGGCAAGGAAGGTGGAGGGGCATCAGAAGGAACCCAAGGTGAACAGACCGAACAGGCCGCAGAGGAGAAGAGTGCTGAGGGAGGCTATCCGCAGCTTACAGCGGAAGTTGGGGAAAATGAACGCCTCGTGGAAATGGAGACATCAATGGGGACTATTAAGATCAAGCTTTTCCCTGATCATGCTCCAAAGGCTGTAGAGAATTTCATCACCCATAGTGAAGAGGGCTATTATGACGGACTTATCTTCCACAGGGTCATCAATGACTTTATGATCCAGGGAGGAGATCCGGACGGGACAGGCATGGGCGGAGAAAGCATCTACGGGCAGCCATTTGAGGATGAGTTCTCAGATAAGCTGTATAACCTCCGCGGTGCTTTGTCCATGGCGAACAGCGGCGCAAACACGAACGGAAGCCAATTTTTCATCGTCCAAAAGAGTACATCAGAAGCGGGCATGAAGGAACAGATGGAAAAAGCAGGATATCCAGAAGAAATCGTTGCAGCTTACGATAAGGGAGGGACCCCTTGGCTGGATTCCCGCCACACTGTCTTTGGCCAGGTGATCGAGGGAATGGAAATCGTCGATGAAATTGCAGCTGCCGAAACAGATGAATCTGACAGGCCGGTTGAAGACATAAAAATCAAGGAGATAAAGGTCATTAAGTAGCCGCTTGGACAGGACAGGCCCAGCTGATATAATAAGGCTGACCACTGCTTTTGGCAGAAAGGAAGAAAACAATGATCCAGGCTTATATTTTGTCTTTGTTCCTATATTTCCCGGAAGATAAATCGGAGTATATTCCGGCATCCATAACGTTTACAATATTCCTGATTGGAGCCATCATCGCCATGCGCCTGATCATCAGGGCTTCAAAACGCGAGGAAAAAAAGGCTAAAGAGCTGGAAAATCAAATCATGAAGCAGGATAGCCTGCAAAAAAAGAACAGCTGACCTGAGCTGTTCTTTTTTGTGCCATTTAATTTATATCAGGAAAAAGCTAGTTTCAGCCGCTTCAGTCCTTCCTCGAGAGTTTCACGCGGGCAGGCAATATTCATCCGGACAAATCCTTCGCCGCCTGGTCCGTATTTCGTGCCAGGCTCAAGCGCAATCCTGCCTTTTTCAATGAGAAGGGCATTAAGCTCTTTATCCGGCAGTGAGAGATTCCGGCAGTCAAGCCACATCAGGTATGTCGCTTCAAGATCCATAACCTTGACTGAAGGAAGCTCCCTTTCTATGAAGCTCCGGGCGATTTCGTAATTTTCCTGCAGATATGATAAGAGCTGATCCAGCCAGTCACGTCCATGCCAATAAGCAGCCTCCAGGGCGGTGATGCCAAAAATGTTCAAAGTGAAAAAGCCCTGCTGTGCCTGGACAGCCTTGAATTTCTCGCGAAGCTGCTCATTGGGTATGATGACGGCTGACGATTGCAGCCCGGCAATATTGAAAGTCTTGCTCGGTGCAATGAGTGTAATGGAAATATCCCGGAATTCTGTGGAAAGAGATGCAATCGGAATATGAATGTGCGGCGAAAACACCAGATCTGAATGGATTTCATCTGAGAGAATCAGGCACCCGTATTTTGCGCATAATTCCCCGATTTTCAATAGCTCATCTTTTGTCCAAACCCGGCCGCCGGGGTTATGGGGATTGCAGAGCAAGAAAAGCTTAATGCCCTTTTTCAGCTCTTCCTCGAATCGTTGGAAGTCGATTTCATAGCGCTGTTCCACTAGTTCAAGCGGAGAGTTGACGACCATGCGCCCGTTTTTTTCAATCATCTCAAAGAAAGGCGTGTAAACAGGAGACTGGAGCATGATTTTATCTCCCGGACTTGTGACTGCCTGGATGGCAATGCTGATGGATGGGACCACTCCTGGGCTGTATAACACCCATGACCTGCCTATTTCCCAGCCGGATTGACTCTTCTGCCACTGCTGGACGGCTTCAGATGCAGAAGGGGGGACAAATGTGTAGCCGAAGACCTCGTGGCTGGCCCGTTTGCTTATTGCATTCTGTACTTCTTCAGGAGGTTCGAAGTCCATATCTGCCACCCACATAGGAAGCACATCCGAAGAACCAAATACATCTTTAGTCAGCTCCCACTTCACAGAAGCTGTTTCATATCTGTTGATTGCTTTATGAAAGTCATATTTTCTCATGATAACCTCCTGGATTGCAGTTCTCTGTCCTGATACTCTTATGATAAGATATGGTCAGGCAAAATTAAATCAAAAAGGTGGTTTTAAATGGAAGTCCAGGTTATGCACATGATGATGTACCAGGCTCTGGATCAATGGGATCCTTTCCGCTGCGGAGAAGGGAATTATGATACTGAGATAGCAGACGCAATCCACGCCGTCCATGATTTGGACAGCCCCGATAAACTCGCACGTAAAATCCAGGGCATATACGAATTTTCCTTCGAAAGCATCATCCCTTTGGAGCAGTGCAAAAAGATGGCTGAAACACTCCTTGTTATTAAAAACAGCGGGAGCTGCACTATATAAACCATATAAGTTGAAGAATGGCCGGCACCTGAAGGGTGTCCGGCCTGTTTTTATGGCTCTGTTAAAATTGAGCGGACCTTCCCGGACCTGAATGAATGGCAGGATGAAAAATAAGCGGAGAAATTCCCCCTATTTTCGAAAAAACGCTAAAAACAGCTCAAATAGACGGAGAAATTCCGGCTATCAACCCAAAAAACAGAAAAGTGGGCAACTTCGCTCTGCTTAAGCGGAAAATTTCCGCTTATTTATCCTTACTCCTGCCATATTCAACAGCTTAACCGGAGAATCTCCGCTTATTTTAAGGCTTGCTGGTCACTACAGTATGGATAAGACTTCCTGTTTTATATATCTTTTAATCAAATTATAAAAGGGTGTATTTTTACTCCGATTACTGTCCAGCAGCTGTGACTGCCCCACAAGGTCACAAGCCAAACAAGGCAAAGAACGCGTTTACGGAAGGTTTGTCTTGAAGCCCAGGGGAAGCTGGTCATGCAGACGCTGCGACAACACGTGGCGTTCATTGGCCTGGGTTCCTTAAAGGTGACAAAGGCTTTATTATGATTTGGCGCAAATAAATGCCTTCATATGGCTGTATACTTCTTCCGGCCGTTCTTCCGGTACAAGATGGCCGGTGTCTTTGAGGACGATGAGCCTTGAGTTTGGCAGGTCGCTGTCCAGCCTTTTTCCGATGGTGAGCGGAACAACCCTGTCATGCTCGCCCCATATAAGGAGGCAGGGAGTGTCGATCTCTTTCAATGCCTTTTGATCCAAGTCGCCTTCTCTGTGCCTGATCATCCGGGTCAAAGCCTTGAAGATATCATCCTCCATAAAAGGAGCCAAATAGCCGTACATCATTTCATCAGTGATCATGCTATGGTCATGGACAACCTGCCTTAAATTCTGGCGCACGCCAGAGCGCTGCAGATACAGCTTTACATACAAATGGAAGTAGGGGAGGTAGCTCGACAGGATCAGCGGCATCTTTGATTTAGGCAAATAGCTTGAGCTGCAGAGAAGGATGGCTTTTTTTATGAGATCGGGATATTGGCGGGCCACATTGAGCGATATCTGCCCTCCCATTGAATGGCCTGCAATTGTGACTTGTCCGAGACCCAGTTTTTCAAGAAATTGCATGACTGTCTGGGCGGTATTTTTGTAGGAATAATTATACTGATCCGATTTTCCGCTTTTTCCGAACGGGGGCAGATCAATGGAGATTACATGAAAATCTTCCTGCAGAAAAGGAATCAGCCTCCTGAAGCTGAAGGAGGAGGAAAGAAAGCCGTGCAGGAGGACGATGGTCTCCTTTGAGGGGGCCTGTCCGTATTGTTCATAATAAATTGTATTCCCGTTCACTACAATTTCATCTGTCTTAAAGGCTTGCATATTACCCTCACTCCTATGAAAGATGGTATTGCCTGGAAGGCTTTATTCAAAGATAAGAAAGTAAATATATTTTCAGCTTCATCTGTCCAGCTGCTGCATCTGCACCCTCGAGGCCAGAAGAAGCTGGTCATGCAGACGCTGGCACAGGACAGGGCGTTCATAGTCTGCGTTCCTTTTGAAGCAAGGCGCTCGCGCTTTTCTGTTATATCATTCCCCTTTCATTGCCCTTCACACATCACTGGAAAAATTATTTTAGAAAAATAATAGAAAAGTGAGATTTATTATTCCGCTGATTTTGCTATAATGTAAATATTTTAAACGGGAATGGGAGGAAGGTCCATGAGACTGAGTGAGAAAGAGCTTGAAATTGTTGAAATACTGGAAAAAGACGCACGCACCCCGCTTGAGGATGTGGCGAAAATGGCCGCGATCTCTGTTGATGAGGCGGCAGCGCTGCTGGAAAAACTGGAGCAGTCCCGGGTGATTGTCCGATATACCTCTGCAGTGGACTGGGCCAGGATTGACGGCCATGAGGGCGTAACCGCTATGATTGATGTAAAGGTGACCCCCAAAAGGGGAGTCGGCTTTAACGAGGTCGCACAGCGGATATACCGGTATAAGGAGGTAAGCTCAGTTTACCTGATGTCCGGGGCCTACGACCTGTCTGTCATTGTGGAAGGGCGTTCCATGAATGAGGTTGCCCGGTTTGTATCAGAGAAGCTTTCGACCCTGGATTCAGTGCTGTCAACCACCACTCATTTTATTCTGAAAAAGTATAAGCATGATGGAACAATTTTTGACCAGGCAGACGAAGATAAAAGAATTGTGGTATCGCCGTGATGAAAACGAAAACTTATATATCCGCTAAGGTCGACCAGCTTAAGCCTTCAGGCATCAGGCGTTTCTTCGATCTGGCGGCAGGTATGGAAGGCGTCATTTCCCTTGGTGTAGGCGAGCCGGATTTCGTGACCCCCTGGTCAGTCAGGGAGGCAGCGATCCTGTCGCTGGAGCAGGGGTATACCTCCTACACTGCGAATGCCGGCCTGCTTGAACTAAGGCAGGAAATTGCCTCTTACATGGGGAAAAGCTTTGGCGTCCAATATGAACCAGAATCTGAAATCATCGTCACAGTGGGGGCAAGCCAGGCAATCGATATCGCTTTAAGAGCCATCTTGGATCAAGGGGACGAAGTAATTGTGATCGAGCCTTGCTTCGTATCTTATGCTCCGCTTGTAAGCCTGGCGGGCGGGACTCCTGTTTCTGTCCAGACAAGAAAGGAGGACGATTTCAAAATCCTCCCTTCCCAGCTGGAACAGGCGATAACGCAGCGGACAAAAGCGATTCTTCTATGCTCTCCCAATAATCCTACCGGAACGATGCTGTCGGGCAAAGAACTGGAGGCCATAGCGGCTGTTGCTGAAAAGCATGATCTGCTCGTCCTGTCAGATGAAATCTATGCAGAGCTCGTCTATGATGAGGAATATACAAGCTTTGCCAGCATCAGCGGGATGAAGGAAAGGACTTTATTGATTTCAGGATTTTCGAAAGGCTTTGCCATGACGGGCTGGAGGCTTGGGTTTATTTGTGCGCCGAAGGAGATATCCCAGGCTATGCTGAAAATTCACCAGTACAGTATGATGTGTGCTCCGACCATGGCGCAGTTTGCCGCTCTGGAAGCGCTGAGGACAGGCAGGGGCGATGTGGAAAGCATGCAAAAAAGCTACCGGCGCCGCCGCAATTATTTTGTTCAGTCCCTCGAGGATGTCGGGCTGCCGTGCCATATTCCCGGCGGTGCTTTCTATGCCTTTCCTTCCATTGAAGGAACAGGATTAACTTCTGAGCAGTTTGCGGAACAGCTTCTGCTGGAGGAAAAGGTAGCCGTCGTTCCAGGGAATGTCTTTGGGGAGAGCGGGGAAGGGCATATCCGCTGTTCTTATGCATCATCCATGGAACAGCTGCAGGAAGCCGTAAAAAGAATCGGCCGATTCCTTGAAAACAGAAAATAAAAAAAGGGATACCCATCAGGATATCCACTTCAAAAAGGGGGGGAATACTAGAAAGCTTATGTTTTAAGCTTTTCCGGATTCCCCCTTTTGTATACATAGAAACTCAGAAAATATTTTAATTAAGATCTCAATTAAGTTTATCTCGCTGCCTGGATCGCATCCATCATCCTCAAAAAACTTTCTTTTCCCATTTTCTTCGCATTTTTTAAAATCATTTTTGCATCGTGTATGCCTGTTTCTAAAAGGAGCTGCTCCAGTTCAGGATCCAGTCCTGTCTGGCAAGCTGTGAAACCATGCTCCAACAGCTCGGATGCCGGCACGTCCAGGATCGTTGAGATTTTTAAGATGGTCTGGGTGTCAGGCTGCTGGCAGCCGTTTTCGTATTTTTCGATAGTGCTTGTGCCTATTCTAAGCTTTACAGCCAATTCCTGCTGAGTCAGATTCAACCTTTCTCTATTCTGCTTAATAGCAAGACCGATTGCGGACATTTGCACCCCCCCTTTCACAGAATGATCTTACACACTTATTTTACTGCGGAATCAGATAGATGAAGTTTGAGATCCTTGTATTTTTTGTTACAGTTCGATAAATGTTATTAATAACAGCTTTAAGAAAAGGAGATGCGGCACTCAAGAGAGAGCAACCGTAATTGAGTGCTCTTAAGCCAGACTTCTGATAACTCCTGAAGTGCCAGTACCTGATGGCATATACAATGGTCATTTTCTCCAAAAGGATTGCTTTGATAAAAAGGATGATGTATGATATAATTTTTAATTGCGTATAATCGACGAAAATAAATAGGTATTAGGAGTGTTCATATGTCAGAGAAAATCGAAGTAGGCAGCGTATTAACAGGAAAGGTTACTGGAATCCAGCCTTACGGCGCATTCGTTGCTCTTGATGAAAATACACAAGGTTTGGTTCACATTTCTGAAATTACTCACGGGTATGTAAAGGATGTTAACGAGCACCTGAAGGTTGGAGATGAAGTAAACGTAAAGGTTCTTTCAGTGGATGAAGCTGCAGGAAAGATCGGTTTATCTATCCGTGCAACTGAAGAAGCACCAGCTGAAGCTGCTGATGCAAAAGCAAGAAAGCCTCGCAAACCACGCCAGGCTGCAGCGATTCAGTACAATGATTCTGATTCTTCCCAGGGTTTCAACACGCTCAAGGATAAGCTTCAAGAGTGGATTGACCAGTCACAGCGCTAATCTGTTATACGAGAGAAGGCCGGGCATTTATGCCCGGCCTTCTCTCGTATAATCAAGCATGATTTCCGGGATGGACTAGGCCGTGTTTTTTAATCCGGTATTGCAGGTTCTGCCTGCTCATGCCAAGAATTTTTGCGGTCCTGGTGATATTGCCGTCCTGTTCGCGCCACACCTTGTTTATATAAGCTTTTTCCGCAGAAGCCACATAGTCAGATAGACTGGGCTGCGGCCCGGCCGGTTCTCCCAAGTTTCTTCCTGGGGAAGAATGAGAGGTCTCGGCTTTTTGCCTGAAATGATGGGGCAGGATTTCCGATGTTATCCTGGCATCATCCTCAGCCATGTTCATGGCCCCTTCAATCACATGCTCAAGCTCGCGGATATTACCCGGCCAATCGTACCGGAGAAACTGCTCTTCTGTCTCTTCATCCAGCCCAGGGACTTCCATGCCGAACCAGTCGTTATATTTCTGGATGAAAAAGGAGGAAAGCAGCAGAATATCCTCTTTCCGCTCCCTAAGCGGGGGGATAAAGAGGGAGACTGCGCTGAGCCTGTAATACAAATCCTTCCGGAGGCGCCCTTCTGCAATGGCATCGACAGGGTCTTCATTAATGGCGGCCACAACCCTTACATCTATCTCCCGATCTTTCGTGTCCCCGATCCTTCTGACTTTTTTCTCCTGCAATACGCGCAGAAGCTTTGCCTGCAGGGGAGCGGGCATCGAATTGATTTCATCCAGAAGCAATGTCCCTCCTTCTGCCTGTTCAAAAAGTCCCGGACGATCCACCGCTCCTGTGAAGGCGCCTTTTTTTGTGCCAAAAAGGATGCTTTCAACCAGATTTTCCGGGAGGGCTGCGCAGTTTTGGGCAACAAACGGACCTGGTGAGCGCAGACTTCCGCTGTGTATACTCTGGGCGAATAATTCCTTCCCTGTTCCTGTCTCTCCGGCAATCAGGATAGGAGAGGTGGTCCTGACCGCCCTTTTTGCCGCTTCCACGACTTCAAGGATTGCTTTGCTGCTTCCTATGATGCTTTCAAATGTATAGCGGTCACTATTTTTCCTGGATAGGTTTTCTTTTACCAGCCTCTCGATCCGGCTGACATCCTTTGCGATTTCGATGGCTCCTAATGACTTGCCGGCTGCCAGGATGGGAATGGCATGATTAATGGCGGTTATCTCTTTTCCTTTGCTGTTAAAATAAGTCTGTTTGGCGGGCTGTGTCCCTTTCCCGTTCTGCAGCGCCAGCAAAAGTGTGCTGTCTTCCCGGCGGCTGAAGGGGAACACCTCAAGAAGGCTTCGTCCGATCACTGATTCCGGATCCATTCCTTCTATTTCAGCCATCTTGCGGTTATAGATGATGGTCCTGCCTTCATGGTCAATGGCATGGATTCCGGCATCCACATGTTCAAGGATCTGCTCAAGGATGATTTCTGTTAAATGGTGCTGTTCATTCTTCATATTGTTTGCAGCTCCCTTGTATTGTCTTTTTTTATTGTAAGGCTTTCCTGTCTTATGGAGCAAATAATTTTTGCGTTATTTACTTTCAATTGGATTACAGAGCAAAGGAATTTTGCTTTTGAGATAGGAAGGCCAGGATCTTTCCTTTATTGGAAGCTGGCATATAACTTGCATATACAATAAGTGATTTCAGATAGGTTTTTTCAGAAGAATCAGGCATCTTTTCTTTAAAGGGCGGGCTATTAACGTTACAATGAAAAAGACAATTTCTAAGTGTGAATGGAGGAAACATTATATGGCAAACAGCAGCCAGTTAATTCAGCAGACAGAAAAGTTTGGGGCAAATAATTATCATCCTCTTCCGATCGTCATCTCAGAAGCTGAGGGAGTCTGGGTGAAAAATCCTGAAGGTGAGCGGTATATGGATATGCTCAGCGCCTACTCGGCAGTCAATCAGGGTCACCGCCACCCTAAGATCATACAGGCTTTGAAGGATCAGGCCGACAGGGTCACCCTGACTTCCCGCGCTTTCCATAACGATCAGCTGGGTCCATGGTATGAAAAGGTCAGCAGGCTGACAGGCAAGGAAATGGTACTGCCGATGAACACCGGCGCCGAAGCGGTCGAAACAGCTGTGAAGGCGGCGCGCCGCTGGGCATATGACCGTAAAGGGGTGGCCGGGGACCAGGCAGAAATCATTGCCTGTATCGGGAACTTCCACGGCAGGACGATGACAGCCGTCTCTCTATCTTCTGAAGAAGAGTATAAGAGGGGCTTTGGTCCGATGCTGCCTGGCATCAAGCTTATTCCATATGGGGATCTGGAAGCATTGAAGAATGCTATCACTGAACGGACAGCAGCCTTCCTGATTGAACCCATCCAAGGGGAAGCCGGGATCGTCATCCCTGAAGACGGTTTCCTGAAGCAGGCTTCCGATCTGTGCCGCGCAAACAATGTTCTGTTCATCGCGGATGAAATCCAGGCTGGCCTGGCCCGTTCAGGTAAAATGTTCGCCTGTGAATGGGAGGGTGTTGAGCCGGATATGTATATTCTCGGCAAGGCGCTTGGAGGCGGTGTATTCCCGATTTCATGTGTGGCTGCCGATGAGGATGTTCTTGGCGTGTTCAATCCTGGCTCGCATGGTTCAACCTTTGGAGGCAATCCGATGGCCTGTGCAGTGTCAGTAGCCGCGCTGGATGTTCTGGTAGATGAAAATCTGGCGGAAAGATCCCGGAAGCTCGGGGATTATTTTATGTCCAAGCTTAAAGAAATCGAGAACCCGGTCATTAAAGAAGTGAGGGGCAGGGGCCTGTTTATCGGTGTAGAGCTGACGGAGCCTGCACGCAAATATTGCGAAGCCTTGAAAGAAGAGGGTCTGCTCTGCAAAGAGACACATGATACGGTCATCCGTTTTGCGCCGCCGCTGGTGATCAGTGAAGAAGATCTTGATTGGGCAATTGAAAAAATCAAAAAAGTATTGAGCTAAAAACACAAAAACTCCCCCGGCAGCCGGGGGAGTTTTTCCATTAGAATCCTTCAGTGTATCCGGCGCCAGCCGAATTATGAACGATTTGTTTCAGGAGCACGTTCTACTTCTTCGCTTGGCTTGAATAAAAGGCCGAGGTTGATAAGACCTGCGATACCTACTAGTCCATACACAATGCGGGCAAGAGCAGAGTCTTGTCCGCCGAAAATTGCTGCAACAAGATCAAATTGGAAGAAGCCGACTAAACCCCAGTTGATAGCACCAATGATCGTTAAAACCAGTGCAATGCGTTGAATGGCACTCATGTTGTTTCCTCCTTTTGTTATTCTTTCTTTACTAATGTGATACAGTCATCCAGTAATTATTCATGCTCTAATGACTTTGTTTTTAGTGTTCCCAAGCTCTATATCAAAAAACGTACTTTTTGCATTACAAGGGCAAATAACAGATAATAATAACGAAGAAAAGGAGGATGCTTTCATGCAAAACTTTACATTTTCAAATCCGACAAAATTGATCTTCGGCAAAGATACGCTGAAGGAGCTGCAAAATGAGATTCCCCAATATGGAAAGAACGTACTGCTGGTATATGGGGGAGGAAGCATTAAACGAAGCGGCCTTTATGATAAAGTATTGGCTGAGCTGAAGGATATCGGTGCAGAAGTGTCCGAGCTTTCGGGAGTTGAACCGAATCCAAGGCTTTCAACGGTCCATAAAGGAGTGGAAATCTGCAAGGAAAAAGGCATTGATTTCATCCTTGCTGTCGGCGGCGGAAGTGTGATCGACTGCACAAAGGCAATCGCGGCAGGGGCCAAATATGATGGAGATGCCTGGGATCTTGTCACTAAAAAGGCCTTCGCAAGTGAGGCGCTTCCTTTTGGGACTGTACTGACCCTTGCGGCAACCGGTTCAGAAATGAACGCTGGTTCTGTAATCACTAACTGGGAAACAAATGAAAAATATGGATGGGGAAGCCCTGTCACTTTTCCTAAGTTCTCTATTCTGGATCCGGTCAACACATTCACAGTTCCAAGAGACCAGACGATTTACGGCATTGTGGACATGATGTCACATGTGTTTGAGCATTATTTTCATCTGGAAGAAAACACATTGCTGCAGGACCGCATGTGTGAAGGACTCCTGCTAACAGTAATGGAAACAGCGCCTAAGCTCCTCGAAGATCTCGAGAATTATGAACACAGAGCAACCATCCTCTACAACGGAACAATGGCTCTCAATGGCATGCTGTCAATGGGCTACCGGGGAGACTGGGCAACCCATAATATAGAGCACGCGGTTTCAGCTGTTTATGATATCCCGCATGGCGGAGGCCTTGCCATCTTGTTCCCGAACTGGATGAAGCATAACTTGAGCGTGAAGCCTTCCAGATTCAAGCAGCTGGCAGTCCGTGTCTTCGGTGTAGATCCTGAAGGAAAGACAGATGAAGAAGCAGGACTTGAAGGCATTGAAAAGCTGAGGGAATTCTGGAACAGCATGGGTGCTCCATCACGCCTGGCAGATTATGATATAGATGAAAGCGGCGTTGAAACGATGGCTGACAAAGCTATGGCCAACGGCGAGTTCGGAAACTTCAAAAAACTGAACCGAGAAGATGTCGTGAGTATCTATAAAGCCTCTTTATAAAATTCAAACCTGGTGCCTGGCACCGGGTTTTATTTTAGCTGAAAAACATCAGTTCCTGCTCCACTTTTTCCAGTTGGTTCCTGTGTAAAAAAAAACCGAAATTGGACACGCTTACATTATGACTAGTTTCTTGATTACTGTCACACCTTTCGTTAAAGTGAAAGAGAATAAAAATAATTGGAGGATCATTCATGACACATGTTCGTTTTGATTACTCAAAAGCACTAAGCTTCTTTGGTGAACACGAGATTACATATTTAAGGGATGCCGTTAAGGTTGCCCACCATTCCCTGCATGAAAAAACCGGGGCAGGGAGCGACTATCTTGGCTGGATCGATCTGCCTGCTGACTATGATAAAGAAGAATTTGCCCGCATCCAGAAAGCGGCTGAAAAAATCAAGAGCGACTCTGATGTGCTGCTCGTCATAGGCATCGGAGGCTCCTATCTGGGTGCCCGTGCAGCCATAGAAATGCTGCAGCACAGCTTTTATAATGAACTTCCAAAGGAAAAGCGGACCACTCCGCAGGTGCTCTTCGTTGGAAATAATATCAGTTCAACTTACATGAAGGACGTTATGGACCTGCTCGATGGAAAAGACTTTTCAGTCAATGTTATTTCCAAGTCAGGAACGACGACAGAGCCGGCGATTGCCTTCCGTATTTTCCGCAGTCTGCTTGAAGAAAAGTATGGAAAAGAAGAAGCGCGCAAACGCATCTATGCTACAACAGATAAAGCGAGAGGCGCACTCAAAACATTGGCTAACGAAGAAGGCTATGAATCCTTCATCATCCCTGATGATGTCGGCGGCCGCTATTCAGTACTGACAGCAGTCGGCCTTCTGCCGATTGCGGCAAGCGGGGCGGATATCCAGGCTATGATGGAAGGTGCTGCAAAGGCCCGTGAGGAATACAGCAGCTCTGAAGTCGAAGAGAATGCTGCCTACCAGTATGCAGCTGTCCGCAATGCGCTTTACAATAAAGGAAAGACAATTGAAATGCTGATTAACTATGAGCCGGGGCTTCAGTATTTTGCGGAATGGTGGAAGCAGCTGTTTGGCGAGAGTGAAGGGAAAGACCAGAAAGGGATCTTCCCGGCATCAGCTAACTTCTCTACAGATCTGCATTCCCTTGGACAGTATGTGCAGGAAGGGCGCAGAGATATCTTTGAAACGATCATCAAGGTGGAAAAACCGCGCCACGAGCTGACAATTGAAGAAGCTGACAGCGATCTGGACGGCCTGAACTACCTTGCCGGCAAGACCGTAGACTTTGTTAACAACAAAGCCTTTGAAGGAACAATGCTTGCTCACACAGATGGCGGGGTTCCCAACCTGATCGTTACCATTCCTGAAATGGATGCCTATACATTCGGATATCTCGCTTACTTCTTTGAAAAGGCGTGCGCTATGAGCGGTTACCTTCTGGGGGTCAATCCTTTTGACCAGCCTGGAGTAGAGGCTTATAAAGTCAATATGTTCGCGCTGCTTGGAAAGCCGGGCTTCGAGGAGAAAAAAGCAGAGCTTGAAAAAAGGCTCAAATAGAGACAAAAACGAGAGTGCTGAAAATGTTCAGCACTCTTTTTTATTTTATTCACTGGCTGACTTCCTCAATAAGCCCTTCCTGCGAGAAAATATGATAGATAAAACCAGACCGGGGATACTAAAAAAAAGAAAAGAGGTGCTGGAAAATGATTGAATTACCATCCCGGGTGGAAGGGAAACACTTTGATCTGTATAAGCTTGAGCAGCTGCTTAAGCCGGCTGGCTATACGGTTGGAGGCGGCTGGGAGTATGACCATGGTGCTTTTGATTATAAAATAGACGATGAAGTGGGCTATCAATTCCTGCGCGTACCTTTCAGATCAATTGATGGCCAGCTTGATTCAAGAGGATGCACTGTGGAAATTGAGCGGCCATTCCTTCTCTCCCATAAATATCAGCGCGGGCTGGATGATCATGCTTATACATGGAACCATACCGCTTCTTTTAACCAATTCTCAGAGCCGGTGGACAAAGACGCCAGTTTCCCGGACAAATACGTGGATATCGGCCGCTCGCTTGTCCAGGAGCTGGAGTCGCTTTTGCTGGACGGCTGAACTAAATCAGGCAATGACGATCAGCTCGTCATCTGAATCAATGCTGAAAGGGTGGGGAGGATTCACAAAAGTTTCCTCTCCTCTTTTTATACCAAAAAGAAGCATGCCATCCTTCAGCAGCAGCGCACTTAAATCAGTAAAGGTCACTTCGTATTCAAATTCCTTGGCCGGCATGAGCCTCAGTCTTCTGCCGTTCAGGTGACCAAGCAGATCCAGGAAAGAAGTGACCATTTCCTGTGCTGAAATGCTGTGGATCATAACGGAGCTGGTCAGGATATTCGTCTGGATGATTTCATCCGCTCCTGCCCTTCTTGCGTTCGCAACCTGTTCAGATGTGAGGATTTCGACAATGCATGGAACGCCGGGATTCAATCCTTTTACGGCAAGGAGCGACAGAATTGAATTCATATCGGCCTGAAGTTCATCCCTGTTCTGGTCGGCTGTAATGATTACTTTGTTTGCTTTCCGGATATTTGCTTTCAGGAGCACCTGATCCTGATTTGACCGTCCCTGTATGAAATGAACTTCCCCCGGGGATGGATTGGATCGGAGCGTCTCATCAATAAGTGCAATAGAAACCCCTTTATGCTCCTCCGCCAATGCCGTGATAAGTTCTCTTGAACGTTCATTCCAGCCGATAATGATTAGATGTTGTTCTCCTTTAAAATTCACTTTGCCCTCCAAATAATCATTTTGTCTTGTTACAGCAGCTGCAGCCAGAGTTACAAAATAGGTTGATAAAAAGCCTGCTCCGGTAAGAATTAAAATAATGCCAGTTACTTTCCCTGGTATGGTATGCGGCACATAATCTCCATAACCCACTGTGGAAGCTGTGATGACTGCCCACCATACCCCGTCAAACACCGTAGGAAAATTATGCGGCTCCAGGATGGAAATGATAAACCCGAAAGTCAGAATCACCATTAGTGCAATGAGAAGTATCCGTATAGCGAGCGGGAGCCTTATGAAGCTGGAATAAATGAAATGCGGCATGCTGTTCACTCCTTCTAAATGCAGACACCTACCAGTATGAACAAAGTCCCTTTTTCCAAAACATAATAAAAGGAATAGAACTTATACTCTAATTGTATTTACCAATGATTCTCTCTGTTATAAACCCACATGCATATAGAAAAATATTTTATTGCGGGCAAGGAATTACAGAAGAAATGGAGAAATAAATAGGGTGCTGGGATTCTCAGGGAAAGGGGAAATGGAGGATTATACATATCAGATATGCGGAGCTTATGCTTTATTTTCGCACAAACCTTAAAAGGGAGCTTACTTTAAAAGAAAAAATCTTTTTACAGGAGATATCCCGGAAAGAGGTTGAAAAAAAGAAGTCATATTACATATAGCAGAAGAGAGCCCGGCAGCAGCCGGGCTTTTATTTCATTAAGCACATTGTCACAGGAGTGATTCGGCTCCGTCAATATATACCTCCGTGCCGGTAATATGGCTGGACAAATCGGATGCAAGGAAATGGACCAGGTCGGCAACCTGTTCGGCAGATCCGGGATGGTCCTCGAGGGGCATGCTTCCCTCCGGAAATTCAACTGGTATTTTTACTTTTTTCAGATTTTCTTCTTCTGGAAAAGTATTTTCGCCTATATTCGTCCTGATGGCTCCCGGGCAAATCAAGTTGACGCGTATGCGGTATCCTGCCAATTCAAGGGCAGCCATTTTTCCAAAGCTGACCTGCCCCCCTTTGGAGGTGCTGTATGCAGACATCCCAAAGTTTCGGAAGGTTCTGTTGCCGTTGATAGAGCTGGTGATGATGATGCTCCCGCCCTCTTCCTTGAGAAGGGGCACCGCATATTTCACTGTCAGGAAGGTTCCTTTCAGGTTTGTTGAAATGGTCGTATCCCATTCTTCAGGAGTCAGATCTTCAATAGGGGCAACAACACCATTTATTCCTGCATTCGCAAAAACTATATCAAGGCGTCCCCATTTACTGGATACTTTCTGAAAAGCCTTCTCCACCTGCAATGGAACAGAAACATCTGTTTCAATGATCATGGCTTCTCCGCCTGCTGACTCTATTTGATCTTTGACTTCTTTTGCAAACTCTTCCTTAACATCGACAAGAGCAATTTTAGCCCCTTCTTCAGCAAGCCTGATGCTGGCAGCCTTTCCGATTCCAGAGCTTGCCCCGGTGATTAAAGCGACCTTCCCATTCAGCGCTGATCGGCTCATCCGTACATGACCTCCTTTTTCAGTCATTTTCCCCCAGTCTGCTGGATAAGAAACCACAAATTGCAGCTGCTGGCGAAATAAGCAGAAAAAATGTATCCTTGTTGGAGAGAATAAAAAGCATTCATGGAGGTGCCGTAATGGTTCGTTTCGGTGTAGTTGGAACAAATTGGATAACAGAGAGATTTCTTGATGCAGCAGATAAAGTGCAGGATTTTGCGCTTACGGCTGTTTATTCACGGACAGAAGAAAAAGCAAGGGAATTTGCAGATAAATATGGTGTGAAACATACATATACGTCCTTAGAGGAAATGGCGGCAAGCAGTGAGATTGACGCTGTCTACATTGCCAGCCCCAATTCACTTCATGCGGAACAATCAATTCTGATGATGGAACATGGAAAGCATGTGCTCTGCGAAAAACCTGCAGCCAGCAATGCGGCTGAATTAAAGCTCATGATTGAAGCATCACAAAGGAATAAGGTGGTACTGATGGAGGCGCTGAAATCCACTTTGATGCCGAACTTTAAAGCCGTCCGGGAGAATTTAGGAAAAATCGGGCCGGTCAGAAGGTATTTTGCATCATATTGCCAATATTCCTCGCGATATGACGCATACAAGGAAGGGAGGATCCTGAATGCCTTCAAACCTGAGTTTTCCAACGGTGCATTGATGGATATAGGCATTTACTGCATCTATCCGCTGGTGGTCCTATTCGGCAAGCCGGATGAGGTGAAGGCGCAGGGGGTTATGCTTGATTCAGGAGTTGATGGGGAAGGAAGTATGGTATTAAAGTATAAAGAAATGGATGCTGTCATCATGTATTCAAAAATCACTGACTCCCAGCTTCCTGCAGAAATTCAGGGAGAGAACGGAAATATTGTAATAGATAAAATCCATACGCCGGAAAAGGCTGAAATCCGCTATCGCGGCGGCAGTTCAGAATCAATTACAAGAGAGCAGAAGGAAGCCTCGATGTACTACGAAGCAGAAGAATTCGTCGGGCTTGTCAAAAGCGGAAAGCTGGAATCGGCAACGAACACATTGTCCAACTCCCTTGCTGTCATAGAAATTCTTGATTCTGTGAGAAGCCAGCTTGGCATCGTCTACCCTGCAGACCAGAACTGAATGGAAATGGCCATTGCATCAGGATCACTATACGATACAGGGGGGCAATTTTTTGGCAAAGGAACTGAGGAAGGAAGCAGAGAACTTTATTGCTTTATGCCATAGAGAGCTGAATAAAAGCAGCAGCGAAACAGAACAGCGCCACATTGAAATCCTTGAGGAGATAGATCGTACAGGCAGTTATCATCATACCTATGAAGAGCTTGAGTATGGTGCAAAAACGGCCTGGAGGAACAGCAACCGATGCATCGGCAGGCTCTTTTGGGACAGCCTTAAAGTGTTCGATGAAAGGGAGCTTGAGACTGAAGACGAAATTGGCCAAGCTTTGATGAGGCATATCAGCTATGCTACGAACGGCGGCAAGGTAAGGTCTGCCATCACTGTATTCCGTCAGGAGGAAAAAAACAAAAGAGTAAGGATTCTTAACCACCAGCTGATCAGGTATGCCGGCTATGATACCGGTGATAAGATTATAGGCGACCCAGCCTCCGTCAAACTGACGAACTTATGCCGTGAATTGGGATGGGAAGGGAAATACGGGCAGTTTGACCCACTGCCTCTTCTTGTCCAGATAGATGGGCGGAAGCCGGCGCTATTTGATGTATCTGCTGAAGATATTCTTGAAGTGCCGCTTGAGCATCCTGAGTTTGAGTGGTTCAGCGATCTGCAATTAAAGTGGTATGCTGTTCCGTTCATATCGGATATGTGCCTTGAAATCGGCGGAATCCGGTATACGGCTGCACCCTTTAATGGCTGGTATATGGGGACAGAAATCGGCGCCCGGAATCTTGCAGACGATTTCAGGTATAATCTGGTCCCGGAAATAGCGGACAGGATGGGGCTTGATACTAAGAGAAACGCCTCCTTGTGGAAGGACCGTGCGCTGGTTGAGCTGAATACAGCTGTTCTTCATTCCTATAAAAAGAAGGGGGTCAGCATTGTTGACCACCATACAGCCGCACAGCAGTTCAGGCTGTTTGAAGAAAAAGAATCAGCATGCGGCAGGCCGGTAACTGGTGAATGGACCTGGCTGATTCCGCCCATTTCTCCGGCAGCTACACATATTTTTCACAGCAGCTATAAAAATGAAATCAAAACGCCAAATTTCTTTTACCAGAAAACTGATTTCCAGTTATAGCTATTTATTCTGAAAACACTATTTTTTAGGGTTTCCTTTATTTCTCTACTATAATAAATTAAATTATTATTGTTGTGGAAATAAAGGGGGATGCCATATGAAAAATTTACTGATCATTATTCTGGGTTCTGCGATTGTAGGCTTTGCTTATAATCTATTCCTGATCCCCCATGAAATCCTGAGCAGCGGGCTCAGCGGGGTGGCAATCATGCTCGGCATCATTACACCCTTCAATACAGGTCTCCTTAACTTCCTGTTGAATCTGCCTTTATTGATCCTTGGGGTCATTAAGCTTGGGAAACGGTTTATCTTCTATACAATCGTTTCAGTGCTGACTCTTTCCGTCAGCCTTTACTTAATTCCGGTCCACGCAATTTCTTCTGAGCCGATATTGTCTTCCGTTTTCGGCGGAGTCTTGACGGGTGCAGGAATCGGACTGATCTTTAAGGCTTCAGGCTCCTCAGGGGGCTTTGATATCATTGCCATGCTCCTGACAAGGAAAAAGGATTTCCCGCTTGGCGCCATTCTTTCACTGATGAATGCCACTGTTGTTTTGGCTTCGGGCTTCATCTTCAGCTGGGATGCTGCATTAAATACAATGGTCGCCATCTACGCCACAGGCAAAGTGGTTGATACCATCCATACAAAGCATATTAAGCTGACAGTAATGATAGTGACGGCCAAAGGGGAAGAAATGAAGGCAAAGCTTCTCTCAAGCATATACAGAGGAATCACGGTCATCAATGGAGAGGGCGGCTACACAGGGGAAGGCAGGAAGATCCTCATGACAGTCATAACCCGCTATCAGCTGACAGAAGTCAAGGCCATGATAGACGAAGTTGATCCGCAGGCCTTTGTCAATATTACAGAAACGACCGAAGTTCTGGGCTCTTTTCATAGAACCTGAGGATTTTATACAAAAATAAAGACCCTTGGCCAACTGCTGTAATTGGTTAAGGGTCATTTTTTATCTGCTGTATTCAAATATTCAGCCATCCTCATTTATCCTTTAGTAAATCTTCCTCAGTAAAATCTGCCTCTTTCACTGCAAAATAATTCAGGCCAGCTGCGGCAGTAAAGGCTGCTGCCAAAATAGCGATTGTTGACATCATGCTAATCTCTCCCATCTTTGTTATTATGTTATGGGCATTATTCCCGATTTGCAGCGCCTTAAACATGTTAATGGTCCTGGTATATTTTTCCTGTATAACAAAGTGGAATGAAAATAAGTAATTTGAAAAGTGTTTTTAGTATGCTGATATAGCAAAAAAGCCAAAATCCTAATGGATTTTGGCTTTTGGATGTATGGAGCATAGCGGGCTCGAACCGCTGACCTCTACGCTGCCAGCGTAGCGCTCTCCCAGCTGAGCTAATGCCCCGTGTTCGGTACAAGAAAAATTATATCCGTAATTGATCAAATATGCAAGAGGAAATTCTAATTTTTCTTTTTTAAAATAAAATCTTAAGTTTTCTGCCAGCGATCCTGATAGTACACAATAATATTAGAGAGCAAGGCTGCATAAAGTAGGAAAAGAAAAGTATGCTTACCGCTATTTTTATCCAAAAATTAGTTTATTCAACTATCTATATTGGAATATTTATATAGATAGAAATAGAAGAGGGGATACCTTATGGAAGAAATGTTTTATACAGTGATGAAAAATGATGTGCTTATAAAGCTGTGCTTCGCAGCTTTGGCAGGGCTTGTCATAGGTTTAGAAAGGGAACTGAAAGGAAAGCCGCTCGGGCTCAAGACCTGCCTGATTGTTTCGGTTATGGCATGCCTCTTGACTATTGTGTCATATGAATCAGCTTTTCTTTACTCAAAAGAGTATTCAAGGCCGATGGACCCAGGGAGGATTCCTTCATATGTAATCAGCGGCATCGGCTTTCTTGGAGCCGGTGTAATCCTTCGCAGGGGCAATGAAGCCATTTCCGGACTGACGACAGCCGCTCTTGTGCTGGCTTCAGCAGGGATTGGGATTACCATCGGAGCAGGCTTTTATATAGAAGCACTATTGGGAGTTATTTTTATCATTATTGGAGTTAAAATGATTCCTGCTTTGTTTGAGCGGGTAGGGCCAAAAAAGCTGAAGGAAAAGGAAATCAGGGTAAAGCTGTATATTGAGAAATGTACGGACCTGACAACCTTGATGAAGGAAATTAAAAGCAAAAAACTGGGAATCAAACGGGTCCGTGTCAAAGAAGAAGCAGATGATATACTGATCAATTGTGTGATAACGACAACGCGCAGCATGTATACGACCGATGTATACTATACAATGAAATCACTGATTGGTGTGATTGCCGCAGAGGTGGAGAGCGGGGAATAGAACAAGAGGACGATTGGCGAGAGGTGCCTGCCCGATTTCGGGCAGGCACTTTTTCATTTCTATTCAATACTTGCCGTGTGAAAAAAGATGGCAATGTGAAAACCGGTAAGTGTAATATTATAGCTAAACTGGATTTTTCTTAGAAGGAGATGCAATGACTTGCCGAAGATAAACCCTTATGCAGCATTGGCAATCGGTGTGGTGTCTGTTTCCACGTCTGCCATTCTAGTTAAGTTTTCAGCTGCACCATCAGGAGTGATAGCTTTTTATCGCTTATTCTTTTCTGTTTTGCTGATGCTCCCTCTCGTATTATTTAAATATGGGCCAGAACTCAAGCGGATTGGCTGGCGGGATTGGCTGTATTCGGCCATTGCCGGGATATTCCTTGCCTTTCATTTTATCCTCTGGTTTGAATCTCTCCGCTTTACTTCTGTGGCAAGCTCAACTGTCCTCGTTACCTTGCAGCCGCTGTTCGCTTTTGCCGGGACCTACTTATTTTTCAAAGAAAGGTTTACAGTGAAAGCAATTTTGAGCGGAGTGATAGCTATTGGAGGAAGTGTGCTTATCAGCTGGGGGGACTTCAGAATCAGTGGAACTGCATTGTTTGGAGATCTTTTGGCGCTTGCTGCCTGTGCGCTGGTTACAGCTTACTTGATGTTTGGGCAGACAGTGCGAAAACGGCTGTCTCTTATTACTTATACATTCACCGTGTACAGTATAAGTGCCATTACCCTTTTCGTTTATGTAATTGCCGCTGGTGAGTCTCTTGGACCTTATCCCGCAAGCGACTGGGTCTACTTTATTCTCCTTGCGCTGGTCCCGACCCTGCTCGGACATACCCTTTTCAATTGGTCACTGAAATGGCTCAGCACCTCTACGATTTCTATGGCCATCCTGTTTGAACCGGTGGGTGCTGCTGTCCTGGCTTATTTTTTACTCGGGGAGTTTGTAGCCTGGTATCAGGCTGCTGGAGGGATGATTGTCATCGGGGGTATCATGCTGTTCCTTGCAGATGGCAGAATAACGAAGAGAAAAGCAAAGAAGACAGAACCACCTAAGCCATTAGGTGAGGAGCTTTGATTGTATGAGCTGACCGCTATAAAGAGGAGGGTGATTGGTATGGCAGGGATTGATGCGGCCTTCTCTGCTGAATTCCCCATTATAGAGACTGAAAGGCTTGTGCTCAGGAAGCCTGAGGAAGGTGATATTCCGAAGCTGTACAGGATATTTTCGGATCCTGAAGCAACCAGGTTTTATGATGTAGAGCCCTTTAGGTTTGTCAGTGAAGCGGAAGATCTCCTCGAAAGTCTTTTGTGGAGATACAGTATGGAAAAGCAGATCAGATGGGCGATCTGCTGGAAAGAAGACAACACTCTCCAGGGAACCTGCGGGTTCCATTCTGTTGAAAAGCTCCATAAAAAGGCAGAAATCGGATATGAGCTCCATCCAGAGGCCTGGGGAAAAGGCGTAATGTCAGAAGCCTTGGATGCTATTATCCGCTATGGATTTATCTGCATGAATTTGAACAGGATAGAGGCGGTCTATCTTCCGGAGAATGCTGCCTCCAAAAAGCTTCTTGAAAAAAAGGGTTTTATAATAGAAGGCCTTCTAAGGAAGCGATTTGTTCACAGGGGAGTTTACAGAGATGCTGTTATTTCTGCGCTGCTGCAGGAGGAGTATACTAAACGCATACTTGAGGGATAACTTATAGAATGATGAGGTTCAGGTCCTAATACCTTTATCCTTCGTTCCACAATGACAATTTATTTTGCTTGTGCACCCTTCTTCTTGCTTTTTAGAGGGAGGCAGCAGGGAATTCACGCTAAGCTGAAAAGTGGCCGTCCTCAGTTGGATGGCCACTTTTAAAATGGTATTAGATAAATGCATAAGTAAGCCCGGAGAAAATAAAACCGGATACCGTTGTGAAAATAAAAGTGCCTCCGTAGACCTTTTCTTCCGAGTCTGCAATTTTAATTCCTTCGAAATAGGAAAATGCCAACAAGAATACAGCCATGATAAATGATAAATAGAGTGCGGCGGTTTGAAGCATATATCTCACCTTTCGAATATGTTACTATATTATATGGACTTGCTTCGATTGTATGACCCTTTAATATAAGTTTTCTTTGTGGCGTGCTGTTTGCAAAAAGGCTGGTATCATCTGAGTCATTTTTTAGGGACCCCACCTGATTGGCATAGATGAATATATCAGAACGGTTTTTCCTCAAGTCATTCTTTATGTGAAAAACAAAATGCAATTTAATTTAAAAATTATATTGCAATTGTAATTCCACCATGATATATTATTACTTGTCCTCACGAGGGAGAAACGAAAACATCGAAATTAAAGTTTTGAAAAACTGAAAAAGATGTTGACTTCTTCATTCGGAGATGTTATATTAATAAAGTCGCTTCTGAGCGACAG
>NZ_JAUZVH010000007.1:0-309373 GCF_031844465.1 Bacillus sp. AG4(2022)
TATAGTGGTTCTAGCTCATCCCACTGGAACCACTATTTTTGATTTTCTTTGATATAGTGGTTCTAGCTCATCCCACTGGAACCACTATTTTTGATTTTCCTTAAAATAGTGGTTCAAGCTCTTTCTCCAATTCCCTAACACATAGTTTTTTTCCTCTGTACGCGTTCCCCACAGTATTAATCGCAATTCATTTACTAGTTTCTGCTCCAATTCGAAAATTAATCAGACAAAAAAGGACCTAAAGGCCCTTTTACTGCGATACGATGAATTTCTCTTTAAATGAAGGACTCAGCTCGCTCCATACATCGAACAGATTGCCGTCCGGATCTCTAAAGACAAAGTTTTTGCCTGCGTGACCCCTCTCCTCGATCTCGCCTGTATGGATTCCTTGTTCACTGAACTCCTGGTGAACAGCTTCAAGGGCATCCACACCGTCCACTTCAAACGTCAGAGAAAATCTTTCCGTTCCGGAAGCATCTGTGAAATTGGCAGATTGCGATTCTGCTGCTTTAACAAGAAAAAAGCTCTGGTTTGCCAAATTAAGGATAGCTTTGTCTTCATCAATATAATTCAGCTCTGCCCCAAGCTTCCCGGCATACCAATCTGCAGATGTCTGCACATCCTTTACCGGAATATAAGCAGTACCTACTCTCCAAATCTTTTTGCTCATGAGAACCCCTCCTGGAAAATTCAGTATATACATAGATTCTCCATCCGGAAGCAGGATTCCTTTTTATTCTGCTGCATTATTTGCCTTTTTTCTGGATGAAATTGATATCCAGGCTGCCGTATAAAGGATGATGATCAGGACCCCGCTGATTAGAAACAGATAAAACGAAGCAGTCCTTCCTTCAGAATAGCTGCTGTATGCCTGTGAAAAAGAAACAATAGAAATAAAATAGCCTATTATAATCTGAAATGGCTGTATATGTTTGAACATTGCAATCCCTCCTGCTGACTGATAGTATTATACCATAATTTCCCTTATATCGAATTGAACAGCATTGGAGGTATAGTATGTATATAGGAGATTGGATGATTATGATAGTCATTGTTTTGCTGACTTTGCTGGGTGTATTCTCTTTTACCCTGTTTATAAGGAGGATGGTGTCCCGTTCAGCGGCCTCCTATTCTTCAGATCAGGAGCTGCATGCCAAGCTTGATGAAATCATCAGATTGCTGAAAAAGCTGGAAAAAGATTAATAACTGTCTTGCCCCTCCATAATCCGGGGGGGTTTTATTATTTACCTTACAAAAGCTAAAATGAAATGAAACATTTTTTTATAAAAACACAAACCTGAACAGCGGGTGCCCCGTCTAATGGTTGGAAGGGAGCAAAAGACCGTGGAAGAAACTTTATCAGAAATATTATTGGCAATGGACAGGGAAGCTGCCATCGACCAGATCATGCAGCTATATGGCCAGGATATCCTCCAGCTTTCCTATACATATGTAAAGCAAAGGGATATAGCAGAAGACCTGACACAGGAAATCTTTATTAAATGCTATAAAAACCTCCATCAATACAACCGCAAATCGATGGTGAAAACCTGGCTTTGGCGGATTGCAGTCAATCACTGCAAAGACTATCTCAGAAGCTGGCACAACCGTCATATTATCCTTTCGGAAGAACAGGCAAAGTCAGGCGGCAGCCTGAAGGATGAGGTCGAAGCAGCCGTGATCAGAAAAGATGATGATTCACAGCTTGCTTCAGCGGTCATGGATCTGCCGGACCATTACCGCGAAGTCATCTACCTTCATTATTTCGAGGAAATGAGCATGAAGGAAATAGCGGCCGTCACCAGCATCAACCAAAATACAATCAAGACACGCCTGAAGCGGGCAAAGCAGCTATTAAAAGAAAGACTGGAGGAGCTATGATGGAAGAGCGCCTGAAGAGATTGAAAAAAGCGATGGAAAATACTGTTTTCCAGGACCTGTCATTTACCGGCAAAACCCGTGAAGAGGTAAAGGCAAAAGCAAGAAATCTTCAGATAAAAACTGATGAAGATGTCATCCTTGCCGTCCTGCAGCTGCTTGTCCATGAAAAGACAGGCTACGAATTGACCAGAAGCATCATCGCAAGGGGAGTTTCTAACTTTGAAGAAAACGAAGGCTTCCTCTATGCCCTGCTCCACCGGCTGGAGCGGAAAAATTATCTGCAGTCCAGCTGGCAGGAGTCACGCAAATACTACCAGCTGAATGACAGGGGCAGGAAGCTCCTGGAGCAGTCAGAGAAAAAATTGGCCGGCAGGCGTACAGCCCTGCAGGAATTATGGGAGGGCTGAAGTAATGGCAACTGAGAAAGAAGGCTTCCTCTCGGAGGTCAAAAAGCATATAAAATCCAAAGAAGCCAAGGTTTTTATCCATAAAGAGCTGGAGCACCATCTCCAGGAAACCAAAACAGAGCTGATGTCAGAGGGAATTGAAGAAACAGAGGCGGAAGAAAAGGCAGTCCTGCAGATGGGCAGCCCCGCAGAGCTTGGGATGCAGCTGAATAAAATCCATAAGCCGAGGGTGGATTGGATGCTGATCGGACTGCTGGCAGCGGCTTTTGGGATGGGGCTGCTTCCATTATTTAATATCCATTATGAAGATTATGATGTTGCATTTGTTTCAAAGCAACTCTTCTATATTGGCCTTGGTTTACTGACTGCACTAGCTGTCATGTTCTTTGACTACCGGAAACTTCAAAAGTGGAGCTGGCACTTGCTTACAATTGGGGTTTTATACCTGGTTTTATTGCTTATAGCTCCATTTTCAATCAGAACCATTATAAACGGGGTCCCCTATTTCATAATACCTGGAATCGGAGCATTCGGCGGTATGACGATACTGCCATTATTCTACCTCTTCTGGGCAAGCTTTTTTTCAAAAGAAAAACCAAATCTATGGATAGGCTGGCTTATATTTGGTATTACTTTATTTCTATTCTTATCTTTGCCGGGCTTCCCGATTGCCATGATGTACGGATTCCTTGTCATGATATTGTTTATCAGAAGCGCCGTAACACGGAAAACCATCCTCGCAACCATATCATCTGTCGGAGGCATCCTAGTCTTATTGGGCATATTAGCGTGGTTTACAAGCAAAGAGTATCAAAAAGTCCGCTTATTCGCTTTCCTTAACCCAAGTGAATACTCAGAGACTTCGGGATTTATGTATATTAAGATAAGAGAAATGCTGGCTGAAGGCGGCTGGCTTGGCAATCCGGAAAAAACAGCATCCATTCCAAATTTGCATTCCGATTATGCCTTTGTTAATATCACCTATTTTTACGGATGGCTGATGGCTGGCCTGTTAATTGTCATTCTTGCCCTTCTTTTGGCCAGGATGATATCTGTCGGCGGCAAGATTAAGGACCCTTACGGCAAACAGCTTGTCACAGGGGCAATCGCCCTCTATTCTGTCCAGTTTCTTTATAATGTCGGGATGACATTAGGGGTCCTCCCTATCATCTCTATTTCATTGCCGTTCATAAGCTATGGACTAACACCCTCAATCCTTAATGCTTTTGTCATAGGCATCGCCCTCAGCGTATATAGGCGTAAGGATTTTACTGCAGCAGTCCACAGATAATAATAAAAAAAGACTTCTTAAAAGGAAGTCTTTTTTTCATGATATGTTTGGTGCAATTCTTTTTATTTTTCACAGTATCGATTTATTCCGCTTTATAGCTTCTTCCTTCTCATCCACTGGGTGGCTGCCCACTTGCTTCCTTTAATTACAGGCGCCCCGCCATGGAGAGTCAGATCATTTAAATCCTGATTATCATAGAAGTATTCAAAATAAACTGCCGAGCCTTTTTGAGGGTTCACTGAAAAATTCAGCTTAGGGAAATATGTTTCCCCGCCTTCCTCGACATCATTCAGATACATAACAAGCGTGCTGATCCTTGGATTGCTTGCCGCTCTGCTGGTGGAAGAGAAAAAGTCAAAATGAGCCTTATATTCCTGCCCGATGTGATAATTCAGCATCTGCAGCCCCTCACCGTGTTCCACAGGAATGTTCATAATTTGCGACAGCCTTCTTTCAATCCTTGCTACCAGCTCATTTTCGCCTTCTTCAAAAAACATGCTGCTGCTCGTCCTGATATCGTCCACTGTGCGGGTGTTTCCGATTTTTGAACGCTTCAGCTTATCCTCGGACATCCTGATCAATCCGTCACATTCCTCATCACTCAGCACATTCCCCAATATTACAATCAGCGGTTCCTCTATTTTGGCAATGATATGAATCTCTCTATCTTCCGTTTTAATTTTATTACCAATATGATCAAAAATAGTCTGTTCTTTTATATGAGTTTCGTTTGCATCTATTTTCAACTTTCATCGTCCTCTTATTCAATTTTTAAATTTCTGAAATATTTGATAAATCAAAACCTGGAACCGCTGATATTGAGTATGCTGGCGTACTGGAAGCCCATCTTGAAATCTACTGAATTTCAACTTTATTTTACACTGATGCTGCATTAATTTCTATCATTTTATTGCTGGAAAGCCGATAATATATGCTTCAAAATTCAATCAGCATGCTGCATACCATACTTTTCAGGAAGCAGCTCCATCACATTGCATTTAACAAGTTTTCCCTGATAAGTAATAATAACATCCGCTTCTTTTCCATAGTCACTGATCAACTCCCGGCACATTCCACATGGAGCAACCACCCAGCAGTCCTCCATGTCTTCATGCGGATGAGGATGGGCGACTGCTACAATCGTCTGGAATTCATGCTCTCCTTCAGAAATAGATTTGCCTATCGCTATCGCTTCCCCGCAAACCGTTATCCTTCCTACATTCGCTTCAACATGGACAGCTGCAAAGGTTTTCCCAGTGGTTGTCCTGACAGCAGAACCTATATGATGGCGGCCATAACGGTAATTTTTCTTTATGACTTCCTCAGCGGCCTGGATCAGCTCATAATCTTCCTTCACTAGCGGTTTTGTCATAATCATTATCTTCTTTCCCCCATTTCCTCCAAGCTATTAATTATGAGGCCGAATTCCTCTGTCTCTTTGAAAATGTCTTTGACATATAAGGATGTGTGTCTTTTTCAGCCATAAAGCGAAACCCCATTTTATTAAATGCCACAGCAAGGCAAGTGCCTATCACAGCTGATACAAAAAGCTCGCTGGGCTTTTTGACAAGTAAATCCCTGACTGGAGCGGGAATCACCATTCCCCCATACGGATGGTCAAAAAATCCTATCATAATATAAGAGGCAACAGTTCCCAAGGTTAAGCACCAGGTAATAAAAAATGCCTTCCATGAAAACGGAGAGCTGTCCCGGGAAAATTGTTTCTTGGAGCCCCGCAGCAGTGCAGCCATCCCCAGGAGAAATAAAGCCTCGCCCAGATCGATTCCTTTAAAAAAGGTAAAAACAGCTCCGCTTACAAGTACCATATAAGTCAGTATATAAGATGCTCTCACTTTCAGATAAATGCTCCTTGATAAGAGAAGCAGAGAAATCCCAGCTGTAACGGATAGCTGAAATGACAGGTTCAGCAGTGATTCAGAGAAAAGTTTTTCTGCAAACAGCATTTGTTCCAAACCTGCAGGAGCCCCGGCAGATATAAGCAGCAGTACCCCGCTAATGAACACCAGTACGGATAATGACCAATAGCTAAGATTTGCCACCAAGTAATTTGAAATCAAATTGTATTTTTTTATGAACCGGCCTGCCCTGGATTCCATAAACAGTTCTTTCGTCTGGACGGCTACTTCAGTAGATGCCAATATCAGTCCAATTATAAATGGAACTATATAATAAAATATCCGGTAAAACACCAATACGAGCAGAACACTGCCTTCTTCAAGCCCGGCCTGCTGAAGGCCGATCATCACAATGATATCAAAGGCGCCTGCCCCTCCTGGCACAAGGCTCAAAGAACCTGCGACTGCACCAGCGACAAATATGGCTAGCACCAGATTAAAAGGAAGGCTAAAGCCTAAAACAACAGCTATTCCCCAAAGAAAGGCAGCCGCTGAAAACCATTCAAGCACGGAAGCCAGAACCGCCATCCCTGCCCATTTTCCTTCCCATGCCGTATTATTATTTCTTCTGACATAAAGGAAGATAAGATAGATTGGCAAAAAAGCAGCCATTCCCCAAAAGCCGGCATTCAGCCATGGATAAGCTTCCAGCACGGCTCCTTTGCCGTGGAAAGAAATTATTGAAATCAAAGACATTACAGACAATCCTGTCAGCATAAATGGAGTCAGCCAAATAATGCCGCCGAGAAGGCTTTTCGGATTTTTTGTATAGCCTTTGAGCAGAAAAGCGCGCAGGCTGGCACCAGCCACTCCGCCAAAGCCAACTACATTATTGATCGAGTTGGATATCCATGAAATCTTGGCTAAAGCCGGCAAAGAGATCTCCAGGTTCAGCTTTTTTGCAAGAATAGCATCATATGCTGTCAGTGCAGATACCGCTATCAGCCCTATCAGGAAAATTGACAGCAGCTGTGCAGGCGACAAACTTTTTATATCTATCAGCAAACTGGAGGGGTCAATCCTTCTAAGCTCGTTTTTCCCCTCATGGTAAATGAACAAAATGAGAATAACCGGCAATAGATACTTTGCCGCTTGGATTGCAAATTTCTTATTGAACATACGATAAGCCTCTTTTAATCAATTTGTCAGATTTTCTGGACATTTCCATCATATCGCAACTTCATCATAGGTTCACCCTATTTTTTTACATATCCTTCTATAAAACAATCCTATTTTTGAAACTTCTGCCTATTTTTTCCGTACAAATGATAAGAGGAGGGAAGTTTTTTGAAAATATTTCTGTGGATCGGCGGCGCCGTATTCCTTGCCGCCTGTATAGTAATTGCTATAGGAGCCTGGCTCTACATAAAGAATGTAAAGAAAGACGAACCGGATTACCTGATTAAATTCATTAAAGAGAATAAGGATAAAAAAGATGTTTCACTATTAATCAGCCATAATAAAGAAATATTAGCGAAAATTCATCCTGACAAAGCTCTGCCTTTGGCAAGCACCGTGAAATTCATTGTAGCAGTAGAATACGCGAAACAAGCAGCCGCTGGAAAAATCAACCCTGAACAGCAAGTCAGCCTGAAGGAGCTTGAAAGATACTATGTACCCAAAACAGACGGCGGCGGCCATAAAGCATGGCTATCTGAATTAAAAGCTAATAGTGCTTCACTGCAGCAGGTGGCGAAAGGCATGATCGCGTACAGCTCGAATGCGAACACAGATTATTTGATTGAATTGCTTGGACTTCACAAAATCAACTCAAATCTGGAAAGCTTGAATTTACAAAATCATGAACCTCTTTACCCGCTCGCCAGTTCCTTATTCATTCCAATAAAATTAATGGAAGAAAATAATCTGTCAAAAAAAGAAGCACTGGCCAAACTGAAGGTAATGCCATTACGTGAATACAGAGATATGGCAATTGACATTCACAGCTCCTGGCAGTCCGATCCCCCAACATCTGAAGAAAAAGCGCAGCTCCTTAAAAAGCTTGATATGGACTTTCAGCAGGTCTGGTCTGACAGGCTCCCAAGATCGACGGCTGCAGATTATGCTTCTCTTATGGAGAAACTGAACAGCAAATCTTACCTGGCAGAAGATATACATACTTATCTTGATCCTGTTCTCGAACAGCTGATGGAAGACTCCCGCAATCAGGAATGGCTTTTGCACGCAGGCCAGAAAGGCGGCTCAACTGCTTTTGTCCTAACAATGGCCATGTATGCGACAGATACAGATAACAATCAGACTGAAATTGCTTTTCTCTCAAACAATCTAAGTCCCAAAGAGCAGGCAAAACTCACACGTAATATGAACAGCTTCCAGCTGAAGCTGCTGAAAGATGAAAATTTCAGGGAAAAAGTACGCCGGGAGCTAAAAAATTTAAATTAACAACAAACTCTCCTGGGGCCGCTATAATTTTATTGAGATAACGGTTCTAGCTCTCTCCGCTGCAACCAATATTTTGGTTTTTCAGAGTAATAGCTGTCCTAGCTCTCTGTGCTGGAACCGCTATTTTGATTTTTCAGTGAAATAGCGGCTCTAGCTCTCTCCGCTGGAACCATTATTTTGGGTTTTCAGTGAAATAGCGGCTCTAGCTCTCTGTGCTGGAACCGTTATTTTGGTTTTTCAGAGAGATAGCGGTCCTAGCTCTCTCCGCTGGAACCATTATTTTGGTTTTTCAGTGAAATAGCGGCTCTAGCTCACTGCGCTGGAACCGTTATTTTGGTTTCTCAATGAAATAGCGGTATCGGCTCCCTCCCTTCCTTCCAATTTTTACTACTTTCAGAGAAACCATTTTCTTACCTCCCCCCTGAATCAAAAAAACAATATTTCGAGGATCTTTATTTCAGCTGAAAATCCGATGCTGCCGCGCACTTTTTAAATCGGCCTAGCACTAATCGAAAAAAATTTAATCAAATTGTAAATAAAATACTTTTTAAAGTAATAAAACAAGGGAATAAAATGAATAGATTACTACTCTACAAAATTTGAATTATCGGAGGGAATAACCATGAAAAAGTCGACAATGAACATGGCTGCAGGAATCCTGCTATCTGCTGGCGGAGCTGCACTGGCCATTGCGGCAATGAAGAAGCGCAGTGAAGAATCTGCCACAAATACAAGTACCTTTTCATACACAATCAAAGACGGCGTCATAGAGGACACGAGCATGCGGAACAGTGAGAGGATTGATCAGATTGAAAGTGTGGATGCCGATAAAGTGGATGCTGAAAAAGGACTCACCCAGTATGACTCAGCCTTAAGGGCAGAATGGGTAGCCAATGGATTCCCACAGACCCGGATGGAGATAGAACTGGAGGAACAGGACATCTAATGAAGGCCTAAAAAAGGACTGGCAGAGTCCTTTTTTTCTGGGATCCATAAGCTCTTTGCTCTCTTCTTAACCATTTATAACAAAACATAAATACCAGCTTAATATTTCCCTATTAATATAGAAATCAGCGGGGGCAGCATGCGTGGCTGCCATGGCATTTGGCGAAGGAGGAGCCAGGTGCAGGGACAATCCTTTAAAGGGGGCTGGAATTTATGTTTGAATTTGCTACAAGGCTGCTGATTCTTACGCCTTTTTTGATCCTGTTTCCTTAATCGCTGCTGTCAGATACAGCCATTATTCTTTCGCGCATTTTCCCCTTTTTATGGAAATTACATAGATAATCTTCTATGATTACTTTGTGGCTGCCCACCATTTTCTCCGGAAACTCATCTGGGTGGTAAAATTTAATATTCATCGATTCCTGCGGATCCATTTTCATCTCACCACTAAACGCTTCAGTAAAATATGCAATAGTGACTGCGTAAAATTGATCTCCATTTTCGGCCGTCACAAAATAATTCTTTCCCGAATAAACATTAATCAGCTTTAGAGAACCGGCTGTCAGGCCTGTTTCTTCCCATATCTCCCGCCTGCATGTTTCTTCTGCAGACTCCCCAAGTTCCATCAGCCGCCAGGCAGGCCCCATGACCCTGCCGGAAACACACTCTGCTGAAGCAGCAGCTGTCCCCTCTTATTAACCAATATCCCAACACAGCCTGTCAGAATAAGCGGCCTGTGGCCAACAATCTTCCTTAAATCTTCTATAAGCCCATTAGTGCGCCCCCATTCATGGTTTTTGTTTCTTAAAGCTTTTTTTTTATTGTAAAATACTCCCACGGGAGAGATCCCCTTTATGTTATATTGAAAAAAAAGCAGGAGGGCCTTGTTATGAAAATCACCAATACAATTCCTTTTTTTCTCGAAACAGAACATCTTTCCGCTGACTCTTTCAAGGAATACCATCGACAGTATCCTGATATTTTTGCACAGTATTTTCAGTATCACTGCAGGAATCATGAAGAACGCCTTCCTAGAAGCATTGAGCAGCTGCAGTCTCAAAAAAGCCATATTCAAAGAGTGCAGGAAAACATAATTCCCATTATTCAGGAGACAGCCACTCGGTTCAAAAAAGCTTATGGAGTCGGGTTTCCAATTGAAGTCAGCCTGATTGCCGGCTTTTACGGGTCAAATGCCTATACTTGGCGGCAAATCATCCCCAATATCACCTTTGCTCTGGAGCAGCTGACAGATGATAAAGAACATTTAAGAGCCATCGTTTCCCATGAATTCGGCCATGCTGCACAAAATATCCTCAGTGATCATGCTGGAATGAAGTGGAGGACCGTTACATGGGATAGTCCCCTCATCTGGATTAACCAGGAAGGCGCCGCCATCCATTTTTCACGCAAAATCGCTCCAGGCCTTCCCTCTTCCGTCTATTTCAGCTTCAATAATCAAAGTGATGGCTGGTTATCCTTTGCCAAGTCCCATGCCAATGAGATCAAAAAGGAATTTTACGAAGATTTCCAAAAGCATCAGCCTGAAGATCTATATAGGGAATGGTTTTCCATCCGGGGCGGTCAAACATTCGGGTATAGCAGGTTAGGCTACTTTATTGGAGATTTATTTTTCCAAAGCCAGATTGAACGGCTAGGTGAAGAAAGAGCGATCATTGCCTGGTGTAACACTGGTTTCCTCGATCAAGTGCAGATTTGGCTGGAAAGCAAAAAATCACTTTCAATCTGAAAGTGATTTCTTTGCGGCTACTTCAAGAATCTCAGCAGATCACCATTCACAACATCATCGGACATGCCAAGCTCTTTTCTGGCTTTTTCCAGATAAGGTTCACACTTGCTGATATCCGCTTCTTCCGCGGAGTCTACTTTCAAGCAGCTCCCGCTTTTATAAAGATAGTCCTCTGCAATGAAGCTTCCATCCCGGAATATGACTGGCTGATCGGGATTCCGGGAAAAAAGGTTGCGGCTGAAGCTGTAATGATCTTCAGGATTGATGCCGAGCAAATGAAGGAGCGTTGCTCTAATATCGATTTCGCCGCCTAGTGTAGATATCATTTTTCCTTCCTGCCCTGGAATATGGATGATCAGCGGGATCTTTTGCAGCTTCATCCGGTTGACAAGCGAATCTTCCTGCTCTAAAAGCTCCAGTACACCATGTTCATATTTGTCGGAAATGCCGTAATGATCCCCGTACAGCACAAACATCGTATTGTCGTATTCTCCACTGTCTTTCATTTCCTGGAAGAAGGTCTTGATCGCTTCATCCTGGTATCTCACTGTTGTGACATAGCGGTTTACCACCATCTCGCTTGTCTCAGCCTCAGGAATCAGCCGGTCCTCTTCCTCGAGCAGGAATGGAAAGTGGTTCGTTAATGTTATGAAGCGGGTGTAATACGGCTTTTCAAGGCTCTTTAAGTGCGGAATTGACTGCTGGAAGAACGGGATATCCTTGATCCCGTAGTTCACTGAATTTTCCTCTGTCACCTCATAATCACCTTTAGAGAAGAACCGGTCATAGCCAAGCGCCTTATACATGTCTTCCCTGTTCCAAAAAGAGGGCTCATTACCATGGAGGACCGCTGCCTTATAGCCTTTTTCATCTTTCAAAATATGCGGAAGACTTTTGTACGTATTCTCAAATTTCCGGACAAAAGCCGAGCCGCTGGACAAGGGATACAATCCATTATCGACCATGAACTCAGAGTCAGATGTTTTACCCTGGGCGGTCTGGTCATATAGATTATTGAAATAAAAGCTATCCTCTGCCAGCGAATTAAGAAACGGAGTGATTTCCTCACCTTTAACCTTTTGTTTAAGGACAAAGCCCTGAGTCGATTCCATGCTGATTAGGACAACATTCATTCCTGCGGCAGCGCCGAAATAATCGGATGGCTCCTCTGTCCTGCCGTTTACGTACTCAGCAGAAGCCTTGGCATCAGAGGCATCTGCAAATGCCTTTTGCAGGGGATATGATGCCGCTACGCCAATATCATATAGATGATACGGATACAGTCCTATATTTTTGACAAGCTGCGGACGGTTATATGATTCTGTGAAAAGATGCGGCGCATTTACAAGCCCGATCACTCCAGTCATGAAGAAAAGGGCGATGCAGGCAGCACCATACTGCCATGCCGTTTTTCCTGTCACTGTCATTTTTGTCAGCTTCTTTTTCCTGATTAAAAGAAAATATAATAGCAAATCAATGAACAGCAGCAGATCCCAGGGACTGATCAGTTCCAGGGTGCTCGGTCCGAGGCCGCCGACGTTTTTGAATTGGAAAAGAATCGGTACCGTGACGAAATCGGTATAAAAACGGTAATATAAAAGATCGGAATAAAGGATGCCAGTCAAGACCAGCATCATCAGCCATATTCCAGCAGGCTTCACTTTCCTTTTCCAAAATAGGCCGCCCCCGGTCAATAGCATCAGCAGCCCCAAGGGTGAAGTCGTGATTAGCATTACTTCAAGAAGGCTTGCAGCATGCAGATTAAAGCCGATGAAAGATACGACAGCTGTTTTGAGCCACATAAAGAGGACGGCTATCCATACCGGCGTCAAGTTCTTAAACTGTTTCATATTGATACCGTTTTTCGTTCTGTATTTCAAAAGCCTGTTCAAGGATGTTCAATGCCTCTGCCGCTTCTTGTTCGCCTATGCTTCCCATGAAAGCTGCCTGAATCCAATTCCTTTTCAGCAGATATTCACTTTCATAGCTGATCAGCACCCCTTTACTTTTGCAGTAATCACCTATTTTTCTGCTTGATTTAGTTTCCGGTACGAGTATTGTAATGATGCCCGGAGAGTAGCTCTCATCTCCAAGAACTTTCCACCCGTTCGCCTTCAGCCTTTCCCTTGCCTGCTTTCCAATCCTTGCTGTTTTTTCATAATCGGTGAGACTGCAAGCTTTGTTAAGCGCCTTGACGAGATTGGAAGAATGGGTATAGGGGATGCTTTCATGGTCCTGAAACATTTTCAGGTCCAAATATCTTGGTATATGACTGCCTCCAAGTATTTTCTCCCTGTGAAAAACAATCGCCAGACCAGGATAGGATCCGAATCCTTTGCCGCTGACCGATGATGCAAGATAGACTCCCTTCAGATCAACTGGCACAACACCTGCCGAGCTGCAGGCATCCACACATAGCTCAATCCCCCGGCGTCTGCATAGCTCCTTGAGTGAATCTATATCATATAAATAGCCTGTCGAAGTTTCACAGTGGACAGTCCAAATCCAGCTGATAGAAGGATTATCATTGATTGCCTGTTCAATTTCATTTAAATCGATCGGCTCATTCCATTCTTTTTCTATAGACTGAAATGATAGCCCCTGCCTTTTTGCATGGTCTATCAGCCGGAAGCCAAATTCCCCATTGGCAAGAATCAGCCCTCTTCCCGGAAAGCAGGAAAGCTGTGCAGCAACAACGTCATTGGAAAGGGTCCCTGTACCTACTACGACTTCTGCATGGACTGCCCCTGTCATGTGGCATAGACTGCTGCGGAGTTCATAAAGTTCTCTTTTAAACACTTCGCTTCGGTGGGAAATGGCGGGATCTGAGAACGCCTTTTCAGCCTCCGGATGGATCGAAACCGGGCCTGGAAGCAAAGAAATCCTCTTCATCGGCTCTGTCTTTTTCGCCATCAGGCGTATAAAAGCTTTTGTCGAGCGTTCAAAATTTTCTTTCGTTAAATACATTGGCTGGAATCGAGCACCCTCTTCCCCTGTCAAAGGGCCGAAAGGGATGAAGCCAATCCTCCGATACAGCTTCAGCTGCCGGACCGTACCGGAAATAAGGGCCATCGTGTACCCCTTCTCTAAGCAGAACTGTACAAGCCTTTCGCACAAATGGTAAAAGACACGGCTGCTTCTGTAGGCTTTCTTGATTGATAACAGACGTACCTCGCAAGCTGTTCCCTTTACGGGGAGGCAGTCTTCAAGTGACTCAAGCTTATAATCAAGAGAAAAAGGCCTTTTGGCACGAATGGCAATCATGCCAACGACTTCCTCTCCCTTTTTGGCAATCATATATGTATTTTCCTGATGAAATTTATCAATCAATTCATTTTCATCATTTTTGCTGTGCTGCGGAATTTCCTCTACAAATGTTTGATAATTAAGCTGATGGATTTGTTCAAACTCGCTCTGTTCACTGGCAAGCTTATACGTTAAACTTTCCACAGTTAACCTCCTATGTAAGACATGATGATAATGCAGGCTGATTTTATCAAGCCCTTCCTTAAGCCGGGTGTTTTGGGCCTCTCTGCTTTCCATTTCCGGATAATCCCTGTCTGGAAAAAGAGCGTGCCGCTCATCAGCTGTAAGACCTTCGGCTCTTCCAAAACTTCTTTCAATGAATTCATCCATGATCACCAAAGGCTTCTTAAGCTTTCCGTTGATGATTTCCGCAGTCTGCCTGGCCCTTAAAAGGGGACTTGAAATGATAATATCCCAATTTTCATTGGCGAGACGATCCCTGCATGCTGCTGCCTGTCGGACACCCATCTCGTTTAACTCAATATCAGTCCTTCCCTGGATTTTGCCTTCAGCATTCCAGTCAGTCTGGCCATGGCGTACAAGGCAGATGTCAGTCATGTTCACTGCCTCCTGCAATTGAAGAGCACCTGTTTTGAGCGAGTCTCTTCCCCATAATAACGTAGGCAGTTCCCATCTGGTCAGGAAAAAAGGATTCCTTTACTGCTGTCCACCCAAGTGAGCGATACAATTGCCGGGCGGCAAAGTTATCATATTGTGTAGTAAGGATAGCTGTCTTATTTGATACTTTCTCCAGAAGGTTTTGTTCAAGAAGGCGGCCGATCCCCTGCTTTCTGCTGTCCGGATGCACGGCCAACTCCACCAGTTCAAAACAATCCTCCAGCCAGGTTAGTGTCTCTTTTTCCGAAAGCTCCCTTTCAATCAGTCCCCTGTAGTATTGACCTTCCAGTGAGTTGTAGCCATATGCGAACCCTGCCAATCTGGAATCACCCTCAAAAGCCATATACCCCTGGAAGCCGCCATAGCTTCCATGCCGTTTCAGTCTATTAAAAAAAGAGTCATCCTCTTTATTCCAGACCAGGTTATAGAGGTTTGCAGCTTCGACCAGGCTTCCTTCTTTGTTTTCCATTTTTTTCAGATAAAATTTCTGCTTATTAACATTCATGACTAATCCTCCCTCCCCTCATAAAAGCAGACACCCGTGCCAGCATCCTAATTTTTTGAAAAATATTCCATAGGCTCACTGCAATGTTTATAACCGTTCCTTCTATAAAACTCGATCCCTTCCTCACTCGGCCAGACGATGACGAATTCGTAATGATTTTCTTCTATCCACTCATTAATGGCCGTGATCAGCCTGCTTCCAATTCCTTTTCCGCGGTATCCTGGCACAGTATAGACATTGGTCATATAGGCGAAAGGATATGTAATTCGTCCAGGTCTTGGCACCTTTTGGATTCTTTCCAAGTATATATGTGATATTATTTTTCCCTGTTCTTCCGCAATCCAGATATACCATTGGCTTCCTCCAACAGCTTCCTCCAGAAATGTTCTGCATTCTTTCTGAAATTCCGGATAATCTTTTTCTGAAAAATTCCCCTCCTCATAATCTTCGAGCGTAAAGTCCCATCTCATTCTAATCAGCTGATCTATATCCTTTTTTTCTGCAAGCCTTATTTGCATTTTATAGCCTCCATATTTTCATTGAATACTGCTTCTTCGTCCGGCAGTATTGTTCCTTTATTTTAAAAAATACAGTGAATATTGGCAATTTTGTGCTAAAATAAATTCCATTCTAAAAATCTTATATAAAAAGGAGGCAAAAAAATGATCCATTTTTTCAACTATAACTGGCAGGTCAGGGATGAGTGGTTCCAATGGTGTGAGCAGCTGGAAGAGGATGAACTGCATAAGAAACGGAGGGGCGGAGCCGGGAGCATACTTCATACACTGCTGCACATATCGGACGTAGAGTACAGCTGGATCCGTGTTATCCAAGGTCTGGGCGATACCATCGTTGATTTTGAAGAATATCGCAGTCTGACTGAGGCCAAGCAGCTCTCCGACTCTTTCCGGAGGAATATCAGAAGCTATTTTGCCAAGGGTCTGATAGAAGCGCCTGATTTTATCGTTTCCGTTCCATGGGATGATGACATTTTTAGCAAAAACGAAATCCTCCATCATATCATTGCACATGAGATCCATCATATTGGCCAGCTATCTGTATGGGCACGGGAACTGGGACTTGCGCCGGTGAGTGCGAATTTATTAGGCAGGGACTTGAAAACTGCCAGTTTCATAGACTAAATCTGCCAAATAACCATGACCTCTCTTTTTTACGTTTTAAAAAGAGAAAGGGTTTCTTTTTCAGAAAAATATTTTCATATTTATCGTTCCTCATCAATTCTGTGTCTGAAAGCAAATAAACGCCCCTGCAGGCGTTTATCTTTCTCGGCTGGATCGCTCGTCATTTTCACTGATCATGTTTCTGACATCCTCAATCATACTGTTGAAGGTTTGATCTACTGTGTCCAAAAGGGTGTTTTGACCTCTTTCCGCCGGCACGCCTGCTTGTTTTTCTTGTTTGTGCATGTATATCACCTCCCAACCTTAGGATGTGTCAAAAAAAGGACCATAATGCACGGAAAAAAATCAGGATGCCAAACTTGGTTCATTGAAATAAAAGGCAATTGCCAGCATCATTATAGGCAATCTATGTATGGCCTCTAAAAGAATATGTTCTTCTTATATTTGAGATCCTGACTTGATTCAGCCTCCGCATTCTCACCGCGTCACTACCAGCTTCATTTGTTTCCTATAGTGATTAACTATCATTCTCTGCTGGACATAACCCGCCCTGCTGGCGTATACTAGGCATATTTATGCAAGAAATAGCAGATTGCTGGAAAGAAAGGTTTGAGATCATGCTTCAAAATCCAACAGGAAGAGAAAGGCTTGCCCTGGCTTTTCTCCTTAGTTCATTAGGAATCTTAGGGCCGTTCAACATCGATATGTACTTACCGAGCTTTCCGGATATTGGCAGAGACCTGGATGCTTCTGCATCCCTTGTACAGCTCAGCTTGACCGCCTGTCTGATGGGGCTCGCTGCCGGCCAGATGATCGTCGGGCCGATCAGTGATGCACAAGGCAGGAGAAAACCGCTTCTAATAGGGATTTCCCTCTTTAGCATCGCCTCATTATTCTGTGCGCTTGCGCCAAATATCACTACTTTTGTAGCTGCCCGTTTCTTTCAGGGGCTAACCGCTTCAGCGGGCATTGTCCTGTCGCGGGCAGTCGTGAGGGATGTGTTCAGCGGTACAGAGCTGACGAAGTTTTTCTCCTTATTAATGGTGATAAATGCTACCGCTCCGATGATTGCGCCTATGACCGGCGGCGCACTCCTTTTACTGCCATTCGCCAGCTGGCATACCATTTTTTACTTTTTATGTGCGCTTGGACTGGCTATCGTCACAATTATTTCAATTCGCCTGCCTGAGACGCTTCCTGCTGAAAAACGCATTCCCAGCAGCCTGGGAGGCACAGTCAAGGCCATGGGCGGCTTGTTTAAGGACCGCTCTTTCATTGGATATGCCCTGATTGTCGGTTTTGTACATGGAGGAAGCTTTGCCTATGTATCTGGTACACCATTTGTTTACCAGGGAATATACGGCGTCTCTCCCCAGGTATTCAGCATTTTGTTCGGAATCAATGGGATTGCCATCATCACCGGGAGTTTTCTGATCGGCCGCCTCGCCGGCATTGTACCAGAAAGGGCCCTGCTTCGGACAGCCGTCTGCATCGCTGTCAGCGCGACTGCATTATTGCTCACTATGACCATCATTAAAGGGCCGCTGTTTATGCTGGTCATCCCTATCTTCATTTATATGACGTCCATGGGTATGATCCTTACCAGCTCCTTTACGCTGGCATTGAAAAATCAGGAGCACCGCGCAGGGAGCGCGAGCGCCGTCATTGGCATGATGCCGCTCCTCTTGGGCAGCCTCGTTTCCCCTCTTGTCGGAATCAATGAAGCATCCGCCGTACCGATGGGAAGCATTTTATTCACCACTTCCTTCATCGGGTTCATTCTGTTCTTCACATTAACGAAAGAAAAACAGTCCAATTTAAAGCTTAATCCGGAGGGGTGAATCCCTCCTTTTTTTTAATTTTGCTGGTGTTCCATTTTAAAGATGCCCCTTCTATTTTTACTCATATAAATGCTTCTGCAGAGGAATTCTACATAAATTGTTAACTTTTCTACAATAAAAAGAAATGATTCTACATAAAAAAGAGAGAATTCTACATTAATTTGAAGTTATTCTGCCAAAAATACATATTTTCCCAAAAACATACCACTTAGAATGCCACATGCCCGTCTGTACAGCAAGAATGAATATATTCATGTTGAACTGCAGATGACTATGTTAAAAGGTTTTTCTGAAGGGTGATGTAAATGGATTTGAATTGGATATGGAAATCGATATTGATCGTATTGGCAGGCACCCTGCTGCTCAGGATCGCCGGCAGAAAATCAATATCCCAAATGACACTTGCCCAGACTGTAATCATGATTGGAATAGGCTCCTTATTGATACAGCCGCTCGCCGGAAAAAATATTTGGACAACAATCATTGTGGGAGCAATTCTTGTAGTAACCCTGGTAGTCATGGAGCTTTTACAGGTAAAGTTTGATAAAGTGGAGAAATTCATTACCGGAAGAGCAAAAGTATTGATCAACAATGGGAAACTTGATGAGAAAGGCCTTAAAAAGGTTAGATTGACGGTTGACCAGCTGGAGATGAAACTCAGGCAGAACAATGTGTCCAGCCTGCAGGATGTAAAATGGGCAACATTAGAGCCTAACGGGCAAATTGGATTCGAGCTGAAGGAAGAAGCAAAGCCTGCATTAAAAAAAGATCTACAAATGCTTCAGCAGCAAATGAACCAAATGATTATGCTCCTGAAAGGGAGTGCAGTACCTATGCCTCCCAATGACTCATCTAAGCAGGATCTATTTACAGAAGTGGCGAGAAAATCCCATACTACAGAGCCGCCAAAGCATCTTCAGTAGATGGCGGCTAAAAATAGGCTTATAGTTATTCTTTCAACTGTTTATGTGGTCTTTTTTGCGGCCTTATGTATTTTTTATCTTTTTAAAGACGATTCCTCCCGCTGGCAGGTAGCTCTCGGAGGAATCATCGTAAGCGCACTTCCCTTATTACTGATTTTATTAAAAAAACCGTTCCCGACCGCCCTGGTCTTCGGCTATTTTTTGTTCGTATTCTGCTCCATCTATCTGGGGTCGATCAAGAGCTTCTATCTCAAATATGCCTGGTGGGATAGCACGCTTCACCTTTATAAAGGAATCTTTGCGGGCATAGCTGCCGTCTTTATCTTTAAGGCATTATCCGGGGGAAAAGGAAATTCCCGCTCACTTTTATTCCTTTTCAGCTTTTCCTTGTCTGCTGCAGCCAGCATCCTCTGGGAAATCTATGAGTTTGCCGGCGACCAGCTTATCACGGAAACGATGCAGCGCGGCGGAAATAAAGATACGATGATAGATCTCATTGCCGGCACTTCAGGTGCATTATTAGCAGGAATATACAATATCTTGAGGTTCAGGAAACTATAACGGCCGGCTCCAGAAGGAACCGGCCGAAAATTCAGCTTTTTAGTATATCTTCGATGCTGTTAAGCTCTTCGGCAGTAAATTCCAGATTATTCAGTGCAGCGACATTTTCTTCAATCTGTGAAACCCTGCTTGCACCGATCAAAGCAGATGTTACTCTCCCACCGCGAAGGACCCAAGCAAGAGACATTTGTGCAAGGCTCTGTCCGCGTTCGGATGCTAATTCATGCAGCTTCCTGACTTTTTCAATTGTCTGCTCTGTCACCTGGTCCCCTTGAAGCGCACCGGTCTTGCTGGCAGCCCTGCTGTCCTCGGGTATCCCGCTGATATACTTATTCGTCAAAAGCCCCTGAGCGAGCGGACAGAAGGCGATTGATCCCACACCATTCTCCTCCAGTACATCCTGTAGGCCGTCCTCAATCCAGCGGTTCAGCATAGAGTAGCTTGGCTGGTGGATGACGAGCGGCGTCCCGAGCCTGTTCATGATTTTCACTGCTTCTTCTGTCTGTTCTGCGGAATAGCTGCTGATACCGACATATAAAGCTTTTCCCTGCCTTACAATAGAATCCAAAGCACCCATTGTTTCCTCTAAAGGTGTATCCGGGTCAGGGCGATGAGAGTAGAAAATATCCACATAATCCAGCCCCATCCGCTTTAGGCTCTGATCAAGGCTAGAGATGAGGTACTTCCTGCTTCCCCACTCCCCATATGGCCCAGGCCACATATAATAGCCAGCCTTCGTTGAAATGATCATTTCATCCCTGTAAGGAGCAAAGTCGGACTTCATCATCCTGCCGAACATTTCTTCAGCCGAGCCTGCTGGAGGACCGTAGTTATTAGCCAGGTCGAAATGAGTGATGCCAAGGTCAAATGCACGCCTGAGCATCTGCCTCCCATTTTCATATGTATCTGTTCCGCCGAAATTATGCCACAACCCAAGGGAAATGGCCGGGAGCCGGAGTCCTGAGCGTCCGCTCCGATTGTATTTCATAGAATTATAGCGTTTTTCATCTGCAAGGTACACCATCAATCTTCCTCCTTTAAGCAATACTGGCAGTTCATTATAATATTAAACGCTTTCACAGCGCTTCACAAAAAACTGCCCGTGCCGATTTTTTTAAAATGAAAAAATAAAGATTAGCCGGAAACTAATCTTTATCTTATATCCAACACTTTATCTTTCGCTTTCTGTCGCTGTAAAAAGTGGTACAGCGCCCCAATCAGATTGGAGTCGTTTCCAAACCGGCACACCTCTGCTTTTACATCGAGCGAGTGGATATCCGATTTCATGCTTGATAGAACTCGATTGATTCTTTCGCAAAAATCTTGGCGTCCAGATATCGCACCTCCGATAAGGATCTTTTCAGGATCGATGATATAATGAAGATTCAGAATGCCGACTGCCAGGCGTTTGAAGAAGCGCTCTATTTCTTCCTGGATTTCTTTGTCTCCACCCTCTGCCATCTCAAACACTTTCCGGCCATCAAGGGTATCAGGATCCATTCCTTTTCTTGCTGCTGCAATATTGACAAGTGCCCCAGTGGCACCAAGATCGCTCCAGCTTCTTCCTAAAGGCTTGTCTAAATAATCCTCCATGATCATATAACCGAACTCTCCGCCATGGAAGCTCGCTCCATGCCTGACTTTTTTGTCCAGTACAATGGCCCCGCCGATCCCCGTCCCGATGACGATGCAGATATAATCCCGGACATCCTTTGCAGCACCGATCCAGCCTTCTGCAAGGCCGGCACAGTTTGCGTCATTTTCCAGCTCTGCCGGAAGCCCTGTCCTTTTCTCCACCAGCTCCCGGATATTGGGGCCATGAACATATGGGACGGCGCTTGCGCCATGAATAGTACCGCTTACTACATCGACGGCCCCAGGCATGCTCATCGCAATTCCTTCAACAGGGCTGATAAAGCTGATTTCTTCGACAGCTTTTCCGATCGCTTCAATAAATGCTTCTATACCTTCCTTTGGAGTCGGGATTGATGACTTTTTTATAATGCTGCCCGATTCATCCATCAAGGCATATTTAATGGATGAGCCCCCTACATCAAATGCTGCATAATTTCGCAATGCTCCTACCCCCATATATCCTTCCGCCAAAGGATCATTTTCCTTCTATTACAGATGTGTTCCGCAGGATTCCCTGATAATCAGCTCAGAGTCAATCAGGGCAGGCCTCGGCTGGGATTTGCCGTTGATGAGATCGTTCAGCATATAAGCCGACAGTTTCCCGAATTTCTCTTTATCCTGTTTCACAGTCGACAGCTTGGGATCGCTGTAGCGGCAGGCGGCAATATCATCGCAGCCAATCACCCTGATATCTTCTGGAACGGTAAGACCCGCTTCCTTGATGGCCCTAAGTGCTCCGAGCGCCATTAAATCGGAGGCTGCAAATACAGCTTCAGGCTTCCTTTTCCCTTCAAGGATCCTTTTCATGCACTCATAGCCGCTGTCTTCATGATAATCTCCGTATTGAATCCAGTCTTCCCTGATTTCCAGGCCGAACTGGTTCATAGCCTCAAGGAATCCCTTCTTCCGCAAATTGGAGATGACAGATCCCTTCATTCCTCCGATGAAACCAACATCCCTGACAGAATTGAGGTAAAGATGCTCAATGACCTTTCGGGAAAGATTCACGTTGTCAGTCATGACAAAGGCTGATTTCGGGCCGGACAGTTCAATGTCAATCCCGATGCATGGAAAATCAGCTTTAGCGAGCTCATGCACCGCTTCCTCCACTTCTTCTCCCGCAATAACGAGACAGCCATCCACATTGAAATGTCTGCATCTTGCCATATAGCTGCCATTGTCCTGCCGGAAGTTTTCGTTGGAGAACATGAGGATATCATAGCCCAGCATGCCGATATTTTTTTTAAAAGAAGAAATGACTTCGTTGAAATAAGGGTGGGTCATGTCAACATTGATCTTGCCGGCATAAATCAGGCCAATAAGATTGGATTTTTTTGTAGCAAGCGACCGTGCTGAAAAATTTGGTTCATAATCCATCTCAAGGATAACATCCATTACCTTTTTCTTTGTTCTTTCGCTGATGCCACCGTAATTATTAATGACCTTTGAAACGGTTGCGGCAGAGACGCCCGCAATTTCCGCAATATTCTTTATCGTTAGGCTCATGAGAATCCCTTCTGCTTCCAAAATATGTTCTATGTTACTAGATTACTAGCTGTTCCCTTCCGTTTCAATCTCCAGACAAGAAAGCTCCGATTATTTTACAGAGCCTTCTGTGATGCTTGAAATGAAAAGCTTGTTAAACATCAGGAATATGACCAAAAGGGGCACCGTAGCCCAGAATACTCCTGACATTATCATCCCAAAATCAATATTATGGGTGTTGCTGAGATTAGCGAGCGCTACCTGGATGGTATACATCTCCGGATCCCGGAGCACCGTGAACTGCCAGAGGAACTCGCCCCATACTGCAGTAAACACAATGATTCCTAGAGTTGCAAATGCAGGCAGGATAATCGGAAGGACAATGCTTCTGTATATCCTGAAGTTTGAGCAGCCATCCAGCTTGGCCGCTTCTATTAATTCATCCGGCACAGCTTCGTTCACATATTGCCTCATCAGGAATATCCCAAGAGGATTCAGGAAGAACAGAAGCATCACCCCGGGAAGCGTATCCAGAAGTCCAGCCTTGGAAATCAGGAAATACTGGGGGATCAGGCCAAGCTGCGGCGGAATAATCATTGTCACCAGGATTGAGATGAAAAGAATATTCTTTCCTGGAAACTTGAATTTAGCAAATGCGAAACCGGCCAGGGAACTGATGGCCAGAACCACGAGCGTAACAACCACACAGATGATAAAGGAATTCCACATTGCGTTGAAAAAATCAATATTGCTCAATACTTTCTTGAAATTGTCCACCAGCAGATTCCCTGGTGTCAAAGTAGGGGGAATCGTATTGTATGCAGAGCTTGGACTTGTCGCCATTACAAACATCCAGTAAAAAGGGAAAAGGGAGACTAAAGAAGCAATGCCCAGAAACAAGTAGATCGGCAGATTCCCTTTTCTGGGTTTCTTTTTGGCAGTGTTCATGCTCATTTCGTCGCCCTCCTTTTGCCCCGACCATATCCGGATGTCAGCATAGTATTAATGGTTGCGAAAGCAGCGATGATGACAAGCAGAATGATGGCTGTTGCAGATGCTGTACCAAATGATTGAAGCTTGAACGCATCCCGGTATAAATACATAACAATCGTCATTGCTTCATCCCTCGAAAATGCGCCGGCCCCAAGGAATACAGTAGGCTCTGAGAACAGCTGGAGCGCACCTACAGTTGAGAAGAAGACAGTCAGGAGTATGAAAGGCTTCAGCAGCGGAAGTGTAATGTAAAATAGCTGCTGCGTTTTGCTTGCTCCATCGATTGTTGCCGCCTCGTACAAGTCGTTCGGAATACTTTGGATCCCCGCCAGGAAAATGATCGTATTATAGCCGACCCATCTCCAGAAAACCATAATGGAGATCGCGATTTTTGTTCCCCATTCGGAAGCTCCCCAGTTGACCGGTTCAAAGCCGAAAAGGCTCAATACATAATTGGCCAGCGAGGTTTCATGATTGCTGAACAGGACGCTGAAGATGAGGGCCACGGCTACCATGGATGTGATGTAAGGCATAAAAATCGTTACCCGGAAGAAATTTTTAAACCGGATGAACGTGAGATTGAGCAGAAAGGCCAGGATGATTCCGACAATCAGCTGGGGTGCAGTTCCTAAAAGACCCATCACAATCGTATTGTAAACTGATTTCCAAAAAAGCGGATCTTGCAGTACTATTTTGAAGTTATTCAGGCCGGCAAACGTCATTGGGCTTAGCCCGTTCCATTTCTGAAAAGCCAGGTACAAGCTGAATAGGGCCGGATAAAGGCCGATGATGGCAAAAATGATAAAAAAAGGTGCTATATATAAATAGCCGGATATCATATCTTTCTTTGCTTCAGTCAGACGCTTCTTTGTTCCACTCATGCGGGCTGTACTCGCCTTGTTTTCTTTGGCAGCTGTTTGCATGTTTCCGCCTCTTTTCTATGCATAAATCAGGAAATGGCTGAAAGCCATTTCCCCTTTAATACCTTATCTTCCTAATAAGTCTTTTGCCCGTTTGATGGCAGCTTTCCATTCTTTTTCAGGATCTTTGCCGTTCTGGACATTCTTCAGGGCATTTACAACCTCCTGATGAACCGGGAAGTATTTCTCGCCTTTAAATACAGCACCTTCGATATCCTGGGCAGCGTTTGCAAATACTGTCGAAGTTACCTGGCCGCCGAAGAATTCATCTTCATTAGATTTGAAGTCATCCATGTCATAAACAGATGGTGCAGATGGGAAAAGGCCTTTGCTCTGGAAAGATTCAAGCTGCTGTTCAGGCGCAACAAGCCACTCGATGAAGTCATAAGCCGCCTGCGCATTTTTGGTTTCCTTCGGTACAGCTATATAAGAACCGCCCCAGTTTGCAGCGAATTCCTTCGGCAGTGTGGCTACTCTCCACTTGCCTACTGCATCCGGCGCATTGCCTTCCATCCAGCCCTTCAGCCAGCCAGCTCCAAGCTCTGCTGCAAATTCGCCTTTATTGACTGCGTTGGACCATTCTGGAGACCACATGTCATACTTTCCTACAATGCCTAATTCATTGAGCTTAACCGCATAATCATAAGCTTCCTTGACGGCATTTCCGTCTTCTTCAAGAAGAAGCTCTCCATCAGAATTCAGATAAGTGCTTTCTGCTGCATCCAAATAGGCACGGTAGGCCATCTCGATGCTGTCTACAAATGGTTTGCCGGTCTTTTCCTTCACCTGTATGCCTGCCTCCTGGAAAGCTTCAGGCGAATTGATGAGTGACTCTACTTCGGCAGGCTCTGTCGGAAGGCCGGCTTCTTCGAATAAATCAACCCGATAATACAAAGCCTTTGGCCCGATATCGGTCGGCATGCCGAACAGGAAGTCTCCATCCGCATTCTCTCCGCCCTTCCATTTCCAATCCAGATACTGGTCCTGGACATCCTTGGCACCTAAATCATATAAATTCTCAAATCGGTCCTGGGCAGCCTTGAACCGGTCAAACTGGTCAATTTCCAGCATAGCGATGTCTGGCGCCCCGCTGCCGGCTGATAAGGCAGTAAATAAGGCATCATGGTGATCTGCGGTCTCTGATGATTTCACTTTGATTTTGACATTCGGGTTTTCTTCTGTGTATTTCTTTGCAAGCTCCTCATAATTGGTTGCTCCGAAAGTCCAGAAGCTTAAAGTTACATCGCCGCCCCCATCTGATCCTCCGGATGAAGTTTCCTCGCCGCTGCATGCTGCAAGCGATAACGCAAGAACTGATGATGCTCCGAATGCCGCTATTTTTTTTAGGCTATTCCATTTCAAGTGAATCTCCCCCATTATTATTAAGTAATTTGAACCATCCTTTTGAGAACCTGCCTAATCCTGCCTTCAGCCACCCCCTACAAAAGAATCCCAGAACCTGTTTAACTTTTATAAGTATGGAAACCGGTTTCCGTTTTCAGCAGAAACCGCTTTCATTTGTTATTATAAGAGCCTGTATTTCAGAAATCAACTATATTTTAGAAAATTTAGTTAATTATTTTTTAGAAAATTAGACTAATATAATGATATTTCCTTAAAATATTGTTGATTTACTCTATAATTCTTCTGTCATCACGTGTTTACCCTCTAAATAGAAACCGTTTTCCGAAATAAAAAGAGAGCATAACGCCCTCTTTTTTTAATTGGCCTATAATGTTTCTCCATTACTCTTTATTACTTCGCTATACCAATAAAAACTCTTCTTTTTAGTTCTTTTTAGGTCATGCTCCCCTTCTTCATGCTGATTGACATATACAAACCCATACCGTTTCTGGAATCCGTTCAGCCAGCTCAGCAGGTCAGTAAATGACCAGACACAATAGCCAAGCAGCTCCACTCCATCGGAAATGGCTTCCTGCATGGACTGGATGTGAGAACGGATAAAAGCAATCCGATACTCATCATTCACCGTGCCATCTTCCTCAAGCTTGTCGAACTCTCCCAGTCCATTCTCACTGATTAATACAGGAAGCTGGTATCTGCTTGTGATCCGGCGGAGTGCCACACGCAGCCCTTGCGGGTCGATTGTCCAGTCCCAGTTCGTTTTTTCCAGGGACGGGTTGTCCGCCGTTCTATATAAGCCGGGAATACCTGAGGCTTTAGTGGTCCCTTTTTTGCCTGTAGTATTCATTTCACCTTCTGCTGTGCCGCCTTCCAGCGGATTCGCTTCAAAGGTTGCTGTCTGATAATAATTCAGCCCCATAAAATCAGGCTTTCCTGCCTGCAAAAGCTCCCAGTCCCCCGCTTCCACTTCAGGGGCGAGCCCTTCATTCTCTAAATAATTCCAGGCTGCTTTCGGGTACTTGCCCCATGCGTAGACATCCATCCACCAGTGGCTGTTGAGCTCTTCTGCGTTTTCACTGGCAATGATATCCTTTGGTTCAGGAGAGCGCGGATAAGAAGGCGTGTACGCAAAGCTCGGCCCGATCTTCCCTTCCGGCACATAATTACGGAATGCTTTTATAACACTGGCATTGGCCAGATTTGCATGGTGATTCACCTGGTAAAAAAGCTTGTCATCCTTGACTCCAGGCGGATGCATGGCATTACGGTAGCCAAACATCGTGAAAATATTCTGCTCGTTCAGGCTGACCCAATATTTGACCCTATCGCCGAAACGCTTAAACAGCTCTGAACTGTATGCCGTAAAGTCTTCAATGATCTGCCGGGATTCCCAGCCGCCGTATTCCTCCTGGAGTGCCTGCGGCAGATCCCAGTGATAAAGAGTAACGATGGGTTCAATATCATGTTTGATCAGCTCATTGATCAGTGAATCATAAAATTCGATGCCCTTTTCATTCACTTTTCCCTTTCCTTCAGGAAAGATTCTCGTCCAGGCAACTGAAAAACGGTATGCCTTCAATCCCATTTGAGCCATCAGCTGCACATCTTCTTTAAAGTGCCGGTAATGGCCAACAGCCACATCGCCAGTCGTCCCTTTAAATGTCTTGCCGGGAATCCGGACAAATTCATCCCAATTGGAAAGACCTTTGCCATCTTCGTTCCAGGCACCTTCTACCTGATAGGCCGCAGAAGCAGCCCCCCAAAGGAAATTCTGCGGAAAAGCCTTCAATTCTTTATGTATCATCTTCACTGCCCCTTTCTTTTTATTGAAACCGGTTTCCTAAAACAGTATAACAAATTCTGATAAAACAATATATTCAGAAATATAATTCCGCATAATTTTTTATAAAAAAAGAACCGCTTAGGGCGGCTCTAAATAGTCGTGCTATGTAAAATATCATCTGTTTCTCTGCTTGTATACTCTTTTTTCAGGAGACCGTATACTATATGGTCTACATAATGATCATAGAGCCATTCTGCATCCCGTATAATGCCTTCTTCCGTGAAACCGTGCCGTTGCGGCAAAGCCCGGCTTTTCACATTGCCGGCAGCAGCCCTTACTTCAATCCGGTTGAGGCATGCTTCTGAGAATCCATATTCTACAAGGGCTGAGAAAGCTCTGTTCATGATTCCTTTTCCCTGATACTTCTCACCAAGCCAGTAGCCTATTACGCCGATTTTGTGAATCCGGCTGATTTCATTGAAACCAATCGTGCCGGCAATCTTCCCCTTGTAAATGATGGCCGCAGCCTGGGGATGCTTTCCATTCTTCTCATACGCACTGAGAGAGGATTGAATAAAACCGGCTGAATCCTCTGCTGTCTTGGTATAATCCAGCCAGCCCAGCCATTCTTTTAAATATTCCTTTGACTCGATTGTCAGATTAAAAAGTTCTTCAGCATCCTCCGGCTGATAAAGCCTGAGTGAAATTTCAGCATCCAAATCCAGATGAAACATGAATACTCCCCCTAGAGTTTTCACTATTTTACCATAATTCCCCTTAATATATATATAGATTTACCAAGAAAAAGGCTGACCATAAAAATGGCCAGCATCTGTTAAGTAATCATGATCTTTTATTTTACTTTGCTCTTATACCATTCTGCCGCAGCCTCTGCCTCCTGAGATGTCAGCTGGTGTCCATAATTCTCCCAGTGCAGCTCAACATCAGCATTGGCATCCTCCAGAAGAGATGTGAGTTCTTCTGATTCTGCAGATGGGCATATCGGATCGTTTTTACCGGCGGCAATGAAGACGGAGGTGCCTGTCAGGTCAGGCAGCTCGACACCCCTTCTAGGCACCATAGGATGGTGAAGGATCGCACCTCTTAAGGCATCTTTATAGTGAAATAATAAACTGGCAGCTATATTAGCACCATTTGAATACCCGACCGCAAAGATATTGCCGCGGTCAAACTCATATTTGGCAGCTGCCTCATCCAGGAATTCATTCAGTTCATTCGTGCGGAACACAAGATCTTCTTCATCAAAAACCCCTTCTGACAATCTCTTGAAGAAACGCGGCATCCCATTTTCCAGTACATTACCCCTTACACTCAGAACAGAGGCTTCTTCATCTATGATTACTGACAGCGGAATCAAATCCCTCTCATTTCCCCCGGTACCGTGCAGGAGCAAAAGAGTCGGTTTATCCGGATTCGCACCCTTTCGAAAAATATGTTCCATCCCAATCACCTTCCAAAAATTGATTAATTGTATTGTCTATCTCTGATTTCCCCTATTTTTAGGGTATTTAACCTTCCAGTCTTTATCTTTAATTCGAGATAATTTTATGATGCTTCTCTGATAATGTCAACAGCCAGGTATTCTTAGATATTTTACTTGTTAAAATCATCCACTCTGCTGCCTGGTACCATGTTATAATTCCCTATATATTAGCTTAAAGGAAGTGTACGTTTTGTCTGCTCCATTAACTGAACCAAATAACCCATACAAAAACCTTTCTTCTGATTGCGGAAGCTGCTTCGGCCTTTGCTGCGTGGCTCTCCCGTTTGCAAAGACTGCGGATTTTGCCATTGATAAAAGCAGCGGCTCTCCCTGTCCGAATCTGCAGGATGACTTCCTCTGCAGGACGCATGAAACACTAAGAGATAAAGGATTTAAAGGCTGCACGGTATATGAGTGTTTCGGAGCCGGGCAAAAAGTCTCGCAGCTAACTTATGCAGGCAAAGACTGGCGTAAAAATCCTGACTTGGCAAACGAGATGTTCGAGGTATTCCCTATCATGCAGCAGCTCCATGAAATGCTGCTTTATCTGACAGAGGCACACAGCCTGCAGGAAACACATTCCATTAGTGATGAACTGCAATCTGCCATCAATACAATTGATGCGCTGACACTGCTGGAGGCTAAGTCCATTACAAACCTTGATGTTTATGCGCATAGAAGCATGGTCAGTGAATTGCTGAACAAAAGCAGTGAACTATATAGGAGAAATGTCCATCACAATAGGACTCACAAGTTAATATCCAAATTAAAAAGAAGCAGTGATTTTATAGGTGCCTCTTTGAAAGGGGAAGATCTCAGAGGGGCCAGCCTGCGAGGGGCGCTTCTGATTGCAGGAAATCTGCAGAATGCCGATTTGCGTAAATGCGATTTGCTTGGCGCTGATTTAAGGGATGCCAATATTTGCGGCGCAGACCTGAGGGGCTGCCTGTTTTTGACACAGGCACAAGTAAATGCTTCTATTGGAAACCTTTCGACTAAGCTGCCACCTGCCCTTAAAATACCTGCCCATTGGAGCAGGTGATTTTTTACAAGAATAGCAAACTGAAAAAATATAGAGTTAGTTTACATAATACTATTATTAAAAACAAAGAAAGAGAAATTCATTCTCATGAATTTCCCTACTGTCTGTATTCGGCATTATATGAATTTTCGCCGGAATGGACTGACAGCAGTGTATCGGCATAGCCTACAAGACGATTGACAATTTCATCACTGACAGCATATACAAACTTGTGCCGTTCTGCCCTGTAAAGTGCCGGATCATCCCAAACAATCGTTGTATTAATATTATAATGCTTTGTATCGTATATATTATAATGGATGATTGCCTTCCCTGCCGCTCCGCCTGTCTTCGGATCCTGATATCCCGGCAGGAACACATACCATTCCTCAGCAGTAGGGGACCGGAAATTTTTTGTGAATGATAGGCCTGCTATTGCGGTGCTGACTTCTTTCTTAGTCTCTTCATCCATTGCTTCAAACAAATTATTGCTCAACCAGATCCTTCCTTCAATGAAAAAGTGTTTACTTACACGATCTTTGTGCCTTACGGATGCAAGAACGGCAAAAACCCATTTCATCTTCGAATGGAAACCAGGACTCACAGCTTAAGCACCTTTTGTATAGCACCAGGTCAATCAGCAGATCATAGCCATAATAGGTTTTCAGCTTTTCGATCCTCATGAATCAGCCTCCCTGCTTGAGCATATGGGCAATATATGCAGGAAGGCACAGCCTTGAAACTTGGGCTTTTTATATTTCGATAATGATCGGCAGGATCATCGGCTTACGTTTCGTTTCGGAGAATAAATATTGCCCGACTGCCTTCTTGATCTTCTGCTTTGTTGAATTTCTTTGATAATAATTCTCCTGCCTCAGATCATTAACCGTGCTTTTGACGATACTGTTCACTTTGCGCAGAAGATCTTCGGACTCACGGGTGTAGACAAAGCCCCTCGATATGGTATCGGGTCCAGATACAATCTTCCTTTCCTTTTTGCTGATAGTAAAGACAATGACGAGCATACCGTCCTCTGACAGCTGCTTCCGGTCGCGAAGGACAACCTCGCCTACATCTCCCACTCCCATTCCGTCAATGAGGGTATTTCCTGCTGGCACCTCCCTGGTCTGGCGGGCCGTGCCATCTTCAATATCCACCACATCCCCGTTTTTCACAATAAATGTATGTCCCTCTTCTACACCTGCAGACTCAGCCAGCAGCCTGTGATGGTGAAGCATTCTGTATTCACCGTGTATTGGAATGAAATACTTAGGCTTCATCAGAGTGAGCATCAGCTTGAGATCCTCCTGATAGCCGTGGCCTGAAACATGCATTCCGGTTGAACTGCCAGAGCCGTATATGACATTTGCGCCAAGCATATAAAGATTGTCAATTATCTTGGTCACACCACGTTCATTCCCGGGTATAGGACCTGCTGCAAGGATGACCGTATCGCCCGGCAGAACTTCGGCATCCCTGAAATTATTCGTCGACAAGCGGGCAAGAGCGGCCATAGGCTCTCCTTGGCTCCCTGTGCACAGAATGCATACTTTTTCAGGCGGAAGCCCATCTATATCAGCTCCCTGGATCAGCATGCCGTCCGGAATAGTCAGGTAGCCGCGCTCCATTGCGACGCCGACTACATTGATCATGCTCCTGCCCAGGAGGGCGAGCTTGCGGCCTGTCTTAAAGCAGGCATCCGCCACCTGCTGAACCCTGTTCACATTCGAAGCAAAAGTAGAAATAATAACCTTGCGCGGTGCCTTGATGAAGGCCTCCAGGATATGGTCACCGACAATCCGTTCCGACGGGGAAAACCCTGTCCTTTCCGCATTTGTACTTTCCGAAAGAAGAGCCAGCACGCCTCTGGTCCCTAACTCTGCCATCTTATGGATATCTGCATACTGCTCATTCATAGGTGTCAGGTCGAACTTGAAATCTCCTGTATGAATGATCAGTCCTTCCGGTGTATCAAAAGCAATTCCGAGGCAGTCCGGAATGCTGTGGTTGACCTTGAAAAAGCTTGCCCTGATGCTCCCGAGCTCCAATACTGTGTCAGAGTCAATTTGTATAAGTTCAGTATCAGCGAGAATACCGTGCTCTGATAATTTCAGCTCAATAAGGCCAAGCGTAAACCTTGTTCCATATACAGGGACATTCACCCTTTTAAGGAAATACCCTATGCCTCCAATATGGTCTTCATGTCCATGCGTGATAATCAGCCCTTTTATCTTTGCACGGTTTTCCTGAAGATAAGTAATGTCCGGGATGATTAAATCGATGCCCATCAGGCTTTCATCCGGGAATTTACCGCCGCAGTCAATGACTACAATATCGTCACCGGATTCAAGAACATACATATTCTTGCCAATTTCATTCACACCGCCGAGGGCGAATATAGATACCGCTCCATCCTTCATATGCAAAACCTCCTTTTCATTCAGCCCCTAGCCCGGCTGATTCCAAATTCTGTCCAGGTTCAATGGGACATACACCATTTCCCCATTGATCTGCTTATGTACGATTGGCTGCTGGAAATAATGGTCCATAGAGTAATTCTTTCCCTGATGCCTTGCTGCTATGTTTTGTCAGAGCAGCTTCTCCATTTGAATCTCTGATTGTTGCATCAAGATCTGCCCCCTTGTAAAACGTTTTACATCGTTAATATGACCTGAACCCGCTGATATTATTTCCATATAGCTGTAAAAAACATATGCTGTTAGAAAGTGGACATACTGCATTTTCTTTGGCCGGTTCCAATAGCTTTTGAGGACTTTCCCTAAATATTCGGCCGCCTGCTTTTTATGTTATTACCCTGTCATTGTTTTTGTCTCATAAAAAAGGCCGCTCCAATTAGGAGCAGCCCTCATTGATCATATTTATTTTCCTGGTTTCATTTTGATTATTCCGCCAAGTAAGCCAGCCCGCAGCTAATCCGGCCAGCATATTGGCACCCATATAAAAAAAGCATTCTCCCCATAAATCTTCGTTTTCTCTGAAATCAGCAAAGCCGGAGAAAACAGTGAAGCCGACCAATATTCCCCAGCCTAATGCCCATTTGAGCAGATAAAGGCCCCTGCCTTTAGGTTCTTCTGTTTTCTTCCATATTAGGAGCCTCTGCATCCTGGTGATATGACGCTCTTTATAGACCAGCCATTCAAAGAAAAAATAGCATTCCAGGCATTATTGTCAGCTTTCATTTATGCTGCCTTTACCGTTCTAGCCTTTCTTTTTGCACAAAAGGATCCACTGCTAAGGGGTTCGGTCATCATCTGTTCATTTTTGTTTTTCATCCTGGATTTCCTGTTTGACACCGAAAAGCGGCTATGGATCCTTTCCGGCTGGAATCGGAAAAAATAGGGGGATGCTGAAAAGTAAATTCCACTGCAGCCCTCAGGTTTATCCTGAATTTTAAGAAGGCAGTTCAAAGCCGCCTTGATTCCCCTCAGCCTTAATCACAATAATAATGTTGTTTCCTTCTTCGCTTTATGAATATTCTCCTCCAATCTATTCCCAGAAGAATCTGCCGAATAATCCCTGAGCTTATGTTCCTCTATAAGCTCCAGATTCCTTTTATTATTGGCGTATTCCAGTAAATGTTCCTTTATATTTGGATAAAGAATGATTTTGTGAAGCTCTGATAGCTTTACCCACCTTACTCCCGTTTGGTGCGGATCTGGATTTTCCGGCAATTTAGCTTGTGACCCTTTTTTTAATAAGCATTCAAACATGAGGCAGAGTGAGTGTGTTTCACCGAACCTGCATTCAGCTTTGTGCGGTGCATACTCGTAAACAAATGCAAGCGGACCTGCTTCAACATCCACTGATGCCTCTTCCTTTGCTTCCCTCACGGCAGCTTCCCTGACCGTTTCTCCCGGTTCGGCGCCTCCGGCCGGCAGATTATAATGAAGGCCGTTTTCGTCATTGAATTCAATCAGCAGGATCGAATCTTTTTCCATGATGACGGCACCTGCCCTGACTCTTATATGATGTGGCATATTATCCCCCTTTTTTAAGCATGTAAAAATCATGCTGGATTGTGAGAACTTTGGCTTTTCTGATTGAGTGGTTCCTTTAGTGGATATAATGTTTACTACTATTAGGAGAGGCTAATCATATGTACCTTTTACTGGTTATTCTTGTTTATATTTTATTTGCTGTCTATCTGGTCGACTGGGAGCGCTGGAATGAATTCTATCCAACCATCCAGTACTTCATCATCTGCAATCTTTTGTACAATTTCCTTTTCTATAATCATACGCTGTGGAGTTATCATGCAGTAACGGTTGACTGGCTTAACCATACACTGATTGAATTGGCTTTCACTTTTTTCGTACTGCCGATTGTGTTGATGATTTACCTTCGGTTTTTTCCTAAAGGCAAAAAGAGTTTTCCTTATATAGCTGTTTGGATCGCCTACTTTACGACAATCGAATACGTCTTTTACAAAAAAGGGCTTTTTATATACGATAACGGATGGAATGTCTTATGGTCTGGAGTATTCAATGTCATCCTTTTCTCAATGGTCAGGCTTCACAGCAAAAAGCCAAAGCTGGCACTAGCCTTATCCTTGCCCTTAATCATTATCCTTCTGTGCTTCTTCCACCCGCAAATAAAAGACTTAAAGTAAAAGTACGGGGTGCACCTAATGGAACCAAACCCAATATCCACACCAGTTTTTTTAATCGCATTGATCACCATTTACCTCTCCATGGCCATCTATCTCAACAGAAAAAAATAACGTGTCAGGCACCTCAGATGGACACTTTACGCCATTTTAACTTTTTGCAGTGCCAGGCACATATTATAAATGCCTTACATAAATGAGAAAGTCCTTCCATTCTCCATTCTCTAAGGCAAATTTCTTCCTTGTGCCTTCATAGTGGAAGCCGCTTCTTTCGGCAAGAGTGATGGATGGGCGGTTATCGGTGTTTATATGCAGCTCGAGGCGATGGAAGCCAAGTTTTTCATGAAAAGCTTTGGCTGCTGCTGACACTGCTTCTGTTCCATAGCCTTTTTTCCAGAATTGGTTATGAAGGGAGTAGCCCATCATCCCCCACTGATAGTCCATCCTCAGGATGGTGAACAGCTCGACTTTACCAACGTTAAGGTGATCTTTTTTTCTAAAGATGCCGAGATTTGTCATCTGATCCCTCTCAGCTGCTTCCGAAAAACCTCTGATCCACTTTTCAAACCACTCCCTGGTGTTATGCTCCATACTGACCGGCCTTCCTTCATCATACTTATAAAATGAAGGATTTCTATCAGTGAAGCCCTTATACCAATTTTCATAATCAGAAAGCTCGAACGGGCGTATGACTAGCCTTTCAGTCACTATAGGTGCTGTTTGCAAGTCCATTAATTCACTCTCCTTTCATTCCTTTCCTCTTCAATGAAAGATTGGCATATTCCTTCTTTTCTTAAGAGCAATTTAATACCAACTTGACAAATCGGATATATAGGGATTATAGTTGTACATAACATGTTTTATCATATTCTTTGGCCATAGCAGATAATTGAAGGGGATGAGCATTTTGATGATGACGAAGGAAGAATCTCGCAGAAACCTTATTCTCAATAAATTAATAGCAATTACACAATTCCAGGATAAAAAAGAACTCGTGGAAATGACCTGCACAGAGCTGGAAGGTCTGTATTTAAGCCAGCTTTTCGCTGCTTCTTCACATCCCCACAGCGGGCAAAAATCGATCCGGTTAATTGGGAAAAAATAAATAATAGCAAAGGTGGAGAGCTGCATAAGGCTCTCCACCTTTTATAACTTACTTATGATCGCATATTCCCATTGTTCTAATAAAGGGAATGGTGCAGGCACAACTCAAAAAAACTCAACCAAATGCCTGTGCTGCCAAGGCAAATAAACGGCCGTCTCTTACAGGCATATCATCTCCATTGAAGATCATAATTGGAGGAACGGCTGAAAGCTCAAATCCGCTGTCCTTAATGAATGCGGCAAAGCCTTCCTGTCCTGATGGCACATCTATCCTCAGCTGCCCATCATGGCCGGATGCAAGCTGGTCCAGTAAACATATTGCTGTTTCAGTATTCTCAGCAGCAATGGGTCCAATAATCAGATTGACTGGTCCCTGAATGGAAAGTCCATAGCCTGTAAGCCTTCCATCTCCATTGAAAGAAAGAAGGCATTCTTTTGCCTGTGCGATCCTATTTTTCAGGAACACTGTTCTTCCATCCCCGAAAGCGGCTCTATCAAACTCTACAACACTTTCAAAAAAATCTGGTGTGAACCTTTTTATGTACGATACTCTTCCTTTTTCAACAGGGGAAGAAGGCATGTATTCCCTGCAAAGATATTTCTGGATGGTGTCCACTTCAGTAAAGCCCAGCCTTAGATAAAGCGGCCTTCCTTCTTCTGTGCTGACAAGCAAAATGGATGTTCCTTCATTCGCTGCTTCCAAACAGCTTCGGACCGCCTCTTTTGCAAGGCCCTTCCCTCTTGCGCGGGGATCAACTATCACCATTCCCAGCCATGCCAGGTGTGTGTTATAAGGTATTAGTGCAGAGCAGGAAACCAGCTTTCCATCGATCGTTTTATGTCCTAGTACGGTGCCGGAATTCAGTAACGTCAGTATTTCTTCCCTTTCATAATCCCAGCCGACAGAAGCTGATAGCTCAATCAGCCCGGATATATCTTCTTCATTCAATCTTTCCAGAGAGATATGCTCTTCAATCGTATTCATTCCTTCTTCCTACCCTCTCTCTGCTGCTATTTCTTAGTTAAAGAAGGACATGATGATGACGGCAGCAATTGAAATAAGGAAAAAGCCGATGATGACATATTTTATTATTTTGATTGGCTTTGGAAGACTGCGCACATCGGCTGCGTCCGGCATTCCCTCAATTTTCTTCATATGATCAACCGCATCATTCATCGGTTCTTTCCCCGCCATTTTCTCATCTCCCATTCTATCTTATATAAGATATTCGCTGTTTCATCCTGCTTTCCTTCAATACTATGTATGCTTTCTAAGAGAATTCCAGATCTTAAGAATTTTATCTGTCTCCATAAAGGTCAAATCCTTAAGGCTCATTCCGCTCTCCATGAGTCTTTTGATGATTATAGCTCCGGCAAAATAGCCCAGCCTTCCATCAGTTTCTGTGCCAGTGAAGTATTTTTCAACCATCCTGCCATCCAGTGGGGCCTCAAGGTCTTTATATATTTCTTCATGCAGCCCTCCTATTTTCAATTGAAGGAATTGGTAATGTTTTTGGCACATCATTAACGCATTCGGCAGCCATCTTTCATCCTCCGTCCGCCCGGATATTTGAAGGGAAGTCCACACAGCCAGTCCTTCAGCAATCAGCAGCTGTTTTACAGTCAGACCAGCAAAGTCCTCTTTTTCCCTTAAGCGGTAAAAACGGGCCATATGGCTGAATTCATGGGGAATCAGAATACTTGGATCTCTTTCTTCCAGGCACTCAAGTCCAAGAAAGATATAAGGATCTTTTGACGGAGGAGCAGCTCCATCGCTGAAACCCAAGCCTGTGAGCATATATACAGAAAACTTCTCTGTAAAGCCAAAATACAAGCAGCATTCTGTTAATAGCTTCTCTGCCTGTTCCTGCTGAAAGTTGGAACGCCCCTTCTCAGAACGAAGGAGCAAATCTTTAAAATCAATCTCCTGTATGATTTGCTGGATCTGTTCCCGGTCTATTTTATATATGCTTAGAAAAAGAGGATCAAATGCGGCCTTGTATGTTTGATAATAAGTTTGCCATGCATGATAGCTGCCTTCCGCTTCAGCTCTTTCTGCAGCAGCTCTAAATTCTTTTAATCCGTCAATAATAATCAATCCCTGCACCTCCCTCCCTTATTGATTCATGATTCAATAAGCTTTATCCTGCAAAAAAAGAGCTGCAGTGCAGCTCAGTCCAGACATTATTTTATCAGCTTATCCCGATCAGCTGCGTGAGGAGGTCTTTCCATCCAATCATGCTTAATAAGGATCTGGGCCCCGTCCTCGGCATATAGACCAATTTCAGCAAAAAGACGGCTATAATCGGCCGCAATATCTCTTCTTGGGCTGGCAGCCATTGCTGTTCCATAATTTCCCATTCCAGCAGCGGACATCATGTTCAACTGGAACATCATTAATTTGTCAGAAAAAGGAGGAACCTTACTGTCCGTTATTTCAGCATCCCATGTGACCGGGGCAGGCAGATCATTTTCCTGCAGATATCTGCTGAATATTCTTGTATGTTTTTTCGAGATTTCCTTTCCCCGCACAAAATACTGCTTCACTTCTTCATTTTTAATGCATTGTGCAAATCCTGTAACAAGCGCTCCGCCAAAATAATTGGTCTGTATATTGGCAAATAGATGTGTAATTTCAATGGCTGTGAGCGGTCTCTGCTTACCGAGCCAGCCTGCAAGGAAATGAGCATCCTTTACCATCTCTGATTCTGCAAGAGGAGGAATATAAGGCGACCGTACTTCAAGGCCTTTGGACAAAAGCAGATTTTTTGTTTCATTCATCAATTCCATTGTTGAAGATATACACGACATAAAATGCTCTCTGATGTCGTTCCGGTATGTTAAAGGCAGGATGGCTCCATAAGTCACCAGGGCCCCTTTAGTCATTTGCTCTGTATAAAACAGAAAAAAATCATCAGAAAACAGTCTCGGTGCCCCGGGGTGGACATCATTATCTGTAAAGCCGGCCGGCACCGAGTGACCTTCTTCTTGAAAAATACTTGATGTCACTCTGATATGCTGTTCAGCTAAGTCGAGGGCTTGTCTCAAAATTGTCCTTGTTTCACTATCCTCTGCACAAGCAATAAAATATTTATATACACACCTGAACATGCTGTCTGATATAAAATTTGTCCATAATCCGCCAGTTTCTGATGAAGTCAACCGAATATGCTGTTTTTCCAAAAAAATACCTCCATCTTATTGATGGAAGTATTTTTCCCTGGTTCATCCATAGTTATGAATTTAGGACGAACTTAATCTGTACCTTTAATAATCAACTTTATAAGCACATTTTTCCCTAAAGAGTCTTCTCCAATTCCTCCACAAGCTCGCCAAACTTCTTCATTGAATTTTCAATAGGCTCTGGTGAAGTAAGATCCACTCCCGTCCTCTTAAGCAATTCAAGCGGGTAATCGCTGCTTCCGCTCTTCAGGAACTCAATGTAAGACTCAAGCGTCTCTTTATTGCCTTCAAGTATCCTGGTGGCAAGATGGATGGCTGAAGCAAATCCGGTGGCATATTTATACACATAAAACGGGCGGTAAAAATGCGGAATACGGGACCAGCCATATTTCACCTCTTCATCAAAGACCAGTTCTTCGCCATTGTATTCACGGAAGAGCTTTTCATAGATTCCGTTGAAAACTTCCACATTGAGGGGCTTGCCCTGCTCTGCATATTCATGTGTGATCTTCTCAAACTCTGCAAACATAACCTGTGTAAAGAAGGTTCCCTTGAACTTATCGATAAAGTGATTGAGTAAATGCTTGCGCACATTCTCATCTTTCTCGTTATCGAGCAGATAGTTGATCAAGAGCACTTCATTGACCGTTGATGCCACTTCAGCAACGAAAATGCTGTAGCGGGCTGATATCTGCGGCTGATGCTGGCTGCTCAGCTTGCTGTGCACCCCATGGCCGCACTCATGCGCCAGCGTGAACAAGCTGTTCAAATCATCCTGGTGGTTCAGGAGTATATACGGATGAACACCGTAGACACCCATATTATAAGCGCCGGACCTTTTCCCTGGGGTTTCGCGGACATCGAGATAGCGCGCATTTTTAAAGTCCTTCAATGTCTCGACATAGTCCTCGCCAAGCGGTGCCAAAGCCTTCAGCATAATCTCATAAGCCTCTTCATACGGAATTTCCTGTTTCACCCCGCTTACAAGAGGGACACTCAAGTCATACTGATGAAGCTCATCAAGCTTGAGTTTTTCTTTTCTCAGCCTGTTGTATTCGTGCATTGGCGCAATATTATCCTTTGCAGATTGGATCAGGTTTTCATAAACTTCTTTTGGGACATTATCCCCGAAAAGCCCTTTTTCCAAAGCAGAAGGATAGCGGCGAAGCTTGGATGTCGATACATTGTTCTTTATCGCAGCAGAAAGGGTCGACGCAATTGTATTTTTAAGTTCGACATATGGCTTGTAATAAGCTTTGTAAGCCTCCTTCCGCTTTTCGCGGTCTTCATCTTCAATCAGCTTGCTGTACATGCCCCGCGTAAGGCGGACCTTCTTGCCATCGTCTTTTGTAACCATCCCGAACTTGATATCGGCATTATTGATCATGCCATACGTATTGCTTGGAGATGAGAGAGCTTCTCCAAGCTGTGAAAGAATTTCTTCCTGCTCTTTCGTCAGCACATGGGTTTTATAGCGAAAAGATTCGAGCAGGTCTTCTTCGAAATATTTCAGCCCGTCTTCTTCTGCGATATACCCTTTAAGCGTTTCTTCATCAAGGCTGAGAAGATATGGCATGAAAAATGAAGTGGCTGCCCCGACTTTTACCCCAAGCTGTTTGACGCGGTCCTGCAGGGCTTGGGCAGCCGTATCCCTCGTATCCTGATCCGCCTTAAACATGCTGTAAGCATATACATGTGTAAATGTATACGAAAGCTCTTCACTTAGCTTTAGATATTGGTAAAGGTCTCGTGCATCATTAATATTGCCGTCAAACTCTTTAAGCTTTTCAGCCATTTTCCCGACTTTCTCAAAATCCTGTTCCCACAGCTTTTCATCACTATAGATATCCTTAAGATTCCACGTTTCTTCAACAGGCACATCCTGCCTGGAAGTGTATGCTGTCATACCCCTCACTCCTTCTGAAAAATACTTCTATTTATTATGTACGGAAAACCCGCTGCTGCTATTCCCCTTCAGAAATAAGTATTTTATAGCCTGCCAGCTGGGGTCCTTCTTCATAGCTTTCCCTGCTGATGATATAAAACCCTGATTCTTCAGGATCGGCAATCACAAGTTCATCTGGACTTTTGTCCACCTGGGCGGCGTCCAGGCTGAAATATTTTTCCCCTAAAAGGGCATGATCGAAATTCATAAAAAAACCTCCTTTTGAAAAAGATATCAGAACATTAAAGAAATACCAAAGCTTATGCTTCATTTCCCTTTATTGCCTGTAACTTTCTTTCCCTTGTTTACGCCAGTATATATAAAGGGAAAAGGAATCCTGGCAGCAAAGAAAGGTGATCATAATGTATAAATGGATCCTGGTGCTTGCCCTTGTTCTAACAGGGTGCGGCACGAGCACAGAAAAGAATGAATCGGGCAGCGGATCGGAAAATAATACAAACGGAGGAGGGAGCGGCATTATTGCAGGCAATGTAGAACCTGAACTTCAAAAGGAAAGCTCATTGAATTATATATACATCATTAAAAACCAGACAGAAAAAGAAGTTAAAATGAAATTTCCAACTTCCCAGCGTTTTGACTATTCTGTAAAAGATAAGGATGGAGCAGAAGTATTCCTGTTTTCAAGTGCTGCATTTTTCCTGCAGGCTGAGGGAGAAGAAGTTTTGAAGCCTGCTGAAGAGCTGAATTACGATATTAACCTCAGCCAGCTGAAGCTCGCTCCAGGGACGTACACCCTTGAAGCCTGGATGACACAGCAGGACGGGGAAGACTATAAAGTCACCGAGGAAATCACTATTCAATAGATAATGGCCCCTGCATTTACATCCTTGCAGGGGTATTTTTTATATAATTCTTATCACAGGCTCATGAAAGGAAAACACATGAACGTGATGCTCAAAACATGCAAAAGAATAATGCGTCAGCTCTTTTCCTTCTGATTCCCTGATAAGCATATTCCTTTTTTACGAAATCCTGCAGCTTTGACTTCATATAGACCCTGAACACTTCTCCCTCAAAAACTTCTTCATTATCCCAAACCGTATAATCATCATGAACGACAGAATAAGTAACATAATTCTTAAACTCAATATCTGCCCTTAAGGCTTTGCTGTCAGGATGCGGAAAGATCATCAGGTCTGTGGCATCTTTGCTTATAAGGACCGTAATGCGCAGCATCGCTCCTTCCATTCTCGGCTCGGAAATTTCATGAAATGAAATCGTGATATCCTTCATCTCCATTAAGTCTTTATATCGCATATATTCTCCTTTCCGAACCAGGATTTTACATACTATATAGTAAATATAAAAATTAATAATAATACCAGTAATAGATAGCCGCGCCTGCCGCCGCCATCCCTAGAAGCATGAAACTCCGCTTCCTGCTTTTTTTCCAAATATATAGGCTGGCGTTAACCATTCCGGCGAGAACTAAACAGAAAGACAAATTCCTCAAACCTTCATCAAAAAACAAGAAATTCACAAAGTTCAGAAGCAAGCCTGCAGACATCAGGCCTGCTCCTCCGCCAAGCGCATCTCTCCAGAATTCCCCTTTATCCTCATCAGGGCTCTTGCGGTATTCCTTTCTTACCGCAGCAAAGATCCAAAGAAAAAAAAGAACGACCATCACGAGCTTTATGTAGAACAATCAGCGCCCTCCTACTTAGCAGTATCTGCCAATTACTAAAAAGTTCTTGAATCCTGCATTCAATGGAATCAGCCATATAAAAAGACTAAGTATGGCAGTAAGTATAAGCAGCAGCTTAATCCCTTTTTCGGCAGCCAGCTGAATCATGTATATTGAATGAAAAAGAGCCCGCTGCTAACTAGCAGGAAAACCATCATTGGTCCTACAATGAAAAATAATGAATTCAAACCGTTCACTTCCAATTGGGGTCCATATCCTCTATACGGTCAATCCTGGGAAAAGTTCCCTAAATTCTGCATGCTATGGACTAAAAAGAAAAAGGCTGCCCTTTTATAGGACAGCCTTTACTGCTACTCAGCTTTGCTTGAATTTTCCTCTTCTATTTGATCTTCTGTTATTTGTTCTTTATCAGCTTCTTCAGCATCAGCATTTTGATTCTCTGCAGATTCATTCAGCTTGTACTGATATTTCGAGCGGTCCACCGGTTCAAAGCCTTCCGGTGTATAAAATCGGAGCAGGTCACCGTTAACAACTTTATCTGACAGTTTAAGCTTCTGCTCTACATTCAGCTTATATTTTTCCGCTTCTTCAAGCCTGTTTTCATCCAGCAGTTCACCTGTCTTGGAATCGTAGAACTTACCGCCTGTCGAAGTAATCTCAGGGCTTGCAAAATCTCCATTACGGAAAGGAACGATTTCATCATGCTCCTCTGACAGAAGGTCTGTTCCAAACTGAATATTGTCTTTGTTCTCTATTCCAAGCAAGTGGAGTACGGTCGGCAGCAGGTCGATCTGGCCGCCATATTCATGATTGACTCCGCCTTCCATGCCAGGCACACGGATGAACAGAGGCACCCTTTGCAATCCTTGGCTGACAAAGTCATCGACTTCATGTCCAAGCACCTCTTCCATTGCCTTATTATGGTTTTCGGAAATCCCATAATGGTCTCCGTACATAATAATAATGGAATTATCGTATAGGCCTGCTTCCTTCAGATCCTCGAAAAACTGCTCCAGCGCCTCATCTGCGTATCGGGCAGTCTGGAAGTAATTGTCGACTGATTTATCCCCCGTTGTATGAGGGGCAATCGTAGCTTCAGCCTGATCCATCTTATAAGGATAATGATGAGTTACTGTAATGAACTTTGTATAGAAAGGCTGCTTCAATGATTGTAAATGGTCCATGGACTGCTCAAAGAAAGGTTTATCCATCAGGCCGTATTCTGCCTGAGGGGCAGTCATATCATAATAGCTTGAATCAAAGAATTGATCGAAGCCAAAGGATTTGTATATTTCATCCCTGTTCCAGAAGCTTCCGGAGTTACCGTGGAAAACAGCGGATGTATAGCCATTCTGGCCCAGGATGGCAGGAGCAGCCTGATACGTGTTCGTACCCTTTGTTGTAAAAGCGGAGCCCTGAGGCAGTCCGTAAAGGGAATTTTCAAGCATGAACTCCGCATCAGCCGTCTTCCCTTGAGCTGTCTGATGGTAAAAATTATCGAAGTACATCGTATTCTGATCACTTGTGAGTGAATTCAGGAATGGCGTTACTTCTTCGCCATGCAGCTTATAATCAATCAGGAAATTCTGGATAGACTCAAGGTGAAGGTAAATGACATTCATTCCTTCACCGGCCCCGAAATATTTTTCATTGGGTTTGGCATGATTTGATTTTGTGAAGTTGATGACTTCTGTCACATCATTGCTGTCCGCAAAGGCCCTCTGTGCAGTTGATTTGGTACTTTGAACAGCATCATAGATTGTATAATTGTACATTCCAAGATATTTGACAATATAGTTGCGGTCAAATCCGCGCGTCAGCAGCTGCGGGCGATCTGACTCAGCCAGTCCAAGATTGAAGCTGGAAATAGCCAGGGACAGGAACATTAATGCCGCTGCTTTCCTGCGCGGCACAGCAGCCATATCCATTTTCACAAAACGGCTTGCCAGCAATACAGCCAGGAGCAGCAGATCAGCAAAATATAGGATATCATGCGGCTTTAACAGGGATGTCACACTTCCGCTCACATCGCCGAAGTTTTGCGTCTGAGTCAATGTCGGCAGTGTCAGGAAGTCATTGAAAAACCTGTAAAACAGAACATTTGCATACAAGAGGAAAGACATGAGCAAGTCTATTCCAATCAAAGCAAAGTATTTCTTCCGCCCTTTAAAGAAAAAGGCAACTCCGAGGAACAGCATTGCTGATCCAAGCGGATTCAGCACAAGCAGGAACTGCTGCAGGACGCTGTCAATTCCAAGGCTGAACTCATGGGCCTGCACTGTGTAAGTCTTAATCCACAGCATCAGGACGGCCAATGCATAAAAGCCTGCAAATTTAGTTAGTATATTCGCAATCATATAGTTTGTTTTCTTCAAGTATAAAACCCTCTTTCTATTGCAAAATCGAAATCTTGCACAGGGGAAGCCATTTCCCGTTTCACATCTTTGGCCCTTACATTGCAAATGAAGCACAACATAATGTGTAAGTGTATCATGTTTCTGTGCAAAAATGAACTGGAAACCGATTCAAACCAGCTTGTTCACAAAAAGCTCACATATATTATACGTATAAACAGCCCAAAAAGTTTCAGCGTGCTATGGACAGAAAATATCACAGACTCAAATATATATACCCAGGATTAGAAAGATATTCCTGGTTTTTTTGATTAAAAAGAAATAGTCTGCTAAAATTTAGGAGAAAAATTTGTTATCCATTATATGGTATTAGCGTTGCCAGGGCGTAACGCGGAAATTATGCATTTTCTCCTGGCTGCGACAAATCTTGTTTTCCTTTGTCGAGATCAGGAGGTCGCAAATGGAGGTAACTTTATGACTGGGCATATAGGGGAACTTTGGCAGAAATATTGCATAGAGGAAAATTTTATTGGAATCGGATCTACAAGAAAGGTTTACAGGCATAAGAACTATGCCATCAAAGTGCATCTTCATCCAATAGGATACAAGCAATCTTTAATGGAGAATGAAATTTTTCAATTTATGAAAACACAAGGATTGGCCAGCCTGTTTGCTGAAACCTTTTATGCTGATCCTTCTGTTGCCGTGCAAAAATACTATGAGCCTGTACCGTTAATCAATCTTCAATCTTTTGAGATTGATAGAGATAGAAACAAGGCATCCATTCAAGCCGGCTATGAAAAAGCTTTGCGGATTCTTGATGCTGAATTCGACTCTTTTGATCTTAAAGACAGCAGCAACTATGGTCTTAATGAAGCGAAGCAGCTCGTTTTCATTGATTACAACATGACAAGGACGCTGTATGAAGAGGAGTGGGTCCCTTTGGCTGAATGCGGTGTCCTGCCGCAAATATATTTTGAACGGTGCATCTCATGCGGGATAGAAAAAGAGCTCCGCATGTACGGAGAAGATGATGAAGACAAAAGGTGCCTGCAATGCGGCAAAGAATGAAGCAAAGAGGCACCAGAGAGCTATTAACCTCTCAAATAAATTGCGGGGCAACGACATGTATGACGATATCAGCAAAGATATGGGCGATCATTGCATATTCCAGCCCCGCATAAACGAATATCGCTCCGAACACGATACCGCCTATTCCATTTATAAGGAGCACTCCAAGAACAAGACCAAGAGTCATGTCGAAAGCCGAAGCTGCAACACCGTAATGCAGGGCGCCAAATAAGAGAGCTGCGCTAAAGATGCTGATCCAGATGGCAGTTTTCCCAGGCTTCTTTTTCTTGATTTTCACTGTTAACCAGAGAAGCAGAGTGACAAAGAACAATCGGAACATGGTTTCTTCTGTAGTACCTGCTCCGAAAGAGCCTAAAAGACCCAATTTCCAATCAGGTTCGTTTATGCTGGAATTATCAATACCGAGCGGCTTCGATATAAAGTAGCTTGTGATACAAATCACAATCCCTGTCAGGACTCCATAAAAGACAGCCTTTCCTGCATCTTTTCCATGCTTCCTCCAATCTCCTGTACGCATAATGAAAGATTCCAAAATGGGAAGTTTAACAGCTGCCGTTCTCGCCATCAGCAGAGCCAGCAGGATTAGAATGCCAGCCTCTATTACGGTCTGGCCAGCAAATATCAGCGTAAAAGCTCCTTCTGAAACCCCCATTTCCTTATGGAACCCTTCCCTGGCAATTGCATAAGGAGCTAATGCCAATGCCCCTGCCAGATTGATGGCTAGAAGCAGGAAATACATCCTCCAGTTAACAAGCGGCTCTTTTTTTGATTCAACCTGGAGCTCCGCTTCTACATCTGAACATTGCTCCATTTTCAGCTTCAGCAGCTCAGCCAGTTCGTCTGATTGCTCAATATAAATGAAGGCTTTCTTTACTTCTTTTTTTAATCCAAAATAACCTCTAGCGGTAACAGGCTGCTTAAAGATTATTTCATATCTAAGCTCATCCCCCATTCCAAATATCCTGGTCAGCACTCTCGGGAAAGCGGTCGTATGAAAGACACCCTTTTCATAAATGATTCCCCCGCTTTTGTTATACTGAAGGGTTGCTTTCTGTATGCTGTCAATCTCGCTGATATGGAAGGATAATTCCCTTCTCGCCCCGATTTTCATTTCAACCCTGTTATTGCTGACGGTGATAGGTGTATTGCGGAGCCAGTTATAATCGCCGATCATATAAATGATGCTGTAAATATGGACCGCTGAAATAGTGTAAGCAAGGGCGGGCTCCTCATTTCTCAGATAGATATGAAAAACAATCATCTCAAGAATCTGTTCATGTAAAAGAGCGAGGAATAGCCAAAAATAATTGGAGCCTTTCAATAATGGAAAAACAGCTGTCTGATTTGCAGGCCTCGTCTTCCCCCATTGGAAAATGCTGTAATACAGAATCTTCCCTTCTTTTAACACCATCGCTCCAAATGGGTTATGATCGATCCTTCCCTGTTTATATTTGATAAAAACAAATATCAGAAAAGCCTCGAGCAATACAGCCAGTATGGAAAGTGAAATCAGCATCTGTTTATCCATTTTAGCTCCCCCTTTATCAGTGTCTTCTCAGCTCCAGCCAAAAAATCACGTATTGCACAATGCCCATCCCGGCAAGAAGCATGACCGGGAAGTAAGGAATATGATTCAAGAAAGCTGTCAGTGCAATGGCAACTGGGATGAATGAGGCAAAAAAGATATACACCTTCCTGGTCGCCTTATAGGTGATCCACTGCTGACCTTCGTCCTCTTCCCTCAACTCCATCGGGATGATCTGCGGTTTCACCTTGCTGCCAGGGTTCAGCTTATTGTAAACAGGTATGGAAGCAACAAGGATGAGTATTGGAATGCCGAGGTACAGCGGATCAATATTCATCCATCCAGGAACACTTTCAGTATAATAATTGCCGATCATTATGATCCCGAGGCCCAGGATCAGCAGGCAATTAAAGAGTGGAGATTGAAAAATAGCTTTTAGCATGGTCATTCTTCCCCTTCTAAATGGAATATCTGTTCGACCGGGACTCCAAATACAGAAGATATCTTTAAGGCGAGTGTGATGGACGGGGCATAATCGCCCTTTTCAATCAGCCCGATCGTCTGCCGAGAAACACCGATCTTATCTGCAAGATCCTGCTGTGTGAAACGGAATCTCGCCCTCATTTCCCGAACGGAATTTTTTAACATGGTAATTTTCCCCTCCCTATGTCACCTTAAGAGTAAAGGATTATAGTCAAAATGTAAATGATAGTTGTCATTTATCCATAATTTTGTAACAATTAGAATAATAAATTTTGGTTTTTTGGAAGGAAAAAGATAGGGAGAATAGTAATAACAAGCGAGTACCTAGAAGGTTATTGGGGGGGCTTTCGTAAACAAGTGGCGATCTCAGCCTGGGCGAGATCGCTGCTTTCATTACAAATCATGTGTTGATTAGCCTCTATTCGATGCATGTGGGGCTTCTTTTTTTCCAACTCATGCATTGATTAGCCTCTATTCGATGCATGAGGGACTTCTTTTTTCTCACCTCATGTACTGTTTAGCCTCTATTCATACATATCATCGCTTCTTCTCAACTCTAGCTTAGTTTACACTCATTCGTTATCTGAAAAAACATATCAAATAAGCCCATCCTCAGCGAATGGGCTTTCTCTACTTGCTGTTGTAAAAAACCGGTGCACCGTCCACTCTTTCAAGCCATACCTTTGCTTTGCCGGCTGCTCCCTCTTTGATCCAGATTTCTCCCTGCAGTCTCCCGCTTTCTTTTCGCATCCATGCAATATACTTTCCTGTAACTTGAGGCTTGATATCCATGCTGCCTGGTTTTGGGAATGTGATTTGCTTTTGGATGCCTGATTTGATATTGATGTTGTATAGCTTTGAATACATCTCTGGGACCGGCCCTTCCTTCCAGTCTTTATTTTCCTTTACCCGGGCCGTGATCACCTCATCTGCTGTCAGCCAAGCGAGGTCAATATCTACATAACCTTCTGGGGTATAATCCTTTTGGCCTGCTGAAATTGGAATATCTGCTACCGACGTCCTTTTATCCTGGACTAGAAATCTGCCTTCACCTGAAATATACGCAATTTTATTTTCTGCCGGGGACCATTTAAACCAGTCCGGCTGGTTCAGCATCTTGCCGATAGTCTGGAAACGGGTTCCTCCTGCCGACAATACTATGAGTGTGTTGCTGTCTGCAGACCATGATGCGGTCGGGACTCCCAGAAAGCTTATCCACTTATCGTCTGTGCTCCACTTAAAATGATTTGCATCAATCGCGAACAATTTGTCAGGGTCCGTTTTAATCGTATAAAACGGCTTGATTTTTTCAGCGTTCAGTGCGGCATCCTTCTTTATTTTGAACAGCCTTACCGGCCCCCATCCTGTGGGCAGCAGTTCCGCTTGTGACGAGGCAATGAATCCCTTGCCGTCCGGCGTCCATGTAAAATCACTTACGCCCAAAGAGACATTTTCAAAGCCTTTTGGTATTCCGTTTTTTGTTTTTGTGATATTAAGGACTCCCCTGGAAGTGTAAGCAATCGTATTGGCATCCGGAGACCATTCGAAGTGATAGGTTTCGATTGTTTTATAGGGCTGATAGCTGCGGTTCTTCTGTAAATCATATATATACAGATAACGCTGTTCACCCTCTGCAGACAGATAAGCAATGAACCTTCCATCATAAGACCATTTCGGATCTGAAGCCTGTCCCCCTTCAGTCAAACGGGTTTCTTTTTTTCCCTCAGCAAGCCACAAATTACCGTCCCGTATAAAAACTGCCTTTAAATTTCCTTCAGCCTGGCTGGAAAGGGGCATGCTTGCAAAAATAATCACTATGCATAAAAAAATCCTTAATCTCATGGAAAATCCCTCCTGCCATTAGGGTGTCCCGATTAAGGATGAGCATTCTAATATTCAGCCTAAATCCTGCTTGCAGACCTGGCCATGCTCTGCATAAAACTTAAGGAGGACCAGTGCCTCTCCCCAGCCGGCTGCACATTTAACGCAGGCATCCAAGTCTTTTCTGGAGGAGGAATACCCTGTCTCCCGAACACTGACAAGCGTACCTTTATCAGCAGGCTCCAGTGTAAACGCCACAGTCGTCGTACTTTCACCTGGAGTCCATTGAAAAGTGAATCGCCTGCCCTGCTCTGCATGAAGGATCTTCCCTCCATCCTCAAGCACAAGTTTTTCCGGACCATAACTGTTCCATTTCAGGCGGATATCACCTGTGCCATCAGATTTCAAATTCAGGATCGTTCCATCGGTAAACCAGCTGTTCCAGCCTTCCCCAGTGGTTAAAATCCGAAATATATCATCTCTGTCTTTCCTGATCAAAATTCTATGTTCGATCTCTGGCATCTACTATTCCCCCAATTTATCAAGGCATAGAGCTTGTTATCAGCTCTATGACAAATGCTAGTACGGCCAGCAGCATGGTCATGATCGTACTGCTGAATAAAATGTTTTTACTTATCCTTATATATTTCTCAGGCTCCCTGAGCTGGTGGTAAATGAGGGAAACCAGAAGGCCAAGCATAATGGCTGCACCCCACAGAACCAATCCAGGTACAGTCGTCAGCTGTTCCCAATCTGCCATCCATAAAAATAGTATATACAGCTGTGATCCCAGGATAAATAAACCTGCGATCGCTCCTAGTTTTCTTCTCATAATAAAACCTTTCCTCTCAATTCTGACTGCTCACGCTGCGCTGAAAAGGGATATGGCACAAGACTTTCCCTATGCTTGAGGTCCCCTTCGCTTCTTTTTTGAAGATGATCTTATGTATTCCTTGTGCTGTTTCAGACAGCTCGATTACAGACACTTCTACTGCTTTTTCATTGCCTTCTTACTTTTATAATAGATTTGACGAAAAAAAGAACAGTAAGTTTCACATTAAAGAAAAAAGGACCTGTTAAAGGCCCTTATTTCCAGACTGTATCCAACTTATCTGCATAAAATAATATTGCCTTTCTATACTGGTGAATGCCTTCGTCTGAAGATGTTTCCGCCAGGCTTTCCAGCAGAAGGCCCATTGCTTCTCCATGGCTTCCTAAATTGTACAAAACCATAGAATAAAAAACGCTCATTGCACGGTTATCAGGGAATCTTTCCATCCCCTTCTCAAGCGTATATCTTGCCTTCTGATATTCTCCTAATGTACGGTAAGTGCTCCCCAATCCGAGCAGTGCCCCCTCCAGCTCTTTATCTGGAAGTCCAAGGCTGATGGCTCTTTCATAATAGGGAGCTGCATCCGCTTCTTCCCCCAGCAAATCAAAGCTCCAGGCAGTTTGATAGCTGATCAGCGCATCGCTGGGATTTCTGTCAGCAAGCTTCTTGAGGATAAGATTTGACTTCTTGAGCTCTCCCGATCCCCTAAGGTTAATTGCAAATTCAAGTTCTTCCATAGATTTATCCTCCGCCTGAAACAAGATAATATACCAATACTGCTATCATATTCGGGAGGCCGAACAGCAGGACACAGCCCCCTATTTTTTGCCGCTTCTTTCTATCATTCTTGCTTTCTGTGTGAAAATTAGCCCTGTTCTGTTCGCCGCTGGTAAAAACACCAAACAATAGCCCGCTTATTAAAATTGAAATTAATGATACAGTCCCGCTAAGCATCACTAAAAGATTCCAGTCATCCGCCGCAAAAGAACCAGCCGCCGCAAGACCCGCCAGTACTATCCCTGTTAATAATGCTTTTCTCATTAAAACATCCCCTTTTCTTCATTATATTTATGAAGAGAAAGAGCCGTTAATCTTGTATTCTTCTTTTTTAAATGAACTTTATCCTTCCTCTTAAAAAAAAAAACGCCGCAACATTTTAATGCGGCATCTTACGATTTTAGAAAGCAGGCAAAGGGTCCTCAAAAGTCTTCCAGTCTGCCTCAGCTTCCTCTTCACTAATCAGGCAAACATCAAGCGAATCCTCAATGGCCCGGCGGTCCATTTTTATGCCGATCATGACCAGCTCTGTCTGCCGGTCCCCTGTTATTTCATCCCAGCTTTGCTTAAGCTCGGGATCTTCTGACAGTATTTGTTCCCGTTCGGCCTCGGGACGCGATGCAATCCATGCACCAGCCCCTTGCAGGATAAGCGACGGTCCAGCCTGAGAAAGAAGACCGGCAGTATCTTCCCTGCCTGCAACCCAAATGAAGCCTTTTGATCTGACAACCTCGACAGGCCATTGTTCAAGCCATTGCATAAACCGGTCAGGATGGAATGGCTTTCTTCTTCTATAGACGAAAGAAGAAATTCCGTATTCCTCGGTTTCCGGTATATGCTCTTGATTAAGCTCTTTAATCCATCCTGCATTTTGTCCAGCTTGTTCCAAGTCAAAAAGCTTTGTATTCAGCACGCGTTCCAGGGGCACTGCCCCCTGTATTGTTTCGATGATATCTGCTCCCGGGTTGAGCTTGCGGAGGACGGCTGTAAGCTTTTCGGCAGCTTTCCTGTCTGTTAAATCGATTTTGTTCAGCAATATCACATTGGCAAATTCAATCTGATCGATCAGCAGGTCCACCACTTCGCGCTCATCTGAATCCCCTGCCGCCTCCTGCCTGTCCAGAAGGCTTTCTCCTGACGTAAAGTCCTGCCAAAAACGGTACGCATCCACAACTGTCACCATGGTATCCAGCCTGCAAATGGAGGACAGATTAATTCCTAAGTCTTCGTCTGCATATGAAAAGGTCTGAGCAACAGGAACCGGTTCGCTGATCCCTGTTGATTCAATCACGATATAATCAATATCGCCTTTGGCCGCAAGCTTTTCAACCTCTATCATCAAATCCTCGCGCAGCGTGCAGCAGATGCAGCCGTTCTGCATTTCAACCAGCTTTTCATCTGTCCTTGAGAAGCCGCCCTGCTTCACCATTGCAGCATCAATATTCACCTCGCTCATATCATTGACAATCACAGCCACCTTCAGGCCCTCACGATTTGCCAGAATGTAATTGAGCAAAGTTGTTTTTCCTGAGCCAAGATAGCCGCTCAAAACAGTAACAGGTATTTTCTTTATAGTCATAAAAACCTCTCCCTTAAACGTATTCATTACGATTTAAACATGATCATAAGCTGCTTGTAATTCTTTCTGCTGCCTGGCGTGCCCCCGAGATATTTCGGGCAATCGGCCCTATCTCCAGCTCTGCCAGTGCTCCTGTAACATAAAGTCCGTGAGACCATTGGAGTGAATGGCCAACAATCGGATAACCGCATTTTGCACAAGGCAGGCTATGCGTTTCAATAAAAGGGGCAAGCCATTCTCTTCCCGGGAGGCCGGGCTGAAAGCCTGTAGCCAAAACAACAGTCCCAGTCTGATGGATGAGCTCCCCTTCTTCATTGAACATAGAAATGCCCTCTCCGCTCCATTCAGCCCGCTCAACATGGCCATCAATAAGGTGAAGCTTTTCCTCTTTAGCCAAATGCTTGATTTTTGACAGAAGATCAAATGGAAGGGATCCCTTATTCCTTGCTTTTATAATCTGCCGGCGTTTTTCCTTCCAGGATTCCAGCTTGCGGAAGCCATATTGGTTTTTGGGACCGAGCCACCCTGGATCACTGTCAAAATCATGCACCCGGAAAGGATGACGCTTAAGCAATGCTGCCTGGCCGGGATGTTGTGTGCTTAAGCTTATGGCCAAATGAGCCCCAGTTATCCCTCCGCCAAGGATCGTAAAAGGACCTTTTAGCTGCTTTAAATCTGGAATGCCTTTTTCAAATATATGATGAATGGAAGGGCATCCTTCTTCTTTCATCTTAATGGCCCATTCAGGAAAGAAAGGCTGTTCTCCAATCCCGATTGCAATGGCTAGATTTTTTGAATCTAATGTACGGCCATCCTGAAGGGCAACATGCCAGCCGCCCTCCCGCTCCAAAGCTTCGCTCACCCTGCCATGCACCCATGAATCTTTTAATTTTGTTTCCTGGATAACATGCTGGCAATGCTCATTGAATAATCTTAATGAAGGTCTCTTATACCTGCCATAGAATGCTTTCGTTTGTTCGGTATCACCGGCAAATTTCTGCAGGCTGAAAGGCCCGTCATCGATATGATGCACAGAAGGCGATCTCAAATAAGGCATCGAAATGGCAGCTGAGCAGTGGTTCCAATTAAATAGCGGCTCATGATGCGGATCAATAATTGACAGCCCTTCTAAGGATACTTTTTTCTTTCTCAGCAAGAAAGCAGCCAGCGTAACACCCTGAATTCCCCCGCCGACAATGACCCATTCTTTCATCTTTTGAATCCTCCTTGAAAAAAGCGCTTGGCTGATGTGATCTATGTAAGGTTCTGCCTCAGCTTTTTGTGTTTATTAGCAACTTTTTTCTTTTATTAGCAACTTTTCCAGTTTACTAGCAACTTTTTTCTTTTATTAGCAACTATTTAGTTTTATTAGCAACTTTTCAGTTTTATTAGCAACTTCAGTGCCGAATAAAACGTAATAGTTACGATTTATTAATTAAACCACAACTTATAAACCTATGCAATCCCCACTCCTGATAAGGTTCACCAAAATTCTTTGTGCCTGCATCTGCTCTGGTTCTATTCACTAATCAGGATCATTCCGGGACGATCGGCGCATTTCTTCTCCTGTATAAACAGGTATTCCCGCCTCCTTAACTGCTATAAATTGGGCAGGTATATTCCCATGGACAAACACATATAGTTAGCTTAGAATGTAAAGCGTAATAATTACGTTTACTTCAAATTCCGATACCCGCGGGTGCTGTTATTTAGGAGGTTTATATGAATCGAATAATGAAAAGCAATATGGGCGATCTGACAGGTCTGATTATCGCTGTTACAGCAGGCCTGTTTATCTTTTTGATTGTCAGTTTTCAAGAAGCAGTGGAGCTTCCCTCATCATTGCTCAATTTGAATACGATTTTTATCAGTATTTTGATAGAGGCGCTTCCATTTGTATTGATCGGTGTTCTTATAGCCGGGTTTATACAGATTTTTGTAACTGAGGACCATATTAAAAAATGGATACCTAAGAACAAATATATGGCGATATTGATGAGCTGTACGGCGGGAGCCCTTTTTCCAGCATGCGAATGCGGTATTGTTCCGATTATTCGAAGACTTGTAGGCAAAGGGGTGCCGATTTATGCGGGAATTGGCTTTATGCTTACTGGACCGCTTATTAACCCGATCGTTATTGCTTCTACATATATGGCATTTGGCAATGATGCGAAGATGGCCGGTCTTAGAATGGGGCTGGGTTTTGTCATTGCACTGGCATCCGCATTTGCTGTCAGCCTTTTCTTCAAAGGCAATCAATTTAAAAAAGGCCTTCATACAGAGTCCGCGCAATCAATGAGCAAAGCTCCCTTCACGGACAGGCTTTGGTCGATGCTGACACATTCTATTGATGAGTTTTTTGATATGGCAAAATATTTAATCCTGGGGGCTTTCCTGGCTTCATTCGTACAGGTATACTTGCCTGCAAGGACACTGCTCGAGGCAGGGAGCGGCCCTGTCACATCCCTGCTGGTGATGATGGGCCTTGCTTATATTCTATCATTATGCTCTGAGGCCGATGCATTCATCGGGGCGTCATTCGGCAGCATCTTCCCTCCTGCCTCTGTTTTGGGCTTCCTGATTTTCGGTCCTATGATTGATTTGAAAAATACTCTGATGATGCTCAGCGTCTTCCGCAAAAGATTCGTCTTATCCGTCCTGCTGATTGTCGCGGCAGCCGTCTTTGCAACTTTGCTCATTGTACAGGGATTATGGTAAAGGAGGGAGAATAAATGGTCATACACTATCAGCAGGGCTTGAGGGCATTGATACTGCTTATCTTTTCTGCATTGATTTTCAAGCTGCATTATACAGGAGAGATCAGCAAATATATCAATCCCAAATATGAGAGCCTCAGCCAAATTGCATCTGTTATTTTTCTGGTCCTGTTTTTTATTCAAATCACACGTATACGGGGACAAAAGGAAAAAAAGCATCATCATCATCATCATGGTGAAATGGGATGCTGCCATCATGATGATGGAGGCCATGACTGCGGGCATCATCATGATCATGGCACCTCCCCTTTTACAGCAAGAAAGCTGCTATCCTATACGATCATCATCTTCCCCTTGATCACGGGCTTCCTCCTCCCGCCCAAGGTGCTGGACGCATCAATTGCGGATAAAAAAGGGGGAATGGCCATTTTATCGCATGGAAAGCAGAAGGCTGACCAGAGTAAAGCGGCAACAGAGGAGAATCAGACTGACCAGAATGAAGCAGCAAAGGACCAGCTTGAGGTTAAACAGGGTGACACTATAGACGAAAATAAACCTGATCCAAATCTGGAAGATCAGCCTGTTATGACAAATGACGAATACACCGCATACAAAAAAAGACTGGCAAAAAGCAATAGCATTCTTTTGAACGACGATGTATATGCCGCCTATTATGAGAGCATGCATGAAGATCTGGACAGCTATCTGGGGAAGGAAATAGAGCTGATGGGATTTGTCTATAAGGAAGAAGGCTTTAACGAGGACCAGCTTGTCATCTCCCGTTTCCTTGTTTCCCATTGCGTGGCAGATGCAAGCATCGTCGGCTTTTTATCACAATTTCAAGAAGCTTCAGGGCTGGAAGCTGACAGCTGGGTGAAAGCAAAAGGAATAATTGAGATGGCTGAATATAATGGTACAATGCTGCCGCTCCTTAAAGTGACAGAATGGGAATTGATCAGTGAGCCTGATCAGCCATATATTTATCCGATAACAATCAAGGTTATATAAGAGGGCGGACTATGATCCGCCCTTTTTCATGCCTGCCCGTCCGCAAGCCTTTTTATAAGCTTAATCTGACCTCTATGGCTGACTTCATCCTCGATGACGTGAAACCACATCCAATAGTGATTATACCAGCCCATTTTCCCAGTGATGATCCTTAAGGAGCCAGGCTTCATCTGCGTCCTTGAGTTTTTCCAATGTGTTTCTCCGGACTTCATCAAGTTCAGCCAAGTAAAATGCCAGATCATTGCCTCTATACTTTTCTCTGGCCTGGTTTCCCAGTTCCAATGCGGTTTCCCATTTTCCTCTTTCATCCTCATTTAAGTCCCTTTGCTCAAATGTTATGATGGTGTGGACAAATTCGATCGCAGCCATGTGCATCAGCAGGGCACCGATTGAATTAGAGGCCTCTTCGATCAAAAAATCGAGCCGGAATTGATCCAGGCCCTGGATTTCACTAAGTGTTACAGACCTGGAATGTTCAAGCATACTCACCACATCAGCAACTCTGCTGCGGTATCCTGCAGCAGGCTTTATCCGGTAATCAATCAATAGAACTCCCCCTTAAACATCGACTATTATCATCCTATCAGTCAAGCAGAAAATGATAGACTGACTATTGAAGAATTTACAAGGTATACTTAAATGGACCATATGATCCACTAGTACTGCACGGCATATTAAAAACGGATTCCTCGAGTGAATCTATCCTTTTTTAACCGCAATGATTGCTGCGGATTTGGATGTGAGTAAAATTTCGGCTGAAGCCATTAAAGGATGATGAAACCAGAATTCCCGCACTGTATCAGGCTTTCCCTTCCATTCCTCAGGAAAATGCTCTTCAGGCGTGAAATCATCCATGAACAGCACCCCATTTTGATCCAGCATTTTTATCAGATCTTCACCTTCTTTTTGTTTGGCTGAAGCAGCATCAGCAAAAATTAATTTGAATGGCCCGTGCACCGCTGCCTCCTTCCAGTCGCCATGAAGAAAAATTGCCTGTTTATGATGAATGCCGCCTCTGACTTTTTCTATCCTCTCAAATGAATTGTCTATTGATACCAATTCAGCTTCAGGTGACAATCCCGAAAGAATCCAGGCGCTTCCAACACCAAGCCCTGTTCCGATTTCCAGAATTCTTCCTTGGCCTGCCTGAGCAGCCATAACAGACAGAAGCCTCCCAGCTTCATCTGTGCATGATTGTTCAAAGCCTTCATTGAACGCTGCCTCTTTTCTTTGCCGTACTATGTCCGGAATACCACGATCTGTATATTCGTTTATCATGAAGTAATCCCCTTTTACAATTGTCATTACCTTACCAATCAAATTTTTAGTGCTGCCCTAAATCTTTCGTTTGTAAATTATATCCCAAAAATAAACAGGATAAATGCTATACTGGAAAAAAAGAAAGGTTGTGGAAAGAATGTTTAACAGTGGAGATCTTATATTCCAGATTCTTATGTTAGCCGTAATGGCTGGAATGGTTTTTGCTGTCTATTTCCTGGTCCGCTGGATGGTTATAGGAAAACCCGAATCCAAAATGGAGCAGAAACTGGACAGAATCATCGAGCTGCTTGAGGAGGACAAAAAAAGCTAGCCTCCCCTGCCGGCCGGCCCGGAAATATGGAGGAATCTATTTCGGGGACTTATATTCATTGCTTCCTGGCCTGCTTTTAATAAGCATCCACGCTGCAATAGCCTCAGCTCTGCTTTTCCCCTGGTTTTTTTGGTCTGCATAATAATCACGGATAAACCGGTTGTATTCGAACTGCCGGCCAATCTCACGCTTATAGGAAGGATCCTTTTTCCGGCTTTCTTCCTCGTGCCACGCTGATACAGCATCATTATAGGTCTTTCCGGGATTATGCTTAAAATAATCTTGTATGTAAGTAGAAAAGTGAAAATGTGAACCTATGACACTCTTGAAAAAAGCACGGACTTCCTGTGAGCAAGTATGATTTTCAGAAATGGCAGTATCAAGGCTTAATGGGGCTTTGGCTGCACGGAGCTTTGGCCTTCTTTTTATTATTGGACCTTTCTTCTCCCCTGTAGTCAGATATATCCCAATCCTTTCCGACAGCTCCGCCTTTCCGCCTGACGTACTCATCCCTTCTTTCCTGCAGAAAGCCTGAAGCTCTGTTTTCAGCCAATAATATTCACTGAATTCTTTATAGCTTATTTTACTGGTAAGTTCCGGCCTCATTTAACCCTCCACTATTTTTATTTACATTACCATTATAGAACAAACGTTCCTTTGAAACAAGGTTTAAGGAAAATAATTCCTCTGCTTAAATATGCGTTATTATGGGTAGATTGGTGAGAAAAGGACTTTCTAAAGGATAGGAGGCTGGCTGATGGCAAGAATGGACAAAACCCTTTCCCAGATCCAGGCCAAGTTTGCTGGCAGGAATCTGGGTTCTGGTGCATTGTTTGGCGTTGGTCTGGCAGCTTTCTTGGATGAAGCTGTTTTTCACCAGCTTTTACACTGGCACCATTTTTATGACCTTTCCACCACAGCCGCAGGACTGGTTTCTGACGGACTTTTTCATGCTTTCAGCTGGTTTGCTACGGTTGCAGCTTTATTTATGCTTGCAGACCTTCGCCGGCGGGCAGCCTGGTGGCGGAAGAGATGGATGAGCGGCGTCATGCTGGGTTCAGGCGGCTTTAATTTTTATGACGGGACTATCCAGCATAAGTTAATGAGAATTCATCAAATTCGCTATGAGGTTGAGATATTGCCTTATGATCTGGCTTGGAATGCTATTGCGCTCTTTTTCATTCTTTTGGGAACCATGCTTTTCCTGAAGACGAACAAACAGCTGCGAAGGGCAGGTGCTGCACCAGATGCACGGCAATAGCCATCTCCACCATGAAACAGTGGGTGGTGCTGGATTAGTCGCTGCCCAAAGTGCCCTTATTATGTTTTTTGTATCCCTGCTTCTCATGTACCTTGCAGTCCAATTTTTCGGGAAACGCGATTGGCCTTTATACAGGACAGTTCTCTGGGCTGCCGGAATCCTTTGCTGTATAGCGGCGGCAGGTCCAATAGCTTCCTGGTCCCACAATCAATTTTCGATGCACATGATGGGCCACCTGCTCCTCGGGATGCTCGGCCCCCTGCTGATGGTCCTTTCCGCACCTGTCACGTTATTTTTAAGGATGCTGCCTGCCCGATATGCGAGAAAGGGGGCCAGATTGCTAAAATCGCGCTTATTTAGGTTCGTTTCCCATCCGGCAATTGCGGCAATCTTAAATATTGGAGGGCTTTGGCTTTTATATATAACCGATTTGTTTACAAGGATGCATGCACAGCCTCTGCTTTACCTGCTGGTCCATTTGCATGTTTTTCTGGCAGGATATCTGTTTACGGCTTCGTTTGTCTCAATTGAACCCACTTCGCATAGAAAGAGCTTTATGCCGAGGGCAGCCATCCTGATTACAGCCCTGGCCGGCCATGGCATATTATCAAAATATCTATACGCCCATCCGCCGGCAGGTGTATCAGTTGATCAGGCTCAGAGCGGCGCAGTCCTCATGTATTATGGCGGCGATTTGATAGACCTGTTCATCATTATTTTTTTCTGCCTTGAATGGTATAAAGCGAGGCGCCCGAGGGAAGCCGGAATTGGCACCGCACCATCTTAGCATCGAGGCGCCGCAGAAAGAAAAGAGCACTGCCAGCTGGGCAGTGCTCTTCTCTTTCTATAGAACGTTTTGTTTATTCAGACGCGTCAGCGCCTTTTTCAGGCTGCCAAGGAAGACAAGCCCGTCCACCTCAAGTCCCAGATTAACCATAGTCTGTGCTATTTCAGGGCGGATGCCGGTAAAGATCACCTTGATGCCAAGAAGCTTGAGTGCATCAGTTACTTTAAAGAGCTCATTGGCCACCATTGTGTCCACGATCATCACACCTGATACATCCAGAATCAAATGTGAAATACCCAGTTCCCTAGACTTTTCAAGTGTTTCTTCCATTAGAAGCTGTGCCCTGTCAGTATCAATATCTCCAATCAACGGGAGGATGGCCACAGAGTCTGTAATCGGGACAACCGGTACAGAAAGCTCAAGGAACGCCTTTTTGGAATTATTCAATGTTTCTGAATATGATCTCACATATGCCAGGCTGAAGGCATGGACCGCCGTATCCAGCAGTGGATCGATTGTTTCTATAATTTCAAAAACGGTTTCTGCTGCCAGTTCATTTTTGAGAACTTCTCTTTTGATTACTTTCCATATGTATTTCCTGTATAAAGCCGTATCCATGAGGGCCTCATCAAGCGACACACCTTGAACACACAGATTTTTCCCTGTTTCGGCTCCCCAGTTTTCAAAAACTCCTGATACTTCTTCCCCTTTGGATGACTTGATAAGACTGTCTCCAAACATGCTGATAAAAGCAGCTCTTAAATTCAAAATCTCTGTTTCATATTTGCTGATTTCTTCTCTTTCTATATCTGTCAGATCAGCAAATCGCTCTGTTTGGACCTGTTTGGCAATCTGCATTTTTTCATGGTTAATTCTTTCCCCTATATGTGCAAGTTCTCTTGTCATAAGCTCCCCCAACATGAATATACAAAGAATCTTTTTGTTTTTTTTATATTATTATACCGGCACTATTCCAAATTTCCTAGCTTTTCAATCATTTATTCTGCTTTTTACCAATATACATTTAACCGTTTTTTGGGCAGATTAAACGCTTTTTGAAAAATTAATATTCTCCCGGATATCTGAGATTATATAGAAAAGGAAGCTGCAGAATGACAGCTTCCAGAGGGTGAATTTATTTAAGTGAATTGATGGCTCTCTCCAGGGTGGAAGTAACACTGATCCTGTCGAATGAGATTCCCAGCTGCACTGCCGTCTGGGCAATTTCTGGCCGGATGCCTGATAAAGTGCTCTTCACGCCAATCAGTGTAAGCGTCTCTATCAGCTGAAAAATCTGATGGGCAACCATAGTGTCAATCATGACCACCCCCGACAGGTCGATGAACAGATGGTTAACCTTTTTCTCATTGCATTCGAGCAGCGTGTGCTCAAGGATGAACTTGGCTCTTGCCGTATCGATATCGCCTACAAGCGGCAGCAAAGCTGCATTATTATTAAGCGAAATGACCGGCGAGCTGAGTTCATTGATCATTTCCTGGCTGGCCTTGAGTCTGGCCTCAGAAAATTTATGGTTTTCCTGTGTGAACCAGGTCATCACCTTGCTGAACGCCTTGATGATCAATCTGTTCCAGGTGTTGATCTGCTCCTGAGTATACTTGCCTTCATTTTCCCCGGTAAATTTTCCAACCAAATCAAGATACTGTTCCTGGGTGTTAAAGAACTCTCTTAAAATAAAGTGGACTGGAGTGCTCAAGTGCTCTTCATCCTGGGCTATAGAAAGGATCCACTGCTCAAATTCATGGAAAAACTGATCTTCATCCATGATAAAAATTTTGCAAAAATGCTCGTGGAAATCATGATTTTGCTGCTTGATTGTACGAATAACATTTGGATTGGTCGAGCTGTATACTCCTTTTGGATCACTTTTGTCCAAAGAAGCATACCAGTCTTCTGTTAGCTGCCATGTTTTATCTACTAAGTATTCATGTAAATCTTCATTTCTATGCATAGCTTCCCCTGAGACCTCTCTATTTAAGATATTTTTCCTTTACTATTGTAGCATTTCTGCTTACAAGGGTCATCTTTTAAACTGCATTGGAAAGTTAATTCCTTTCAGGCATTCCTGCTTTTGTTGAGCATCTCTTTAAATGCCCAAATACTGTTAAAAAAAGAGGGTTCGCAGCGGCCATTTTCTTCCCAGCTCCATGAAGCCGAGAGGATCGAATGGGCATATCCCCAGCTGATCAGCTTATCCCTTTCCAGGCCGGCTTTCTCAGCGAATAGGTTAATCCTTTTTGAGATGATAGATTCAGCATTTGTTTCAGGCAGCCGGTTGAGAAGGTACTGTATAACATCATATTCCTTTTCCCCGATCAGCCCTTTTGGATCGATGATGATCCAGCCATTTTTCCCGCCATTCAGGATATTATAGTGATGCAAATCTCCATGAAGAAGGAAATTGTCTGCTGTATTCCTTATGTTCTCAGCAAATATGCTGTTTGCTTCATTCAGCATTGAAGCTGTTATTGGTCCCAGCCCTTCCGGATTTTCACGGAGAATCCGCTGAAGACTTTGATGCCGCTCCTCCATCCCAGGCAAATCAGACGAATCCTGTGCAGGAACCCAAAGGTTCTTCATCAGATTTGCGGCAATCCCAGCGGCTTCTTCGTCGTCTACAACTCCAGCGAGTGTTGAACCTGGGGACACCTTTTCAAGGAGGAGAATGCCTTTTTCCACGTCAGCTTCAAATATTTTCACGACGCCCGGCCCTTTAAGCTGCTCCAGGGCATACGCCTCTCCTTTTGATTCCCCGCTGGGTACGGAGAGTTTCAGAACTGCCTCTGTTCCATTTGCCATGATAACGGGCGCCGCAAAATTATAGGAAAGCTTATAATACTCCCCTATTTTAAGCTTCCACCGCCGCTCGCATTCTTCTATTAAATCATCAAAGTTAGAAAGCCATTGTATGCCTTTCTCTTTATGTACATTTATAATGGTTCTTTTAAACGCTTCTGGCAAGTCCATTAAGAAGATAGCCTCCCTGATTTGAAGCTTTTATAAAAAGATTTGACGGCGTCTGCAGCCTGGAAGGGAAACTGCAGCCAAACATACGCATGCAGTGAGTCGGGGATATAGGTAATGTAATGTTCCCGGATAAGGGAAGAAAAATGCTGGATGCTTTTTTCCGCCAGTCTGTTTTCAGACTCCTCCTGGCTAGGCAGAAAAAGAACAGGACAGCTGATTTTACAGTAATAGTCTTCCAGCCTGATATCCCAGCATGACGAAATAAAGCCGGCTAGGACATTCTTTGTAAAGCGATTCGCGAAGTGTCCGTTTACTTTTTGTTCCATCGTGCTTCTTATAAATGTTTCTGTATGTCTGTTCCAGATTTTAGCTTCCTTGAATTCTCCTTTCATTGACGAAAGATACTCTTCAGCTGACGAGTAAACAAGCTCTTTTTCATTATAAATGCTTGCCAGGAGCTCTGTTCTTTCTATCTCTGCCTCTTCTTTTGTTTCTTCCAGCAAGCTGTATTCACCCCAGCGATCATATAAACCGCCTTCGCAAACAAGCGACTGGACCATTTCGGGATGGGAGGCTGCGATGCTGAGCCCCACTTCTGCCCCCATGGAGCTTCCAATGATATGGCAGCATTCAATGCCTAATTCATTTAAAAGCAGGATGATATCATCAGCCATTTCTTCAATATGGTAGCCGCTTTCAGGTTTTTCCGATTTACCATGTCCCCTCATATCCGGTGCAATCACACTATAGTCTGCAGAAAAATGCGGTAATATTCCATGCCATGCCTGCCATGTTCCTCCGCTGAAATGCAGGCACAGAATGACTGGTTTTTCAGAAAGACTATGAGCCACATTCAAACTTATACCATTTGGCAATTGAACTCTTCCTTCCTTCATGACAGTCCCCTTTCCCGTTCTATTCTCGAATTAGGGTAAATCCCCATTCAACCTTAATGATTATTTTAAACTTTCTGTAATCAATTTCAAATCAATAACCTCTGCTGAATATGTCGATTTATTATTCAATCCCTCCTCTTGCCTTCCCCTCTAGATTCCGGTAATATATGTATATTAATTTACCGGAAGGGTGACAAAAGGGCGATGAACAACTAATTCTTTTTAGAAAATGTTCGTAATTCATTTATACGATTCTTTTCTGGATAGGATTGGTGCATCCCTTTTGTTACAGTAAGCAGAATCCCTCTGCTCTGCTTTACACCCAAGGAGCCTCCTGACCAGAAAAAGCCAGGAGGTTTTTTTATGACAGAAAATATGCTTGCAGAAAAAGCAGGCTTCGGAGCGCTGTTTCAAAATCGCGTTATCAGAACCATCCTGCTGTCCGTCTTTTTCCTGCAAATCGGGATCTGGGTCCGTAATTACTCAATCCTTCTTTATGTAATTGAAAAAACAAATGAAAACCCGGTAGCCGTGTCTCTTATATCAGTCGCCGAATTTGCGCCGATCTTCCTGTTTTCTTTTATCGGAGGGACATTTGCAGACAGGTGGAGGCCGAAAAGGACTATGGTATGGTGCGATTTATTAAGTGCTTTGTCCATATTTGCGGTGCTGCTGACCTTGCTCTTCGGAAGCTGGAAAGTGATCTTCTTTGCGACGCTTGTTTCTTCGATCTTATCCCAATTTTCCCAGCCTGCCGGCATGAAGCTTTTCAAGCTGCATGTACCGGCAGAATTGGTTCAGATGGGAATGTCTATTTACCAGACTGTATTTGCGCTTTTCATGATTCTTGGACCGATTATCGGAACCTTTGTCTATCAGCGTTTCGGAATCATGACAGCCATTGCTGTTATGGGTATAGCTTTTATCCTCTCTGCCCTCATTCTGCTTATGCTGCCAGCTGACAGGGAATTGGATGAAACATCTGAAAGAAAATCACTGTTCCAGGAAATGAAGGATGGCTTCCGCTATGTCTGGAGCAGCAAGCCGCTTACCCTGCTCGGAGGCTGCTTTGCGGCTGCCGGCCTTGCTATCGGCCTTACCCAGCCGCTGGGCGTCTTTCTCATAACTGACAGGCTTGGCCTGCCAAAAGAGGAGCTGCAATGGCTGATGACTGCATTTGGAGCCGGCATGATACTTGGCGGAGGCATTACTATAGCTCTTTCCAAGAAGGCTCAGCCCCAGCTGCTTCTTGCGCTTGGAATGGCAGCCAGTGCACTCGGCTTTATAGGAATGGGGCTGTCCACCGCTTTCTGGCTCACACTTGCTGCACAATTTTTCTCCGGACTGTTTATGCCGTGCATCCATATCGGCATTAATACGATGATTCTTCAAAATACAGAAGAAAACTTTATCGGCAGGGTCAATGGCATCCTGAATCCCCTCTTTATGGGAGCAACCGTCATTACCATGTCGATGTCCGGCTGGCTGCTCAGCAAGCTTTCCATCGTACTGATTTATGAAGCTTCAGCTGTGCTTTTGGCGGTTGGAATTCTTATCCTCCTGCCAATCATGGGCAGAAGCTCCGTTAAATCCGGGGTGAGCGAAAAGATTTAATATCAGCTTGAGGCGATTTAGCCTCAAGTTTTTTTTCTTTTTAAAAAGATGAAATGAATTCCAGGCAGATTGGCAATACTACCCTTGTGCTTAACAGAAAGGCGGCACTCTGATGAGAGATAACTTAAGGAGGTTTATGATGGGAATTTTAAGCGGCAACCCGAAGGAAGAACCGCTGCATTATGGCGAAGTATTTAGTATCTGGTCCTCCCAGCTTGCAGGAAATGCAATGATTGCAGGTTATCAGACCATGATGAACCATGCAGGTGACGATGATCTTAAGAAGCTGTTGACTGAAGCGATTGAACTCGGCAAAGAAAATCGCAGGCAGGTAGAGGAATTGCTGAAAGAAAATGGAGTAGGCCTGCCGCCGGCACTGCCTGAACGGCCGGATGCCTGCCTGGATGACATCCCGGTTGGCGCAAGGGTTTCCGATATGGAGATAGCGGGAACACTTTCTGCTGATATTGCAGCAGGTCTTGTTGCCTGCAGCCAGGTTATAGGTATGTCAATCCGTGAAGATGTAGCTATGATGTTTGGACAGTTCCACATACAAAAAGCCCAGCTTGGCGCCAAGGTTTTGCGCCTGAATAAAGAAAAGGGCTGGCTGATCCCTCCTCCCCTGCATCTGTCTAAAGGGAAGGACTGCTAACTGCTAATCCAGTTCAGCTGTCCAGATTATGAGCTTTACTTTACTAATAAAATCAGTCTTGAGCCGTATAAAAATACAGCCGGGGCTGATTTTTGATTTCTGCAGAATTTCTTACACTAATAATAGAAAATGAGTGATAAGGAAAACTCTGATATGGCCGATAGTTAAAATACGCTTGTTTGCTCTGAATTGTATTTCCAGGGGTTATGCTTGATCGCGCTCTGGCTGCTGTTTTAATCATTGTTTCTGAGATGGAAATATTGTTTTTAGAGCTTCTTTAATAAACATCTGTTTTAGCATGATCAGCTGAGTGTCATTCAGGCGTTTCTTCCTTATTGCCGCCTTCACAAAAGCGAATACTTCCTTTTCTCCTGACTAGTCAGTCCGGCTGGCAGTCTTCTTGACATGGCATTATCCCAGGTTGCTTTCCTGGTTACATCTGCTGCTTTCCATTACTCGCCATCTCTATGACACTGCTGAAAATCTTGCTTAAACAAAGCGAATAGACTAATTTTCCCTTAGATTTAAAGGAGAATATTGGAAGTGCACCGAATATTGATAGAGGTTCCTCAGGTCAGCATGAGAGCCTTTTTATAATTGGATAAAGGATGATACTTATGAAAACAGAAATTCTAGAGAAAAACAAAGAAAGCTGGAACCTTTCAGCAGAGCGCTTTTTTGGCCGAAATCCGCTCCCTGAGTATGGTCCCCTGGCCCCTGTGGAAGATGAACTGAACCTGCTTGGCGACCCTGCCGGGAAAAAGGTGCTGGATATCGGCTGCGGCAGCGGGCATTCTCTTCTCTATATGGACGGGCGGGGTGCGGCCGAGCTTTGGGGCATTGATTTGTCGCCGAAGCAGATTCATACGGCACAGCAGGTGCTCGGCGGTGCTGCAGCGCCAGTAAGACTTTTTGAATCCCCTATGGAGAATGATCCGGGGCTCCCTGATCAATATTTTGATATTGTCTATTCCATCTATGCTCTCGGCTGGACAACGAGCCTCGAGGAAACGCTGGGTAATATCCACAGGTTTTTAAAGCCTGGCGGCACTTTCATTTTCAGCTGGGAACATCCATTTTTCAGCAGAATCAGGAGCAAAGATTCTTCCATTATTATCGATAAGCCTTATCACGAAGAAGGCATTTATAACCATGAGGGATGGAATACGCCTGCTTTTATGCAGCAGTATAAGGTAAGCACCTATATCAATGCGCTGGTCAGCCAAGGCTTTATAATCGAGAGAGTCATAGAAGAAGCATGTCTATCAGAGGAAGACAGGAAAAGGCACAGCAACCGCTGGTATTCCTATGAAAAAGCCCAATATCTTCCGACAACTATCATTATTAAGAGCACAAAAGCTATTTAAAGGATAAGAGCCGGGTACGCCCATAAATCTTACTGCTTCATATGCATCATCTTCACCGCTGCTTTGTATAGTCTTTTGTAACTATATGGGATTAGGAATGATTAATGCGGAAACCGGCATGAATTATGGCAGATATGGAAAGATTATTGCCGAAACAGGCCCGATTATAGGCATATCAGGAATGATTGTGAAGGTATCCGGAATGATCGTCCTTAATTTTGATGTAATCTCTTTAAAAGTCGGGCGAAGCAGCTTCTAGATGTAATGCTCACCCTTCATTTTAAAGTCTTCCCCCTAAAATTGATGCCATTTTCCAACGGAACAATGCAATCCCTGTATCAATCCTCCCCTAACCCCTGCTGCGCCAAAAAGTCCATACAAAATTGTATGGACTTTTTTTCTAAATAAAAGCGGCTGCTTATGTTGTCTTGCTCTGCTCCCCGGGAACAGACAAGTCCCTTTCTTTGAAGCTGCCTGCCAGATAATCGATAATTTCCCTTCTTCGGATCAATCCTATGAATACGCCGCTGTCGTCAGTAACAGGGACAAAATTCTGATTTAGTGATGAATTAATGATTTCTTCCATCTCACTGCTAACTAGCACTGGCTCATATGATCTATGAAGCGGCACATCCTTCAGCATCACTCCCTGGATCTCATTAAAGTCGACCCTGCCCATGCTTTTGAGCTTCCATAACAAGTCTCCTTCTGACAAGGAACCTACATACTTTCCTTCTTTATTTAATATCGGAAAGGTTGTATAACGGTGATACTCCATTTTTTCCATGGCTTGCCTCATTGTCCAATGGTCGTAGACAAAAACCAGTTCATTTTTAGGCAATAAAAAAAACGCGATATTCATTACAGCTGATTCTCCTTCTTCTTATCAGTGAACACCTGCAGCATTCAATCCGGCTTAATGGTTCCCTTGGGATTATTGGGCACAAACTGTCCCTTGGCAATGAAAATGCCTAAACAGCCACATTCCCTTTCTTCCCTGAAAACAGCCGCTCTAAAACGTACGCAGATAATATACAGCACAAAAAGACCTATCCTGGCTCCAGGCAGCTTCTGCAAATTTGGATGCAAGGGTGCTGCTCATTAGGCGGTCTAAAATGACCTCACTCGCTTTAGCCGACGAAGTTAGCTGACGGGCAGGATGGCGAAAGATCATTCTCATCCCTCCTGCTTCCTGCAGGATTAGCCCCAAAAATTGGTTCCTCCGCTCTCAATATGAGATTAAGCCGATTCATTTTTCAGGTGTTGAAATAATTTTACTTCCAACTTTCCGTATAAGCAAATTTCTGCATATCCCTTTTTTTATCTGACTTTCAGCATTCTGCAAAAAAATGAGTGAATCCTCTATTCTACAAAGACATCAACATGTTTTCAACCCGTTTATTTCTTTTTTTATTTCTTTTTTATTTTCCGTTGACAGCCATTAAGTTCGTGAGTAAGATAAGGCAGAACAGGATTTATTATTGGAAATCATGACTTAAAAATCCGGTTTCTCCTCCTCTGTTTTTGTATAAAACAAGAGGATCTGAGAATAGGAGAAACCATGATGGAATGCATGCATTATACCTTTTAAACACCACAGCAACGGGAGGATTTATGGGAAACACTTGCCGATATGTCATTAATGCAGTTGGAAAAGGCGGAGAAACCTACTATACGCAATGCAAAGATAAAAAAGAAATGGAAGAATGGATTTCTGAGCATCAGGACCGGATAGTGATGGAGGAAATCAAGGTGAAGGACAAAAATAAGCATCCGCTGCTGAAGCTGTTTTCAAAATAAAGCATAACACCCTATAGACTTGTACTGATAGAGAGCTTGCTGAAGCTCTCTATTTTCTACCTAGCCATTCTACTTTCATTTAAGCAAACATTGCCGAAGAAGTCTGGAAATAATCATGGGGAATGGCAAGGGAGGGGACCGCTGGATCCCCTCCCTTTTTCATTTTCAGTTTGCTTTCACGCTTCCGAGAATCGAGATCATTGTCCCGTAAACCTCTTCTGATTCCTCCTGGTTCACATAATGAATGGTGAATCGAAGCAGCTTCCCGTCTACATTTTTGACAATGATGTTTGCCTGGTCAGTTTTGTTATGTGCGTGCAGCACCATCATACTGTCTCTATAAAATGGAAGCTGTACTGGTTTCATTTCTTCAGGCTTGCCAATCGTCCTAAGATATTCCAGAGAATTTTTCTTTACTTCATCCATTGCTGATTTTCCGTCAAGAACTTCCACCCTGGCAAAATACCGGCTATTCTTCCCATATTCCAAAAGGAAGCGGCGCGGCTCTTCTGCATGAAATGTGTAACCTTTCTTGGGGGAAACGGACAATTTCACCTTTTCAGCATCATATGAAGCAATACTGCCTTTATTGACTGACAGATTCTGCCCTATTAGGATCAGGTCGCTCCTCAGTCCGTTTATTTTCTTGAGTTCAGCGACACTGAGACCGTATTTTTGTCCGAGTCTCCAGAGTGTGTCTCCTTTCTTCACTGTAATCTTTCCGGGAACCTCCAATCTGCTGCCTGCATAGATCAAATCGCCCTTTAATTTATTGAGATGCTTCAGCTGTCCGACTGTACTGCCATATTGCCTGGCAATGCTATAGAGAGTGTCCCCTTTTTTGATCGTATAAAACTCTTCAGCAGATGCAGTGCCCTGGCTGAATGTCAGAATGCCAAGGATGACAAGCGCTGAAGCAGCCAGTTTTTTTACTTTTTTCATTTTAGAATCCCCCTTCTGTCAATCTTGTTGTATTTTGCCTTCACAACAGATTAGACGGGGAGAACAAAGAACCGTTTCAGGGGGACAAGCCCATTTTGGTTAAAGCATGATATCTTTTTATACGGCTTATATTTTAAGTACGGAATGTATTTTCCAATATTGACGCAGGTTATTATCAAACCGCAGAACTTATATCGACTATTCCAGTTCCCTGGTTTCTTTTCAGAAGGATGGCAAATATTTCATTTAGGACTGAGTTCTTTTTCAATAAGATGTTTTTTTGCAGAAGAAAGATTAGAGAGTAATTGCCGGGGTAAAAGTATCTTAGCTTCTCATTTATTAAGTGCTTTTCGCCAGACTTCCTTTGTATAAAGGAGGATTGGCGGGAGGTGATTAATTTTTGAGAAAGGCGTACAGCATAAAAGATCTGATAGCTTATCTGGATATGAAAGATTATCCGCTGTCTGAGGAGGCCATTCTGGATCTCATACAAAAACGGAAACTCCCCCATCAAAGACCTTTTGGCAGCATGATCGTTTTTGATCTGGATCATATAGACTGGTGGGTAGACCATCAGCGCAGCAATGGTTAGCTGTCAGCAGGCCCCGCTCTCTAAGAGCGGGGCTCAGTTCTGTTCACTGGGATCGGAACTTCGCAGCTTTTCATAGAGCACTTGGAAGCCATATAAAAGGACTGCTCTGAACTGCTGAAGCAGGATGAATTGCTGCTTAGTCATTTTTTTGAGAGAAGCAATTCCTGCCCACTCCAAAAACCGGACGCCTGGGAATGCATATAAAATATGAAGGACAAAATTGACGATCATATATAAACCAAACTTCCCGTACATATACTTCAATACCAGAAAGGACAAAACGAAATAAGGTCCGATAACAAATGGTACATCTCCTCTTATCTTAGGATGGATACTGGATTGGAAAACCCACCACTTGCGTTTTGCTGCAGGTATATTCATGATCGCTGCAATGGTACATACGAATATAGATGCCGGAAGAAATCTTTTAAAAGACCTCTTTCCTATCAGGGGAATACTAGCCCAGGAAAGAAGCATCATCACAGCCAAAAGCAGTCTTTGCCGTTTCATATAAGCACCTCTTTTATGGAACAAACTATTTTGCGCCTTCCAGTTTACGTACCCATTTATAATACTGAATCAATAAAAAGAACAAAATTGGATCAGCAATGGCAGCATGCCACAGCTTCCACCACCCGTAGTGAAAATATCCCCACGGCTCAGGTAGCAAAGTGCAATATTCGTAAAGAAGAATGGCTATCACCCAGAAAACTACATAAAATATCCTTGTCAGTCTATCAGATCTAAAAGGATAGCGGCTGAGAAAGAGGACATTCACCGGGGGAAGCAGCAGTGTGTGTGCCAGCAGTCCGCCAATATCAGGATCCAGGCTGAAATACCAGTATCCATGGAGCTTAAATTCTATGATAACGTCAAAGGTTTGCTGAAATGCAATCGTAAATGCCCATATATGCAGCTTCTGATTGCCAGTCAGGGTTTTGCCGAACTTTACAGCTGCGATATTAAAAATGATAATTGAAATGATTAGTCCTGCCATATCTTTTCCCTACTTTTCAATCAGCAGGATTCTGCTTTTTTTTATTATAGCATTGTTAAACTTTGTTGTTGATTTTGGGCTCATTTCAGCTGTACTGAAATGCGTGTAAAACAGACTTTCACACGAATGAGCCCAAAATCAACAAGGTACACTAACATAGCCTTTATTATAAAATCTCCTCATTGGCGGCAGGTTATTCATGTGATGTTCAGATAGAGCCTTTCACATTCTGCAGGCTCTTTCCCCGTAAAACTTTACAAATCATTGTCCCCTCATATCGCATACTCTCGTAAAAATGAGCATATGGTGAATTGAGGTGAATTTCATGATAAAAGTTGTAACAGTAAACGTTAAACATTACAAAGATCTCATCTACCTACTAATCGCGGCCGCCGTTTTCCTCTTTTCTATCATTATCTACACTCAATTCAGCTCAAAGTCACTGGAGCGCGTCATGAGAAATATTGAAATCAATGAACTGCTGACTTATTTTATCAGCTCGGCCAATCATTCCTTCGCTCCTGACAGCGATCCTTTCACATTTGAAAATGTGACAGATGCCTTATTTTCCCTTGCCACTAATGTAAAGCCTACGGATGCCCGTACCTTTCTCGGTACAGAGCTTCCCGGCCTTGTTTATTTTGATACAGAAATAGTGGTTGCCGGGGAAGGAACAGATCTTTCCACCCTTCCATTTGAATCAGCACCTCCAGCAGAAGTACTCATGAATGAGCGTGAAGTTGCAGAAGAAAAGCTGCAGCAGCCTGTGGCGGACAAGCCGGCACAACCGGCCAAAAAGCCTGAAAAAACAGATGTGCTGATATATCATTCACATAATATGGAGGCCTTCCTTCCGCTGCTGAAAAATACAAAAGACGCCAATAAAGCCGTAACTTCAGATGAACGGGCCAATGTGGTCGGACTGGGCAGCAAACTTTCAGATGCACTCCTGCAAAAAGGGATCGGAGCATCCCAGGATAAGACCAATATTAATAAAGAATTGCTTAAGAGAGAGTGGACCTACTCTTCTTCCTATAAAGTATCCAATGAAGTTGTCCACGCTTCTGCAGAAGCAAATCCAAATTTGAAATATTTCATAGACATCCACCGCGATTCTGCCCGGAAGGATAAAACGACTGCGACGATCAACGGCAAAACCTATGCACGTCTGTATTTCATCGTCGGCAAGGAAAATAAAAATTACCAGGCCAATCTGGAATATACAAAAAAACTGAATGCGAAGGTTGAAGAAAAATACCCGGGCCTCAGCCGTGGAGTATTCTTAAAGACAAAGCTTGAAGGAAACGGGGTATATAACCAGGATATATCCAACAGAGCCATTCTGGTAGAGCTTGGCGGGGTCGATAATAATCTGGAGGAACTCCACAGAACAGTTGATGCTTTATCTGAAGCTTTTGCAGATATCTATTGGGACGAGAACGGCGGCAGCAAGGAGTAATCCGCCGCGAACAGAGAAAAGCCGCACTTCTGAGGTGCGGCTCTCTTTGTTAGGTACTGCTCTTTTTGAAAGTCCAGTTGACAAGAAAAATCCCGAGAAAAATAAGTGCTCCTCCGGCATAGACATACCAATGGACAGCTTCCCCCAGCAGAAGCCATCCGGACAGCACGCCAAAGAATGGGGCAAGGAAAAGGAAGGCACTCGTTTTCCCCGGATCTCCTTTGCTTAATAAATAAAACCAGACAGCGAATTGGACAATAGATGCCATCAAAGCGAGCCATACAACAATGAAGATTGAAAGCGGAGTGATGTGCAGCTCAATCTTTTCCATGGTCAAGCTCATAAGCAGCAGGACGATTCCTCCGAAAAGAAGCTGATACGCTGTTAAAACCCAGGTATTGAATTGCCCTCCCCACCTTTTAATAAGCAAGGTCGCGATTGCCCATGAAAAAGCTGCCCCAAGACCGAGCAGGGTGCCTGATTCCAGCCGAAATTGAAAGCCAAGTGTCAGGATCACACCCAGAAATCCAGCAATGACGCCTATCCATTGAATCTTTGTATATTTTAGGCCGAAAATGATCGTGCCCAGAACAACAACAATCAGCGGATTACTGAACGTAAGTATGGATGATTCCCCGGCAGTGATGGTCCTTAAGCTGAGAAAAATACACCCCATCACCCCTGCTGTCTGAAACAGGCCGATCGAGAACACCTTCAGCCAGTCTGGCAATGCACTTGGCCGCGGCTTCCGCTGTACAATGACTGCCATCAGCACCCCGGCAATGGTAAAACGAAGCCCTGTCAGCATAAGGGGGGAAATATAATCAAGTCCGATTTTACCTATAGCAAAGGACGATCCCATAAGAGAGGTTGTCAAAAGTACCAGCAGCATATAAGTGAGGCGGTTCATATCAGCATCCCCCTGTTAGTATTAACTCTATGTACACTTATCTATTTTACAGGCAGACAGGCAGACAGCGTCAACAAATCCGTTTGCCGCCGGCGTAAAATAAGCAGGACCCTGATTTCTGGTCCTGCTGCATTTAGCGGAGTGCCTTCTTGATATTTTTCAAGTATGCCGAACGGATGAATACATAATAAACCAGCTGAATCAGTAAAAAGCTTCCCAGCACAAGGGCTGACTCCTTGAAGAGCGAGGTGCCGAACATATTCTGCATGCTGGTAAGAGCTACAGCACCGTGGACAGCGGCAACGCCTGACGGTACAAAAAACAGGAGCCCGATCTGCACTGAAACCACTTTTGACAGTTCATCATCCGTTAGTCCAATCTTTGCAATGCGGGAAAATTTCTTTTTATCCTCATCAAGATCGCTAAAGAGCCTGAAGTAAAGAAAGCTCCCGGCGGCAACAAAAAACACTGCTCCGATAAATAGGCCGACAAATAGGATGGCCCCATACCCTTGAACAATCTTATCCATTTCATGAGCTAGCGGAAAAAAGCTGTATTCTTTTCCAAGTCTGCTGATCGGAAGCTCTTTCGCCAGTTCTTCCCCGATATCTGATGTGCTTTTCCAATCTTCTGCATCAAAAATATAAAAATGCTGTGTTTTGGCAGAACTTCGCAGCGCGGCAAACTTATTGTCTGATACAACATAAAAGCTTTCATATGAAGGGAACGCAAATGATTGTGTATTTCCAGCTATGGATATGGGCTCCCCGCTTTCTTTAAGGGTCAGATTTGTTTGTTTTTCTTTTTCAGCAGATGTTTTCATAGGTATTATTTTGATTGCTTTGTCTCCTTTAGGATCTACTGCTTTCCCGCCTGCCGCTCTTGCTATCGGGTTATATTCAGAACTTTTCACAAACATCGCCTGACTGTCGCCGACAGTCTGGTAAAGCCCTTTTGCTCTAAGTTCGCGATAGGAGATCCCCTCTTCATTAAGCCTAGTCCGGATGAGCTCAACCTGGGATGCTTCCCTCTCGTTTCCTGCATAGCTGCTGTAGTCAAAAGCAAACGGATTCTCCTCCTGGACTGCCTTGGTCATAACTGTCCTGAAGCCGACCAGTGCACCAATGGCTGAAAATGCCACAGTAGATACAATCGAAACAATGAAGAAGGTACGGGCGTTATCCTTCATCCTGTAAGCTAAATCAGAGAAAAGAAGCAGATTCGTCTTTTTGAACAGGATTGATGGATTCTTTTTTAAGCGGCCGATGATATACACGCTGAGCTGTGTAAAGAGAAAATAAGTCCCGATGATGACAACAGTGCTGACCGGCACCAATGCCACGCTTACATAAACCCCCTTCACCCTGAGCGCAGTAATATACCCTGCGGCAAGAAGCAAGGCAGATAGCAGGGCAAGCAGGCTGGAAGCGCGCGGTTCAGGCTTTGGAGCAGCGCTTCTTTTAATAAAAGCTGTCAGCTGATTCCCCCTGAACATGGAAACTGTGAAAAATGAAATAACTGCGAACAGCAGGACAAAAGCACCCGCTGTAAGGCCCAGCGCTTCAACAGGCATATAAAAAGGCAGGGACTTTTTTAAACCGAGTACATTTTCAGCTGCGAGCAGGATTGCCTTGGCAAGCACCATGCCAGTTCCGATTCCTGTCAGAATTGAAACCAGTCCGATCATCATGTTTTCCACGAAGATCATCTTTCTGAGCTGCATACCTGTCATTCCATGCATAACCAGCAATCCGAGCTCCTTTTTTCTCGATTTCAGGAATGCACTCATGCTGAAAAGGACAAAAAAGAAGGAAAACACATATATAACTGCTTCGGCAAAATGCAACCCGGTTGAAACATGCCCGCCGATCCCTTCTGTTTTAAGGCCCGGATGGAAGGCAAAAACCGCATAGACGAAAAATACCATGACCGAAAAGGCGCTGCTCAGCAGATAAGCAGCATACAGCCGTTTATTGCGGTGCACATTCTTAAACGCGAATTGACGAAAGGTCATGTGCATTCCCTCCCAGTATTGAAAGCATATCAATGATTTTCTGGAAAAAGGCCTGGCGGCTGTCTCCCTGGCGGATTTCATTATAGAGCCTGCCATCCTTGATAAAGATAACCCGGTCACAATAACTGGCAGCCAGGGCATCATGGGTGACAAGCAGCATGGTGGTACCGTCATTCCTGTTTATGTCTGACATAGTTTCCATCACATCGCGTGAAGCCTTTGAATCCAGATTCCCTGTCGGTTCGTCTGCCAGCAGGAGCTTCGGGGTATGAATGATGGCCCTTGCAATCGCCGCTCTTTGTGCCTGTCCGCCCGAAATTTCATAGGTCCTTTTGTTCATGATCGGCCGGATGCCAAGCTTGTCTGCGACCTTTTCTGCTTTCTCTTCCATTTCCCTGACGCGTACCCCTTCCAATGTAAGAGGAAGCATCATATTTTCTTTCACAGTCAGCGTCTCAAGCAGATTAAAATCCTGAAAAACAAAACCAAGCTCTCTCCGGCGGAATTTCGCAAGATCCCTTTTCTTCAGCTTGTTCGGATCTTTTCCTTCTATCAGGATTTCGCCTGATGTTGGAGAATCAATCGTGGATATCATATTCAGCAGTGTAGTCTTTCCGCTGCCTGAAGGGCCCATGATCCCAGCGAACTCCCCTTTGCTGATTTCCAGGCTGAGTTCTGACAGTGCCCGGTAAGAAACCTTTCCTGTATATACTTTACTTAGCCGATTTATCTGAAGCATCTTCATTTAATTTCTCCTCTCCTTCTTCTGATGCTTTAATAGTAAAGGAGAGAGATTGCTTCAGCTATCGAAGTTCCTTTCACGAGGCTTACAATCTTGTAAGATGCTGTTCGGCTCATTGAACAGGAAGCGAACAGCAGTGCCCTTTCCTTCTTCGGACTCCAGCTCCAGCTGAAATTGAAGCTTCATGCTGATTTCTGAAACCAGATACAGTCCCATTCCTGTAGACTCCGGGAAACGGCGCCCGTTTTCGCCGGTAAAGAAAGGCTGGAAGACACGCTCGATATCACTGGCCGGTATTCCATGCCCGCGGTCCTTCACTTCAAGGATGACAGTTTCTCCTTCCTGCCAGAAGGAGATGGTCACCTGTTGATTTGTACCTTTTGAATATTTGATGCTATTTATCAGAATCTGGGAGACTGCGAACTCGAGCCATTTTTTGTCAGAATGGACAATAAGATCAGCTCCAGCTGCAATTTCAGGATAAACTTCATTCCGGATGAACAAGCGCTTGTTCTCCTGCACCAGTTTCACAGCCAGCTCCCTTAGCCTGACAGGCTCTGCATGGAAATCATGCTCAAAAGATTTAAGCCTTGCATTGTACAGTACTGTTTCCAGACCTTTTTGAATTCTGTCCGTCTCTTCCCTGATGTTTTCACGGCTTACTTCGTCCTCACCCTGCAGCAGCAGTTCTATGACAGATAGAGGGGTCTTCATTTGATGCACCCACTGATTCATAAAGATAAGATGTTCGTTTTTATCTCTTTCCCATTGCGCCAGCTTGTTCTCATAAAGCTGGTATTGATTCAGCAAAAGCTGATCAAGAGCTTCTGCCATCGGATAGAAGCCTGTCGCAGAAATCGATTCATCGAGAGCCGCAAACGGATTAGTGAGCCGTGCATAATATCCCTTCATTCCTGCATAACGGAAAACCAGATAACCGCCGAGCAGGCAAAGCCCCAAAAAAACAGTATATAAGCTTACCTTTATGTCCCGGAATCCTGCCATACGATAGATAATAAGCACAGAAAAGAGCATGACAATATGGAGAAAGATGACCCCTGAATGATCCTTAAAAAAGAGCTTAAACACCAATCAGCTCCTTTTCCAGGTATTTTGAAGCAGATAGCCTGCTCCCCTGACGGTCTCAACCGCTCCGGTTATAGATATTTCCCTGAGCTTTTTTCTTACTCTGTTCATATTGACATTCAATGTGTTTTCATCCACATAAGCCTGATCATCCCACAGCTTTTCGAGCAGCGCTTCCCTGCTGGCAAAGCGGGGATATCTTTTCATCAGAATTTCCAGGACCGCACACTCATTCTTTGTGACCGAAGCCTGCTTTTCCTCAAAAACAAGCAGGAGTCTTTCAGGATAAAGGATAAGTCCCTCAGCTTCAATCTGCCGTTCCTTCACATTCAATGCATATTCCCCATATGCCCTCCTAAGATGGCTCTTGATTTTAGCCAGGACGACCTCATAATGAAATGGCTTGGTTATGTAATCATCGCCTCCATGCTCTAATGCCATAATCTGGTCCATCTCACCCGCACGGGCTGAAATGAATATGATCGGGCAGGTGGTCAACTGCCTGAGCTGGCGTGTCCAGTAAAAACCGTCATAGCTCGGCAGATTGATATCCATCAGGACCATCGCAGGCTGCTCTCTTTCAAAGCATTTAACTACCTCATCGAATTCCGTGCATACGGCCGCTTCATAGCCATACTTCATGAGATGCGACTTCAGCAGATCTGCTATTTTCACATCATCTTCCACAAGCAATATTTTGTGCATATCCTCTCTCCTGTTTACAATAAGTTTGATTTAATTTTAACAGCATGATGTTTTCTTCTGAATATAGCCGCAGACACACTTTCAGCCCTCATTTTATATGCTGGAAGAAGATATATCTGCGTTTTAAATAAACATTAAACCCGATCTTACCCAATATTAAACTGGCTCTCTTATAATAGTAATAAATAGTTTGAGCAATATTGAAGAAAGGAGAAGAATGATGATTGAATGGGCTCAATCTGCCAGTGCTTTCTGGCAGTATGTCGTTATTTTTATTTTCTCAGCTGCCCCCTGGATGGACATTTCCATTGTGGTTCCGCTTGGAGTACTTTGGGGGCTGTCACCCTTTTGGACAGGAGTCCTGGCATTTGCCGGAAATCTTCTGCTGCTCATTTTGCTTGCCATCTTTTTTGAGCAATTTTTTCAGTGGAGGAATAGAAGGCGGGAGAAAAAAGGCGCAACCGGCCCCACAAAAAGAGATAAACGTTCACAGCAGCTTTGGGAAAAATACGGTATCCCGGGCCTCGCCCTTCTCGCACCGCTATTGGTGGGGACTGATATTGCTGCCGTAGCCGCTTTTTCCCTCGGGGCTTCCCGTTCCCGGGTTCTTGCCTGGATGAACGTCAGCCTTGCTATGTGGACAATCGTGTTTGCGGCTGCTTCCGCCTATGGGGTCAGTTTGCTGAATTATATCTAAAAATTCATTATATTTCGTGCCGCAGCTTTACACGGTAGTGCAGCATAGATTTCGGTACACCTCTTAGTTCAAAGATGCCATTGTAAGTCAGCTCCCTGATCCGATACTCAAGGTAGAATAAATTATTGTCCTGCAAGTTTTTATCAGTGACAGCTCCAACTAGGGTACCCGCTTTCACAAAGCCATCTTCACTATCAGCTTCTATTTCTTTTATCGTTTCCACGATTAAGCTGTCAAAATGGTCCTCTTGAACGGAGACAATGTTTCCGTTCTCCCATATGCGCAAAACAGAGTGTGTTCGGGCAAGTTCTTCCCACTCACTCAATAGCTTTTTACGGTCCTTTTCGCTCAGAGGGGAAGTTCCTTTGCCCCTTTCAAAAATAAGCGGGAGATTGTCAGGCTCTATTTGACTTGTATAATGGGCAGGCCCTTCATTCTTTAAGCCCATTTCTAAAAAAAGGCCAGTGGAATTAATAACGAATATATCACTATTCATTTCTTTCAGCAGAGTCATCATATAGCGGAGATTTGTCTGCTCATCCGCATTTTCGCCTGCCCATATATAGATGGGCACTTCTTCAGGGATATCAGCTATTTCCAGGAGCATATTGTCAATTTTCTGATCCAGTTCAAAGTCTTCTATTTGGTAGTTGATATGGTCAAACATCCAGTCAGCACGATGTTTTTTCCCCTCTTCAGTATCCAGTTTCCATAGAGGCCCAATGCCAAGATGTTCTATCTGGCTGATTACTTTCTCCCGCTGAGGCAGCATAACCCTTATGCTGCCGGCAGCGGATTCTGATGGTGCAATATGGACTGCGGTATATGATGGGCTTCTCCGGGTTCCTGTTTCTTTTTTATGCTTCTGAATCGCCCTGTTGATTATTTTGATCATTTTATAGTGATTTTCAAGACTCATGAAATAACCACGGCCTTCCAGAGGCTGATGGTTTTCATGATAGAAATCAGAGAAATCCTCCCCTGGTGCCATCTCATAAGTCTGCTTCTCCAGTTCACGGAAACTATTGGAATCCAGAAATTCTGTCCTATTTATTTTGTAGACAAAAACAACATTCGGCTCAGCATAGAAATAAACAAAAGGAAATCGGATTCTTGTAGACATTCAGTCACTCTCCATTCCTGCAGCAGTATGGTGAAGATGCCATTCTTCCCCAAGAATCGCATAATAATATTCATCCCGCCATCCTTCTCCATGCGGAATGCACTTTTTGAAAAACCCTTCTCTCCTCATCCCGATTCTTTCCATTACTTTATAGGATGCAATATTTTCCGGCTGGCAGGTAGCAATGATTCTGTGGAGATTCTTTTGTTCGAACCCGTGCTTTAAAACAGCAGATGCTGCTTCAGATGCTAATCCCCTGTTCTGGAAATGTGGGTTCATTACCCAGCCGATTTCATAGGTATGTGTTCCAAAATAGGGATGAAAAACGATATGGCCGGCGAGCTGACTGTTTTCTTTAACAATGACTGGGTAGTTTCTGGCTTCAATCATATTTTCCTTTACAAACTTCATGGCAGCTTCTTGATTTAAAACACCTTCCGGCATATACTCCATGACTTGTGCATCAGAGGTATAAGTATAAAATTCCCGCCAGTCCTCCTCTTGAAAATCCCTGATGATCAGCCGTTCTGTTTCTATATACATTGATTATGCTCCTTTGTATTCAGATCAACTGACAATATTCGGCATTTTATAGAGGAATTCCTGCTGAGCTAATTTGTTTTCTTTATTTGAAGATGCAAACTGTTTTTCAGTGAAAGGACTTTAATATCAGACTAGAGATGCAGCTTACCCTTTGAGTTATGGCAGCAATATTTCCCGCGCTTCGGTATGTTCTCCATCCTCTCAGAAGATAGTGTCATAAATAAAAAAAGCCCCGCATGCAAAATTGCGGGGCCTTACTGAGCTTTACTTTTCCCAATGTTCTTTAATGAACTCATCACGCCCTGATTTTTCTCTGTCTTCCTTGTAATGGGCGGAATTTTTCTTATAATAGTCCTGATGATAATCTTCAGCCGGGTAAAAGGTTTCAGCAGGCAGCACCTTTGTGACAATCGGCTTGCTGAACTTTCCGCTTTCCGCAAGCTTATTGCGGGCGGCGATTGCTTTGTCCCTCTGAGTTTCATTATGATAGAAAACAGCAGTCCGATACTGGTCCCCGCGGTCATGGAACTGGCCGCCTTCATCGGTAGGATCTATTTGCTGCCAGAACAGCTCAAGCAGGTTTTCATATGGAAACACCTCAGGATCAAATTCGATCTGGACGACCTCATAATGGCCGCTGTCCCCTTTTTTCACATCTTCATATGTGGGATTAGCAGCATGCCCGCCGGTATAGCCGGAAATGATGCTATGTATTCCGTCAAATTGATCGAAAGGCTTGACCATGCACCAGAAGCAGCCTCCAGCAAAAGTTGCCAATTCTTTTCTCTCTGTCATTCACAAATCACCTTTTCTATTAAATATGAGAAGCTTTTCTACCAGTTTACCACCTCCACTGGCTTTTGGATATTCTCATGTTCAGTATAAGAAATTTTCACTGGGCAAATGTCCATTTTCAAAATTCCCCGCCATAATTGCGGGCAACTGCCCTCCTTCTGCATAGCATACAGAGAAAAAGAGACTGGAGGCTATGCAAATGAATCCTTATATGGCAATTCCTGAATATGCATATCAGCAGCATGATGAAAGGTTCCTTCCCCTTCTGGCAGTTGGTGCAGCTACCGGCGGGTTCGGTTTTGGCCGCCCTGGATGGGGCTATGGCGGGTATGGCTTTGGCTACGGCCGTCCCGGATGGGGCTATGGCAGGCCAGGCTGGGGATATGGACGTCCTGGATGGGGCTATGGTTTCGGACGCCCCGGCTTTTGGTATTAATTAAAATAGGAGAAGCATGCAAAGCAGATGTTTGCATGCTTCTTTTTTCAGACATACTTCTTAAAATCATATTTCTCGAATGCTTCTTCCCCTGTTTCCATATCCTTTACTTTATACTGGTTATTAGAGACTTCTTCTTCTCCCAGCAGAATTACTTTCCTGATGTTTTCCTTGTTAGCCCTTTCAAGAGCCTTGCTTATTTTGCGGCTGCCCAGCTCCAACTCTACTCTCCACCCTTTTTCGCGCAGATACTGTGCAAGAGCAAGGGATTCTTTTGGCGTATTGATTGGAATGATAAAATAATCTGCCGTACTTTCCCGTTCAGTCCAGGAAAGGCTTTGGCTGACTGCGGTGAAAATGGCATCCAACCCAAACGAGATTCCAACAGTCGCAACTTTTTTTCCGCTCCCTATGAAGCCGCCGATTGCGTTATCATATCTGCCACCGCTCCCTATGCTTGAGGCAAGCGATCTGTCCGTGAGGAATATTTCATAGATCGTGCCTGTGTATATGTCCAGGCCTCTTGCTAAAAAAGGATTAAAAACCGCTTTCCGGCTGGAATTCAAATAGTTTAGATAACCTTCCAGCTCCTTCAATTCCTGCAATCCTTCTTTTAAGTGGACGTTTTTATCCTCCATTTCCTCATAGTAGGCAAGTTTTCCAATGTTCTTGTCAGAAATAAAGCCCGCAATTCTTTGAATCGCTTCGTACCCGATTCCCTTTGCTGCCAGTTCTTCAGAAACCTTCTGCCAGCCTGCTTTTTCCAGCTTATCGAGCACAAGGATTGCCTCATTGCGCTTCTCTTCCAGCACCCCGAATTCCTGCAGCATGCCGGAGAGCAGCTTGCGGTTATTATATTGAATTGTAATATCGAGGCCAATCCTCTGAAAGGCATCCAGTGCCATTACCATCAGCTCGGCTTCAGCAAGCTGGGAATCTGCCCCTGCTATATCAACATCACACTGTGTGAACTCGCGGAGACGCCCTGTCTTTATCGGGCCATCTCGGAAAACTCTGCCGATTTCATACCGCTTGAAAGGAAGCCGTATTCCAGGATTCATGGCAGCTGCTTTTGCAAATGGGATAGTCAAATCATACCTTAAAGCCAAATCTCTGCCGCCGCGGTCAGACAGCGTATACATCTCCTCAAGAATCTCTGCTCCCCCGCCATACTTAGAAGCGAGAAGTTCAGTATAGTTCAGAATCGGGGTTTCCAGCGGTTTGCATCCGTATTGAATGAATACATCCTCCAGTTCTCTTTGAATCCTCCGTCTTACAATCTCTTCTTCAGGCAAATAATCTTTAGTGCCTTTTACATTTTGATAATTCATCTTTTTCATCAGCGATTCCTCCAGATTAATTTTTAGAGATCATCCTCATCCTTTTAGAAATACAAAAAAACCGCACTCTTTTAAGTGGACACTTAAAATAATGCGGTTCATGATTAATAGCCTTCCTATTTGCGATTTTTTAAAAATCGATAGCAAGGCTAGTTTTTATGATGATGGTTTTGTGAAAATGGACAACAGCTTCTATCCGGCTGCATAAGGATCACCTCTAATTTCCATATAATGTAGCATAGAGGAATAAAAATATCAACCGGATTTTAATGGCGGATATAAAAAACGGCGGATGCACTCACCTTCTATGATAAGATCTGCAAGAAAATCAGAAAAAAGGGCAATCACTGCCATTATGCCGGCAGCATCCTTATGTGAGTACATGCCCGCCAGATCTTCAGGCGTGATAATAACAGGATAAGGAAAGTTTGTATGGACGAGCTGCCTGGCATGCTCCTTAATGCTCCTGGACCTCAGTGAAAACTCATCAGAAGATACATACTCTTTCATCCCAGACCAGACCGGCTGCAGAAATTCAGGATATAAAGCAAGTGCGCGGTAATCACTTGCAATATCATAGCTGTGCTTCACAGTCATAATATCCCAGAGTAACTCCTTTTGCCTGCTGTCAGCTTCCGGAAAATCGATCAGCCGGATGGATGGCAGTCCCGGTAAAATTCCCGGCTCTATCAATCCACCTGACAAGGCCACGCCCTTTATCGGCCTGTACCCCAAACTTTCCTGCCAGGCCAATGCAATCAAAAGAAGCTTGGGATTAACATAGTTGAAAGTAAATACTATTTTTTCAACTTTTTTCAGACGCTCCATACCCATAATACTCGCCCAGTCGTACCGTTCAGGCACGAAAGAAAGGGACGGTTCTCTCAAACTTGCTGCAGCCCTTTCTGCACTCATGGTGAGCATGCTGGAACGCACCTGCTGCCACCCTGTATAAAGAAATTTTTCGTATTGTGCCAGCGCCCGGAAGATAAAATTGATAATGGGCACCTTTAAAACTTGCTTTATATCACCATACAGCACCTTAAGTGAAGCTGAAGCGCTTTCCTCAAAAATTTCCGGAATGCCGAATTGTATTTTTTTCAATGTAGCCACCGTTTCCTTTTTCATTAAACATATGCTTAGAGAAACGGAATATGTAAGAACAGAAAACACTTCTTCCCAAGGCTTTAAAAGGGTGTGGATCACAGGATGCTGGCTGAAGAGGTCGGCAGACATAAGCAAAAAATAGAGCTGCCTTTACAGCAGCCCGTTTAAAGCCCTTCCTTCTTCTCGCTTTCACGCCTTTTCCTCGATTCATGGTAGGCTTCATGCCGGAAATGGAGGATAGGATCTTCGCTGCATTCAATGCCTTCAGGTAGAATGGTTGGATCAAAAAACTCTTCATTTGAATCTTCGAGCCTGCGGTTGACCGTCAGCTCCCCAACCGCAATCTTTTGCCTGTCTCCCGGCCATAGCACTGTAGGATCATCTGTCGGGTCATCTTTTTCTCCCAGCTGCACAGATAATGTAAAGCGGACTGGACCTTTTGCCAGCCTCTCATCCAGCTCTGTTTCGAGGTATGTTTCCCCAAGATGGCCGGCTGCTTCTTTTTTTGTATACATGCTGACCCCTTCTTCCGGCTCCCAGATGAATTTAACTGCCTGCCGTCCTCCCTCCCCGGTGGTGAGGTAAAAGGCATGGATAGAATAGTAAGGAGCTGCCGCATAGCTTGCAGGCAGTCTCACCTCCTGGATCAATTCAATGAACGCCTTGCTTTCAGGAAAGTCTTTAGCAATGCCTGCTAATGATTTAGGATCAGGCTTCCCCTTTCGGATAGAGGCGAACAGCTCGATGATTTTGGTGAAGGATTCAGGCGTTTTCGCAAAGAACAGCGGAACTGTCGTGCATACAAGGTTTGTAACGTCTTCGTCAGGCAGCTGGAATTGAACTGCCATTCCTTTAGGAGGAGTCAGGGCATCACTGTGTCCAGGATTTGTTGAGCTGTTGGAAAAACGGACGATAGCCGGCACCTCGCCACCCTGCAGATGAGGGGCAGACGTTAAATAGGCGGCTTTTCCGTTTGGCTTAAAAGTTCCTTTATAGGAGCTTCCCCGTGCATGCGCCCTTTTGCGGCCAGGGAACTTCCCGGCTGCTCCTTCAATACTGTCTATGGCACGTCCGGCAAGATTAGTATTTTCAATGCCATCCATTGGTTGGCCCCCTTTTCTCTTATTGATTACTCTATTCTTCCCCTGACCCGGCTACCAGAAACAAATGGGTGTGTGTTTTTTAAATGACCATAAGGAGTACTGAATAGCCGGCAAGGCCGATGCAGAAGGCCGCAAAGCTGCTTTCCCGCTCTTCGGGAAGCTCTTCCTTCAGCACATTCAGAACAACTCCTCCGGCCAGGAAAGCGACAAGGATTGAAATGATCAGGTCATGGACTTCCATAAAAGCTCCGATCACCCAGCCGAGCATAATTGCTGCAGTCAGGAGCTTGCGGCCGTATTTGTCATAAACTTCCCGGTGATCCCGCCTTAGCCCCCTGTCATTGGTGATGAAGTGAATGCTTAAAGCTATAAAATAAAAAAACATGCCCCAAGGGCTTTCAAATTCCTCGCGGATGAGGAGATAGCCGATGATGCTGTTGTAAATAAAAAAAGATCCGATGTGAATCCAGAACACGCCTGCCGAAGTCTGATTTTCCGTCTTGTCTTTCTTCTTCTTTTTAGAAACCTTCACAATCCGTTCAAGGCCATAGAATATCGCCAGCCCGATCATGGCAATCAGATAAATATGATTCTCAATATATTTTCCAGCATCCGTCCCGATCGAATCCTCCAGGCTCTCCTGATAGCCATTCAATTCCGGGAGCAGGTGCAGGAACACATAAGCAACGGCAATGCCGCCGGCTATGGAAAGGATTCTGCTCCTTGGGGTTTCTTCAATAAAATTCATATATTTTGAGGAGAAATGGATGAGCGCAAAACCGATGGCAAAAACCATGCTGAGCCAAAAGAGCATAAGATCATTCCTTTTTGAGTTTGGTGTCTGTTTCGGGACGGCAGGTTTGCTTGGATCGGCGCCGCTGCTGAAAATGTGAATTGGTAGAATATTTTTTGAAATGGTAGATTATCTGCTGAAAACGGTAGATTATCCTGCGAAATGATTGTATTATTTGCTGAATTGATTGAATTAACCGCCGAATAAATTAAAAAGCCAGCTGCACCTATAAAAAATCCCAATAAGATACTAGATTTATCACAAACCACAAGCTTCCCGAAACCTAATATTCCATAACCTGACTCCAGACAGCCTAAACACCCTTCTTTACGCAAAAAAGAGCAGCTTTCTGCCGCCCTTTCACTTCATCTGCTTATTTTACCGGTATCCAGAGCTCAGAATAGCAGTACGGGCTGTAAGGGTCATCGTCATTGTAGACTTCCAGCTCTGGTGTCCCAGCATGCTCGTACTGGTTGGAAGGGAACCACTCTGAGAAGATTTGCTTCCAGGTATTCTGCATAGCATCAGGCATCTCACCATGCACCTCGAAAACAGCCCATTTGGAGGCAGGAATGATCAGCTCTTCTAATCCTTCCGGCTTCCCGCCTTTGCACTCTGCCGCAATCCAATAGTCCATCTTCGGCTCTCCGGTCTCACCCCTTTTATCGACACAAATTCCAAGAACATGTTCATTCAGCGTAAAAAGGATTTTATTGATGCCGTCTTCATGCACCTGCTTCCACATTTTTGGAATGCCTTTGAAATTCTCACCGTTTTCCATGGAAAATTCCTTTCTGATCCCTGCCGCTGTAAAGCTTTCTTTTTCAATGATTTTGTACTTCATTGGTTCCGCTCCCTTCAAGGTTACCTGTATGACCAGGCGATTATAGGCGTTCAGCTGTCCAGCCTTTTTCCGCGCATCTGTTGGTGTCAGCCCATGCTGGCGGCGGAAGGCTTTCGCGAAAGCCTCGGGAGTGTCATAGCCATATTTCAGGGCGATATCGATGACCTTTTCATCTGATGTTGTAAGCTCCTGCGCTGCTAGCGTCAGCCTCCTCTTCCGCAGATATTCTCCAATCGACATATCTGTCAGTACCGAAAATGTCCGCTGAAAATGGAAGGAGGAAGCATTTGCCTCCAAGGCAATATCCTCAATTGAAATATCATCCAGAAGGTGTTCCTCCATATAATCGATCGCTTTCTGAAGCCCCTCAGCCCATCCCATATCGCTCACTCCTTGCTTTTATAGTAGCAGTGGAATCTCGCCTGCTCCTGTCAATTCCTGCTCTCTGCTGACAGAGACTATGTTCCGTCTTATATAATTCGCGGCCGCCCTTCCAGTACCTTTTTTTCAAAAAAAAGAAACCCTAAGGTTCCAACATAGTCTATCTTCTTGACCAATGTCCTGCATCCACCGATGTTTCTGCCAGTTCAAAGGTTGTTGCATAGGGCTTGAAATCAACATGCTTGTTGACAGCATAAAGTTTATCCGGAACACAAAGAAACAAAAGCAGGGCATGATGATGGACGAAACGGTCAACATCCCTTGCAGCCTCCAGCAACCTGGACCTGTCGGTTTCTGCTGACATTTTAGCATATATCTCCTCAAACTCATTGAGAACAGGTCCGGTACGCAGCGATCCGTCACGGCCGAGTAGCTCCCGGTGAAAATAAGCAGGTGTTCCTTCGTAAAACAGCGCGGACGCTTCACCAATAAAAATGTCCCATGGAGGATTGAACTTCTTTTCTGCAATCAGGCGCCTCCAATATACTTCCTGTTCGGCAGGAAGTATTGAATATTCCACCTGGATGCCCAGACCATTCTGTATTTGTGCTGCCGTGGCCTTCAATAGCTTTTGGTGTTTCTGGAAAGATGCCATACGGAGCACCCGGCCGCTGGGATAGGCACCTTCAGCCAGAAGAGAACGCGCCTGCCCGGGATCAAAAGGGAATGGTTTGAGCTCCGGAGGAAAATCTTGTGCAAAAGAAGGTGTCAAGGCTGGCGGTGCCTCCGCAAACCCGTTATATGCGTTTTCAATCAGCAATTCACGGTCCAAGGCTAGATTAATGGCGAGGCGGAGGGACAGACTGTCAAAATTTACGTTCTTACGATATCTGTTGAAAATCCCTGCGACCGCTTCGTTTCCATTAGAAATGACAAGCCTGGCATACTTGGAAGCCACTGTTCCTTCCGCCTCATCGGGAGAAAGTTCAGTCACAATATCCACCTGACCTTCTGTGTTTTTGCACAGCTCCAGTGCCTGCTCTTTCGTCAGGTCGTTCCGAAAAACGGCTTTATCCAGCTTTGGTCCCCGGCCGCGATTATGATAAGCTTTATTTGCATCCAAGATAACATAGCGGGTCCTTTCCTCCATTACTGTCAGCCAAGCAGCCGCAAAAGGGGCATTCTCAATTAACGCTGGTATATTTTGAATCGAAGAATATCCTTCTGATAAAACAAATGGTCCGGTACCCCACGGGCCGGGTGCATCCAGCACTCACCAGTGTCCTTCTCCGCTGCCAAGCTTAAGGTAGCCAAAGCCGAGAGTATCCCAGAACCTCCTGTTTGCCAGATGGGCTGCACGCAGCTTTGCCGGAGCCAGTCCATCCGGATCGGCAAATTTCAGGAGGACCGTATACTCATCTTTTACTTCCAGTGTGAAAGGAATAAAGTTCAGGAAGGTTCCCGGAGGGTGTGGAGCTTGCCATCTGGACAGCTCGTGTAAGCTCTCCTGTACAGTTAGTGCCGATAACTTCTCTCCATTCTGAAACTTCACTCCTTCCTTAATCCTGAGTTCAAGCACATTCTCACTGTGCCAGTGATAATCCGCCAGATTCGGGACAACCTTCCCTTCCTTGTCAGCCCGGACCGCCTCCTCCATAGTATTGAATAAAATATACAGCCAATTTTGGGGAGAGGAATCTGCCACATAAATCATCCCGGCTGCTTCCTTTTTGCCTGTTTGCAAGCTTTTCATCGTTGCACCTCTTTGCTCCTAAAGTATCATTCTGGGTATAGAATATGCTTTCCTGGCGTATTTGCCCCAATTCCTAATACGCAAAAAAGGAGCCTTTTCGTGGCCCCTTTAGTTCTTATGTCTTCTATATATTCACCGCTCCCATAAATAAAGGCTTCAATCTTTTCCTCGCCCTGTACAATCTAGTTTTTACTGTACATGGCTTCAGGTTAAGCATCTCTGCAATCTCTTTTTCCTTCAGTCCCTTGCTTGCTTTGAGGTGCAGGATATCTCTGTAGCCATCCCCTAGAGTATTAATCGCCCGATTGATCTGCGCCTCCATCAGCTGGGCCTCTACCATGCTGTCAACCGCTTCGCTATTAACATTCCCCAGAGCTTCGATTGCCTCTAATTCCATAGGCTGGCAGCTTTTCTTCCGTTCCCTGCGTACAAAATCAATTGCTGTTCTGGCTGCAGTAACAGACAGCCATGCTCCCAGCTTCTCCTTGTCTATAATGGTGTGTGCCTTATTAAGTGCCTTAATGAATGTTTCCTGGACAGCATCTTCGGCTAAATAAGAGTCTCTTGTAATAGAATAGCTGATATGAAAGAGCCTTTTTTTATGAGTTTCATATGAATTTGCTATTTCTGCCCCAGTCATTTTTCCACCCCTTACTCCTCCAATGGCAGTATAAGAATCACCTTGAAAAGATCGCCGTCAGTCCCGATTTCAAGCTCTCCTTCATGTAAATCAATGATCGATTTGGCAATGGCCAGCCCCAGGCCTGATCCATCAGTATGGCGTGATTCATCTCCCCGTTTAAATCTTTCCGACAGCTCTTCTGCGTTATCATTAAGCTCATATTTGGAGACATTCTTGAAAGTGATTTCCGCTTTTCGGCCCGTCTCCCGGATAGAGATATACACACGGCTGTTTTCCAGTGAATACTTCAGGATATTGCCGATCAGATTATCAAAGACCCGCCAGATTTTTTGTCCATCAACCATAGCATCCAGCGGTTTGTCAGGTTTTGTGACCCGGAAATTCAGGCTTGATCCCTGAATCATTTCATCATATTCTCCTAGGGACTGCTGAAGAAGCTGAACAAGGTCTGCTTTCGTTTTGGCAAGCTCGATATTTCCGCTTGCCATTTTGCTTACTTCAAACAGATCCTCAATCAAAACCTTCAGTCTTTGGGATTTGCGGTCTATGATTTCAAGGTACGCCTTCCTCTCATCCGCCTCGATGCCTTCCTGCTTCAATAGCTCTGTATAAGTGATAATCGACGTCAAAGGAGTCCGGAGATCATGGCTCACATTCGTGATCAGCTCTGTTTTCAGGCGCTCGCTCTTGGCTTCCTGCTTCTGTGAAGTCCGCACCGCTTCCTTCAATAGATTGACATTGGCAGCATGGTCAGCCAGGACAGATCTCCCCGCAACTTCCAGATCCGGACCCAGATTTCCTGAAGACAATTCCTCCGTATATCGGACGATGCGGTTAAAATAGCCGATCTTTCTTACAAAGCTCATTGCAATCCGCGTGCCCAGACCAAAGAGAATGATAAGATACACAATGATAAATATTGGATCTATAAGAATGATGATGGAAAGGGCTCCCATAGCAAACACGAGGATGAACATGATGAGCATTTTGGTGCTTGTGCTCCATTGTAAAAAGGCATCTTCCAAAGCTCTTTTGGATTGTGTATAAGCACTTTTGAGAACACTTCCTCCTTCATGGAGAAGACTCTTTTTCCATTCATTTTGGAATCGGTTTCCGTCCCTCACTACAGCTAAAATATAGAAAAACTGCACCAATGCCAATCCCCACAAGACTGTTCCAGCTATAATAAATGCAATCAGCTCCAGCCTGTCATACGGGACTTCTATCCAGTTTCTGACGCAGTCTATAATGACAGGCATACAAAGTGATGCACCCAGGGCAGAAAGCAGGAAAAAGAGAATTCTGGTATCGATCGGCAGCTTATTATAAAAAGGCACCCATTTTCCCATTTCGGTTTTTAATGCCGCAGATCTGCGCGTGACCATTATCCAGAGAAGGAAAGCAGCCATACCAGCGGCAGCCATAATTCCAAGTACCAATTGATTTAGCTTATAAGCTTGGCTTTCATAATAAAATGAATTTGAAGGCCCTATACTGGAGGCAACAGCAATTTTCCCTTCATAATCGCCAATGGCATTCAGAAGGGGATCAATCATTTCAGTTTCATGGGGCAGAGTATAGAAAAATGAATCTGGCCCCACGTAAAAATTTGTTGCAAACTGCACTTCATCTCCACGGAAATACTCTTCTGCTGTCTCACCGCTTTTTAAATCAACATTTGTAACTACCTTTCCATTCTGGTCATTTTTAAAATAATACAGAAAGTTCTTTTTAACCGTTTGATATTCTTCCCGGTACTGTTCCCTTTGTTTGAAAAGCGCTTCAAGCTTTTCTTCCTTTTCCTTGACCACCTTAGGCCTGACATGGTCATCACTTTGAAAATTCTTTGTAATGTCAGCGATTTTTTCATCTCTTTCCTTGATAAAACCTTCTTCTGCTTCAATATTTCCGGAATCGGCCGCACCCATAATGACAGCTTCGTACTGTGCATTGATATTATCTATCTGTGCCGGCAGGGAACCGTATCTCGTCCGATGTTCCTCAATTTCAGCGTCTGATACCGTTATGGCCTCTTTGGCTTCCGCTAAGTTAAGATCATGCAGCTCAAACATGCTTAAATATCCGGCTGCTTCATTAACTGAATACATGAAAGAATCTGAATGAAAAAAATCACGATGAGAATAATTGCTTGCTAAAAGAAAAGCTGAAAGCACCCCATTGATGAAAATGGTGAACAAAAGTGCCCATACGCCAATCATCAGCCTACCTTTCCATCTTGTATCCAACTCCCCAAACCACCTTTAAATATCTTGGATTTTTTGCATCGATCTCTATCTTTTCACGTATTTTCCTGATATGTACGGCAACCGTATTTTCTGCATTATAGCCCGGTTCCTTCCAGACCAGTTCATAGATTTCCTGGATGGAAAATACCCGGCCGGCATTAAGCATGAGCAGCTCTACTATTTTATATTCTATCGGTGTAAGCTTGACAGGCTCGCCATTAACCTTGACTTCCTTTGTTTCCTTTTCAAGCGTCAGGCCATTCAGATCCACGACTTTTCTGATGCCTTCAAACGTCCCGAATGACACATATCTTCTCAGCTGTGACTTAACCCTTGCGACCAGTTCCATAGGATTGAAAGGCTTGGTTACATAGTCATCAGCCCCGACCTGCAGCCCCAGGATTTTGTCGGTATCCTCGCTTTTCGCGCTCAGGATGATAATCGGGATATTCTTTTTCTCCCTGATTTTATAAGTTGCTGAAATGCCGTCCAGATTCGGCATCATCACATCCAGGACGATCAGATGGATCTGGTGTTCATTGAGCATCTCGAGCGCTTCAATGCCATCGCCCGCCTTCAGCACCGTAATTCCTTCGTTTTTTAAATAAATTTCAATCGCGTCCCGGATCTCTTTTTCATCATCTACCACAAGTACATTATAATTTTCCATTCCCCTATTCCTACCTTCTTAGCAGCTGCTTATGTATCTATCATAAAGAGCAAATCTTAATATTCCTTTTATAAATATCTTAAGATTTTCTTAATATTGGATGTTGCTCCCACTATTGTATACTAGAAACCTAGCGGTGAAAGCAGCGAATAGAAAAAAGCCGCCGGGAGGCAGCTTAAGTGAAAGATAACGTATATAAGGTGAAAGCAAGTTCCTCCAGTGACTAATTGATCATGATTTCCGTTTATGGTGAAAATGGGCCCCTTTCGCTGGGCTGCTGTATATCTTTGAAATAAAATTTAGGCTGGCCTTTAAAGCTAAAAAAAGCTTCACATGTTTTTGGGAAGTGATTCTGTTCCGACCACTATTTTTCTGTTTACACGAAATAGCGGTTCCAGCTACTCCGGCTAGGACCACTATTTTTCTATTTACAGCAAATAGTGGTTCCAGCCCCTCCGCTTGTAATCACTATCCCTCTTTCTTATAAAATTCTCCTTACATTTCCTCCTCCCGGCCTCGCTACCCTGCCTTCCGCAAGCGGTCTCAGCACTTCCATAATGACTTGGACAACGCTTCTCCTTAATACTTCAAGGTTCCCGAATCCTTCGTTTCCCGGTACAGGCGCTCCGCTTTTGCACTGAATACGAGATATAAGATGAGCATGGCCGGAAGAACCAGCCAGGAAGCTCCTCTCATCAGTGCGAAGGGGGTCTCGAATAGAAACGCTGACCAGAAGCGGGCGCCTTCTTTTTCCCATAATCCCGGTGTAAAATAAAGCTCTTTGATATTCAGCAAAGCCATCGGTTCTATCGCGTCTGTAACGATCAGAGCGGTCAGGATAGGCAGGAAAGTCCAAAACAAAGTGAGATACATCTTTGACATGCGCTTGTACCGCCCAGCTTTTGAATCGGCATCTGAGAAGATATCTGCTTCAGCTTCAGATGAAGCTTGTATAAAGTACTGAGATCCTGAGGTTTTAGTTCCAGATATATGCTCCCATCCGCTGTCCCTAAAGAGCATCAGGTAATCATCGAAGTCGCCCTGCGAGGAAAATTGCCTGAAATCTATTTTATAATTAGCTCTTACTGGTTTTGCTTTGCGGAACCGGTATCCAAATGTCTTGGACTCAAGCAGAAATCCTTTGCCTGCCATCTTATTAAGCCAAAGCGCTTCTTTATCAAAATCAAAGAACCATTTGAACTTCCTCATTCTGTTCTCCTCCTATTCTTTTAACGCTTCCTCCGTGATCCTGGTCATGTGCTGCATTCTTTGATAATCCAGGAGCAGCATTTCCTTTCCTTTTTCGCTGATGACGAATACCTTCCGCCTGCTGTCATCGCTTTTAACAGGCTGAATGAATTTCAGCTTCTGCAGATTTTCCAATGCTCCATACAATGTACCTGCAGCCATCCTGACTTCCCCGCCGCTCAGCTCTTCTACCTTCTGAAGGATAATGTAGCCGTGTGCCGGTTCGAGCAATGATAATAAAATATAATAAACCGTTTCTGTAAGCGGGAGATGCTTATCTCTTTTCATATTGCCCTCCTCTTTAATCAGTTCAACTGTATAGTTTTATTTTATACAGTTGAACTGAATAATTCAACTGTATACTTACCTATTTTTCCATAAAACAGGAAAACCACCACAACCTGCAGAAAACATACTTAGTGACTGACAGAAAGGAGGAAACAAATTGACAAAACTCACTTCTATTCAGGGCTGGCTGGCACCACATTCAATCGAATGGTATGAACAGCTCGGCAAATTGGAAGGAAAATATCTGTATCCTTGGGATTCATTCATTAATGAGCCGAATGGAGAATCTATATTTGACAGCGAGGCTGAAGAATTGTCGGTCAATCAGAAAGTTCTTGACGTGGGGTGCGGGGAAGGCCGTTTTACCATGCACTTTGCCTCATTTGCCAAGGAAATTGTGGGGGTTGATGCATCAGAGGCGTTCATCATGGAAGGGCATCGACAGCGGATGCCTAATGTATCTTTTATCAATGCAAATACAAAAAGCGGCCTGCCATTTGCCAATAAGGAGTTTGATTTTGCCTATATTAGAAAAGGACCCACTTCTGCTTACCCTCTTTTAAAGAGAGCGGTGAAAGACGGCGGGCATATCCTGGGCCTTCATCCGGGCGACAGTCAGGGCCGGGAATTGCCTGGGTTGTTTCCGGTTCTATTTGAAGAAAAAACGGGTACTCCCATTCTAAAAGGACTGGAGAATCGTGCAGAGAATTCCAATTTTACGAATGCGACAATTGAAGAGGTGACCAGTATTGAATATCTCAAGTCCCCGCAGGACGTCATAAACCTGGCCTGTTTCGGACAGCTGCCATCTATAACAACATTCGTTAAGGAAAAATACGGCTCTGAAATCACCAGGATTTTCAATCAGTATGCAGCTTCCAGAGGATTGGCCATTACTCATTCCAGATATATCGTCCGGGCAGCTGTTTAAAGCAAGGAAAAAAATGACCTGTTCTCTCCCTAAAGAAAGCACAGGTCATTCATAGCTTATCTTGTAAAAGACTCCCTCATCCTGTCTGCGGCCCATCTCTTGATCATCCCTTTAGGGGAAGAGCTGTTTTTCAAGGTTTGCACACGCCAATACATAGGCGGATGGGGCATGAACTGAAATTCAATGAGGCGCCATATAAGCTTGTCGCGTTTAAGCGAGGAGATGACTCTCCTTTTTTCATCTTTTGCTGCACGGTATTCGGCTGACTGATTGACTTCATGATCCTGCCTTTCTGCCAGATCTGCAAGCCCGCCAGCCATTTGGCTATATCCTCCCTCAAGAAGCTGTGCCCCGAGCTGGTCTGCTCTTACTTCCATCCACTGGGAAATAAAAGATTGATAGATAGGCAGAAACATCATAAGGAGCCAGACGCCAATAAAAACCGGAACAGGATATTCAGTAATATCAGGAACCCTGTCTAAAAGAAGCCATGCCCATAATGCCAGCATCAAAAAATAGGCAATCCTCCAGATTTGCGACCAGAGTACATCCCGCTTCTTAACATGTATGGCTTCGTGGGCAAGAATGCTTTCTATGCTTGATGGGGGCAGAGATAATGTAGCTGTTGTTATTGTTACCATCCCTCGTCCAATATTCATGCCAGTGGCAAGGCCATTATATTGCGGAGAGTCAGTTTCATAAACCTTTACTCCCGCTATTCCTGCCTTAGTAAAAATTCTCTCAGCCATCTGCCTGATTTCCGCATCTTCTATTTCCTTTGCATCCATAGCTGCTTTTAAAACTCTGTCAGACAGATACAAATTGATGAGCCAATACAAGAACGCTGAGGCTGCAATTACCCAGGAGTTCGCTTCTAAGAAGTAGAGGATAAGAATGATTGATGTATACGCTGATATTCCTTTTACTGTGACTGCATAATAAAGCTTTCCCGCCAGCCGCTTCAGGTTTTTCCAGTGATAAAGAGGCAGAACAGCTGGAGCTTCTTTTCCTGTTTGACATTCCGGACAGCGTCTGATGATTTCTTTCAGCCTGACAGTATCGGCTACATTGAGGAAGATCGTTTCATTTGCTGCCCCTATCCGCTGAACTTGCCCCAGGCTCGTTGTAAAATCGCTGTTTGAAGTAAAAAGAGTCAGCAGGGGGTGAAGCCTCAGAATATCTGCCGCTTCTTCTTCCCTGTATTCCTTCAAAGCATAAAGAGGCAGCTCCCGGCAATCGAGCTTGGAAACAATGAATATCATATTTTTTTCTTCAGAAAAATAGATTCTTAATGTAATAAAGACAATTACACGTTTTCCCAGTTCTGCCCCGGCAGCTATTAGGCCGAAAAGGAGAAACACCTTAAGCGGACTGGCCTCAGGGCCGTATATAAGAAATAATATGGCTCCCAGAAAGACGGCCAGGCTGATCAGAATATCAGTCCAGATTCTTGCGGCATTCCTGCTGACCATCCATTCTTCAGCCTCAATCCGGCCCAGCTCCTCTTTCAGCTCCCGGTACTTTCTATAGCCGAATCCGGCCAGAAAAAGGGAGAAATAGGCACTGGAAAGAAGGGAAATCAGCAAAAGGCTATCCAGAAATCCATTTTTATAGATCAGCCAGCCGATTGAAGCAGCAGCCAGCAGGATTTCTGCGGCAGCTGCCCATTTTCGGTGTTTGCCGGTCAGCAGGCCGATTCCGGCAATCGCAGATCCCAAAAATATCGGGACCAGCATTTCAGTTATACTTGGCAGCATGATTCTCCTCCTTTAGCTGACAGGCTCCATGCCTTCGAGTTCCTGAATGACTTCCTCTTTGCTCAAATCAGGATGTTCAATCATCAGCACATAGCGGAGTCCCTCCTCATCCCAGCTGATCATGCGGAGTTCTTTTTCATAAAAACCAGCAATATTCCTTACAGTGACTTCTTCGCCGTCAAGCTCCATGCCCTCTCCTTCAGGAACCGGGAATGTTGAGATGCTGAAGCTTGGGATAGCGTCTTTGGAATAATAGGCCGTCACCTCGGTCCGTGCCAACTCTCCCCCAAGCTCTGTCCATTCAATTCTCTCCAAGCTTTCTTCCAGGATCAGGATAGGTATGCCAAGCTTTCCTGCAGCCTCTTCAGCCGTGCCCTCAGTGGTTTCCATACTGGAATCAATCGATACGATCTCAACATTTTCGGGCAGATCTGCCTTAAATTCATCAGCTGCAAAATCCGGGGAAAAATCAACACTTTCATAGATCACTTCTGATCGATTATCCCCTGAATTGGAAACCGACTTAATCGGAAACCATGTCTTTTTGTCAACCCAGAATTCCATATCGCCAAGCAGGTTTTCCTTTGACTTGGCATTTATTTTCAAATGATAAACATCCCTTCCGCTCATCTCTTCTTCCCCGGCCACTTCATATGAATGCGTACCGCTGAGATTTTCAAGCATTCCGGTAATCTGCTCTTTTTGCGTCATTGCGGTTGGAAGCTCAAGCCCACTGATGTCCATTGCTTGTGCCGTCTTGCTTCCTTCCTCATAGCTGATGAGCTGTTTGCCGTCATTGATGGCAATGAACCGTTTTCCATCTTCTCCGCTGTTCTCCATGATTATTTTCCTTTTTCCGTCTTTATCTGCATATTCTTCAAAAGACGCATCCTCGGTGAGTTCACCATCACTATAAATCTTGTAAGATCCTTTTCCAAAATAAGCTGCAGGTTCTTTTCCGGACTCCAGTACATTGGAAACGATCTCATCTGAAGAAACATTGATGCTTCCGCTGCAGCCTGATAGAATCATGACCGCTGCACCTGCTGCTGTTATCATCTTTTTAAATCTCATTCTTGGTTTCCTTCCTTTCTCTAATCCAGCAGGCAAAAAGGGTTCCATCACCTTCACTGGACCATACACTGATTTTTCCTTCATGCTGCTCCATCAGCATTTTGCTGATGCTCAGCCCGATACCGGAGCTCCCTCCACGAGCCCTTGAATCTTCACCCTGGACAAATGGGAGAAAGATAGTCTTCTGCAGCTGTTCCGGGATATAGCTTCCTTCATTTTGTACCAGAAGTACTGCTCCACCTTTTCTCCACTTTTCCAGTTCATTTCTAAATGGAGAGTAAACAGCTTCAGGCAGTGATTCATTTGCAGAGACAGCAGCTGCCAGGATGGTGCTGCCTTCACCGGTATGCCGGATGGCGTTTGCCATTAGATTATCAGCTATCCTAAGCATTTGGCTTGCATTTAGGCTGTATATCCCGCTGACCTTTGTTTCCACTTGCAGACTGATTCCTTTTTTTAGGCAGGGCTCTTCATATCCGGCCAATAGATATTCAAAAAACTCTTCACCTTCCACCTCTGCCAGTTCAATTTTTTTCTGGCCGGTCTGCAGGGATGCATAAAGGGCGAGATCATCGATCAGCTGCTTCATGTAGCCGAGCTTCTCCAGCAGTATTTCTTTATATTCACTGCTTTCCTCTGCACTTAATGGCCGGCTGCCAGTCAATGCTTCTGCATAAGCCTGGATAACAGTGAGCGGCGTTTTCATATCATGTGACAATGCTGCTAAAATAAATTCCTTTTCCTTCTGCTGCTGTACGATTTCCTCCTGGGACTTCTCCAGCTGAGTTTTCATCTGATAAAAGCCTTCGTAAAGTGCACCAATTTCATCTCCTGCAGTCTGTTCTTTTTCTATTGGCATTCCGCCGGCAAAACGCTCCATCTGGTTTTCAAGCCGCTGCAGGGGCCGATTCAGCTTTCGGTTTATCACGAGCGCTGCTGCCGCATACACTGCCAGCAGGAAGACGGCTAATGATGCCCCATAAAGGAGGGTGCGGTTTTCAACGCCTTTCATCCAGGTCTGCCGGGCAAAGGTGACCTCATAAATCCCTATCAAGTTGCCATCCGCAAATACCGGTTTTTTCACCACATAAGATCTCATGTTTTTTTCCATTTCATGGAGCCCTTTATACAGATCTTCCGGCCTCCTCTGCTGGAGCCTGTTCACTGACAGGTCTTCAAGGGAGGAAAAAAGAGAGACTCCATCCGGGCGGTAAAGAGAAATTTTGAGCTTATCGCTGGATAGCTGTTTGATCTGTTCGTACCGGCTGGCCGGCTGGATCTGATAAAGATCATTGTTATCCAGTTTGGGGCTGAGCTCCTGCATTGTTTGCTGCACTTCCATGTATTCAGTAATATCTCTTTGTTTGTCCCACTCAGATATGCTCGAGTACAGCAGAAAAAGAAACAGCAGAGGAAGCAGCATCACGGCGAGATAACTGATTCTGAGCCAGGTTTTAATTTTCATCCTTATCTTCTCCAATGAAACGGTAGCCGGAACCCCAAACCGTCTGTATAAAAACAGCTGACCTGGAAGTATCCTTCAGCTTGCTGCGCAGGCTTTTGATATGCACGGTTACCGTATTGCTTGCAGAAATATCCTCCTGTTTCCAGATCATTTCAAGCAGAGCTTCTTTCGAAAAAGTTTCAAAAGGATTTTTAGCCAGGAGATGCAGCAGCTCATATTCCTTTGCAGTCAGATTCAGCAATTGACCGTCCAAGTGAACCGCTTTTTGAGAAAAGTCGATTGAAAGGCCATTATGATAGACATTCACCTTGCTGGTATCATTTACTCCCTGATATCTTCTGTACCTGCGTAAATGGGAGGTAATTCTGGCACTCAGCTCTTCAAGGCTGAACGGCTTTGTGATATAATCATCCGCTCCCAGGTTAAAGCCTTTCACCTTGCTTTCATCTTCTGACCTTGCACTGATGATCAGCATTGGAATTTCATGCGTCTTCCGGATGGTCCGCAGCAGCGTGAAACCGTCCAGCTCAGGAAGCATTAGATCGACAAGCACAAGATCAAAGGCCTCTGCAGCAAATTCCTCCAGCCCCTCTTTTCCGGTAGATGCCCATGCCACACTGAAACCATCCTTCCGTAAATAATCACTAATGATTTTGGCAATCTGCCCATCATCCTCCACGAGCAGCAGTCTTGCTTGCTTTGCCATATGTCCCTCCCCTTCCAGTCCATTATAAAAAATGATACATGTATCTAAGAAAACTTTATAAACACTTCATAATTTCAAAAAAAATAAAACTGCCAGGCCCGTTCCCAGCAGTTCAATTTCAAACCATCATTTACCTTTTATTCTAATTATTATATTGATATATTACAACACTATTAATTCTGTTTAAAAAGGGATTCGCCCCTTTTTGCAGAAAGTAGTATATAAAGGAGTGGTTCAGTGAAACCGGGAGAATTATATATTATGAAAGGTAGCGGCGGAAATTATAGTCTCGTCAGATTGGCCAAGGGAATTTATATGGGGAGCAAGAAAATGAAAAATCTTATAACAGAAGATTATTATGTTGATTTTCAATGCCTTTCTCCTGTGGAACAAAAAAACCAGGTTCAATCTCTTGAGGCGGACATATTTTTTAATAATGGCATCCATGTGTCTCCAATAGCAGCATGCGGAGAATGCGGTCAGAAGGTAATAGCCTCTGAATCTGATATTTGTACACGCTGCGGCACGATTTTCTGCCATACACATTCATGCAGCTGTTAATTGACGGCAGATGGGCCCACCCAATGGGACCATCTTTTTTTCGGTAAAAAAATATTTTCCTGGACTTGACCGGTCAGCCAGCTTCTCCACACAATTCCCCTGCATTTTTCTCCAGATACCGTAGCGTTTCAGCTACATCTGCCAAATACCGCCAAGCACTGCCATAAATAGACATAAATGCTTATCGATTGTGGCGGAATTACCTGTTAGTATTAGAGTAAGAATTCAATAGGGGATCCTTCAGACTTTTCTTAGTCCCATCCCATCTTGCTGGATAGGAGGAATTAGGATGACCACAAAAAAAGAAATCCGGAATATGCTTCTGAATCTTATGTATTACAGGGATTGTGACATAACCCATATCTTTACGGAGCGGAATTTGCGTATGGAGGTCAGTTTTCTAAAAGAAAGCTACTGTTATTCTCTGATGGTTTCCGTGCCTGTTGAGTCTGTATTCAATCAGCGGACCTTGAGTTTTCAATCAATCGATTATGCAGCTGGTGCCATTGAACAGATCCTTTTTAATAATGACAACCCGAGCCCCTTTATTTTCGACCCTTCATCCGATGACCTGCCCATTACTCCTGCCGCCGAACCTATTTCCATCACGATTAAAGGATGTTAAGAAAAAAAGCACCGCTGACGCGATGCCAATTGCTTTACTAATTCAATCTGAACCTGCTTACTGATTCATTAAGCTCTTCTGCCATTTTCGCGAGCGATGCAGCTGATTCTGACATTTCATCCATGGATGCAAGCTGTTCTTCGGTTGAAGCAGAAACCTCCTGGGTGCTCGAAGCCGACTCCTCGGCTGCAGCAGCTATATCATCGATCGCCCGTACAATATGTTCGGCTCCTGCTGCAAGCTGCTGCACGGCGGCTGAAACCTCTTCGATCTGTGCTGTGACCCCTGATACAGAGTCCCCAATCTCTTTAAAACTCCCGCCTGCTTCCTCAACTGCAGATATTCCCCTTTCGACTTCCTTGCCTGCATCGGCCATCGAAGAAATGGCTTTTCCGGTATCCCGCTGAATGGCGGCAATAATACCGGATATTTGCTGCGCAGAATCTGCTGACTGCTCGGCAAGCTTCCTGACTTCGTCGGCGACTACTGCAAATCCTTTTCCGGCCTCACCAGCCCGCGCTGCTTCAATTGCTGCATTCAATGCAAGCAAATTGGTCTGATCCGCTATCCCGGTAATAGCCTCTATAATATGCGTAATATCATGTGACCGCTGTCCAAGCTTTTTAATAACCTCTTCCAGCCCTGCAAAGGTTTCATGAATAGAACTCATTTGTTCGATTGCAGAACCGATCGCCTTGCCGCCCTCTGCTGACAGGCTGACTGCACCAGCGGCAGTCTCGGAAACAGCAGCCGCATTATCTGCGATTTGCTTTACACCGGCAGACATGCGCCCTACTGTAATAGAAGCCTGCTCTACCGATTGCACCTGTTTATCAGAACCTGACGCCACGTTATTCATGGCAGCGGCAATCTGTCTTCCTGCAGCCCCTGACTGCTCTGCCCCTGCTGTCAGCTGTTCGGCCGAAGCTGCCACCTGTTCGGCATTTTCAGCAGTATCTTGGATAACTTTCCTCAAATTATGTGCCATCAGATTAAAAGAATCTGCCAATAGGCCGATTTCATCTTTGTTCCGGACGTTCAGCTTCCGGACTGCCAGGTTTCCGCCTGCAATTTCCTTTGCTTCAGCCGCAAGAAGCTTAACAGGCCTGGTAATGGTTCTTCCTGTCAGGATAGCGGCCAGGATGCCTATAAGGATGGCCGCAAATCCGATTAAGGAGACGGCAAGCATAATCCCTGCGGAATCCTTAGACACAGCAGACTGCCCATCTGCCATCAGTTCTTCCTGGTATAGGGACAGCTCTTTAACTTTTTTGTTAAAATTCTCCACGATCTGCTGTTTGGATACAAGTATCTCCAGCTGTTCCGTTTCTCCCTGCTGCTTTAGTTGAAAAACAGACTGGGAAAAAAGATAATATTGCAGTTCAAGTTTATTTAGGTCCTTAAATAATTCCTTCGATTTTTCCCGTTTGATTGTGGATTGAAGCTCCTTGCTTAATTTTAAATAGGCAGAGTGACCTTCCTCAAACTGCTTCAAATACTTCTCTTCGCCAAGTGCCAGGTAGCTGCCCTGATTGCTCTGCTGTTCTGCAATATTAATGTTAAGCTCTTTGATTTTCACTAGCTTTGCAGCCCGGTCATCTATCAGCTCTGAATATTGGCTGTCGATTGATTTAATTTGCGTAATACTGATCACCGACATCGCTGCCAGCAGTATAAGCACGCCAGAAAACCCCGCAAACAGCTTTCTCCCGATTGTCATTCTCATTAAGCTCCCTCTCTCTCTGTTGTCAGCTCGTTCATATGACTTATCGGCAGATTTTGCAGGTTTTTCAGTTAATGTGCTGAATTCGAACTATTCAGTTATTGAAGTAAATTCTAAGCCTGTTTTTCAACAGTGCGGACCTCTGCATTCCCTGCATTATTAGATTCTTTTTTCAAATTCCCTGATGATCTCATCTTCTTTATCATAATTAAAATTTTCCGCAGCTTGTTCTGCAGGCGAATTGTTAAGCTCCCATTCAATTGTCTTTTGAAGCCCTTCCCCGAATGAAATGCGTTCTTTATAGCCCAGTTCATTTCTTATCTTATCGGATGAAAGATCAATACTCTGCCTGGCATTTATGCCTAAGGGAAGCTGCCCTTCCTCCACCTCCACTACTGAGCCTTGCCAGCCCACCGCTTCTGCAATCCTGCTGACCCATTCTCTTTCCGAAAAATTATTTTCTGCGACATTATAAATTTTTCCGGCAGCCTTGGGGTTTTCGATAGCCGCTGCAATGGCATGGGCGACATTCTCAACATATCCCCTGCAGGTCTTCCACCGGCTGTGAACTTCATCTAATAATATATACGGCCTCTTATCTGCCATTCTCTTAATATATTGATAAAGTCTGTGCTGTCTGTCACCTGGCCCATACACCATTGGAAGCCTCAGGACTGTGCCTTTCAGCTTTTCGCTTTTCATATAGACTTTTTCTACGGGAATTTTGTCATAATGATAATAAAAGTGTTCCTCACTTACATTTTCTCTATAGGGATAAAGCTTTTCCCTCAATGGAGAATCTTCTTTGGATGGTGCAGGAACCGGTTCTCCCGGCTCCGTTCCGAGCAGCCGGCCAAAACTCCGGTACACATCTGCACTGCTGATGGCCACAAGCCGGTCTGCTGTTCCCTCAAAAATTCCCCTCACAGTCTCAGCATGCTTTTCAGTAAACGGAATCATATCAAGGACTATATCTGGACGGAAGCCTCTTAGCTCATCTTTATGATGAGTGATATCATTGATATCTCCCTTAAAGCGGATTATATCCTCCGGCATGGATACTTCAGTCTGCCCTCTGTTAAAAACTGCAACACTATGGCCTTTTTGATTAAGCTCTTCTATCACATACGGCCCCATAAATTTTGTACCGCCAATGATTAATACCTTCATTTGATGGCCCCCATTATGATAACTCTTTTATCATATAAACCTGCTTTACGGCAGGAGTAAATCCTATACCTGACAAAAGTTCATACGTTTCTCTGTTGTCCTTAACAGGAAAGTTAGGTATGACTCTTCGAATTTCATCACTGAAGTCCCCAAAAATTTCAGTCAGCAGAAAGGTGATGATTTCCTGCCAATCTTTTCTTCCTGGGTCAGCTTGAATTTGGAACAAAGTGGTTGCAGCATGCCTTCCTTCAGCTGTGAAACCTTTACGGAAGACAGCATAGCCAGCTGCACTTCCGTTATCCAATGCAATCAGAGCCTCGCCATCCTTTGCATTCTGCCAGGAAGTCTGCCATGGGGCAGTTCCTTTGTAGAAGCTCAGCGAGGAAGCCTCCTGGGGATAAACATACTCTGCCAGATAAGAATGCTGGTTATTCAATCTGACAGGATTTTGCTCCAGGCAGCCTTTCAGCTCCAAATATTCCAGACTATCAGCTTTCTGGTAGCCCAGTTTTTCATAAAGGGCAATTGCCTTGCTGTTCTCGCTGATTGCCTCAAGCGTGGCAAGCTGGACGCCTTCCTCTTTGTATATTTTAATAGATTCATCAATCAGCATCCGTCCGACCCCTTTGCTGCGCCAGGCAGCAGCAACACCTGTGCCGCCATTCCAGGCAATCTTCCTTCCCCTGAATTCCCGGATGCCGCTTTTTACAATCCCGATCGGCTTTCCTTCCGCAAAAGCGACAATAGACAAATCCGGCGACAGTCCTTCAGCTGCCATCCGTGCAACAAACTTTTCCGGTGTTGTCGATGCATCAAAGAAATATCCTTCAAACCCTATGTTCCAAGCCGTCACTGCTTCATTTATACTGCAATCCGACAAGCGCCTTATTTCAATCATTACTTTTCTCCTTTGAAGAAAGCTATTATTTTTTCCATTAATATTGCCGGCTGTTCAATCGCAGTCCAGTGCCCGCATTCAGGTATCACTTCTATTGCTGCATGGGGAATAAGGGAAAGCAGCAGCTCCTCCAGCATATCGGGGGTCAGTATATCCCTTACACCCTGTGCTGCCATAACAGGGATATCAGCCAGAGCAGCTGGATTGATGCTGGATTCGTAATTTTGCAGAATATCTTCCCCGATCTGTGAATTTACAATAGTATTGCTTTTCGTCTCAGTTTTCCTGGAAAGATTGGCACTATCAAACAAATAATATGGATCGATGATCTGAAAGATATCTGCTGCAGCTGCCTTGCCTTCTTTATAGTCCTCTGTAACTTGATGGAAGCGCTCAAGCTCTGCTTCAGAGAGCCTTTCCATCAGCAGGCGGCCAAAATTTACGTAGCCTTCTGTTTTGGCACCGACAGCGGCGGTCAAAAAAAGCCTATTCACGTTTTCCGGATACTTGGAAGCATATAACAGGGCAAGCATCGACCCCCAGGATTCACCGACAAGATTCAGTTTGTCAATTTTGAGATGCTCTCTTAACGATTCTAAAGTTTCAACTTCTTCCCCCATAGTATAAATGGCTTCTTCACGAAAAGAAGACTTGCCGCAGCCGCGCTGATCATAAAATACCAGCTTGAATTGTGAAGACAAGGGGGCAAGATGGGGGAGAAAAAAGCCATGCTCCCCGCCCGGGCCCCCATGCAAAAAAACGATTGGTTCGCCTTCCCCCATTTGCTTTACAAAAATAGATTCATTTCTTAACGTAACAAGAGCTGATCCCACTGATATTCCCCCTAAATAAACTAATTAGTCTATTTAATATTATCATTCTATTCTGAAATTTATCCAGTTATTTTTAGTTATTCGAACTTTTTTTTTCATATGTACATACGCTGTATGATCTAGGCTAATGGAGGGGAAATAATGAAAGCTTTATTAGAGCAGGGGCCTGCATTGGAAACCATTATTCGCGGAAGCAGGGAGTATCAGCTGTTGAGGAAGCTGGCAGCAGAAATCAATGCCGACCCGGCAGCAAGGCAGCTGATCGAGGATTTCCGCAGCATCCACCACTTGCTGCAGGAAAAGCAGATCCGGGGAGAAAATCTGAGTCCTGCTGATATCCAGAAACTGCAGGTGCTGGAATCCGGTCTGATGCAAAATCCTAAAACCGCTTCATATCTGCAGGCAGAAGAGCAAATCTTCAAGGCAATCCAGGAACTGAATATGATGCTGGCCAGGCCGATGGATGAGATTTATAGCGGAGTGTAGAACGGCAGCAATAAGCTTTTTAGATCAGCCCTCTTTTCATTTAAAAAAAGGAAAGCAAATTTGCTTTCCTTTTATATGAGGTCCAAGCTTTGCAAAATTATGGCCTGCCCTCCTCTTTATAGTATTGCCGCTCCTCTGTTCCAACTCCTTTGCCAGTAAAATTGGCGGCCAACTTCATTCGAAATATACCATGAGCCGAACTTACCGTCTTTTCCCCATGATCTTTATATGAAATAATGAATTTTTCTTTCCCTATTTTTTCTGCTGACGTTTCTTTTACCACCTGATATCCTTTAATCTCTCCTTCCCATTTTCCTTCTCTCTCGGGGAAGCGGTCAGTCATCGATCCTTCTCCCATTGAAGCAAACCCTAGCGCTTCCGTCTCAGAAAGGGGGCTGAGGATCTGATATCAGTAAAAGATAACCCCAAAGCAAACCGGCGCATAAAAGCGGAAGTACTATAAATAAGATGCTGCCTTCTCTCCTGAAAATCCGCCTGTCCAGTAATGCATATAAAAGAGCGGCTCCCATACCATATATTGCTGCAATCGTATTTTGAAAAAGCAGTCCGTTTGCCAATCCGAAAAGCCCGTGGAGAAAGATATAAAACCAGTCTTTCCTAAGGACAGCTACCCGTTTCTGCAAAACTTCAAGCAGAAACGAAACAAGGTTCCCGTAAAAAAAGACAATCGCTCCTGCATACAGCATAAATAAAAGCAGCCAGCCAAGAAAGGCGGTTCCAAGTCCAGAGGCAGGTTCAGAATCATTGACAGCAAAAAAAGCAAACAATATGGAGACCGCTGCTGAGACAGCAAACGAAGCAGTCAATTTTCTCTGGATGAGTTTTCTAAGCTTCATTTATTGCTTCCTCCTTATTTCAGGCGCCTTCTTGACTTTCTTTTTTGTTTGAGTGACTCATTTCTCTCCTCTTGAGGCACTCTGAACGGGTTATCCGACCGGAAGAGTGACTCATATCTTTATTTTGAATCACTCTAACCAGCTTTTCCCCCATCAGAGTGACTCATATTCTCCTCTTGAGACACTCTAACCGGCTTTTCCCACCATCAGAGTGACTCATATTCTCCTCTTGAGACACTCTAACCGGCTTTCCACACCATCAGAGTGACTCATATTCTCCTCTTGAGACACTCTAACCGGCTTTCCCCACCATCAGAGTGACTCATATTCTCCTCTTGAGACACTCTAACCGGCTTTCCCCACCATCAGAGTGACTCATATTCTCCTCTTGAAGCACTCAAACCAGCTTTTCCCCCTTCAGAGTGACTCATATTCTCCTTTTAAGTCACTCTGACTAGTTTCACACTCCATCAGGGTGACTCATGACTCCCTAATCAGGGATATTCCTTTCTTTCTAAAACCTCACTTTCCTTTCCCCGGACAACAATTTGGTAGACTTCTTTATGTGCCTCATCATTTGCTGCACTAATTAAGCTTGTGCTTCTTCAATCATCCTTGCTGCTGATGCAGCTTCTAATTAAAAGAAGTTTTTATAATATATTTAACCGGTTTGGGATGTGTATAAATGGCAATGCCTTTAAAACCTTCAAACTCCCTAACTTTATGTTGGATTTCGGAAGCGGGCATACTCCATGTGCTTACCTGCTCACCTTTTATTCCGTACGCCTTGCCGGTTTCCTGTTGAAGCGGTCCGCTTATTGAAAAAAGGAGGACAACCCCCAAAAGTAACACACCCGCTTCAAAAGTCTGCTTTCTGCTTTTCTTTTTGGACAGCATTTTATTTTGGTAGGCTTGCTGGACTTTTCTTTTCATAACAGCCATTTTCATTTTACCGCTCCTAAATACCTTCATTATTGGGTGATACTCATTAGTGTATCTAAGTTCTCTTTAGAGTATAGAAATTTAAGCAATTCATCATAAGCATCTGTCTGAAAAATAAGCTCTTTTTCGTTAAAAACAAAAATTGTAAAATCGGTCAGTTCTTTTCCGTTCTCCATTTTAATAGAGTTTTCAGCTGAAGTCTTCACAACAGTTTTAATTCCCTCTTTTTTCAAAGATTCCATTTTCTCTTTTGATTTATTTCCAATAGCAAGTATGGACAGTTTACCACTTTCATTCGACATCCAATTACTGCCATAAAAGATTTTATCCTGTTCCTCGAGAACCCTGACTTCTTCCAGAATTGGAAACCATAATTGACCGTCTTCTGGATATCTCGCATTAAATGCAAGTTTCTGGCCTGTATGATACTTTGCTCCCTTATCAATCCAAAACGGAACCCCATCTATTTTTATAAAGCCCAGTTCACGGTTGACTTCGGTTACAATACCTTCCTGGCTGGTTGCTTGAGGAAGTACATTTTCATCTATATATTTTTCCATTAACCCGATATCTTTGCTGCGGAATACTTCTCCTTCCTCGTCCAATAATATATAGGAAGGTACTTCTTTAATATTTAATTCCAATAGCTCTTCTTCTGCTCTTTGTAAATCTGTATACGCCCCTACTGTTATAAATGCAGAGGGATACTGCTTTAATAACTTCCCTCTTAACTCCAGATCTTTTTCCAGCGTGGCCTCTTTTTCTGTTACCACAATGGAATACTGGCCTTTAGACCTTGGAAAATAAGGTTTTATCTGTGGCTGTTTTTCAACTTTAATAGGAAGATAATACTCAGCCGTTCTTCCATCCTTCCAATATGCCTGTAGAACTGCTGTTTTAATTCCCTCACCTTCACTGATTAAGCCGTTTTCTCCCATTATACTCGGCAATATATCCGGGAATTTTTTTCCGTTAGGCATCAGAGTGCTTTTTCCTATAAAAACAGGGCTGTCAGTTTCATCGGGAAATTCAACCTTCATTTCCTCATTCTCGTATACATGCTGATTTTTCAGAGATTTGGTAATATCCTTCATCTCTCTCTCCACCAGTCCGTCATTCCATCGGTAAGAACCCATGATTGCCTGCACCTCTGTATCTCCAACTGTGATCACCGGCATCGGCGGCTTTTCTTCCTTATAAACCTTTTCTTTATCAAAATAAAGCATCGTCAAAATGACGATAACTGCCCCGGCTCCCCATAGAAGCGGGCGAATCCAATGAAATCTCTTTTTACTGCTTTCTTTCATGAAAATCCCCCTATCGCCACATATACAAATCAAGATACTTTACATACGTTTTGGCAAGCAGAAAGTTGCAATTTTTCCCAAAATCTCCCCAAAAGAAAAACAGGCTGCTGAAAGCCTGCTTTTCATTCTGTTTATCTAAATAACGGCACCTTCCACTCTTTATCTACTGGATAATAACGCGTGCTAGATATGAGATGCAATGTCAGTTCTTCCGGCTCTTTCTCCAGATCATAAGCTTTGAGATCCAGAGAAATTTTGAAGCGCCCATTTTTGTCTTTTTCGTTTAATATGGAACCACTATGATACAGGGGATAGACATTTCCTTCTTCATCCCTCATCACCCATGACCCAAAATCAGCGGAAGGTACTTCCTTGCCGCCCTCCATCTCAATTTCGAAATAGGATTCCTTTTGAATTGGCAGCAATGACTTACGCAGCGAGTAATCATTTTTCTTCTTTGCTTTTTTAATTGTTATATGATTGCCTTCGTATTCAAAGCTGACTGGTTTCTTCCGGAGATCATCCGGTTTAATTTTTATAGAAAAATCGGCTGGCAGGGTTTTGATTACGCCATCGAGTACAAGAGTATAACTGCTTTTATTTTTCTGCGGGATAAATGATTCATTCCAGCGTACTGCCCCAAGTTCATCCAGATCTTTGCTAGACCCTGATATCCAGCCTGTATCGCTGGGATGGCCCTGCCCCTCAGCGAAGGTATTGTGCTTATAAACGGCTTCATTTTTTTCATCCACAATATGATATTGAATCGCCGTTCCGAATCCAGAGAACATCCCGACATTTTCTTTGCCAAACTGTTCTTCAAGCTCTTTAATCCTAGTTTCCACGTCGGCTTTTTCCTTTTTCGTGAATGATGTCTCATAGATCAGCTCGTTTGAAGAAGGAGCAAATTGCACTTCTTTTAGATCAATTGAAACACCATTGAAAGCGGCGCTATGCTGGTCGAGCGCAAGCCTGCTTGTATATTTTTGCCTTTCCTTCAGGTCAACAGGCACTTCAACATTCCAGTTCCCCTGCTTACCGTTCAGCTCCTTAAGATCGACTTTAATCAAGACCTCTTCTAGACCGGTCCGATCCCTCAGCGAAAATTCTATTAATCCATACTCAGATCCCTCTGTCCAGCGCATTCCGTAGCCTTCGATTTCTTTACCGTCTTGATCATAGGCTGCGATCCTGTTTTCTGTGTCATCCATATTGATACTGGTATCAAGCGGTTTGCCGTTTGAATCCAATACTTTAAAAGAAAGCGCAATTCTTGATGTATCCGCGACTACATCCTCTATTTTGAACGTTGTGTTCTGATCTGTTGCAGCAATATCCACCCGGGTCGCCATTCCCTCTTGAGATGCCAGCCTCAGACCGTCATCCACCTCATTGGAGGAAAATAGCCCGCCGACCCAGTCTGCAAAGCCAGGGACCGTGCTGATTCCTGCAGCCAGGAGCAGTCCGGCTGTCGCTGCGGCCATCCGTTTCCCTGAGACAAACTTTCTTTTTGGTCTGTATGATTCAAGCTGCCCAATGATGACATCTGCAAAATCGTCGGGAAGCTTTGGCATCTGCAGGGTTTCTTTCATGAATTCAGCTTCATGTTCAAATAAACCAGCAACTTCAGCACAAGACGGACAGCCTGCGATATGGCCTTTCAGTTCAAACTGTTCCTTTTCGGTTAAAAGCTGATCGGTATATTGAGAGATTTTATCCGCCGTTGGACAATTCATTATAATAGCCTCCCTGTTTTTTGACTGTTTCCCTCATTTTCTTTTTGGCCCTGTGAAGCTTGTTCCGGACCATGGATAAGGGCATGCCTGTCGTTTCTGCAATTTCCTCATATGGCAATTCATTGGCATAGCGAAGGAGTATAATAATCCTTTCATCCTCCGGCAGTGTGCTGATCAGCTTTTCCACCTGCCTATTTTTCTCTTTTTTCAGAAGAATCACTTCCGGGTGCTTCGTGTTGACGGCAGAGGCCTCGTTTATTTCCGCCTGCTTGATTTGGGAGCTTTTCTTCCTGAATTCATCCATGCAGTGATTCACTGCCACCCGGTAAAGCCAGCTTGAAAAGGCCCCTTTCTGGTCATACTTGCCAAGCTGATTGTAAATTTTGATAAATGCCTCCTGGACCAGATCCTGGGCATCCTGCGGGTTTTTTGTCATCCTCAGTATCGTTGAGTACAAAGGGTTTTTGTATTTATTGATGATGTGCCCGTAAGCCTGCTTGTTTCCGGCCAGCACCTGCTTTATCCAAAATGCTTCCTCTTCCATATGTACCTCCCGTTCCTTCCTGTCCTTTTGTCCGATTCTTCTATAATAACGGAAATAGATGTAAAAAAATCTCATGTTTCTGCAAAAAAAAAAAGCGGCTGCAGAATATTGACAGCCGCCTTACTACTTTTTACAGACTTTTGCGTATGGACAGATAATATGAAATCATCTGGATGGCCGGGATCAGCAGAATGACCAGGATCGGGTAGAAAGGGATCTTATCCTCGAGCACTGGATAAAAAAGCATAAGGGCTGCAGTAAACGGCAACGCAAAATACAGAGAGATATAGGAGCTTCTGCAGGCTCTGGCAGTCATCATTTTTTCCCGTTCATCCTGTTCCTCGAACTCAGGCGGCAGGAGAAGCAGAGCACCGATACTTGACCGCTTTTTCTTGTTCTTGCTGTAAAGGAACCAGCTGATCAAACCCCCTATCAGTAAAAAAACGGCAACCGGTGTGATATTAATCGTCAATGACCAGGGCGGCTCAGGGTTCCGCAGCACCTCTGCAAACTGGGTCTGGGCATCGTACATTGCTATCATAGCCCAGGCAAATAACGCATATAAAACAAAATTTAATAAGACTGTCCGATTCGTTTTCATTTCTCTTCCTCCTTTAATAGCCAAAATACTTCTTCCATCTTCAGCTGGAATGCCTCGCATATCTTCAGGGCAAGCAGCAGGGACGGGATATAATCCCCTTTTTCAAGCGCTGCGATTGTTTGCCTCGTCACACCTGAAGCCTGGGCCAGCTTTTCCTGTGTCCAGCTGTTTCTGGCACGCAGCTCTTTGACACAATTGCCAATTTCCATAAAGCACCTCATTCACCGTCTCTTTGTTAAGTCAACTTAACATCAATTAAGTCAATTGTATAGAAGACTTTACATTATGTAAAGCCCATTTAACATTGACCTAAAAAAAGTGTATAACATTTATGTTTTTGGAAAAATTACTCATGAATATTAATTAGGAGGTATTAGAATGAAAAAGTTAAGATGGCTTTTAATAGGCGCTGCTGCGTCTATGCTGATTACCGGCTGTGCCTCATCCAACCAGGGCAGCCAGGATGGAAATGATGGCCAATCCGGCACATTATCCATGAGAAATGTCACCGACAGCGATGCAACTGACAATGACAATAACTTAATGGACGACGAACAGAATAACAACAAACAGTATAACAACGGACTGGAAGATAATGGGCAGAACGGCAATGAACAGAATGGCAACGATCAGAAGGATCTTCGCAATTCAGAAGATGCCCAGCAGAAAATTGAAGCCATGAAAGAAGTTGATAAGGCGGTAGTCATTACAGCCGGAAGCAAGGCATATGCAGCTGTAAAGCTCGCAAATGGGGAAAATGCTGATGTAAATGATGAAATGAAAAAGAAGGTTTCCGATCAGGTTCAGGCAGCAGATCAGAATATCGATGAAGTTTTTGTTTCAAGCAATCCTGATTTCATGGAACGCATGCGCGGATATAGGGATGATATTCAGAATGGTAACCCTGTAAGAGGATTATTTGATCAATTTTCCGAAACAGTGCAAAGAATTTTCCCTGAATCACGATAACAGTAAATCGCCCGTTTCCAAATAGGAAGCGGGCGATTTTATTTGATACTGCAGGGTTCAAACAATAGTATATCCTATTTGCACTGAGTCACTCTGATAGATAGGAAGAGAGCCAGTCGATGCATCATGGCATATAAAAGAAGCCACTCATGTATAGAAAGAGGCCTAATCAATGCATGAAGACCCTTAAGAGAAGCCAATCATGTATAGATCAGGGCCTTTCAATGCATGACAACCCTCAAAAGAAGCCACTCATGTATAGATCATGGCCCATTCAATGCATGACGGCCATCAAAAGATGCCACTCATGTATAGGAAAGGTCTGCCAGATAAATGCAATCGAGTCTTGTTTCTTCAGCTTTGTTATCATTGACTTCTACATAATAAGCGCTGGCATTCCTTCTGGAGCTGACCGTTTGATAAAGCGACCCATCCACAAAGTGAAGTGCAGCCCCATCATCTGCCGCATAGCCCGGCTTCATGAGCGCTTCCCTGATATATTTTCTGTAAGCTGGCTTTCTCTTATTCTCCCCGTCATAGTGCGGGCAATGGCTGCCTCTTAGGATGCCCAAACCTTTAATGGGATACAGCGGTCCGTTAAGAGGATCTGTAAGGCCTTCTTCAAACCAGCAGATGCTTCCTGCGCTTATGCCGGCCAAAATGATTCCTTTTTGATAGCATTTCAACAGAAGCTTATCCAGTCCCCATTCTTTCCAAAGAATCATCATATTGCGGGTATTCCCGCCTCCAACGTAGATGATATCCTGTCCAAGCAAAAATTCTTCAGCATCATTGAAGTTTGGCTCAAACAGCGACAGATGGGCCGGTATGCACTTCATTTTTTCGAATGCCTCATAAAATCGGTCTATATAGTTTTGCTGGTCTCCGCTTGCCGTTGGCAGAAAGCATATTTTTGGTTTCTTATTTTGCGACTGCCCAATGATATATTGATCAAGAAGGAGGTTTTCAGGTTCCATGGAAAATCCTCCTCCTCCCATTGCGATGATCTGCCTCATTTTCATTTCCTCTCTTTAAGAATCTGAAATCTCAACCTCAGTGTCTATGATGATGCCTTGTTTAACATAGTAGATCAGTTTTTCCGCTTCCCTCTTTGCCCTCAGCCTGCCTGCTTCTGAAAGCTGCCAGTTCCCTTCTATTGTATGGATGTCGTCCACAGGGCAAAGCGAGTATTCTATCCAGTCCGGCATATAGGTTTTCATGGCCAGATATGCCCTTCTTATATGGCAGGAAGCTGTCACAACCAAAATCCTTTTTATTTTGTGGAGATTGAACTCCCGGTCAAGGACCAGCAGTGAAGCAAGCACATTTTCCTTTGTGTGGAGAGATTGATTTTCTATTAAAATATCTGCTGCCGGGATACCAAGTGCCAGAGCTTTCTCTTTTAAAAGGTCTGCCTCGCATAGCCGGGACGGTGCCCAGATTACGCCGCCGGAAAAAAGAAGCTTGCCTGCCCTGCCGCTGTTATACAGCTCGAGCGCCTTTGGCAGTCTGTATTCAGCAGCCTTGCTGCTTCCCAGGACGAATATGCATTCTCCCGATTTTTTATCATCCGCGATATTTTTATAAAGAAGATCCCCAATCTGCCTGTCTGATAACTGATTGAAATCAAGCTTTGATATTAGTGTTTTCATGGATTGCCCCTCTTTACTCACAAGTATATTATTCTCCAGCCTCTCTGAAATTCCTGTCATATTTATATTTTATGTAAGAAAGGCGGGCTGCTTTTCCGCCGTCCCGCCTTAAACCATTTTTAATAATAGTATGGGTAAGGCGGATAAGGGTAAGGATAGCCGTATCCATACGGTCCGGCGAGGGCGCTTCCCAATAGCAGGCCTCCTGCTAACCCTCCCAGGAATGGGAAACCGAACCCAAAGCCAAATGGACGTCCGAACCCAAATCCAAACGGACGGCCAAACCCGAATCCAAACGGGCGGCCGAAGCCGAATCTGCCAAAGCCTGGACGGCCAAAGCCAAAGCGGCTCAAATCTCCATGAGAAGCTGCTGCTTCAGGGCGATACATAAACTGCTGTTGATTCATCATGCCTTCTCCTCTCATATTCTATCTTTTTTTTCCATATGAGGGGCAGCAACAATGATGTCAAAGCCCCCTCATCGTATAGGTTTCAGTCTAGAATATGTCAGAGAAGGCCTCGTTGAATAGACATTTACCCAGGATTAGAGGCAAAAATTATAAATTCCTTATTCAGGACAAATTAAATAAGAACCTGCTGAAAAGACAGGTTCTTGCCAGAACTTATTTTAAAAGCTTTGCCATTATATATTCATCATGATAGTTCCCATCTATGAGTAAGGAGTTTTTCTTAACACCTTCAACTTCGAATCCTGCTTTTTTATATAACGCAAGCGCATTTTCATTTTCACTGACCACTGAAAGCTCCAATCTGTACAGGCTGGCTTCCTTCGCCCAGCTGTCAAGCTTCTGAAAAAGACTGTAGCCGATTCCTTGACCCCGAAAGTCTTTTTTAATGCCTATAACGAGGGCAGCAGAGTGGCGCACCCTGCCGGCCATTCCGCCATTGACAATTAAATACCCCGCCAGACGGCCGTCTTCTTCAGCTGCGAAAATGGCGGCATTATCCCGGCTGGAAAGCGCCTCGATCATCTTTTTTTGAATGTCTGCGGAAACATTCCGTTCCCCTGGCCCATACAGCATATATGACGATTCATTTTCCACATCTTTAATAAGCTCGGCAAAAGCTTCTCCATCCTCTGGTACAAGCTTTCGGATCATCATGTCATTTCCTCCAATTATACCCCTTCGGCCGGAGCGAATTTTTTCTTTTGGATATAAATCAGCCTTGCTGACAGGCATATGCCCGCTGCCAAAAGACCGGCGGTAAGTCCGATCCAATATCCCGGGGCACCGAGGCTGGTATAATGGGCCAGCCCATATCCGAGCGGCAGGCAGATCAGCCAATAGGCAATAAGCGTGATGATGAATGCAAGATTAACATCCTTATAGCCTCTTAGCGCTGCCTGGGCAGTTGCCTGGATGGCATCTGAAATCTGGAAGAACAAAGCATAAATCAGGAAATGTGCCGTCAGGGATATTACTGCTGCATCATTGGAGTAAAAGCCTGCAACCTGATAGCGGAAAAGGACAACAAGAAGGCCAGTGACAAGTGCAATGACAACCGACAAATAAATGCCGATCCAGCTGTACGCCTTTGCATCTCTATTCCTCTTTGCCCCCACCTCATAGCCGACCAGCACAGTCTGTGCCATCGAAATGCTGATCGGAATCATATAAAGGAAGGAAACGATATTGAGTGCCGACTGATAGGAGGCAAGCGTCTCCACACTGAAACGGCTTAACAGAATCGTCACCACCGCAAACATGCTTGTTTCAAAAAAGATCGACAGACCCATCGGAACACCGATTTTTAAGATTTCCTTGCATTGGGACCATGAGAAGTCTCCCAAATTGGAAAACACCTTATACACTGCAAACGGCTGCTGTGTCCTGATAATGAAAATCGTCAGCGCTAGTATTACCCAATAGGTGGCAGCAGTAGCATAGCCTCCCCCTGCCCCGCCAAGCTCAGGAAAGCCCCAGAATCCAAAGATCAGGACAAAGTTCAGGAAGAAGTTAACAGGAAGCGCACAGAGAAGAATGACCATAACGACCCGTGTCTTCCCGAGAGCATAAATGAACGAGCGCAGAACATTGAATAAGAAAAGAGGAATGATTCCAAAGCTTAATCCAATCAAATAACCTCTTGCCGTCTGTTCAACACCGCTCTCCAGATCCATCCGGTCCAAGATGGGTCCTATCAGGAAAAAACCCGCCGCAATGACAGCCAGTGCAATCATGATTGCCAGATACATGCCGTTCTTGACAACTGCCGCTACTTCTCCATGCTTTTTCTCGCCAAACCGCTGCGCCGCGATCGGCGAAACAGCCAGGAGAATTCCGCTCAGCCCTGTAAAAACAGGATTCCAAATCGATGACCCAATAGCAACCCCTGCAAGATCGGAAGCACTGTATTTACCGGACATAATGGTATTAAAGAAAACCATTGAAAACATCCCAAGCTGCGTAATCAAGATGGGAATCAATAATATGAAGATCTGTTTGATTTTTTCTTTTACTGTAAAAGTCTGATTCATGATGGTACTCCTTGGTAATCAAAGTCACAAGGATAATTATAAGCCAAAGAAAGCATCTGCGGGCGGAAAAAATGTAATTGTTAGAAAATCTCCTGTAGAAAGGAAGGGCAGGATGCTGGCTGTAAAAGCTTTTACCATTTATGGATAGCTCTTGCCAATCAAATTATAGCAGCCTGTTGATTGGAGTGGAGGGCACGCAGACTCCTGCGGGAGGCAGCGGCAGGGCTGAGACCCCGCATGAGCGAAGCGAAGAGGAGGCTCAGCGCCGCCACGCGGAAAGCGAAGTGCCTGGAACGGAAATCAACAGCCCTCATTTATAAGCAAAAAAGCCTGCTGCTGCAGACTATTGCTAATGACTGTTCTTATTCTCAACATAAATCCACAAATAATAGACAACCCACATAACCAATATTGGCAGTATGGCAAAGCTGCGGAAAGGAGCATACAAGAGCATGCCTATACTCGCAAGCAGTGCCCACGGGGCCAATCGTGAATATTTCTTCCATTCCATATACCTTCCCCCCTGCTAATTCCCGGTTCCCGCCGGCTGCAGATATTTTGTGAAATAGGCTCCGGCCAGCAGCAGGATTAGGGTCATCAACCAGTTGAAAATCCCAAGCCAGCCCATCCAGTACGAAATAAGATTGACTATGGCAATCAGGAAAAAGCAGATCGAGGTAAGGGCACTTTTGAAGCCGGTAACGCCTGCTTCTTTTCTTTTTTTCATTAAAATTGATATAGAAAAAGGCAGACTTATAACGAGTATAATAGTCAGCAGGATCGGAATCATAGATTTCCCCTCTTTCTAACAAGATCTTGATTATATGTCCTCTAACTATTATACGGACAAGATATGAAAAAGTTTCACCCGCCCATGACCAGGCCGCCATCGACATACAGGCACTGCCCTGTCACAAAGCTTGAGAGCGGGGATGCGAAATAAAGGGCAGCATCCGCAATATCCTCCGGTGCTGCAAGGCGCTGCATTGGAGTGAGTTCAATAATACTGTTCCTTACATCCTCCTTTGTCCCGGCGCTCGAATCGGTCGGATAGGTCAGCCCTGGGGCAACTGCATTGACGGTGATTCCAAAACAGCCAAGCTCCTTCGCGAGATTCCTGGTAAACCCGAGCAAGCCTGACTTGGCGGTTGTATAGTCGTGATAGGGAATCACTGGAAAACTTACAAGGTTGCTCACAATATTTACAATATTACCGCTCATCTGCTCTTTCATATAGGGAATGGCTGCCCTGCATACATTATAAGCGCCGCGGACACTTCCTTCCCACTGACGGTTATAGTCGTCCCACTCAAGCTCCCAGGCTGCCTTGCGTTCCTTGGGATTAAAAGAATAATGGCTTAAGGCATTATTAATGACCGCATCGATGCCCCCATAACTCTCGATAATATCGTTCATCATCCTTTTGACCTGCTCTTCATCAGTCACATCTGCCTGCATGGCAGCAGCGTGGCCGCCCGACTCCCTTATTTCCTTTGCGGCCGACTCGGCGGCCTCCCTGCCGGAAAGATAGTTAAGGATGACTAAAGCTCCCTCCGAACCCATCTTCCTGCTAATTGCTCTGCCGATTCCCCTGCTCGCACCGGTAACAAGGACCACTTTGTTTTTTACAAGCATGATTTCCCCTCCTATTCAACATCCGGATCATAGCGTTCCATATCTTCTTCTGCATTTCTTTCAATATCTATGACTCTTGCAAGCGACAGCAGATTGAAGCTTCCGTCATGATGCCAGCCCGGCTTTGCCCTGTTCATCTCCCCGACCGGGCAGATTCTGCTGATTCCGGCCTCACCGAGTTTGGCGCTTATATCCATTAGTCTATCAGGCAGGACCGCCAGCCCGCATGACTGCATATACTTTTTATAGGGCTGAAGATTGCCTATGCATCCTTCAAGTTCCTGGACAGAAAAAATATGAACAAATCTATTTAAGGGAGATGCTTCAAAACCGCTTCCTTCCTGAAAAACCACTGTCCAGCCTGTATTCATTCCATCTTTATAAACTGCGGTTCTGCTGCCTTTCAGTTTTTCCAGTTCATATTTTCCCCTTGTTCTTTGGATTGACAGGTGCTCTTCTTCTGACAGGACGGACCGGCGCCGCTTTTTTTCGTACCGGGCAAGCTCTGAGCCGAGCAGCTGGGCGAAACGCCGGGGCTCAACCGTCCCTCCTTCTTCTATGTAAACGGATTGCGGAGAGAGACAGCCCTGCTGGTCATAGATGCAAATGTCTTCCGCAAGCCTGCGGGCTGTCCTCGCATACAGATCAGGAGTCAAAGCTTCTTTTCCGATCATGCTGATACTGATTTTATGCCCGTATGCAAGGAGGCGCTTCCCTTCAGGAAGCCTCTTTTTAATGCTATTCACTGTTTTGTCTGATCCATATACAATAACAGCTTGGGCTGATTCAAGAGCCGGCGCTTCCATTTCGGAATTCCCGCCATGCCATGGAAGAACCGCTGCGGCCTCTGCAAGATTTTCATCTATTTCTGCCAGGGATTTCAGAAATAAAACCGGCAGGACGGGCTCAGAAAAAGAAGTTTTTCCAAGGTGTGCAGATTTCATGAGAAACCCCATGATCAGGCTCCATAGCTGGACACCAGGAACATTGCCTGAAAACACATGGAAAATCAGATCTGGCCCATAAGCCCGGCTGAGCCCGCCGGACTTTCTTGGCCGGAATTCATCCAGCATTCCCGGAGAATCAAATTCTTCTTCCAGGAAGCGAAAGAGCTCTTTTTTTCGGAATGTCCTCATATACCTTTTCAGCTCCAGCCGGATCATTTCACTGTCATAGCCGGTGACGGCAGGAAGAAGCTTTTCGGCTAACTTTCTCAGATGATAATCAGGATTCAGCCATAGCTGGACCGCTGCATCAATTGTGCTGACTATGCTTGAAACCGGCAAATCTTTGAGGTATTGGCTGCGTTTTTCCAGTACAGCTTCAATTGTATGTTTCATTTCTTCGCCGCTGAGTTCGGGATATCTAAGCGAGAAAGTTTCTCCTTCCGCGTTATAAATCTTCTCTTTTACAACAGCTGGCTTGATTGATGACGGCAAATGGAAGATATCGACTGTTTCCGCCATCTTACCGGCCGCCCTTTGAGAGAAGCTGGTCGGCTGCAATGGAGCAGCCTCTTGCCTCAGAACCCTTTACTCTCCCGAGCAGCCTGAATCCATGCTCCGTTTTCATACCAAGATCTTCCGTCAGGACGGCCAGGCAGGAATTCCAGTTCGCCAGGTCATAGTGGGCAAGCACTCCCGTCTCTCCTTCTTTTACCGGTTCAAAAGTGGCTGGGTCCAGCACTCTCGTCTTCAGCCAGACCGGCCCGCTCTTATCGGTTATTGCCTGTTTTCCCGCAAACCTGGAATGAATATTCTGGTCATAGATCTGAGAGCTGAGCTCCGTCATGCCGTACATGTTTATCTGCAGATCCTTTTCTATTCCAAAGAAACGTACATAATGTTCAGCCATTTCTTCCGGGCTTATTTCCTTTGCCTGGCCTTTGAACCCGCCGGTATCAAAAATCCTGCTGCCCTCATGCATTAAAAATGACTGATTATTTTCTTTCAAAAAATCAAAAAAATGAACATAAGCATATGTTGCCCCCATGATCAGTACAGGTTCTCCCCTTTCTGACATCATGCCGAGCGACTCTGCTGCTCTCTGAAAGTCAAGGCCTTCTCCATTGTGAAAGAAGCGGCTGTACTCATTGCCGTAATAAAAGACAGCATTGGTAAGGTAGCGGGAAAGGGAAGAGTTTTTGTTATACTCATCTGATGGTGACAGTACAAAAATGGCCATCTTTTCCCGGTCAGGCAGTACAAAGTTTTTGAAAGGGCCTTTCATGGAGAGATCCCACAAGGATAAATCCGGATGAAAGTTCTTACCCTTAGCATCAGGATTGGTCGTCCCACTGGTCATAAAGACTGCCTCCGCCTCTTCAGCCGGTTCGCAGGTTAGTGTCAGATCTTTAAAACCATGAACCGGCATAGGGGGAATTTCTTCCCATGTGTGCACTGTAAAGGGAGTCTTCCTTTTAGCATGGCAAAAGTTTTTATAAAATAAGTTATTCTCATACTGATAGCTGAAAAGTTTAAGCGCCAGTCTGCCAAACCTCTCATCAGAATCTTTCCCTGCTTCGATAAAATCTTTAATTTCCGCTATCAAACTGATCGATTCTTTTTTCATCACTTGCCGCTCCTTTCTTAAACAGATTTGGGAGATTGACTAAAGACAGCTGAAGAAAGATGCTAGTGAATGCTCCGATTAAGATGCTGTTCGTCAGGAATGTCCCTGCTATTCCTGACGCATTCACAGCATATGAAGGCAGTGATATGGCCAGCAGCATGGAAAGCCCGACAATCATATAGTTGATTTGAGTAGCTTCCGCCTTTGCCAGAATCGAGATCCCTGTGAACACCAGCGTTGCGGCAGCCGGCAGGAAGATTCCGCCGACAACCGGGGCCGGCGTCAGAGCCAGGAGTGCGCCCGCTTTAGGCACAAGCCCGAGCACCAGGAAGATGACAGCAGCAGCCATGACCGGGTATCTTGAGCCAACCCCGGTCAAGCGCAGCAGGCCGACATTCTGCGCATAAGCTGTCGTCGGAAATCCGCCGATCAACGCTGACACAAAAGAGCCCGCCGACTCTCCCGCAAAACCGCCGCGGATCCTTTTGGCTGTCAGCTCCGTTTTCAGCATCGCAGAGGACGCCTGATAAACGCCCATTGCCTCTATTACAGCCACAAGATACGCAATGAAAAAGGTCAGGAAGGCTGCCCATTCAAATGTAAGTCCATACGGAAGCAACTGTGGGAGGCCAAACCAGGCACTTTCCTTGATCATGGCAAAATCAGCATTTCCCAGCGAAAAAGCAAGTGCATCGCCTGCAATCAAAGCAATCAAAAACGAAAAAGACTTCCAAAGACCTTTTCCGAACAAAGAAAGGCCAAGGACAATCAAAGCTGTTGTTATCGACAGCAGCAGGGTTGATGGACTGGCAAACCCTTCATCACCCGGTGAGCCTCCCAGAAATTCATGCAAAGTGAACCCGGCAAGCGAGATCCCGACTAAGAAAATGACGGTCCCGGAGATGACTGGTGTGAACAGGGCCCTCAAGCGCCCAAGCACCCCGGTTATTGATAAAAGGAACACAATGGCGGCACTCACCAGGATGCCCCCGGTTGCTGCAGCAAGCCCATTCGCCTTGCCGGCTGAAATCATAATTGCATCAAATGCAGCTGACGGTCCCTGAATGATCGGCAGGCGGACCAGCTTTGTCGCCTGTATAAAGGTGACAATACCGGCTGCAATGAAGATGCTGTTCACCATATTAGCCGATAATGCAAATGGCAGTCCGATCATAGCTGCCACAAAGATGGGATCCAGCCAGACATTCGAGACAAAAACATGCTGAAGCCCATATAAAACGGTTTTTCCCGGCGGAAGCTTTTCTTCCAATCCTATTAATATCTCATCCGTGCTGGATTCTGTTCTTCTTTCGTCCATCTTCATTCTCCTCATCCTTTAAATTGACCTGTTCAAAAATCGGTGTCCGTTTTTTCTTCAGAATGGCCAAAATAATGATTCCCAGAAGGGCTCCGGCAGTCGAACTGAAGATAAAGAGCGGAATAAAGCCGAATAGTGCGGCCTTCTGCCCCATAATCATGGTGGCAAGTGGATATGAAAGGAGCGCACCGATGATGCCGGTGCCAATCACTTCCCCAGTAAAGGCCATCGACAGCTTTTTGGTCCTGCTGTAGAGAAGCGCTGCAAGCAGCGCACCTGCCATGCTCCCTGGAAAAGCAAATACTGAGCCGGTTCCCATCAGATTCCTGAGCAGCGATATACAGAACGCCTGTGCCACGGCGTAATAAGGGCCAAGCAATACGGCTGACAGCACATTCAGCAGATGCTGGACCGGGAATACTTTTGTAAAGCCAAGCGGAATATACAGCATGCTGCTTGACAGCGTTCCCACTGCAGCCATCATTGCAGCAGCAGTTAATCTTTGTGTTTTACCCATACAAAAATCCCTCCATGCTAATTTGCACTGAGGGAATGGAGGCGGAGGGATTAACAGGCCGGCTCTTTGCCAGCCGCAGCATAAAATCCCGCACTTCCCTCCGCCGGCATAACCCGGATCAGGTATAAGGGTCAGGGCCGGAAAAGGCCCACTCTCAGCCGGACTCCTCCGGCTCCCCCAGTGCTTTTATGTATTAACTTATCTTGGATATAAGGCTGTTTAGACCTTTAACGGCCTGGCTTAGAGTTTTTAAAATGAAGTGCCGGCCATTTTACCGTTAATTCCTGCTGGTATAGGAATCTATCAAGAAGGAACTGATATAGGCTTCCAATCAATTTTAAGATTACTGCTCTTTTGATCCCCACTAAAAAAGCCCGGTCCCCATATGAAAGAAGGACCAGGCTTTTGCACACATAAAAAAAGTACTGTTGCTCATTCTACTTTCCTACGCTGGCATGATCCAGTTCAGGTCCAAAGGGTTAAAAAACATCGGTTTTCCTCTCAGCCCGCCTGTGCGGACACCCCTAGCAGTCACACAATATCCAATTAAGAATCATCATAACTTTGTTACTGTCAAAAGTAAAGACAATGTTTATTTCTTCCTGCGCCTGATCAAAAAGAAAGCTGCGCCAATAACAGCCGCCGCAATCAGCATATACACCACATTAGAATACATATCCAGATACCCCACTGCCGTTTCCCATGAATCACCAAAGGCCGCTCCAATATTTACAAGGATGGTATTCCAGATCAATGTGCCGATGACTGTAAATAGCAGAAACAGCGGAAAATTCATTTTTGCCATCCCGGCAGGAATGGAAATCAGGCTTCTTATCAGCGGGATCATCCGGCATATCAGAATTGTCCAATAACCGTAGCGGTCAAACCATCCAAAAGCTTTATCTAAATCAGCCTTTTTCAGGCGGAGTATGCCTCCCCACCTGTCTATCATTCTCTCAAACCTGTTTCGGCTCAGTAAAAGGCCCGCCCCGTAAAGCAAAGCAGCGCCCACTGTCGAGCCAAGGGTAGCCGCTGCAATCGTTCCAGTAACAGTAATATTTGTTTGTGCCGTCATGAAGCCGCCAAATGTCAATATAATTTCAGACGGGATAGGGGGAAAAATGTTCTCAAGCGCAATCAGCAGGAAAATTCCTGCATATCCGAATTGTTCAATCACATCTTTAATCCAGTTCTCCATAATACCTCCCAAGACGAAAAAGCATATCAGTTAATTAACGTTAAATTCTGATTCCATCCCTTCAGGAAAAGGAGATTTCCTATAAGTTCAGGCCATTCAGATGAAATTAGAATAACTCATCCTGAAAAATAATCAAACAATAACTTGCACAAGACCAAAAACAAGAACATTCGTTCTTGAAGTGCATATGTTTTATGGAGACTCTTAATGAGGAGGATGTCCATGAAAGCTATCCCTGATGCTTTTGCCTGCATGGCACGTTATCTTATGGAGGATGATGAAGCATCTGCAGAATTGTGGAATAAAGTACTCCTTGCTGCTAAAAAAAACGGGTTGGGAAATGACGAGGAAGCTATATTGCCTGCTGCTGTAGAATCATTAAGGGTACTGATGAGGAAAATGAAATCATCCCAGCCTGCAAAAAGTCCTGCCGCTTATTTTTACGTTGTCATAGATCGCAAGCTAAAGCTGCTGAAGGTACATTTTTAATATTGTTAAGAACTTACCTGACCCGAAAAAAGATCCGCCAGTGATTAGGGGCGGATCTTCTCTTTTATGCGTAATTAAAATTGGGATGGAGGCGGTGTCTGTCCAGACGGCATTGTTCCATGAATATAAATCGGGCCTGGTGCCAAAATTGGTATCTGCCCCATCGGCTCCGGGTTTTCAATATATTCGAACTGCCCCTGTCCATCCATGCTCGGCCCTTTTGCCCATCGGCCTTCTGCACTGTCTGTCCCTTTTGAGCAGTTCATGAAGGAATAAGATACTTCCTGCTTTTCCTGCTGGCGGTTGAATGTGCCTGGCACAACCTTGCCGTCCCGTGCTTCAAGCTCTGAGATTGCTGCGAGCCATTGGTTTTGGTGCATAGTGTCACGGGCAATCAGGAAAGACAGCATGTCTCTGACCCCGCGGTCTTCTGTCATTTCATAAAGACGGACCGCCTGAAGGCGTCCTTGTGATTCGGCATTAAGGTTCGCGCGGAAGTCAGCCAGCAGATTCCCGCTTGCCACTGTATAGCGGGCTGTCCAAGGATATCCCATGCTGTCGTCCGGCTTCGCACCAAGACCGGAAACAATCGCGTGCTGCACGTTCATTCCGCCCATTGCAGCCCTGATGATTGGATCCTGTGCTGCTTCTTCCTGTTCTTTAACAGGCGCTTTATCAAGCAGCTGCGCAATCATTGTAGAAAGCATTTCGACATGTGCAATTTCCTCAGTTCCGATATCGAGCAGCATATCGCGGTACTTTTGGTCAGCCCGGCAATTCCATCCCTGGAAAAGGTATTGGATCATAACGCTGATTTCACCGAATTGCCCGCCAAGGATTTCCTGCAGCTTTCTCGCATAGACCGCATCCGGTTTTTCAGGCTTTGCATTGTATTGAAGTTCTTTTACATGGTAAAACATGCTGGTCACCTCTCTTGTCTTTTAGTATCAAGGATAGCTTTACCAATTGGCCGGGAAACATGCTTGCATTTTGACAAATCATACTCTGACATTCATTAAATTGGTACAGGAACAAATGAAATTTCCTGACATAAAGTATGAAGCGGCCTATATACATGGCAAGAAAAGTGAAAACGGAGGTGCCCGTCATGAATAACCGACTGCCTGTCCCTCATTTGTATGCACCTGTAATGAATTTAATTGACACCGAAAAAGCATTGAAAAATGTGAAAGACTGCTTCGAGAAAGAGCTCTCTGAAAGGCTGAACCTTACAAAGGTATCAGCGCCGCTGCTTCTTGAAAGCAGGACCGGCATCAATGATAATCTTAATGGGGTCGAGAGGATGGCCACAATTGAGGCCAAAGACCTGGCGGAAACTTTAGAAGTTGTCCAGTCACTGGCAAAGTGGAAAAGAATGGCCCTTGCCCGGTACGGTTTTTCAGAAGGAGAAGGCTTGTATACCGACATGCGGGCAATCAGAAAGGACGAAGAGCTCGATCAGCTGCATTCCATTTATGTAGACCAATGGGATTGGGAAAAGGCCATCCCGAAAAATAAAAGAAACAAGCAGACACTTAAGGTTGAAGTAGTTTCCATTTATGAAAGCATAAAGGAAACAGAAAAAAAGCTTTTCTATTCCTGCTCGCATTTGGTGCCAGTTTTGCCAGAACAAATAAGCTTTATTACGTCACAGCAACTAGAAGACATGTTTCCCGATCTCCCTGCAAAACAGCGTGAAGACAGGATAGCAGAAAAGCTTGGTGCCGTCTTCATCATGAATATCGGCGGCTCTCTGCTTTCAGGCAGCAAGCATGACAGTCGTTCCCCGGATTATGATGATTGGAACCTCAATGGCGATCTGATCTTCTGGTACGCACCGCTGAACAGAAGCATTGAAATTTCATCCATGGGAATACGGGTTGATGAAAAATCACTCAGAAGCCAGCTCAAGGAGTGCGGAAATGAGGAAAGACTTGAGCTTCCTTTCCACAAGGCACTCTTGGACGGCAAGCTTCCTTTCACAATCGGCGGAGGAATCGGCCAGTCAAGATTATGCATGTTCCTGCTAAAAAAAGCCCATATAGGCGAAGTTCAGGCATCCGTCTGGAACAGCAGGATCAGGAAAGAATGCCAGGATGCCAATATCCCTCTTTTATAAACGGTGACAGGCACCTATACCAGTCAGCCAACTGGTATAGGTGCCTGTCACTACTGCTATTTCAGCTTCAAACAATAAACCGGCTCTGGATGATGCCCTTCCTCTACCTCTCCGGTTGGGACGAAGCCGGCTTTTTCGTACATTTTTATCGCTTTGTCATTGTTATCGATCACAGTGATATAAATTTCACTGCACTCCATGGACTCTGCCATCTCATCAATGACTGCCTTCAGGACGGGACCGCTGTATCCTTGGCCCTGATACTGATGGCCGATCATTAAACTGACCAATTCATACCACTCTGTTTCCTTCCTGAATCCATATGAAGCAAACCCGATCAAATTGCTGCCATCGTAAATAGCTCTTGGCGTATACCCAAACACCTGGCAGGCGCCAAGGAAAAAGGCATTCGATCCGACCCACCTTTCATAAATCTGGATTCGTGTTTCCTGCACTTCATCTGATTTAAGATTGATTACATCAAAGAAGTTTTCTTCAGTTACTTCCGCAAGTCTGATATCCATCATATCCCCCATTGGCAACAGCACCATGTTATTAATTTACCTCTCCAAGCGTCTTATAAAGCTCCAATGATTCTTTAAGAAAAATCTTACAAAAGCCTGTCTTTTCGTAAATCCGTTCCGCCCATGCATCAAGCTCTTCAAGCGGAGGGTCATATACCAGCCCATTTTCTGTGCTGAGAAAACTTTTCCAATCATAAAACTCCCAATGGGCCGTTTCACCTGTTATGGGAACGCGGCATTCCAAGAGCGGTATAGGGTGTATTTGGCGGCTTGAATGCCCCGCAGCTATCCAAAATTCATCCCTGTCGACCGGCTCCAGATGATACGTCTGCATTGACTGCTTCCCGCCCGGCCTATGATAGGTGATTTCTGCTGCATTGCCGCTGCTTTTAATCTCAATGCCTGCCGCCGGAAAATACCCTTTTTGCGGAACTGTCGTGTCTCTATCAATCAGTACCGGCTGCAGCCACTGGTCGCCAAGGTCGCATAAAAAGCGGCTGCCTTTATCATCCTCGGCTACAACGGCGGCATGCGCCTTTTCCGTATGCAAGCTACTGCCGACAGGATAGGCCCTGATTCCTTCTTTATCAAACTCATCAAGCAGCCACAGGGCAAGATCAAAGCAGTTTCCAGTGATCCCAAACTCCTCACGGTGCTCTTTCATCTGAGAAACTTCCCTCTGCCCTATTCCTTTATGGTGCAGCCATAGCTTAGTAAGCGTCTCCATTGGAAAGCTGTCAAATCTTTTCCATACAGAAAAAATGCTTTCTGGTGCTTTCATCACGCCACTCTCCCCTAATTATCCGTTTGCTTAATTCGACAATCAATGAAGGATTTCCTTTTACATTCAAAATAAAAAAACCGGCTATTGGCCAGTTTAACTAAAACCGTCGTTTTCTTCTTCATCCATCCCCATATTTTCTTCTTCCCCATCTTCCTGCAGAAGTTTCCCTATCCATTCGGGAATCTCTTCTCCTCCGTTCTTGTGAAACACTTCGGTTACATCCTTCTCTTCCAGCCGGGACATGATATCATGAATATCATTATGGTCTCCCAATACATTGCCGAATCCCTGATTATGTTTCTTCAGGCTGGTAAAGCCTGATGGAAAGCTGTTTCCGAAGTTGACGCATGAGGCATCCTCGATGGATCCTATGTGAATGCTGTTGATTTTAAACAAAGGAGAAAAATATCTCATCACAGTTCCCCCGTTCCCGTGGTGCTTTCCAGAGCATATGGAGTCTCTTTTCCGTTGACAAGGATACGAATGCGGGCATCATCGCTGTTTTTTTCTGCTGTTTTAGTCCCTCTTGCATTTCCTTTTTTCCCGGTCTGCGGCTTCTGTTTGTTTGCTGGTGTGTAAAAGCTGTTTCCGAGATTCATCATCCCGCTCAGGCTTTTAACATCAATCCTGTCGAGAAAATAAGAAAGCTGGTCCAGCTGGAAACTCTCTATTTTCACTTCATTTATCTCCAAGTGGATGTTATGCCCGCTGGACTTTTCTTTTTCAAGCTCTTTCAAACGGCCCTCCATATCAGCAAGGCGGCCGTTCAATTTTCCCAGTATGGTAATCAGAGCTTTGTCATCCAATTGCATAAGAGTTCATCCTTTTTAGTGTCACATCTTCTGCTTTTGAAGGCATATGGTATAAGAGGCATAAAAACCGGGAGGGGCACGGATGAAAAAAATGATTGGACCAGCAAAAATCCATTTTGACGATATTTTCATCGGACAAATCACTGACAGCTCTGGCGTATTCATGGGCAGAAACAGACAGAAGAATTGGTCCTCCGATATGAATGGCACCTCAGGCTTTGGCTCTGTAGCGGGAGATCTCAATAAGATTTCGGGCAATCTCCACCTTGTCCAGCCCGAAGGCAAAAAGGGAAAAGAAAGCTATAAATAGGCTAAGAACCCTCTTTGCTTCGTGCCACCCGTGTATAATTCCGGCTGATTTTATTCCCTTTTCCCGCCACTTTGCCAAATCCTTCTGAGATTTTACCGGTATGCTGCCAGTATACTGGTGTATTCTGTCCATAAAATATCCCGGAACTGTTTTGGATCTGATTCACTTTTATCGTTTTAAATCTGATATTGGCCAACATCCCACCTCATCTTCAAAGCCGCCTTTTTCATATTCTTATTTTGCCGGCAAGGAAAATATGACCTTCATCCTGTAAAGCTTTTTCAGGAAAAATAAAAAGCCCTAGGAAATGGCTTAAAGATCCTGACTGTCATGTTCTTGCCCTTGTTCTTCCTCACCTTCAATCCGGTAAAAGAAGGCATCCATAAAATCGCTGTCATCAACAATATTGACATTATAGGCTGAGACGTTCTGGCTTCCAGTCACCGACCCGAAGCCTGTATTATCCTTCCTGTTCACCTGCCATCCGGATTGTGTATTGTCTCCCGTAAAGATGCCGGAATTGGCCGCCATGGAGGTTATATTAATGTTATTGAATTTTATTGAGATATTCTGTAAAGCTGACTTCATCTTTATATCTGGGAGACAGGCTGAGGATTGATGTTTTCCGGCTGGGCAATCGGCGTATCTGCAACATCCGGATCATTGACAAAACTGAAGTTGCCAAGAGAGGCTGCGTTGATATATACCCCGTTTCCAGTATTCAATTTCCCTTGAGCGTTCCAGTCCGGCTGGCTGTTCTGCCCTTTGGAAATGATGGAATTGGATGACATGCTAATAACATTAACCTGATTAAAAATAACCGAAACAGGCAATTCCATCCCTCCTTTCTGCTTGTAATGCCACTATATGCATGATTAGATCGGTTTGTGTGCCACGGGCACTCAGGCTTTTACAGAAGCTTCACCACGAATATTCGATTCTGCATCCAAATGATGTTATAATGGATGAAACGGCTCATAAGGGAAGGATGACCAATTTGATAACTTCTTACGAGAAAATTACCATTTCCGGAAACAAGTATGCCGAGGTCTTCCTGAATATAACAGAAGACAAACGATTCATTATATCCATCCCTTCCATCAGCTGGTCAGCTGAAATCAGCCAGCTGGATGAATTGAAAGAACAATTTAATCATCTCCAGTCGTCACTGAATTTTCATATGTTTGAAGGGAACACAGAAGAGCTTGCTGCCGCCATTATTAAAGAAGCAGAAAAACATATCTGATTCTCTTTTTCAAACCGCCTGGCAGAGTGACTCTGTTAGGTGTATAAACATCATAAAGCCCCTCGATCCAACCCTACATTCTCTTTTTTTGCTAAAAAACCCATAAAGAAAGCACGGAAGAGGATATCCGTGCTTTTTCATATTCCATTTTTTATCTGCTACGATTGCTAAAGAATAAAGCCCGGAACATAGCCCGGGCTTTACGCTATTTAATTTTCCTGATGCTCAACCTTGACACGCTTAATAAAGAATGAAGCAATCAATCCCAAGATGGCCACACAAATGGCAAATATAAAAGCATCCTGGATGCCTGCTGTCAATGATAGCGGCAGCAGAGAAGGATCCTGCGGGTTTGCAGCTTCTTCCATATAGCTCTTTTGGCCCGCTGTCATGATGGAAATCGCGACAGCCGTCCCAATCGCACCGGCAACCTGCTGAAGTGTATTCATGATAGCCGTTCCGTCTGGATAAAGTTCTGGCGGCAGTTCATTGAGGCCATTTGTCTGAGCCGGCATGAATACCATCGCAATACCAACCATCATGAAGATATGCAGCATTACAATATATCCGGCTGACGTATCATTTGTAATTCCGGAGAACGCAAACATGACGATTGTGACAATCACAAGACCGCCGCGGACCAGCCATGTGGGACCATATTTATCGAACAAGCGTCCCATTACAGGGGACAGGATTCCATTGACCACTCCTCCGGGCAGCAAAACCAGCCCAGCCGCAAATGTAGTCAGCAGAAGTGAATTCTGCAAGTAGAGAGGAAGCATGATCATTGAAGATAATATGACCATCATTGCGATCAGCACCATCAGCAGGCCTAAATTGAACATAGGGTATGAAAAGGTGCGAAGATTGATCATAGGCTGCTTCATCTTTCTCTGGCGGATACAGAAGAGAATCAAACCGACTACTCCAAGCACAAGAGCAAGGATAACTTTCGGGCTCCCCCATCCGCCTTCTCCTTCACCGGCACTGCTGAATCCGAATACGATTCCACCGAAACCGATCGTTGATAAAAGGATGGACAGCAGATCGATCTTTGGCTTGGTAGGGCTGGAAACATTCTGCATATAAAATAGTCCAAAAATAAGAGCAAGAACAAAGAACGGCAATGAGATCCAGAAAATCCAATGCCATGTCAGATTCTGCAGAATCAATCCTGATATCGTCGGTCCGATTGCAGGAGCGAACATAATGACCAGACCGATGATCCCCATCGCCCCTCCCCGCTTATGCGGTGGTATGATGACAAGAATTGTATTGAACATAAGCGGCAGCAGAAGCGCTGTTCCGATTGCCTGGATGACACGAGCCAGCATCAGGATGCTGAACACAGGCGCAATCGCTGCAATGAATGTCCCAATGATTGAGAATACAAGCGATACTGCAAATAGCTGCCTCGTCGTAAACCATTGCAGGAGCAATCCTGAAATCGGCACCAATATCCCAAGGGTCAATAAATACCCTGTTGTCAGCCATTGAACGGTAGCTGCATCCGTTTCAAAAATCACAATTAGATCCCTGATTGCCATATTCAGGGCGGTTTCACTGAACAGGCCGATAAATCCTGCTATCAGGAAAGAAATAATAATAGGAACCGCTTTGATATCCTTTAATGCATTCGGCGCGGCTGCGCCTTGGTTAGTACTTTGCACAATGATTCTCCTCTCAACTTCTGCGCTGCTTTACTGGACTCTGAATACATATGTAAAATGTTCAGCTATATTCCGCAGCGGCTTGCCATTTCCATAGGTGTTTGAAAGCATGACCGCCCCTTCAATCATAGAGCTCACAAGCAGGGCCAGCTCCTTCGACCTCTCCTCAGAAAATCCGGAAAGCAGCAGTTTTTCTTTGTACAGCGATTGCCATTCCTTGTAAGTTTCCTGACAGGCCTGCCGGATTGGCTCACTCGTCAGAGCCGTTTCCGAAGCAATCAGTCCGATGTGCAGGCCGCTATTTTCATGGCTCAGGGGCACATCAAAGTATGAAGCAATTTTTTCGGCATGATAGCGGAAGGCTGCTGCCGCATCTTCAGAAGATGCCAGCTCTTTCTTTATCATCGTTTTTATTTCATTTCCAACATGCTTAACAGCTTCCACTGCAATCTCCTCTTTGCCGCCTGGAAAATGATAATAAATTGACCCTTTGGGAGCCCCGCTTACCTCTATAATTTGATTCAATCCGGTGCCATTATACCCCTGGCACTTGAATAGATTCGATGCCGCACACAAAATTGACTCTCGTGTCTTTCGCTTACCCTCCAAATTCATTCTCCTTTCGGAAAAATTATAACAACCGGTCTAGATAAATTTATGGGAATTCATGAGGAAAGTCAACAAAACAAAACTGAAAAAGCACATTTTTTTGAATGTGCTCTGTTATATATGAGTTGGCCTGTTAAGTTTTTTCCTATCCTTTAATCCTGCAGACAGCAGATAGAACGCTACCAGCAGGAGAACATAAGCTGCAAGAGGGAAGATAATGATCCACTGGGAGTGGTAAAGGAAAGAACGCGACTGTCCGATAAGGCCTGACCACTCATTGGTTATTGATAAATAAATGGTAGGAAAATACTGCTTTTCCGTTCCGCCCAGGAATAAATTAAAGATTCCCAGCTGTCCGATGATGTGCAGAACCTGGATGCATTCATTTACAAAAATCGCCGAGAAATCAGCCCGCAATGATGGAATGATATGCTTGCGAGAAAGATGCGAACTATTGCCTCCAAGCGTCCTTGCTGCCTCCACATAAGCCATTTTTTTAAGCTCAAGCGTCTTATTGAAAATAACATTGTAAACCCCGTTAATGCCAAGTATGGTCAATAGGGCCCCTTGTATAAGGGTAAGCTGAAGCGGTGAAAGCTTGGGTTCAATATTGATGCCGAGCATGATGAAATAGATAAAGATAAATATAGGGATCCCGCTGAACAAGGAAATGTTGTTAAGTACCCCTTTTTTTGTCCGGATCCCCTGAAAGATTCCTAACGCTGCTCCAATCACCAGCCGCAGAAGGGCCACACCCAACACAGTAAAAATAGTATATTTAGCACCATGCAGCAGGAGGGTCAAGATGTCATAACCCCATTTATCCGTCCCAAAAGGATGCTGCGCAGAAGGCGGAAAAGGCGAACTTACTAATTTCCTGTTACCTTCTTCATCTATGATATGGTCGATCTTTTTTGATTCGTTTACACCATAGGGTGCAATCTCAGGCCCGGCTAGTGCGGCCAGCAGGAAGAAGGCAAGCATCAATAAACCTGCGGCTAGTGGAAGATTCCTCCTTTTTTTCATCTCTGCAGCCCCCTTTCAATCAGCCATAATAATAGCTTTAAAGTATATAAAGAAACGAGATATAGTAAAAGAAGGCTTAACAAGCTAAAGATAACCAGATTATATTGATACCCAAATTGAATCTGCTGGACAAACAACAGCGCTGTGATTCCCCTTGTGTTATATAAGTATTCAATAATGAAAAGATTCCCAAGCATGATGCTTAAAATCTTGTGAAGATCTGCTTTCAAGAAAGGAAGCACATTTAGGAATACATGAAAGAGATAGATACTCCCCTTTCGTAAGCCCTTAGCTTTCGCAGCCAGTATGTAATCTTCTCCTTTAACTTCATGGCTCCGCTCTGACAAGGAGCGAAGCAGATAAAACAAGGGAATGATAACAAGAGTAAATATAGGCAGAAATATAGCCGGCTCACTCATGGAAGAAGAAGCCACCTTTACTGTCTTTATTCCGGTTTCTTTGTGCACAAATACCGTCAGCAGCTGCAAAAGCAGAACAAGAATAAAATCAGGGAGCATTCCAGTGAAACCGAGAACCGCATTCAGCAACCTGCCTCCTTTTTTCCATAAAAACACACCAAATAAAACGGACAGAATGACAGCAATCACCGCACTTACAGTCAGATAGAGAAAGGAAGACAGCCAATATGGGATCAAATCCTCAAGGAGCGGCCTTTCCCGCTCTCCCTGCAAATATAGCCAGGATTCCCCTGACTTCAGCCCTTGAATAAAATCCCTGATTTCGTCAATCATCGGGATGATACTGAATACCACCTTCGCATCTCCATTATGGAACCCGAGAGGAAGCACTGCCAGAATTATAATGAGCACCACACTCGTCAGGCTACGAAAAATAGTCGCCATAAGTACTCCTTCCTATGTATAAAGTCGGTTTCTATTATATATCAAGGGAGGATGCGGCAGGAGGAAATTTAGGAAGGTTAAAAGATTAAGCGGGTACATAGGGGATCAGGGCTGCAGTGCACTGAGGAACAATATTTTTGCTTGTTATACTGAAGCGATTGCCTTATGTAATTCACTTGAAGCACTAATTGTTTTTTCGTAGTCTGAGTGACTCATGTCTGCTTCTTGAGTCACTCTGTTCAGCTTTCACCCCCATCAGAGTGACTCATCTTCCCCTTGAGGCACTCTGTGCTGCTTTCACCACCTTCAGACTGACTCATATTCTCCACTTGAGGCACTCTGACCTGCTTTATCCCCATCAGAGTGACTCATATCCTCTTCTTGAGTCACTCTGTTCGGCTTGCTCCACCACCAGGGTGACTCATATCTTCCTCTTGAGTCACTCTGTGCGGCTTTCACCACCTCCAGAGTGACTCATATCCTCCACTTGAGGCACTCTGCTCTGTTCTCTCTCCATCAGAGTGACTCATATCTTCCTCTTGAAGCGCCCTGCCAGGCTTTCCCCACCATCAAAGTGACTCATATTTCCCTCCAGAGGCACTCTGCAACGTTTCCCCCACCATCAGAGTGTCTCAAATGTTAACAACCTATATTTCCCGAAGCTCCTCTGCCCGCTTCCGCATCTCTTCGTAAGTCTCCCCGTTACGAAAATCCTCAAGCTCCAGGCCCAGACTTTCTACCGCATAGTAAAGGTGCTCCAGCCAGTCATGATCCCTGCATCTGATTGCTTCTTCGCATTCCCTTTCAATATAGGGAGAACTGATTTCTTTTCCTAAGTCCCTGAAAACCTCAATTGAGTCGAGGGCACCAGGCCAGTTCCTGTCCTGCAGGAGACCTGCCAGCCGCTGCAGCGCGTTTTCATTTCTTGGATAGCCTATTTTCCTTATGACTGCTACTCCATTTTCCCAGCAGGCTTTGCCATACTTTGGGATAATCATGCGGACTTTGTCTGCGGGGAGCTGTAATAAGATATCAGCCGCTTCTTTTTGAGTTTCTTCAGGAAGATGCCAGTTCAAATTGTAAACATGATAGATGATCCCCTTATCCTCCATATGGATAAATCCGCTCATAAATATCACCTCGTTACCTATTTTACCAGAAAAAGGCTGCGGAATTTCCGCAGCCCTTTAGTATCTAATGCTTCTTCTTCCCTTTTCCTTTCAGGTCAACTCCAATCGCTGCTCCGCTTCTGCTGGAGTCGGCCACTCCCTTGAATATTCCCTGTTTGTGATCAATCAGGATGCTTTGGACATTGCCTATCGTTTCTGGTTTCTCGCCGAATCGATGGCCCATTTCCTTCAGCCTCTGCAGGGCAGAAACTGGCACCCCTTCTTCAAACCGGTAGGACGATGGGTTATTCGTATAGATCCTCGGTTCTTCAACTGCAGCTTTCAGTTCCATATCGTACTCTATTGCGTGGATGATCGTTTGCAGGACAGAGGTTATGATGGTCGGTCCTCCCGGTGATCCGACTGTCAGTACCGGCTTGTCATTTTCAAAGACGATCGTCGGAGTCATGCTGCTGAGCGGGCGCTTATTAGGCTGGACCTCATTTGCCCCTCCAGGCACAGCATCAAAATCAGTCAGTTCGTTATTCAGCATCACGCCAAAGCCCGGCACCATGATGCCGGTACCAAAAACCTGCTCAATCGTTGTTGTATAGGAAACCACATTCCCCCACCGGTCTGCTACCGTAAAATGGGTGGTTTCCCCATATTGTCTGTCTGCAGGCTGAGCTGCTGCACTGTAATCAGGTTTCCCGCTTTCATACTTCCATGGGTCCCCAGCTTCAGGCTTTGTATTCATTTCATCAAGCGATATTAACTGCTGCCGTTCTTTAATATAGTCCTTATCCAGAAGTCCTTTAACTGGAACCTCAACGAATTCCGGGTCCCCCGCATAAGCTGCCCGGTCTGCATAGGCAAGATGCATGGCTTCTGACATGAGGTGATATTTTTCCCAGGAGCGGACTGGATATTGGGAAAGGTCGAAGCCGTCCAGTATTTTGAGCATTTGCAGGAGGAAGACACCGCCTGAGCTTGGCGGAGGCATGCTGGCAATCTGATAGCCTTGATATTCCCCCCACACAGGCTTGTCTATTGCTGCTTCATATTTTTCTAAATCGTCCTTCACCATTGATCCGCCGAAATCCTGGACAGTCTCGGCAAGGGCATCCCCAATCGGCCCTTCGTAAAGCGCCTCGCTTCCATCTTTCCTAATTAGCTTAAACGCTTTGGCTAGATCTTTCTGGACCAGGATGTCGCCTTCTTCCAGCGGCTCGCCTCCTGGGAGAAACACTTCAGCAGCTGCTGACCGGGACAGCTTTTCTTTATTATCTTCTATTGCCGCTGCCAGTACCGGATCGATTGGAAAACCTTTATCAGCCAGTTTAATAGAAGGCTGGATCAATTTCTTCATAGGGATGGTTCCCCACATATCCAGTGCTTTTTCAAGGCCTTTCAAGGTTCCCGGTACACCGACTGCTGTTCCGCCCGAAGATCGTTCTGCAAAGGGAATCGGCTTTCCCTTTCCATCGAGGAACATATCCGGCTCTGCTCCGGCCGGGGCACGCTCACGGCTATTGATGATCGTTGTTTCTTTCGTTTTTCCATCATACACCATCATGAATCCGCCGCCTCCGATGCCTGACATCATCGGCTCAGTTACATTGAGGGCAAACTGAATTGCCACAGCAGCGTCAACGGCGTTTCCGCCTTTCTTCAATACATCAGCCCCAATTTCTGAAGCAAGCGGATGGGCTGTGGCAACCATGCCATCCTCACCTACAGCAACTTCGCCATATTTTTCATAAGGATCCTGTTTATGCTTTGCATCTGCAGCAGCAAGAGGAGCGAATACCAATATAAAACTGGACAAATACACAAATAAAACACTGGCGGCTTTTTTCATCTTATCCCTCCTATTGTTGGTTCATTTCTAACTTAAAAGAAGGAAGGCTGGATTGGCAAATTTGCGGCTGAATATTTAGAATTTTAAATATTTTTACCCATACAGATTCTATATAAGTTGGGCCTAATGGCATTGAAAAATCTGAAGTTGCTAATATATCCCAATACTTGCTAATAAAATGTAAAACTTGCTAATACATCCGAAAAGTTGCTAATAAAATCCATTTCTTGCTAATAAAACGACAAACTTGCTAATAAACCACACGCCGCATTCCGCCACGTTCCCTACATACGAAAAAAAGAGCCCACTCAGGCTCTTTCATCAAGAAATAAACAAAAACAGCTGTCTTTGCCCATCGGCATCCAGCCTATCTGTAAGGTCAATCCACTTCATTCTGGTTCTTCGTTCTTCAACCAGCTTGTTAATCTCCCGCTCGATCATTTGCATCCTTTGATAGGTTTCCGTCACTCCCAGGCTGAACTTTTCTGCAGCCTGTTTATGCGGAGAGTGCTTGACCAGGAGGCTCATGAACTGGTCGGAGGTTTCGGACTGCTGTGCAAGACGGTCCTCTATGTTTGTGACATATTGGTAGAGATCCCGGTCTTCAGGGGGCAGCCCCGAGACAATCTCTCTTATGATTATATCGACGAGTCTTTCATTCATGCTAAACACCCCGCCATGTAAGATTTGTTCCTTTAGTTTATCATATTACCAGCTTGCTTTTTTGACTCCGGGGATTTGCCCTTTATGAGAATATTCACGGAAAGCGATCCGGGACATTTTAAATTTGCGCAGGTATCCGCGCGGACGGCCTGTCACCTCACAGCGATTCTTCAATCGGGTTGGGGATGAATCGCGCGGCAGCCTTCTCAGTGCCTCATAATCGCCCTTCTCCTTCAGTTCCCTGCGGATCTCAGCATATTTAGCGACCATCTCCTGCCGCTTTTTCTCTTTTGCTACTTTTGATTTTTTTGCCATTTTAACGAATACCTCCATGAATTAATACGTAACAATTACGATTTAAACAAGATAAAATAAAGATAGAACAGCGAGATCGGAAAAGGATAAATCGTAACCATTACTATCTATAACAAAACATATCGTACCATGAATCAGCCTTTCGTGTAAACCCGCCTGCTCGAAAACAAAAAGAAGCTGCCAAAAGACAGCTCCCTCCTCACTATGCAGCATGTGATCCTTTAGACGAACCAGACTTCTTTTTTCTCCTGAAAAGCGGCACAATCATAACAAGAACAGCTATGAACATGAGCGTCAGGCCGATTGGGCGATCCAGCAGGATAGCCAGACTGCCGTCTGAGATAGTCAGTGTCTGCCTAAGTGCCTGCTCCATCATTCCGCCCAGGATAAAGGCAAGGATAAAAGGTGCCGCCGGGAAAGAGAAAATTCTCATAAGAAATCCAATGATGCCGAAGATCAGAAGCAGGTACAAATCAAACGTGTTGAAGCTCAAGGCATATACGCCTACCATACTGAAAGTTATAACGAGTGAAATCAGCATCGGCCTCGGAATTGTGAGCACCTTAGCTATATACGGCACAAGGGGCAGATTCAAAATCAAAAGAAACACATTGCCGATATACATGCTCGCAATAATGCCCCAGAATACATCCGGGTGATCCTGAACCAGCAGGGGTCCCGGCTGGATGCCCAGCACCAGGAAGGCCCCCAGCAGGACTGCAGTTGTCCCGGATCCCGGAATACCGAGGCTCAAAAGAGGGACGAAAGCTCCTCCGGTTGCTGCATTATTGGCTGTTTCCGGAGCAGCCAGCCCTCTGATGGAGCCTTTCCCGAATTCTTCCGGCTTTTTCGCAAGCTTTTTTTCTGTAATATAGCCGATGAAAGAAGCGATAGTCGCCCCTGCTCCAGGAAGGACCCCGAGGATGAAACCCAGTACCGATTGGCGGGCCATCGGTCCCTTCATCTCCTGGAAGTCTTCCCTGGTGATTTTCAGGCTGCCGATGTTCTCATTTTCCGATGAAGAAGTATTCTTCCTATTAAATATCAATGTACAAACCTCTGCCAGGGCAAAAAGCCCAAGAGCGATGATAAGGAAATCGATGCCTTCCAGCAGATAGGCGTTGTCAAAGGTGAAACGGGCTGTGCCTGTCTGCCCGTCGATTCCAATAGTCACGACAATGACGCCGAGAGTGGCCGAGATAAAAGCCTTTAGTGTGGATCCTTCTGACAAGCTGGAAATGGCCGTCAGTCCCAAAAGCATCAAAGCGAAGTATTCGACGGGGCCAAATGAAACGGCAACCGACGAAAGAAGCGGGGAAAACAGCATCAATAGAACAACGCTGACTGTCCCGCCAAAGAACGATGCAATGGCGGCAATGGCCAGCGCCTTGCCCGCCTTCCCCTGCTGGGCCATCGGATAGCCATCAAATGCGGTAGCAACCGTCCCCGATACTCCCGGTGCATTCAGCAGGATCGAAGAGGACGATCCGCCGAAGATCGCTCCATAATAGACTCCTGCCATCATCATCAGCGCAATGGCTGGGTCCATATTATAGGTGACCGGGATCATGATGGCAATCGCACTGATTGGGCCAAGGCCCGGCATCATGCCGATGAATGTACCGATGAAAACACCGAGGAATACAAAAAAGATCCCCTGCAGGCTCAGTGCAACCTGAAACCCTGATAATAATCCTTCAAACGAACCCATAAGATCCCTCCTTTAAAATGGCAGAATGCCTGCCGGCAGTGAGATTTGCAGCAGATAATTGAACATCATGTAAATGGACAGCGAGAAGACGACCGAAACGATTGCATTTGTCCATTTTTTCTTATAGCCCAAATACCAGGTTGTGATAAATATGAAAAGAGCCGTCATGACTACAAAGCCGACCATTTCAAAAAAGAAGATATAAACCAATATAAACGCGCAGACAGTAAGCAATGTCCTTGCTTCGCCTTCCGGTATCTTCCGCTTTTTCTTTTCTTCTTCCGTCTCCGCCTTCCTGGAAAAAAACAGCAGGACAGACAGCAGGAGAAGCAGAAAGCCCAGAGATTTTGGCACAAAGTCTGCATCAATTGCCGCATACGGATACTCAGGCAGCCTAAAGCTCAAAATAAGGTAAAACAGTGCAAATCCTATTAATACAAGGCCAATTTTTCGATTGATTGGCTTGAGCATGTATGATTCCCCCTTTATCTGATCAGCTTCAGCTCATCAAGCAGTTTATACAATTCATCGTTTTCCTTCTTTAGAAACTCCTTGTATTCGCCGCTGTCCATATAGAGCTCATTCCAGCCATATTTCTCGCGGATCTTTTTCCACTCCGGCGAATCATTCAGCTCTTTTAGCCTTTCTTCGTAATACTGAATTTGCTTTTCATCCATATTAGGAGGCCCAAAGAAGCCCCTCCAGTTCACAAAGGTTTCATTGATGCCCTGCTCAATGGCTGTCGGGAAATCCTCGAGTGTATCGCCCTTCAATCTTTCCGGAGAAGTTACTCCCAGCACTTTTATCTTTCCGGCACGCACCTGCTCGATTGTTTCAGAAGTACCGGCAGAATAAACGTCAACACTTCCGTTGAGGAGCTGTGTCAGTGCTCCGCCATCCTGGTCTGAAACATATTTGATTTTAGTCACATCCACACCGGCGGCTTTGGCAATCTTGATAAATTGGATATGGTCCATGCTTCCTGGAGATGAAACGCCAACCACCGAGATTTTGGAAGGATCTTTTTTCATATCATCAAACAAATCATTCAGATCATCCCATTTTGCATCAGCCCTGACAGCAAAGGCTGCATAGTCGGCAATCAGATTGGACAGCGGGGTAAAGTCGTCTACTCCGTATTTTGACTGCCCATTAAGTGGTACAAGAATAATAGGCGGAGACGAGACAAATATATTATGAGGGTTGCCTTCCTTTTTCATCATATACGCCCAGCCGACGGCTCCCCCTCCGCCCGGTTTATTGATGACAGGCATCCTTTGATCAATAAGCCCGTCCTTTTCTAGCGTCTGGGCAACCATGCGGGCTGTGGTATCCCAGCCTCCGCCGGCTCCAGCCGTAGCCACCACTTCGATCGGTTTGCTTGGCATCCATTTGCCATCCTTATAAATGCCTGCAGCTTCCTTGCTCGAGCAGGCTGACATCATCACCATGCAGAGCAGCAGTGCTGCTGCCAGAATCATTTTTTTCATCAAACTTATGCTCCTTTCCATGGGTGAAAACGTTTTCTTTTTTGTTATTGTAAAAAAATCAGAAAAGTTTGTATCTATTAAACAAGTATTGAGCGTTAAGAACTTTGCGGGCTTTTTGTTCATTTTGTTCACGGGGTTGAGAACACAAAAAAGCTGCACCCTCATCAGCTAACATGGGGTGCAGCTATTATAAACTATAGACTATAATCGATAATATTTTCTCTCGGGCCTTCCGACAATTCCATATTCCAGCTCAGCTTTTGCTTCATCGGAGGCTACCAGGTATTCCAGGTATCTGCGGGCAGTCGTCCTTGAAGCGCCCATTTCCTTTCCAAGTTCTTCTGCATTAACGCCTTGCTTCATACCGTCCAGGATTTCTTTCACTTTTTTTAAAGTGAGTGAATCGATTCCTTTGGGCATCTTTTCGGAAGCTATTACTGCCGCTGAACTGCTGCTTAAATAATGATCGATTGCTTCTTGCGTCAGTTCACTTTCCCGGCATTCGAGTAAATCTCTTTTTTTGTTCACTTTGCGGATTGCTTCCGTGAAACGTTCAAAGGTTACCGGCTTGATCATATAATCGATCACTCCGTATCTCAAGGACTCCTCTACCATCTGTTTTTCATTGGATGCGGTAATCATGATCACTTCAAGATTGGGAAAGCATTGTCTTATTTTAGGCAGTAGGCTGCTTCCAAGCTCGTCCGGCATATAGATATCCATAATCAGCAGATCTGCTTCCTTTTCCTCGAGCAGTTCCAGTGCTTCTGCAGCATTCAATGCTTTTCCAATACACTCGATGCCGTATAATTTTTCTATGAATTGCTCATGGATGGCAGCCACCCGGTAATCATCTTCTGCTATAATCGCTTTGATCATTCTTTCTCATCCTCTTATATTTTTGGCAGGAAAACAGTGAAAATCGTCCCCGCCTCTCCAGTCTTCATTTCAATCGTTCCATCCAGTTCCCCGACTGCCTGGCTGACGAGAGCAAGTCCATATCCCCTGCCGTCCTTTTCTTTTGTCGAGAAGCCTTTTTCAAAAATCCGCTGCTCATCCTCAGGCAAGATTCCTCCTCCATTATCTTCCACTTCAAAGACAATGTCATTACCGATATCTGTAGCAAAGAAAGAAATGCGCCTGTCCGCCATCCCTTCTGTCGCTTCTATGGCATTATCAATCAGATTGCCGATGATCGTAATCAAATGGGTAACCGTCATTCTTTCCGGCAGCGGTTCAACCGCCGAACTGTCATCAATCGTAAAGCTTACCTTCTTTTCAGAGGCTTTCGCCAATTTTCCCAGCAGGACTGCCTGCAGGCTGCTGTCCCTGATCTGCTCGAACAGAATGTGATTTTGCTGATCATGGGCACCTGATTCCTCCTGGATCATACGGACCGCTTCCTCATACTGACCCAGCTGCATCATGCCGGACAGCACATATAATTTATTTGTAAATTCATGCGTCTGGGCGCGAAGGTCCTCAGAATATTGCCTCACTTCTGATAAAGTATTAAGCATCTCATTAATTTCGGTTTTGTCCCTGAAGCTGGCGACCGCCCCAATAACCTCATCGTTCTCAACGATAGGCGTCCGGTTCACAACGACTGGTTTTTCCTCGAGGAGTACTTCCACATCTTTTTCGGGCACACCTGTTTCCAAAACCTTATTCATGCCCGTTCCCTTGATAACATCAGCGATTCTCTTATTTACTCCGTCTTCATTTAGAGCGAGAATCCGGCGGGCAGATGGATTCATCATCGTGATGACACCATAACGATTCACAGCAATGATCCCTTCTTTCACCGAATCAAGGATTGCACTCCTTTCATGGTATAAGGAGGCAATTTCATGCGGCTCCAGACCCATCATATCTTTCCGGATATCTCTAGCAAGCAGTGTCCCTCCTGCTACTCCAAGGAGAATGGCTCCAAAAGAGATGAGCCCGATTTTCTTCAGCCTGCTTAAAGCCTCCTCCTCGATATCATCCATCAGGAAACCTACTGATGCTATGCCTGCAATATCCCCATTGTCATCCACTATTGGCGCCTTCCCTCTAATTGAAGGTCCAAGCGTCCCAGTAGCTTTTGACACATATGCTTCTCCCTGTTCGAGGGCCCGCTCATTATCTTCACCAACCATCCGCCCGCCAATCTTGCCGGCATCCGGATGTGAATAGCGAATGCTGTCCGCATTTCCTATAACGATAAATTCAGCATCAATATCCTCCCTGATTCTCTCTGCCAGCGGCTGGATTTTTTCTGAGGGATTATCCTCTCCAAAAGCGTCCCTTACCCCAGGCATATGAGAAACCGCCAGCGCCACATAAAGGGCCTGCTTGCCCATACTTTCCTCTGTCTGTTCAAATTCTACATAAGCGTATAGCCCGGACAAAAGCACAATGACTCCCGCTATTAGCCATACAATCAATACGATAATCTTCGTGCGCATCGTAACCGCTTTCTTTTTTCTCATAAGCTGGCACCCCGAACTGTTTGTCTTCTATTATAATAGTCAATTTCAAATAGAGTGTCATATGTATTGGTGAAAACTGGACTCGCTTTATTTCGAGATTATCAAAATACTGTAATCTTCTTTTTTCCACCCACAGCCGGTAAGGGTATAATTTGACTGCTTTTTCCCTTTTTCTATATTAACAGACTTGCATTTTCTTTCTTCAATCATTCCCGCTCCAAAACCATCTCTTCGTGTATCAAGAATAGAAAGAATGACTTGCCCATCATATTCAAGATCATGAAGGATCGGGGCGCCTTCTTCTGTATAACTTACCACCCTGATGGTATCTTTACGCCCTTGCTGTACATGGACGATAAAGGAATTAAACCGGTCCAGGTTCTTGATGTCTCCGTGCATGGAGACAATATCATCTTCTGAAGGCTTGTAGTCTGGGAGTTTAGGTGCAGGTTCCTCCTGGGTTTGGCAGGCCAGGAGGATGAGAGAAACCAATATGTAAAGGGGGAAGAGTTTTTTCAAAAAGCAGCCCTCCAAATATATATTATCTCAGATTATACCATTTGAAAGCTTGTCTATTAAATGAAAAAAGCTCGACCCTGTCACCAGGATCAAGCCTCTTTCCTATTCTTCCTTCTCCACCCAGTTATCATCATCGTCTTTCTCATACTTTTTCTTCACCGCACTCCACGCCACCTTGAAGGCTGTTTCTTCTTCGTCGTATTCTTCACTTGCTGAGTTGAAGGCTTCTTTGAAGATTTCCTGGGCGTGATGCGGCAGATTGTCTTTGACGGAATCCGGCAGTTCGCTTAGTTTATCGTATGGCATAGTGATTCCTCCTCTTCTCTTGTCCTGTTAGGTATTTTTCCTGAATGGCATTTTCTTAAACACCAAAAGTTGAAATCATAGCAGGAACTGGAGGAGCGAATAAAACCATGGAATGACCAAAGAAGTAAGAATAGCCGAGAAACCCATGGCTGCGCTGGAGACTGCTCCCTGCACAGGGTCTTCTATTGCTGCCTGGCTTGTGCCGATCCCGTGGGCCACTGTTCCGATGCCAAGCCCTCTAGCGAAAGGATCGCTGATTCTTAGAAAAGATAGAATAACAGAGCCCATGACAGCCCCAAAGATACCGGCCGAGATGACGAACACAGCAGCAAGCGGCGGGTCACCTCCGATTATTCTGGCAGCTTCGATTGCGACCGGAGTCGTGATCGCTTTCACGGCAGAGGTCGCCTGGATTTTTTCCGGGAGACCAAGCACTTTTGCCAGCAGTACGGCCGATGTGATGGTCGATAAGGTTCCAGCTGTAAGACCGATGACAGCAGGCATTAATCTTTCCCTGATCACCCTCCGGTTATGATACAGAGGAACGGCAAGAGCGACAGTGGCAGGACCAAGCATGAAGGTCATGATATTTTTAGCCGGCGTGTATTCTTCATACGTAATCCCTCCGGCAAGCAGCAGAAGGATCATGATAAGTGTAGCTGTAAAAACAGGAGTGGCAAATGGGGAAAGCAGCCGGGCAGAAAGCGCCTTTGCCCCGATATAGACGATGATCGTCAAAAGGATGCTAATGAGTGTGATCCCGCTCACCCTTTTCCGCCCCCTTCCCTGAAAAATAAGCTGCCAGGCCGGAAGTTATGATTAGCCCGATGACGGTACTGCCGATAATCATTATGAGAAGCTGCCAGCCGCTCGTCCGAATCAGTCCCCCGTAACTCATCAGCCCGACAGCTATCGGGATAAAAAAGAAAGCCAGGTGCCGGTTTAGGAATGCTGCCCCCTTTTCGATCTGGCTTACCTTTACGGCACCGGTCAGCAGGAGGATGAATAAAATCATCATGCCAAGTACGCTTGCAGGAAGGGGCAGGTGAAGAATTTCAACGATAAAATCTGAAACGGCGTAAATCATCCACAGCAAAAAAAGCTGCCATAAAAAGATAAGTGCATTTTTCACCATTCTAACCTTTCCCCCACTAGATAATCTACTATCCATAATAGAGGAAAAAGTGCAAAATTGCTTAGATTTCTATTCTATACATTCAGCCGTCGGACGGCTTTCCTTCCATGGAGGATCAAGTAAAGGACTGCAGCAATCAAGACAATCACTGTTCCTATCATGTAAATATAGCTGTAGCCTGAATGGGCCGCAGCAGTTCCGAGGATAAAAGAGCCAATGGCAAAGCCTCCGTCAAAAAAGACAAAGAAAGTCGCGGTTGCCGTCCCCTTTCTGCCTGCGGGAGCCGATTCCACTGCAATGGTTTGAAAACACGACACCAGCGTGCCAAAACCGATGCCGACAAATGCTCCTGAAAGCAGGAGCTGGAAGCTTGATGATGCCTGACTCAGCATCCAGACGCCGATCCCAAAGAAGAGGATGCACGGATAAATCACTTTATTTTCCCCGAACTGATCAAACCATCTTCCGGTAAATGGGCGGGAAATCAATAGCGCTGCGGCATAAACGACAAAGAAATAGCTTGCTGCCTGGACGAGGTCCAGCTCTCTCGCATACACCGAGATGAAGGAAATGATGCTCGAATAGACAAAAGATAATGTAAAAGCAACGAATCCGATGGGCACTGTCTTACGTTCAAAGAAGTCCGACAGCTTCATCTTTTTCCCTGCTGCTGCCTGCTGGGTCTGCCTGTCTTGCTGTTCTTTCAGCTCCATCATCAATCCGCAGATAAGAGCAAGCAAGGAGCAGGCAATGCAAACCGCGAACAGTACGGTGTAACTGGCTGCTCCTATTATGGTCAGCCCGGCGAATGGTCCGATGACCATGGCAAGGTTCATGAAAGTGGCATAATAGCCCATCCCTTCCCCGCGGCGCGCAGCCGGAATAATGGCTGCAGCAATAGCTCCTGTTGCGGTGGTTGCCATACCAAAGCCCGCACCGTGGATGACCCGGATAATCAGCAGCACAAACGGTGATTTAACAAAAAGGTAAAGGATAGATCCAGCCAGGAAAATAGAGGCTCCGATGATCAAAATTTTCTTCGGGCCAAAGGTATCAAGCCATTTTCCAGAAAACGGCCTGAAAACTATCGCAGACAGAACAAATACCGTAATAACGAGCCCGATTGCCTGCCCTCCGCCCTGCAGTTCATCTGCTACATAAACCGGCAGTGTAACGGTCAGCATATAAAAAATTACAAATACAAAAAAACTGGCAAAGGAAATATTGATGAAATCCTTTGTCCAAAGCTGAGGTTTTTCCAACTGTTTCACATCTTTCTCCTGATATATGGATATATTTAACGCGGGAAAAGCTCCCCAAGTGATCTGAGGAGCTTTTCCCTATATTATAGGATATTTTCCTGTCTTTTATTAGAATGGGAACTCACGATAAGTTTTTTGGACAGATACCCATTTGGTTGTTGTAAATTCTTCAATGAGCCAAGGATTGCCGAAACGGCCGACACCTGAAGCTTTATTGCCGCCGAATGGAATATCCGGTTGCGCATTAACAGTCTGATCGTTGATATGAGTCACACCGCTGTCAATCTGCAGTGCATATTGCTGCGCTTTTTCAAGATCCTGCGTAAAGATGGATGATGACAGTCCATACTCTGTTTCAGAGGCAATCCTGATCGCTTCTTCATCACTTTCAACCGGAATGATGGTTGCGATTGGCGAAAAGACTTCAGTCTGAGCCAGGGCAGAATCATTTTTCACATCTTTGAAAACGTACGGAGTCAAGATGTTGCCAACTCTTTGTCCTTCAAGCGCAACTTTCTCGCCGTTTGCAATGGCGGCTTCAATGACTGCCTGAGCCTTCTGCAGCTGCCTATCGTTGATCAGCGGTCCAACGACAGTTGCAGGATCCTTTGGATTGCCATAAGGAAGTGCTTTTGCTCTGTCGACGAATTTATTTGTAAATTCTTCAGCAATATCCTTATGGACAATGATCCTGTTTGTGATCATGCAGATCTGGCCCTGGTGGACGAATTTTCCGAAGATAGCAGCATCAACAGCACGGTCAACATCTGCATCTGAAAGGACGATGAATGGATTGTTTCCGCCAAGCTCCAATGCCACTTTTTTCAGGTTCCTTCCGGCAATTTCCCCGACATGTCTTCCGACAGCGGTTGAGCCAGTGAATGAAATGAAGCGTGGAATTGGGTGTTCAAGCAGATAGTCGCCTGTCCCATCTGTTTTCGGATCTGTGAGCAGAAGGTTCAGGACCCCTGCCGGCAGGCCGGCTTCTTCAAAAGCTTTTGTCAGGATGACGCCGCCAGTGATGCCTGTTGCCACATCCGGCTTATGCACAACTGCATTACCAAGGGCAATGGCTGGCGCTATGGTCCTTACTGACAGGTTAAGCGGGAAGTTGAATGGCGAAATGGAGGTGATGACACCCACCGGCACGCGGTACACGTGGTTTTCCTTCCCTTCAATGGTTGCCGGAACCTGGTTCACGACATTTACTTCATCAGCAAATTTGATCGCTTCCTCCAGCTCCTCAAATGTGATCTGCAGGGCAATATTGGCCGCAAGAATGGTTCCGCCTGTTTCTGAAGTATAAATATCTATAATTTCTTCTTTATGTTCTTCAAGATAGGCAATTACTTTCCTTAAAACTTCTTTGCGTTCCCCGGGGGTTGTCTTTGCCCATTTCTTTTGTGCTTTTTCAGCTGTAAGCATAGCCTGATCAATGTCAGCCTCATTTACAGTTTTTACAGTATAAAGCCTGGAATCGTCATATGGATTCAATACATCGATTGTATTGGCGCCGCTTCCCTCCAGCCATTTACCGTTAATATATTGTTTGGTGTAATCCTTAAAATTGACCATAAATCTCTCCCTCTCCCTGAAACTTACTGCAAAGAAGATTCCTAGGTTGCTATAGCAACATTTAGGTTCACCTCATCAGCAGCACTAGAATCTTAACACATATAAAGTTGCTATAACAACTTATGTGCTTAGCTGGCTAACCTTTTTAAAACAGGAGTTTATACCCAGAAACTTAAGGAGGACACCGGCCGTAAATAAGCTATACCGAAACAAATGTCTGAGGAGGAAAGCATGAAGGGACGCAAACGAAGGTATTTATTATTATCAAGTATATTGAGCAGCTTTCTGATCATCTCTGCCTGCAGCCCTACGGAAGCTGATAAAGAAAAAACACAGGCTGCCCAGCAGGAGGAAGATAAATACGAAAAACTCGCAAAGGATCAGAATAAGGAGTCAGAGCTGGAGCCGATTGAATTGACTTCCTACAGCGAAGAGGTTGGGCTGAAACTGAAGGAACCGGCTTACAAGGAATTTACCGTCAATGAGAAGGCGGTTATCGAGGGGACGATCGAAAAATCAGCCAGCCTGAAATCTGACTTTGTCTGGATCAAAGTCCATGCAGCTGAAGAGGGTCCGGCAGGCACTGACCACGAATATTACACAAAAATTGAGGACGGAAAATTTAAGCAGGAGCTTCACTTCTTCAACGGTGAGGGAGAGTATCAGGTAAAGGTGCAGATTCCGAGTATGGATCAGGAAAACTATTATTATGATACTGCATCTTTCACGGTCCATAATGTGAATCCGCAGATCGTCCGCGATGTCACATATACCCCTTTCGGACAGGAGGATGAAATCAGCCTGGATCTTAAGTCCAGCTATGTTGAGGATAATGAGATCTTTAAGCTTGAGGGAAGCGCCGGCAGGCTTAGCGACAATGATACAATCATGATTAAACTGAATAAGGATGCTGATACCTGGACACATGTCCTGCCGGTTGAACAGGGCAAGTTCACCTACGATGTTCCCCTTCTATACGGAAAAGGTCTCCACGAGCTGGAAGTGCTTGTGCCTGACAACGAACGGGAGAACTATTACCAGACTGCCACAACGCTTCTGATCGACAATCAGTCAGACAGGACCATGAAGCCAATCGAGTTTTATGAAGCTTACAGGGAACGCGGTGTCACACTGGAGTCTCCGCAGTTTGGAGGAGAAGAGTCCGATGGTGAATATACGGTAAAAGGAAAAATAGATCCTGAAGCTGATTTCGGACCTGAAACCACGCACATCTATGTTTCTACCAAAATAGGCGAGGATGAAGCACTTGATGTCATTCCGGTAGAAAACTTTGAATTCGACGGCTCCTTCTACCTCCGCTTCGGGCCGGGCATTTATGAAGTAACGCTGAGTGTACCGGAAATCAAGGAAGAAAACAGTGACAGTTTCCGCTATTACGGCTTTGCTTCTTTTGAAGTGGAAGCAGAAAGCGAAGATCAGCGCGACCTTCTGCCATCAAGGGGTGTCGAGTCAGAAGCACCAGAAATCAAGAGTCTTGCCGGCAAACTGACAGAGGGAAAAAGCACTGAGAAGGAAAAAATCAAAGCCATCTATGAATATGTCGCCAAAAATGTTTCCTATGATGTCGACAAATATGAAAATAGTACATTCAGCTGGGATGACAGCGCCCTGAAAACGCTGGAAACGAAAACCGGCGTCTGCCAGGATTATGCCTACCTCTCCACCGCGCTATTGCGTGCCAGCGGGATTGAAGCAAGAATCATTGAGGGTACCGCGCGCGGCGGCTTCTGGCCATCCAACCATGCCTGGGTCGAAGCAAAAGCGAACGGCAGCTGGATCGTCATGGACCCGACCTGGGGAGCCGGCTATATTCAAGACGATCAATTCGTTGCCAAATATACCGATCAATACTTTGAGCCCAATCCGGCCGAATTTGAAAAGACCCATACAAGAAAAGGGGTCACCTACTAAAATATTTGGAGAGACAGAACCTTGGCGTACTGTCTCTTCTTTTTAAAAGGGTCATTTTCATATAGGGCGAAAGACCATAATATGGTAGTATGAAACTAGACAGAAGTGAAAATTCCGAAAAAACCAAATGTTAAATCTTTAAAAAGGGGGAGTTGCAAATGACAGGTTTGGTCACTGTAGTAATGATTTTTTCCATCCCGCTTGTCGCCATCGTCACAAGCCATTATCAATCACTTGCCAAAACAAAAGTAAAAATCATTGAAAAAGAGCTGGAACTGGAAAAATTGAAACATGAGAATTATTTGATAGAAACGCAGAAGATGAGGATTGAATTGGAGAAGATGAAGCTGGAGGGGCCTTTGGAGGTAAAGTAACACATCTGTATCCTGTGGCAGAGGAATTTATTCCTTCCCCTCTTTTCATTGAAAGAATGCTGCGGGAAGGAGTCTATTATCCATCTATGCTGAAGCCGGAGCTGAACAGTAAATTCACTTTGCCTTTCCACTCAAACAGGTCCTGAAGAGCTGCAGCAGGCTTCTTTTGCAGTAAACCATCACCAAACTGAGGATCTGGTTCCCTATTTGCCCAAAATAGATGTCCTGCAACCTTTTTATTGGGGCAGCATGACCGGTACCCGGTTCCCTATTGGGGGCTGCATCAGCTTCAGCATGCTCCACATTCAGTTTTCAGGCTGATACCTAATGCAAGCTATTATTTCAATGATTGATCAGCCAAGTATTGTTTCCGCTGAACTGCTGGCCCACCTTAAAAATGCTGTACAAACAAGACAGCTATCCATTTAGCTGTCTTGTTGACTTGGGTTATAAATCAGTTTTTTGTAAAGCGGGTAAAGGAAGGACAGAATTCAAATTTATTCTTTTGCTTGGTTTAACGCCATATAGCCAGCACCGATCACCCCTGCTTCTCCCCCAAACTCACAGATGCCAAGCTTTATTTTGCCTCTTAGATTAGCATATAATTTTTCCTTCATTTTATGGTTAATCTCATCTATCAGCCAGGGATTGCAGCAGATTACAGCTCCGCCAAGGACAATTGCCACTGGATCCATGAGCTGAACGATGGAGGCGACAGCACTGGAAAAATGCTCAATCCAATCATAGATCACTTTAACAGCCATCTTTTCCTTATCTTTAAATTTTTCAAACAGATATTCTGCGTCCGCACTTTCACCATATATTAGCTTACTCCTGGCATCAAGAGCCCTGCCGCTGCAAAGAGATTCCAGTGTCATTTCCTTGGTCCCCTTTTCTTCGCTTGCCTGGCCGATGATCATTCTGCCCGCTTCGCCTGCATATCCATTGTCCCCCCTGATCATTTGACCGTTATAGTAAACACTCATCCCAATGCCAGTGCTCACTGTCATGTAGATAGAATAGCTTTTTCCTGCAGCAGCACCCTGTTCGGCTTCCAGCAACCCTGCTGCGTTGACATCATTGTCAAAGTAAACCTCAAGCCCAGGAAAGCAGGATTGTATGTACTCAATTCTTATTCCGTCAAGAACAGGAATGTTGTCCGCATCTTTTATTACTTGTGTCTGTTCATTCCATGGGACAGGCAGGGCAATTCCAATTTTCTTAGCATTTTTCTGAGGATCGACCCTTTCAGCCATCCGGAAGATTTCACTAAACATGTCATCTGCCGTTTTAAAACTCCTGGTTACTGCCGTCTCCATACGGATCACCGACAGCTCTTTTCCGATAAGTCCAACTCGAATATTTGTAGCGCCTATATCTACACCAATTACGTATTCATTCATTTAGACATAGCTCCTTACCCAGCAACTCTATGTTTATTATTTATTTTTGAGGAATCGTTCAATAAAAACAGTTAAGACCTGCTTCCATGCTGACAGGCAGGAACGAAACTCCATTTGAGTATATATCCTTTGATGTCCACCAATCTTCTATTTTTCTTTGCTCCTGTCAATCTGAAACTAATTTTCTCATTCACAGTATCCAGGTGCAAATATAATATAGATTGCACTAATACTGCAACTTTAGTGGAAGCAGAAAGATTGACTCCAAATTTTTAGAACAGCATTACAAATGGGTCCTCAATGCATCAAATAGAAAAAAATAAGCGGAGATTTTCCAGCTAAATACAGAATAGAGCTCAATTCGAGGTAAATAAGGGGAGATTTTCCGGTTATGCAAAATAAAATACCACATTATTACGTTTTTGGAGCCAATAAGCGGAATTTCTCCGTTTATTTGAGCTGTTTTTTATAGAAATTTCTATTTAAGAGGAATTCTTCCGTCTATTAATTAGACTGGGTTCTTGACCTGATACCTTACCCGATAAGATCGAATCCTCTGAGTGCCAGATGCGGGGATCAGCATCTTTTTTTCGACCAGTTGGGAAAGTACCTTTTTTACTGTCTTGGCACTTAGTTTTAGATACTTCTCGACTTCTTTTGGAGATATGTCTTCTCCTTTTCGAATCACTAGCCGAAGCACTTCCTTTTCAAGAAAGGACAAAGAAGTTTGGTCCAGCTCATCACCCATCCATCTGCCTATCACTTGCTGAACAACCTGTTGGCATCTGCGGGGATTCTCTTTTACTTGATCAAAAGAAAAGCGGATGACGGTCCATCTATCAATCACCAGCTGGTTTTGACGTTCCAGGCTGTCGGAAAATTGCCATCTGCTGATGTTCTTTAGGTGAGGGCCATACCCGTCGACCTCTAAACAAACCTTGATGCCGGGACGGATATAAGCAAAATCCAAATACCTTTTCCCATCATTGGAATTATCAATTTCATATTCAGGGTGTAGATAATTAAACTGGTAAAATACTGGCCACCACACTTGCTTCAAAAACAGCATTTCAGCATGTTTGTGACCTTCTTCCAGGCGCCGCAGCCGCTCACCGGTTCTTGCCTGTAAGTGTGAATGTAAAAATGCCTGATATTCTTCTTCAAATCCCATATATCCCTCTCCTATCAATAAGAAAATGAACAGCATAGGCTTTAAAAGCTTCCAATGAATCATATCCATTCTTGATTCATTTGTTTTAATAGGACGATTTTTGAATGACTTTGGAAAATAATGAGTGGTAAATGTAGTGAAAAAAAGAGGATTGGAAACAGGCAAACAGAATTGTGGAGCAGCAATGATAAAAGAATATTTCGATGATAACCCTTGGATAAACTAATTTTAGTGTATTAGATTTCTAACAATTGTCAATCAACTTATGCCATTCGACAATAATTCTTATCTAACATCTCCTAACCTTAAGAGAGATATGGGTTAAAACCTCACCTACTTATTATAGGCTCCAATTCATCTTGAGAAGGCACAAAACAAAAAAAGCGGGGCATCCATCCTGGATACCCTGCTCATAAACTTAGCTACTTGCTACTGAACATCATTACGCCCACCACATATCCCCAGGTGTTTCCCGGATCAGAACTTCATTCAGGTTCTTCACTGCGCGTGCAAACCCTTCATCAATCGACATCAGCGGATCTTCATGCTCGATGCTGACAACATAGTCATAGCCATACAGCCTCAGGGCGCTCATCATATCGCTCCATTCCTGGATGCTGTGGCCGCATCCGACGCTGCGGAACGTCCAGGCGCGTGTCTGAACTTCCCCATATGGCTGCATGTCTGTCAGTCCATACATATTGACATTATCCTGATCAATATAGGTGTCCTTGGCATGGAAATGATGAATGGCACCGGCTTTCCCGAGAATCTTAATCGCTGCGACCGGATCGATTCCCTGCCACCACAAGTGGCTTGGATCAAGATTCGCCCCGATGGCCGGGCTTGTTTCCTCGCGAAGCTTCAGCATGGTGTAAGGTGTGTGGACAAGGAAGCCGCCATGCAGCTCCAGTCCAATTTTAACATTATGCTCTTCTGCTAAAGTGCCGATTTCCTTCCAATATGGTATTAGCTTGTTTTCCCATTGCCATTTCAGGACATCCCCATATTCAGCCGGCCAAGGTACAACTGGCCAGTTTGGCTGTTTTGCTTCTTCACTGTCGCCTGCTGTGCCGGAAAAGGCATTGACGACTGGTACACCGAGGAGTGAAGCAAGCTTGATGGTTTTACGGAGTACCTCATCAGATTCTTCAGCAAAAGCTTTATCAGGGGAAATCGGATTCCCGTGGCAGCTGAATGCGCTGATTGTCAGCCCTCTTGATGTTACTGCTTCCAGGTAAGCTTTTCTTTTTGCCTCATCCTCAAGCAATTCGTCCAATGGGCAATGTGCATTTCCAGGATAGCAGCCTGTGCCGATTTCAACAGCGTCAAGACCTGCTCCTTTTACATGATCGAGCATTTCTTCGAAAGATTTTTGTGAAAATAAGACTGCAAAAACACCGAGCTTCATTCTGCCAGGACCCCCTTCTTAAGAGGAACAATCTGCTTAGTTTTCTGTGATTCGATTGCAGCAAGGATGATTTCAAGGCTCTTTAAGCCTTCTTCTCCGCTGATCAGCGGCTCCTTGTCTTCTGCTACACTTTTAACAAAATGATTAATCACATGGGAAGTTGTCTGTCCGCCTTCCTCATTTGTCTGGATTTTGTCCAGCTTATGCTGAACCGAACTGCCGTCACGGTAAACCTCTATCAGGGAGTATTCCGGATCTGCTTCAAGATGGAGGGTCCCTTTTTCCCCGTAGATGACAGTGGAGTTGTCGCTTCCGCCCATATATGACCAGCTTGCTGCCAGTGTGCCGACTGCTCCTGACTCTGATCGGAGAACACAGACCGCATTATCGTCCACTTCTGTATTTTCCTTCGCGTTAGTCGCAATCAGCGCACCGACTTCTGTGAACTCCCCGAGCAGATAGCGCAATAAATCGGCTTTATGTACGCCAAGATCGCCCATGGCACCGATAAAAGCTTCTTTTTTATTAAAGAACCAGCTGTCAGCGCCATCCGCACTCCATCCTTCTGGGCCGGCATGCCCGAAAGTTGTTCTGAAGCTGAAAATCCTGCCCAGCTTACCGCTCTCAATAAGTTCCTTTGCTTTCTGATGCGCAGCAGTGAAGCGCTGGTTGTGGGCAATCATGAGTTTTTTTCCGTTTGCCCTTGCAGCCTCATTCATTGCTCCTGCTTCTTCCCTTGATGCAGCCATAGGCTTTTCACACAATACATGGCGGCCTGCATTCAGGGCTGCCAGCGTAACTTCTGCATGGAGGAAATTCGGCAGGCAAACACTGACCAGGTCGATTCCTTCCATTTCAATCGCTTCTTTATAATCGGTGAATGCCCTGGCCCCATATTTTGCAGCTGTCTCTTCTGCTCTTTCCAGGTTGCTGTCGCATACAGCAGCGATTTCTACCAATGGATTTGCGGCATATTCCGGCAGGTGGCGATATTGGGCAATGCTTCCGCAGCCGATAACAGCAGCTTTTAATGTAGTCATAAGGATCAAACTCCTTTAATGGATAATTGTTTTTTTAGGTACTTAATGCTGATTTCAATGCTTTCAAATGGCGTTAAGCGGGTTGCATCCTGTTCTACTACCCACCACTTTACTCCTGCTTCATCCCCAAGACTGAGGATTTCCTCCAGGTCGATGCTTCCCGTCCCAAGCTCCGCGAAGAACTGTTCTTCATCTTTTGTCATATCCTTCAGATGCACAAGCGGTGACCTGCCTTTATACCTTTTGATCCAGGCAGCCGGATCTTCCTTTGCTTTTGCCAGCCAGTAGACATCCAGTTCTGTTTGGAGCAGTTCAGGGTCGCTGTCATCAAAAATGGCCTCAAGCGCCATCCTCCCGTCACTCAATCTTTCAAGCTCGAAATCATGGTTATGGTAGCATAAGGTGATTCCTGCATCCTTCAGCTTCCGGCCTGCTTCGTTCAGCAGGGGAATGAGTGATTGATAGTTTTCCTCTGTCCGCTGATCGGGCATCAGAAATGGACATACTGCATATTGAACCCCAACCGTTTTAAGACCAGAAATCACGTTGTCCAGGTTGTCCTTAAGATCGGCCAGCGGGATGTGGGCTGATACCGGCGCAAGATTAAGGTCGTCAGTCAATTCCTTCACTTTTTCTGCACTCAGCCCTCCAAAACCTGCAAATTCCACCCCGTCAAAACCGAGTTCTGCCACTTTCTTCAGGGTTCCCGCAAAATCTTTCTCCGTTTCTTCACGAAGTGTATAGAGCTGTACTGCAATTGGTATTCCCGACATCTTGATCCCCTCGCTTCCGAATAATTTCAAAATAAACTATTTGATTCCATCATAAGTGACCATCAATTATTTGAACATTCATGATATGATTAAAACATGCACTATTTTGCTATTTTGAGTGAAGGGGGTCATTTTTTGAAAACGGATACATTATTTTGCGGCTATTCATACCATACACAGCCCTTTTATTCTCATCATAAGTCCGGCTACCCTTCCTACCTGATCCGTCTGCAGACAGAAGGAGCATGCGAAGCGATCGTCAGAGGCAATCGCAGAAAATTGGAAAAAGGCGACCTGCTTCTCATCAAGCCTGGGGATCATTATGAACTGATGGTCGACAGCCTTCTTCCTGATAAGGCTATTTTGAGCGGCGACTATCATCTTATCTGTGAGGGTAAATGGATTGAATATTGGTGGAAGAGATCTAATAAACCGGATGTGGCACGGATTGATGCAGATGAGCGGCTGCTTTCCCTCTGGAGACATCTGATCATTGAATTAAGGCGTCCTTCGAAGGAAGAGTTTAATGAACTGTCCGACTATCTTCTCCGCTCACTCTGCATCTTGCTTGAAAGATCACTGAAGGAATCGTCTCTTTCTGCCCACAGGCCATATGCAGTCACAAGAATGCTCAGGTTCATTGAGGAGCATGCGCTTTCATCTTTTAAAGTAGAAGAAGCAGCTGCCCATGCCGGATTGAGCGTTTCGCGTGCTGTGCATCTCTTCAAGGAAAGCACGGGGAAAACGATCATGGAATATGCAATGGAAATCAGGCTCGCGGCTGCTGAGGAAAGGATGAAATATACCACCATGACACTGGAGCAGATTGCGGAAGAGTGCGGGTTTGGCACCTACCCCTATTTTCACCGGGTGTTTAGCAAAATGCATGGCAGGGCACCGGGGGTTTACCGGCGGATGGAATATGGAGGGATGGGGAGCGTGAAGAGCTGAGGGTTCTGGATGGGAGGTATTGTTGGTGGTATGAGGCACTCTGCAGGGGCTCTAGTGGTGTAGAGTGCCTCTTGTCACTGATATGAAGAACTCTGCACCTATAATTCCAGACTTAGAGTGACTCATGCCGCTGATATGAAGCACTCTGCACTATACATCCAGACTTAGAGTGACTCATGTGGCTGATATGAAGCACTCTGCACTATACATCCAGACTTAGAGTGACTCATGTGGCTGATATGAAGCACTCTACCACTATACTTCCAGATTAGAGTGACTCATGCCGCTGATATGAAGCACTCTGCACTATACATCCAGACTTAGAGTGACTCATGTGACTGATATGAAGCACTCTGCACCTATAATTCCCGACTTAAAGTGACTCATGTTGCAATATAAAGCACACACCTGAACAGGTGGTCCAAAAGTTTATCATTTCCTCAGAAAGACAAATTTACTATCCCTCGACACACCAAAAAGGCGCATGCTCTTCACGCGCCCTTCTACAAATTATGCAATCTCATGAAAAGTAATTTCAGGCCGGCTGCCGATGCGGATATTAACCCCTGTCTGCCCCAGCCCCTCGCTGATATAGAAAGGCATGCCGTTATGATAGTGCAAGCCTTTGACCATATTCATGCGCACCAGCTTTCCCATCTTAGCCAGATGATACGGTTTGGGCCAGTGAATCTGGCCGCCGTGGAAGTGGCCGGATAAAAGATAATCATATTTATAGTCCTTCATCTCAAGGACAACATTTGGATCATGCGTAAGCACCAGATTATACCCATCAGACACTCCTAAATATGATTTAGCCACATCATGATGCTTGGTACTGTAATTATCAATTCCAATTATATTTAACTTTTCTCCATTAATATCAATGACCGAATGCTCATTCTGCAGTGTCCTGCACCCGTTTTCCTCAAGGATCTTTTTTAAGGCTGCAAAATTCTTTCCCTTCAGGACATAATCATGATTGCCAAAAACAGCGTACATGCCATATCGCGGTTCGAGTTTATTAAGCATTTGCAGGTAAGGGGCCAGTTTCGGCAAACTCCTTTTTCGGTCCATGAAATCCCCTGTCAGGGCAATAAGGTCGATATCCTTTCCGGCTATTCTCTCATAAAGTTCCTTTGGGCTGATTGAGATATTCTCCAAATGCAGATCAGACAAATGAAGAATCTTTATCTTATTGCCGGCAAGCACAATATCTGGCCGTTCGACTGATACTGTCCTGACAGCTATTTTACTTGTATTTTTATTTGCTTTAAACAGTGAATAGACAAGGTAGACAGAAATAATCAAGAAAAAATATAATGGCATTCGCACATCTCCTCCTACTTAACCAGTATAAGTGTCTCATTCCCTAAGTCCTAGTGGGAGTTGAAGGAAGTCTTCAAAAAAACTATGACTCTTTTACAAAAAAGATAGTACAATATACTTTCTGGTAAATGAGAAGGAGTGTTTCTATGAGATTGCTTGGCATTATAATTGGAATCATCGCTGCTGATAACCTGTTCCATCTGATTGACGCCTTTGCTTATGGCCTAAAGGCCGAAACCAGCATGGAACGGATTGGGGCTGTATTTTTTGGCGTCTGTGTACTGGGCATACTGATGCTCATCTTCCACCGCCTGTTTACTGCTGCCTTTTTCAATGGATTCACAGCAGCAACAGGTTTGTTCCTGAGCTTCGACATCGCCGTATTCCACTGGATCTTCCAGCTCCACCGGATCACCAACGGGCCTGAAGCCAACTGGCTGGAACCGCTGTTTGTTATTGGGGGATCTTTTTTGGTTTGGTATGGGATTAAGCGAGAACGGATGGGTGTTAGGGAAGCTTAAAAAGGCCTTGCTCATTAGTTATACTCGGTCTTTCCTAAACAGCCATCCTTATTTTCCCCTACCGAAAAAGCACCAAGTTTGCTAAGATAAAAAGATAAAAATTAACTTGCGGGTGAATTACATGACTGAAACAACCGAACTAAAAGGATTTGACACAAGTATTGTGTATGACTACAAGGATTATCCTGACGAAAAAAGCGGGAGATGCGATAATTGCGATAATACCTTGTTCAAAAGCTCGGTGAAGGATTTTATTTTTCTCCGTGAATGCCGGAAATGCGGAATGAAGAAAAGTATATAAAGCTGTTGTAGGAGGCGCAAATTTTGCGTCTCTTTTATTTTTCGATGAAAGAAAAAACGCTCTATTTACCTGTATATTATTGTTTACATCTCTTTGATCCCCGACTCATATACTGGACTAGCACAATCTTTAAGGAGTGAACGTCTGATATGAAAATAAAAACACTAAAAAGGCTGGTGGTTTTGTTGGGGATCCTCTTCATCTTTCTACTGCTCGGCTCTGTTTCTGCCATCATTTATGCCAACTATTATGTCAATGACGGCGAAGTGACTGTGTCACAGGAGCTTTTCCCGGAGAATGAGCCGAAAAGAGTGCTTGCTCTGTTTGCACACCCTGACGATGAAATTATGGTCAGCGGAACCTTTTCTAAGCTGGGGAAACAGAAGGATGCATTTACTGCACTCACGGTATTCACCAGGGGCGAAGCAGGTCCTGACGGAGGGGTTGTCCCAAGGGATAAGCTTGGGGCTGAACGCACAAAGGAAGTGAAGAAATCTGCTGAAATTATTGGCGTGGACCGTCTGGAGATTTTTGACTTTCCAGATGGAGGCTTAGAAGAAGTGAATGGTGAGGAGATTAAACAGGTTATCAGAGACTTGATTACAGAGATTAAGCCGACAGCATTGATTTCTTATGATGATGAAATTGGCTTATACGGCCATCCAGACCATGTGGTTACAGGCCAGCTGGTGCGGGAAGTGGCAAAGGAAGAGCTTTCCAAGGGGAATTCTTCTGTTAAAAGGCATTATATGGTTACTCTGCCGAAGCCGATGATTGAAGTGGCCCTTAAGCTCTCTCCAACTTTCAAGGAGAAGTATCCCAAGGATACCAGCAAGGGTCTTCCAGAGCCCGATATCGCTTTCCCGATGGCAACTGAAGCTGCTTCACGAAAAAAAGTCCTCCTCGCCCACCGGACCCAAAAAGAAGTGATTTCAAGTGTGCAGCCGTATTATGATAAAATTCCTGCATCCATCTATTACCGCATTTTTGACCGGGAGTATTTTCACCTGGCTGAATCAGCTGATCGGGAATGAAAATCATAGTGAAATGCCAACCTATATAAGGATCAATATGGAGAGGCGGTGATAGCAGTGGCAAAAAAGGGCATCCAAAATTCAAGCATTGAACAAATCCAAAAAGACCATGAAACGGAGTCTGCTTTCCAGAAGAACGACGCCAAAAAGAATCAGGGGCGGAAATGATTTAAGTTATAGGTTCAATAGAATGGCAGGAAATAAAGCTCAGCTATGATTCGTAATAGTGGTTCCAGCAGGCTCTGCTGGAACCACTATTTCAGCAAATAGCGGTCCTAGCCAGCACCGCTGGAACCACTATTTCACCCAAGATCAAAAATAGCGGTCCTAGCCAGCACCGCTGCAACCACTATTTCAGCCAAAATCAAAAATAGCGGTCTTAGCCAGCCTCGCTGCAACCACTATTTCAGCTAAGATCCCAAATAGCGGTCCTAGCCAGCACCGCTGCAACCACTATTTCACCTAAGATCAATAATAGCGGTCCTAGCCAGCCTCGCTGCAACCACTATTTCAGCAAAAACAAAAATAGCGGTCCTAGCCAGCACCGCTGGAACTACTATCTCACCTAAGATCAAAAATAGCGGTCCTAGCCAGCACCGCTGGAACTACTATCTCACCTAAGATCAAAAATAGCGGTCCTAGCCAGCCTCGCTGCAACCACTATGTCAGCAACACCAAAATAGCGGTCCCAGCCAGCTCTGCTCGAAGCGCTATTTCTGAAAAAGTTCCCAGTCCGCTTTCTATCTCAAAGAAATACCCTGTAAAGTGCTATTTCTTCTGATCACTCTTCCTTTGACTTTGCGGTACCGCTGTATCAAGCGCTCCTGTTTCAAAGTCATATTCCTTGGATATTCCGGCAAATCTTCCAAGATCGTTTGTACGGTCTTCACCCTTTTGATTTTTAGCCATGAGGCTCACCTCCTCCACTGTAATTTCCCCTTTCCTGATTCCAATTATGTACATTCCCGCTAGCCAAATAATCTGTCTTGAATTTACTTATACTATGGATGAAAGGAGGCGGAACGATTGAAAAATAATAAGAAAAACCAACCTGATACAACACAGATTGCCGCCAGATACTTCAATGCATCCGATTATGAAGGGAACTCCCAGCTGGGGCAGGGTCTCGCTGAAACCCATGAACAAGTCGGGGATGATTATAATGAGGGAACTGTGGATCAGCTGAAGGAATAGGCAATGAAGCTGCTTGCCTGCGCAAGCAGCTTTATTCCGTAATACCGGCTTTCTAAAGCTGATAACTCCGAGACCTTTCGTCGTCAGGAAATAAGACAATTAACTTCCCCTCCTTCTTCTGCTCTTTTAAAATAAGTACCAGGAGGGATAATGAAATGATAATCCGTGAAGCAGTAAAAGAAGATTTGCCGGACATTCTTGATATTTATAATGAAGCAATCCGCACACTGACAGCAACTTTTGACCTCGAAGAACAAAGCCTGGAACATCGGACGGCCTGGTTCGAAAAATACGGCGGCAGATATCCCCTGACGGTTGCAGAGGAAGATGGCCAAATTGCAGGCTACTGCTCCATTGGACCATTCCGCGATAAACAGGCCTATGAGAAAACAGCAGAGCTTTCTGTATACATATCATCCCGCTTCAGAGGGAAAGGGATCGGGAAGGGTCTGGTAGAGGATATGCTCTCCCGCGCAGCCAGCCTGGACTACCATACCATCATCAGCGGCCTCACTGCCGGAAATGAGGCAAGCGTCAGGCTCCACGAAAGGCTCGGATTTCACTATATCGGCATATTTAAGGAAGTCGGCTTTAAATTCGGGGAATGGCAGGATGTCCTTTTTTATCAGTATTTCTTCAATAAATGACAAAGGCCGGCAATATGCCGGCTTTATAAAAAAACAAAAAATCGCCTAACTCATGGTTTAGACGATTTCATTTTATCTTACGCAGTTGATCGCAGTCTGCAATAGCTCGATATCCTTAACAATTTCTGACTTTAAGGCTTTGTCTTTACATCTGTTATATTCTTTTTTCATCCGTTGGATTTCCTCTAAAAAAATGTAGTATTCTATGCTGTTCATAATCGCCCTCTTACAATTTGATATTTACTACTCTTTACCCTTTTTACAAAAATGAAAACAACAAAATATGTCATTTTTTAGGTGACAGGCACCTATACCAGTTATAGACCACCTACAAAAAGCCCCAACACCAGTCATGCCGGGGCTTTCATTATAATTGATAAAAAATGCTGTGACTGAACAGCCTGCAGTTATTCCTGTCTGTTATAGTGAATCGTGTAAGTGAGTATATTGCCTTCCAGGCGGATGGCTACTTCCACAAGTCCGGAATGGGATATATAATTAGCGGAACTGCCGACTGATTCCTGTTTCTCCCATCCTGCCGGGCTGTTCTCTATAGCTTTTAAATAATCCGAAAGGCTGCGGCTCGAAGCCTCCTCCCACCGGTATTCTTCATAACCGGAGCTGACAGTGACCGGCGTCAGGCCAACCGGATACAATATCTCTCCATATCCATGGGTGACATAAAGGGGCTCCGGATGAATGTAAGGTTCGACGTCTTTGAACCGCAAGCTGGCAATAGCCTGAAATATTTCTGCATACTCAAATTTAGGATAATCAAAGGAGAAGTAAACCCAGTCTTCGCCATCGGGCTGGATGAAAAAATGATAGCGGAGAGCCGTATCCATCATCTTGACATGCTCAATGTACATTATGGTTTTATAAGGGAAATGCTCCAGTTCTTGCCTGACGTACATTGAGCGGGAAGATACGATGCTGTCCATGTCCTGGTCTGATATGTTTTTGCCAAAGCCCGCCTTGGTTTCCGTCCCCTCCGCTCCCCTTAAAAACTCAACTTCACCTTGCGATGTTTTCACTTTAATCCCCGGCAGGTCCCAAGTATAGGGGTGGCCACCCAGCATAATAAAAGAAGCATCTTTTGGCAGTTTTGACTCCTGCAGGGAAAGCAAAAGCAGAGCTCCGCAAACAATGAAAAGCAGGCATGCCGCCGCAATTGAGCCTGCCCTGAAAAAATTTGGCCCTATGTGACTGCCCTTCCTTGCAGAATGCATGATTCTCCTTTTCAATTGCTCGCTTTCATCTCTGCCAGGCACAAGCTCACGAAGAGCATTCCACTCGTGGTCATCATATTGACCTTTCAATTCCATCGCCTCCTTTCATCCGCTTTTCCTTCCTCAGCATTTGTATGGCGCGCGAAAGAGTTTTGCGTACCTTCGCTTCCGACCAGCCCAGGATTTCAGCGATTTCCTTCGAAGTACATTCCTCTACCTTGCTTAAAATAATGACAATCCTGTAGTTGGGCTTCAGCTCCTGGATCTGTTTCATCAGTTCTTTTGCTTCCTCCTTCAGCTCCACAATCTTCTGTACATCCAAACCAGATGGAATATAGCTTTCGGCTAATCTCCTGAGAAAAATCCCCCTCCTTTTCTGCCGGCGGATTTCATCGAGCACCTTATGCTTGGCGATGGCAAACAGCCAGGTTTTCACAGACGATTTCTCCTCGAATCTATCTATGGCCGACCAGGCTTTCAGAAAAGTATCGTGTACAATATCATCACATCCCTCTTTTGTTCCGAGCATAATCCAAACAAACCGGAACAGTTCTGTGCCGTATTGCTCATACCATTCAAGGATCAGCCTTTCCTTGTGATTCCCCACACACTCACCTGCTTTTCATATTCTATATACTTAGTCGCCTTTAAGACAAAACTGTGACACTTTAAAAAGAGAAAAATTGAAAAACCTTTTTTATCCTTGATATAAGGGTAAAATAATCAGGATATAGTGGATATCAGGCTTCCGGTATGATACCATTTACAAGTTAAAGAAAAGGAAGTGACTGAAGATGATAAAAATTGAAATTCCAAATCCGGATTTGACTCTGACTAAAAACAAGCATGCCGATGAACAGACCTCCTCCGTACTGAGCAATCTTTACGGCTTTACGGATTACCACCGAATCCCCCGTGATAAAGGAGGATTGATCCTGTTCCTTGATTCAAATGAGGACCTGATGTTTGTAGGAAAAGCCCGTAAACTGAGGCAGCGTGTGAAGAAGCATTTTGAAGACACTGTTTCACCGATCAAGGATGTCCGCCATGATGTATACAAAATTGCCTTGATTTATGTAGAAGACCCAATGGAGAGAGAAATTTATGAGACCTATATCATCAATACTCTCCAGGCCAAATATAATACAGATAAGGTTTTTTATAAATAACCTATGAAAGAAAAAACGAAGCATCGCTGCTTCGTTTTTTCTTATTTTCCCCAGTTCTTCAGATCATCTGTTGACATAATATTCAGCCAGGCGTCTTTTTCACTCTTATCTATTTCAGGGACCTTAATGGCATAGTGCAGGAACCAAATTTCCCCTCCCTCGCTTTCAATCCTGCCTGTTTCATACTGGTCAGGATGGACTGCATCGTCTGTCACCTCGAATTCGTAAAACAGATTCTTAGCATCTTCCGTTAAGATCTGAAAACGGAGATTTCCGGCTACAGACTTCTCAAGAGTAGCTTTAAATTGAGCAGCATAATCCTGTACACGAGCCCCATTCGGATTGCTGAAGCGCTGGACTGTGATCAGCTCAGACCAGTTGTCGACCGTTTCTCCCGCAAGGACATATTCTTTGAGCAGCCCGTTTTGAGAATCGGTAAATCCGAGCTGCCATTCCTTTCCGTTGGCGATAAAGCTTTCCTTCTCTGCCGCCTCTTCAGCATCCTTTTCCTCCCCTGCAGCATCCACTTCCTCTATTGCATTTTTTACAGGAGCTGCTGTCATTTTATCTGAAGCTGGCTCGCTTTCCGCTGCTCCGGAACAGGCAGCGCTCATCATGATCAGGCCAGTCAATACTAATACCAGTTTCATATGCTTCAATAAGACCCCCTCAATTTCTGTAAGAATATCTAAATTTTACCTGAGAGAATCCGAAACGGTCAATTTTCTTCAAGCGCTTGCCAAGACCATCCCGCAGAAGCAATCAGCAGCTGAGTGCGGCTGCACAAGGAATCACTCCATGTCACACTGACGAGCCGGATGAAAACGGCGGCGCTGCCTGCTGACTTACCATATTGGTTTTTAAAATCCGTTCTACCTTACTGCCGGACAGCCATTTTTGACTTTGCCTCCAGTCTCCTTTTATGCAAAATAGGCTCTGTATAGCCATTAGGCTGATTTCTCCCCTCAAAGATCAGCTCACAGGCCGCCTGGAATGCCACTGAAGTGCTGAAATCATCAGACATCCTCTTATAGCCCGGCTCATTCTCATTTTGTGCATCAACTATCTTCGCCATTTTCTTTAATGCATTCATGACCTGCTCTCTAGAAACAATTTTATGGTGGATCCAGTTGGCCAGATGCTGGCTTGATATCCTCAAAGTGGCACGGTCCTCCATCAGGCCGACATCATGAATATCCGGCACTTTTGAGCAGCCAATGCCCTGTTCCACCCAGCGGACCACATATCCAAGAATACCCTGGGCATTATTTTCGATTTCCACCTGGATTTCTTCAGATGACCAGGATCCGCAGGCTTCCACCGGTATTGACAGCATTTCATCTCTATACAGGGACGGGTTTTGACACTCTTTTTCCTGGATACCTTTTACATTAATCTGATGGTAATGCAATGCATGAAGGACGGCCGCTGACGGTGACGGCACCCAGGCAGTATTAGCCCCGGTCTTGAGCTGGGCACCCTTCTGCTCGAGCATCTCTTTCATTTTGTCAGGCATAGCCCACATGCCTTTGCCTATTTGAGCCTTGCCTGAAAAACCGGCTGACAGTCCTGTTGAAACATTGGATGTTTCGTATGCCTGCAGCCAATTGGACTTTTTCATTTCTCCTTTACGCTCCATCGGGCCCGCTTCCATGCTTGAATGGATTTCGTCCCCTGTCCGGTCAAGGAAGCCTGTATTGATGAACACGATGCGGTCTTTGACTTCTTTTATACAACTCTTTAAATTCAGTGAGGTTCTGCGCTCTTCATCCATCAGGCCGATCTTCAAGGTATTCCTATCAAGCCCGAGCAAATCCTCTGTTTTATCAAAAAGCTCCCCTGCAAACGCAACTTCCTCCGGCCCATGCATTTTAGGCTTAACGATATAAATAGACCCTTTCCTGGAGTTAGCCGGTTCCTCTGTGTTTAAAAGAGAATGCATCCCTGCCAGACTCGTAAAGACAGCATCAAGGATTCCTTCGTGCACTTCATTTCCTTCCTTATCCAGAACTGCCGGATTGGTCATCAGATGGCCGACATTGCGGACAAACAGAAGCGATCTGCCTGGCAGGGAAAAAAGATTGCCTTCAGGATCCCGATAGTGCCTGACACCGTTCAGTTTCCTAGATATGATCTTACCGCCCTTTGAGAAATCTGCGCTGAGCTCCCCTTTCATCAACCCTAGCCAATTCCTGTATACGAGCACCTTGTCCTCCGCATCAACAGCCGCAACTGAGTCCTCGCAATCCATGATCACTGTAACAGCTGCTTCCAAAAGAATATCTTTTATGCCTGCCGGATCACTTTTTCCAATATCAGATGCACGGTCAATCTGGATCTCAAAATGAAGTCCATGATGCTTCAGCAATACAGCCTCGGGATGATCCTTATCTCCCCTGTAACCGGCAAAAGCTTCCTGATCTTTTAATTTTGAGGATGACCCATCCTTCAAAGTAATGACCAAACTGCCTTCCTTCGCTGAATACCTGACAGCTTCCTTATGGGAGGCACCGTCAAGAGCGGCAGCCCGATCAAGAAATCCCTTTGCGAATTCAATTACTTTATTTCCGCGCACACGATTATACTCGATTGACCTTTCTGCTCCGCCTTCTTCACTGATCGCATCTGTCCCATATAAGGCGTCATACAAGCTCCCCCAGCGTGCATTGGCCGCATTGATGCTGTATCTGCTGTTATTGACCGGCACAACCAGCTGCGGACCTGCCTGCAGGGCAATCTCGTCATCCACATTTTCCGTGCGGATCTTGAATGCTCCCGGCTCCGGGAGCAGATAACCGAGATCGAGCAGGAACTGTTTATACGCCTCAAAGCTGAAGTCGTCGCGTTTTTCAGAATGGTAGCGGTCAAGCTCCCTTTGCAGCTCCTCCCTTTTGGCCAGCAGTCTTTTGTTCTCTGGTGTAAGCACTTCAATCAGCTTTTCAAAACCATTCCAGAATGCTTTTTCTTCCAGGCCGGTCCCGGGAAGCGCCTCCTTCTGTAAAAATTGATGCAGAGCCTCATCCACCTGCAAGCTTCCGATTTTCCGATAGTTTGCCATCCTTATCCTCCTTTGATTTATATTACACAACGCTGCTTCTCTAATCTGTTATAGTACAGAATAGCATAAAAAAAGAAGTCTTTACAATTATTTTTTTAAAATTAAAACTTTAATGAACAGAAATAAGACCGGCCCTATCCGGAACCGGTCATTCTTCTTCCTCTTCTTCATCTTCTTGTGCGGCTTCTTCTTTTACCTTATCAATTTTTTCGAATGCATTAGCAAGAAGAATGGCGGCGCTGATAATTTCGTCCAATATTTCGAGAAATTCGCCAAAGTCCACTTCGTTCTGCGAACATTCTCTGATCGCCCTCATAATATCTGTATAGAACCGCTTGTACTCCTTCTCATACCGGCTGTTGTCCATTTCCCTGATTGTTGTCCCGTCTATGCTGATGGCATGATAAATCAAGCTCGATAAAGTTTCAACAGCAGCCTCCAGCCGCTGCTCTTCCTTTTCCGATTCTCCGGGGAGATGATAAAAATAAACATCACATAAAGTTATATAGTAGCTTTCAATATTGGTATCCTGCTGTATATGCTTTAACTTGGCCATCGGCAGCCCTCCGCCTGTATGTTGCCCATCCTGCGGAATATTATCCCTTGCTTGAAAGGTTTCCCGGCATTAATGGCCTGCTGGAAGAACTCGCCTCCCAGGAGATGATCGTAGTACTGTCCCGGACTTGATGTGCCTTAATTACATCTAGCATTTCTTTCACACCCTGCCCATCTGAAGCATACTTCAATGCCGACATGATCTTTTCCGGGTTTTCATACGGCAATCCAGGGCATTCAAGGAGGCCATCGGTCGTAAGGAAGATGGTATTTATGCCTGCTCTGAGCTCCCTCCTTCCTGTTGTATAACAGGGAACAGACAAATCAAAAGCATTGGCCCTTCCTGTCCATTCAAAAAATTGCCGCTGGTTCAGCTGATGCTGCCCCATAGCCGCCAGTTCGGGGTGAAAGAGGAATAGCACACAATCACCGATAGACAGCCACCAAAGATACTGACCTTTCCGAAAAGCAAACAGGCAGGCCGTTTCTCCTTGTACCTTGCTGCATTCCAACCTGAACGCTTCAGAAGCCAGAAGGGCCAATATAAACTTTTCCACACCAGGTATTGCAGCATCAGCTGGAAGCATCAGTATTTCTAATATGTCTGCCTTTTTTGACTGAATATGCTGCAGAACCAGCTCTGCACTTTCTGCTGATTCATGGGCATCCAGTATTATGGCAAACTCCCATTCCCGATTTCCATCAGCCCAGACAAGGCAGCCATCCTCATTTTTATACTGGCCGGCCTCTGTATTTCCGCCAAACCGCCCTATCGTGATGTGGGCTTCCTGCCTGACATCTGGATCATCCAGGTAAGGTGCTTCCTTCCCGGTCCAGCAAATATCAATCATGTTTTTGCTCCTCGAGGTAAGACTTGATCCTGCGGCAGATTTCACTGACCTCCTCTTCATCTCCCATCGGAGCCTGCTCCCAGTCATACACACTCATCGGCCCCCAGTGTTTTTCCGGTGTGCCCGGGTAGCGCGGCACCAAATGCATATGCAGATGAGGAACGGCGTTACCTGATACAAGAGAATAAATATGCTCTGCTCCCTCGCTTTCCATTAAGGCCCGGCTAATCCTCGCCATAGATTTCCCAAAAGCCGATGCTTCCCCCATCGTTAAATCCGCCAGTGTCGGTGCATGCCTTTTCAAGTCAATCATCAAATGTCCAAGATAAACGGGCTTTCCGCCTCCGTCAATATGTCCAACATAAACAAACTCATCCTCATAGATTACACTTCCTGAAGTGTTGATTTTCCCCTGGTGCTTATTGCAAATAAAGCAATCACCCATACGATTTCCCTCCTTTGATAATTGGTATATTATAACTTCCGCTGGTTGTTGTCTATATTTTCTGATATTATAGCTTTTTTGATTGAAGGAGTGGATTCAGGCGTTAGAGCTGGCATCATCCCCTTTTTTTGGGGCTTAGTGGGCAGAAGTTCTTTTCAGAAGCACCGTCTATGACTCTTTTTCAGTTTAGAGGGCTCTAGTTTCTTGGACTAACACCCTCTAATTCTCTTTTTCCAATTTAGACGGTCCTAGTTCCCCCGACTAACACCCTCTAATTCTCTTTTTCCAATTTAGACGGTCCTAGTTCCCCCGACTAATACCCTCTATTTTTCTTTTTTCAATTTAGACGGTCTTAGTTCCCCCGACTAACACCCTCTGATTCTCTTTTTTCAATTTAGACGGTCTTAGTTCCCCCGACTAACACCCTCTGATTCCCTTTTTTCAATTTAGACGGTCTTAGTTCCCCTGACTAACACCCTCTGATTCTCTTTTTCCAATTTAGACGGTCCTAGTTCCCCCGACTAACACCCTCTGATTCCCTTTTTCCAATTTAGACGGTCCTAGTTCCCCCGACTAACACCCTCTAATTCTCTTTTTCCAATTTAGACGGTCCTAGTTCCCCCGACTAACACCCTCTGACTCTCTTTTTCCAATTTAGACGGTACTGCTTCCCCTCACTAACACCCTCTATTTCTCTTTTTCCGATTTAGACGGTCCTGGTTCCCCGCACTAGCACCCTCCAGCTTTGACCATTAAGATCTTAACTCATTCTTCTGCTAACTAAATAAGCCGGACAGAAAATGTCCGGCTTCCTCTTTTTTATGCTGATACATCCCTTTTATTGAACAGCCAGAAGGCAAGCGCATGGAAAATGGTGAAATACACAAGCAGGACGATGACCGAAAAGGTGAGCGTCATTCCTTCCACAGGTGGTACTCCGTCGAAATAAACAGTCAGATCCGTGTTGGCAAAAAGAATATATTTTGCCCAATCGAAAAGACCTGCCAGAATAAATGTTGCCGTCCCTCCTGTGAAAAGCAGAAACAGGGAAAGGCCGATGGCAAGTGAACTGTTGCGAAAAACCGCTGATATCATGAATGCCATCGTTGCGACAAGCAGCACATCAATACTTGCGAGCAGATAGGAAACTGCGAGATGTCCCGCTATGCCCCTTTCAACCACTTCTCCACCCGAATAGGCAAGATGAGGAATTTGTTCAGATGGAAGACCGAACAGAATCACACCGAGCAATGTGGCCAGCCCGTATATCAAAGCCAGCATGAAAAGCCCGAACAAAAAGACGGTTATGTATTTGGACAGCAGGATTTTCGATCTGCTGATTGGCCGGATCAGCAGGAGCTTGATTGTTCCCCATGAAAATTCAGAGGCGACGATGCCTGCAGCTACGATGATGGTAAAGAGGCCTGCAAAGGATATCAATGCCTGGGCTTTCTCTACGAAAGACCATACCGAATATCCGGTTTGGGGAGGGATATCATTCTCAACCTGGTATTCCTTGATGGCAATTTGCCGTTTATAGAACATATCCAGATTGGCGTTGAAATTTTCTTCCATCTCAGTTTTGTCAGTCTGGATGCTTTGTTCCATAGTCTGCTTCCAGTCAGCCTGCGGCTCCTCTCCGCCATTCTTTACTTGGTCATATTTCTCAAATCCGGCATAGACCATTGTAAAGAGTATAACAAGCCCGACCATAACAAGCGTACCTGTTCTGCGGAAAATTTTTATCCATTCATTCTTGATTAAACTACCCATGCTTGACACCCCCAGCCGTCACTTCAAGGAATCTGTCTTCCAATGTTTGCGAAGCCGCTCTCACCCCGTAGACCGCTATTCCGCGTTCAACAAGGCTTTCGACGATAACAGGCACTTCGTCTCTTGTGCAGCCCGCTGTAAAACCATCTGCTGTGCGGACAATGCCGAATTTGTCTTCTAAAAGAGACGATGCCTGGCTGAGATCGCCTGTTTCAAAAGCGTAAATCGACCCGGTCTGCACAAAATCATTTACCTGCTGCACTTCTGCCAGCCGGCCATCCTGGATGATGGCAATCCGGTCGCACATCATTTCCATTTCTGATAGCAAGTGGCTCGATACGATAACACTCATGCCTTTTTCCCTGGTGAGCATTTTCAGATGGTCCCTGATTTCCCTTATCCCGGCAGGATCCAGGCCGTTCGTCGGCTCATCCAGGATCAGGAGTTTCGGATCATGAAGCAGGCATTGCGCCAGTCCGAGCCGCTGCCGCATACCGAGCGAATAGGTGCGCACCTTGTCATGGATCCTATCCTGCAGACCGACCAGCCCAACTACTTCGTCAATCTTCTTTTTAGAGATATCTTTTTGCATCCGTGCATATTGCATAAGGTTCTGGTAGCCGGTCAGAAACTTGTACATTTCCGGGTTCTCCACAATTGCACCAATGTGGCTAACGGCACCGGCAAAGTCCTTGCGGATGCTTTTCCCGCAGACAACCACGTCACCTTCTGTAATCCCGATCAGGCCGACAATCATCCTGATCGTCGTCGTTTTACCGGCGCCATTGGGGCCGAGAAAGCCGAATACCTCTCCTTCGTTTACAGAAAAACTGAGTCCTTTGATGATTTCTTTTCCTTTGATCACTTTTTTTACATTGTCCAGCTTCAAAATGGGATCCAAAACTGTGCCTCCTATCATTCTCGTTCTAACCATAATACGGAAGAGGCTGGAAAAAGGTTCATTTTTTTAGCAGTTTTTAATATTTCCTCTCTTTTTCACCATTTGGATTGTTTGATAGACTAAGCAAACTGGCTTTCCCAGACAGGCATTCAATGCTTGCTGGCTTAAAAGCTGCCCCAGTCTTTATATGACTATTTTAGGGAAACTGTTAATATATTCGTCAAATTAAGCTAATTGTATTGTTTCTTTTGACAAAAAATTATAATATTTTTAATATACATACAAAAATGCGGTGAAATAAATGGAAATAACCAGGCACTTGTTTTTCAATTTGGCGTTGATTATCATTCTTCTTTTTTTCTCATTGGTTTGGTCAGAGAGAAGGCAAAGAATCTCTTTTTCCCGCGTGTCGTCCCTTATATGGCTATCACTGATGCTTTGGATGAGCCTGCAGTTTTCTTTTAAATCCTCGTCCGACTTCCAATTTGACCTGAGGCTCATCCCGGTTTTGATCGGCGGCTTGTATGCCGGCCTTGGCCCTTGGCTCAGCGTGATTGCCATTGTCTTCCGCTCGTTCTTTGGACTTGGTACCGGTTTCTGGCTCAATGTTCTTTTGTATGTGCCGCTCGGATTTTTACTGTGGCGCATTTATCCTAGATTCAAAATACAGCCTCCCCCAAAAAGGATTGCCTTTTCGGTCCTCTTGACTGTTATTTTAAGTGTAGTGACAGTCATTGCCATGGAGATATGGTCTTCACCTGAAAGCAGGCTTGATGCCTGGGCCGCTCATCTGGCGGTCCCAACTGTCGGGGTCGCAATGATTTCCTATATCATTGAATATGTCAGAAAGGATCTTGAGCTCAAGAAGAAACTGATAAAAACTGAAAAGCTGGAAGCTGTTGAGCAGATGGGTGCCGCGATTTCACATGAAATCCGCAACCCTTTGACAGCTGCGGCAGGCTTTGTACAGCTATTGATCGAGCACCCTCAGCCCCTTGAAAAAAGAAGGGAGTATCTGCATATCGTTAAAGGCGAGCTTGAATCAGCAGAAAGGGTTATAAAAGATTATTTAACTTTCACAAAACCTTCCCTCGACTATATAGAGGAAATTAACGTAAAAAAAGAAATCACGCAGGTAATCAACATTCTGACACCACTCGCTAATCAGAATTCTGTCAGGATTACAGCCAATTTTGCCATCCTTGGTTCCATTGAAGGAGACCGGCAGAAATTCCACCAGTCGATTCTCAATGTCCTGAAAAATGCCATTGAAGCGATGCCTAAAGGCGGCGACCTCCTTGTCGAGACCAATTATACGAAAAGCCATATTTCAATATCGGTCAAGGATACCGGCGTCGGTATGACTCCTGAACAGCTGCAGAAGCTCGGCGAGCCTTATTATTCTACGAAAGGCTCAAAAGGGACCGGCCTGGGGATGATGGTTGTATTCAGCATCGTCAAAGCTATGAAGGGAACAATCAAAGTCGAGAGCAAAGTCGGGGCAGGCACCACCTTTTACTTTTCTTTCCCTGTTTTCAGCCCTTCTGCCAAAAATGAAAGATTTTAGAGGAGAAGCAGATTCTTCTCCTCCTTTTGTATTCCCTTCTTAGAATTTCTCCCCATAGACTTCAATATGGAGTCTCCGGATATGCGCTTCAAGGAGATCCCTTCCAGCAGGAAATATATCAATCCATTTCAGTCTGAAATACAATGATTTATAAAACATCATCAAATTGGTCCTGAGATGATAATAGGCGTTTCCATCACTTTTGCTTTTTCTGGTGTCCTCCTCGTATAGAGACAGCTCATTCAATTTATTGGCCAAGGTGTTTTCATTTGATTTTTCAAAGATAGCCGTGAGCGGGAAAACGAGCCGTTCGGGTTCATCATCAGTATAAACGCCGTCGTTCCTTGATACACAATGAAAAATCACATCCATCCCCTGTAAGAGCAGCTGCTCGCTGCAGGAGATAACCGGGTGGCGGACGAGCTCATTTAAGAGGTCTGCTGCATGAGCCATGCTGTGTGCCCAGCCCTTTTCTTGCACATACCCCCGAAGGTCTTTTTCTTTCTTCATATATTCCAATGTTTTTCCATATGTATACTGAACTGTTTGATCGGAAAGAAATCTCTCTGCAGCATCTTTTTGAATAACCAATGCCAGCACCAGGGAAGAAAAACTGCGGGTAAACACGCTGTCATCTCCCTCTGCCCCGAGATGGTAAAATAAATGACTGACATCCTGGCAGACGGCAAGGATTTTTTCAAGCATTATATGTGAAAAGCTGCCTTCTCCAATAAGCCGGGCAAAGCTGGAGTAAATCAGATGATCCCGCAGATATGGATCAGCTGATCCAATTTCTTCAAGCATAGCTTTTGCCAAATTCATTAGTTCCGATTCTGTTAGTGCAGCATCATATAATTCTTCTAATCTCTCCTTAAGCTTATACGATTTCTCCGGCGCATTTTCTTTGAAAGCCATACTTCTTCCCCCCTCAATTTTTCATAACAGTAAAGATTCGACTCCAGGCCTTCCGCTTCCTGCTGATAAGCATGAAAAAGCAGCGCCGGCATTCAGCGCTGCTTTCTTTTCATTTTCTTTGTGCGTACATCATATTCTTTACTTCTACAATTTTGAATTTCCTCTCAAGATTTGTAAGCTGCGGAATCAGGTCTGTGATGCAGTCTGCATAAAATTCAGTGCTGATGAATTGGTCCTCACGGTTTTTATATACAATTTTATATCGGTTCATGCAGCTTCCTCCTGTTGTATGGGTTGTACTATTCTGTTCCCGTTTTTCTGCATGATTGAAACCATTAATCTTCAACCTGGATAATCTGGTCACGGTCAGCCTTCTTCAATGTATAAAGCCTGTAGGCATGGCTGATGATGACCTTGATGATTGCATAGGCAGGAACAGCGACGATCATCCCGATCAGACCAGCAAGATTGCCCGCAACCAACAGGATCAGGATAATGGTAAGCGGATGGACATCCAGCTTTCTCCCCATGATGAGCGGAGAAGATACATTTCCGTCTATTTGCTGGACCACTATCACCACGAGAATGACTTTCAGCGCCATAAAAGGCGACATAGTAAACCCTACGATGACTGCAGGGACGAGGGCAAGAAATGGCCCCAGGAAGGGAATGACATTTGTTAACATGGCCACAATAGCCAGAATAAGAGAATAATTGATTCCAATAATCAGATAGCCGATATACATCATGACACCCACAATGAAGCTGACGATTGCCTGGCCCTGTATATAGGAGCTGAGGGCTTCATCCATATCCTTTAGTATTTTCCTTGTCTCTGCAGCCTGGAAATACGGCAAATATCTGACCATGCCCTTTGAAGCCCCTTCGCTGTCCTTCAGGAGATAAAAGACAATGAAAGGCACTGTTACAATTACGGTTACAACACTCGTGACGATGCTGAACACACCCGTCAGGCGGGAGCTTAAATCCGAGAAGTTTGATTTGAAATATGAACTCATCTGTTCTGTAATATAGTCGAAGGTAATATAATCGTTTTCCTGGAAACGGGAAAACCATGCGCTGTTCTGAAGCTCATCCGCTTTGTTTCTAAGCCCCTCTATATATTGCGGGTAATTGTCCATCAGCTCTTTGAACTGGCGCTGCAGCTCGGGCCCCACAAAGTACACAAGTGCGGCTGTCCCTCCAATGACGATAAGGTAGATCAAGAGGATGGAAACAACCTTAGGAACCTTTTTCCTATTAAGGAAATAAACGATCGGGCGCAGCAGATAATAAATAACCCCCGATATCAGAAAAGGCATAAATAAAGTTTCAAAGAATATTTCAATCGGTGTAAAAATAAAATCGATTTTCGTTGCGAGGAAGATAATAACCATCACTATAATAATTCCATAGCCGATTTTAAACCATTTAGAGCCTGGCAAAGTATCACATCACTTTCATTATGTATAAAAGACTTATACCCTCTCTTTCATTTCATCATTCATCCGTACTTTAACTTCTGACCATTCATTAAATAAAGCCAGATTCTTTTAAGTAATTTATACATCTACCCTTTTCTCCATCAAATATGCAGCCTGTGTCTCAAAAGCCACGCCCATTATCAGTGATACATGATAACCTAGAGCCATGTATAAACAACATAAACGAGATTGGTTAATTAAAATAAGAAAAGCCAGAAAGCTGACCCAGGAGACCGTGGCTACAAAGGCGTTCATCGACAGGGCTTATTATGCACAAATTGAAAGCGGGGTGAGGAATCCCAGTGAGGAAATCAGGCAAAAGATTGCCCAGATCCTGAACTTCCACTCTTCTGCCTTTAATGCGGATGATGAAAGTCCTTTCCGTTATGCACTGGAGGCTGCACCCATGATCATCGCTCATTGTGACATGGATTTAAAATATACATGGATTTTCAATTACCATCCCTTATTCCCGCCTGAATCTCTCATAGGGAAACGGGACGATGAGCTTGGCCTTGGGATAGGGGGACAAATGTATGCACAAATGAAAAGAACTGTCATAGAAAAACAGATTTCGATCCGAAAAACAGTCTCCTTTTCACTTCCGGACAATTATCTTTATACATATATGATCTTTGCCCACCCACTCTTTGACAGCACAAAACAAATCATAGGTGCTGCCACCATACTAACAGAGCTGTCCAAAATAACACTGACAGAAGACACTGATGCACCATCCGGATAATTTCTGTACACAAAAAGGGCGAACCAGGACGGTTCACCCTTTTCTAATCATTCTTCCTCAAGGCTCTCAATGGCCTGCTTTACATTTGCAAAGGTCGGTACAGAGGTAAGATCGATTCCTTCTGTAACAGCCTGCTGCGCAAGATCCGGCCGGACCCCTGAAGCGATTGTATTCACCCCTACTAGACGGAGCACACTCCGGATATCAAATACATACTTTGCGATTTGGGCGTCTATATTGACAATGCCGGAAAAGTCCATGATCAGGCATTCTATCTGCAGTTTTTTAATTTCCGGCACCACTTTTTCCATAATCAGCTTGGCCCGGTCATAATCAATTGAGCCAATCAGCGGAAGAACGGCAATGCCATCTTGTATCGGAACAACAGGTGCAGTCAGTTCATTGACCTCATCCCGTGCTTTTTCCAAAAGTAATCCGGAAAATCGTTCAAAAGCAAATACAGTTTCATTGATGCTGATATCCAGAATCAAATTTACCTTTTTTATCAGAAGTACAACTTCGTCCATGCCTAAATCAAATTCTTTTCCTATCCTGGTCACTTTGTCGATAAACACTTGCCTGGAATCAGGATAGCGCATTACAATGTCCGAGATGCGGCCGCCTTTCTTTGCCTGCCGTTCTCCATTTTCCTTACTCCAATCCAGCAAGCCTTCAGGCATCTTCTCAGTTTCGGACACAATGGACTCCCCAATAAACTTCATAAAAGATTCATAAGTCTTTTTGGCATTCTGAATTTCTTCCTTTGGCACCTCAAAGTCAAATTCCTGAACGATGCTATCCACCAATTCATCTGCCAGTGATTGTGCATAGGTCTTGAAATATGAAGAAATTTTGTCAAATGGCTTCATGTGTCGATTCCTCCTAGTTACGATGTCTCTATTATATCGCATTATAAAGCACGGGACATCATTCAGAGATAATTAGTTAATGCAGGACCTGCAGAAATGTATCCCAATAAGCTTTAACAACAGGTTTTTCAAAAAATCCCCTGTATTGTGGGAAAAGCTTCCCAACGTTTCTTCCCAGGAAAACCAGGGAATGATAGAAGTAATTCTATTAATCTACTGGAGGAGAATATTCATGAATAATCAATTGATTGGCGGCTATGATTCGATCGAGGAGCTTACGGAAGCACTCTCTTCAGCTAAGGACAACGGCTATAACAGCAGAAAGCTGGTAATCGTTTCAAAGGACGGATCCAATATTGAAGCACTTGCTGAAACATACGGGGCCATTGCCAAAATCATCGGCTCACAGGAACTCGGAAACCAGCGCTTTCTGGATTCCGCTAAAGCCTTGTTTTTAGGTGCAGATCCGGGAACCAGCTCAGGTATCCACTCAAACGATGAGTACGCGAGCTATGGTGCAGCTGATAAAGATGCAGAAGAGTTTGCGCAGAGGGTATTTGACGGGCAATATGTCCTGTTTGTTGATAACACCATTGAAGAAGATGAACTGCTTCGCCCTTCCCATGAAGGGAACCAGCTTGGAGATACTCCAGGAGATGAACCATCTGCCAGAAGGGAAGAATATTGATCGGAAATCCCGGCGTTTGCCGGGATTTCATTTTTTATTGGATCCCCGTACGATAGGACAATTCACAACTCTGCTTCCAAAGAAAAAAGCCCCCTGTTTCCAAAGGGAGCTCCCCGTTCCTTAAATGACCAGCTCACGTCTTTCAAGATAGCGGTCAAGTTTTCGTTTAACGCGCTGGAGGGCGTTGTCGATTGATTTGACGTGAGTATCCAGTTCCTCAGAGATCTCAATATAAGAGTGGCCGGCAACGTATAGATCGAGAACCTTCCGTTCCAGATCGCTCAGCTTCTCGGCTATTTTCTCTTCGATGTCTGCAGTGTTCTCCTGGTTCACAATCAGAATGGCCGGATCTGTAACCATGGTTCCCGGGAGGATATCCATGAGTGTGTGCTTGGATTCATCTTCATATATCGGCTTGTCCAGTGAAATATAGGAATTAAGCGGCATTTGCTTCTGGCGGGTGGCCGTTTTTACAGCGGTGATGATCTGCCTTGTAATGCACAGCTCAGCAAACACTTTGAATGAAGCAAGCTTGTCCTCCTTGAAATCACGGATGGCTTTATATAGCCCGATCATGCCTTCCTGAAAAAGATCATCTTTGTCTCCGCCGATCAAAAAGAATTTGCTCGCCTTCGCCCTGACAAAGTGCCTGTATTTTTTCATAAGATATTCAGATGCCATACCATCCCCATTTTGAAAAAGGACCACCAGTGTTTCGTCTTCATAGTTTGAATAGTCTTCTATCAGTTTTACTGCGATGCTTGCACTCACTCATATCCCTCCATCTATCATTCTGAGTCTGAAGTTTGACTGACAATACCATTATTGTTTTTTCTAAAAAGTCCGTCTATTAACTTATTTCTATCTTAAACCATTTTCCGCCTAAAAGATATGAACAAATAGCGAGCTTTCTTTACAAACTATGACACTCAGTGAAGCACAGGCAGAAGATTGGACGTCTATTGCTGTGGATTTAAGCTGGGTGCATGGGATGCTGTCGAAAATTTTTATGTATACAGCATTAAATGTGCATCACCATCTTGTCTTTCACTTTCGCCGCACCGCCAATTTCCAGTCTTTCAATTTCCCCTGAATCATCTGCGGCTGATAGATTTGCCTTTATGATAGAGGGCAGCCTCATTGTTTCTCCCTGGTGAAAAAAATGCGGGCCGGCTGCAATTTTTTGATGATGATAAAGATAGCCGCATAGAGCGCCGCTGGCAGTTCCTGTCGCACTTTCCTCTGGTATGCCGGCTGCAGGAGCAAGATTGCGGCAGACTGCCGCAGGACTGCCTTTTTCATTGAAAGCAAACAGATGATACCCTATTGCCTGATACTTTCTGCTGATCTCAGCCACCCGCACGAAATCAGGCCGGATCGATTCCAGAACATCACGGGAACGGATAGGGACCATAATGTCCGGAAGTCCGGCAGAAACAATCTGGACCGGAAGACCTTCAGCAAGATCATCAAGGCTGATTCCCAAGGAAACTGCAGCCTCTTCTGGAGGAAGAGCTGTTCCCATTTTCGGAAGAGGCTGTTCAAGGAAGATCTCTCCCGTGTCACTCGCTCTTGCTTTAAGAAGGCCTGCATGACATTCAAATGTGTGCTCTCCAGGGGGAATCCTGCCTTCCTTGACAAGCAGATGGAAGGAGGCGACAGTAGCGTGTCCGCAAAGGTCGACTTCGTTCTCCGGTGTAAAGTACCTCAAGGATATTTCACCTGCTCTTGAACGGCTGATAAATGCCGTTTCAGAAAATCCCGCCATTGAGGCAACTTTCTGCATCTGGACGGTGCTCAGGCCATCTGTGTCGAGAACCACTCCTGCCGGGTTTCCTCCCTTATTGTCCCTGCAGAATGCATGTACTATATAGACGTTTACTTTCATATAAAAGTTTCCTTCCTTTCCATTATAAAAGCCGCTTCCTGTGAAGAAAGCGGCCTTTTTTCTGTTATGCCTGCTGCAGATCCCCTACGAATTGGTATATGAAATGCTGCGGGTTGAGTTTTTCGCCGGTTGCTTTTTCTATCTTTTCATTCCAGTGGAGGGCCGCTCCCGGCTTGAAAAATTCTTCTAGCAGATAGCTTCCTGCTTCTTTAGAAAGAATATCACCCTTCAGATTTTTCTTGATATGCTGTTCCAGCTGTGAGGTTGTAAGTTCTCCCAACAGATAATTTTGATAGTATACAGGCACAAGGGTAAAGTGGATCTTAGCTGCCCAGTGCGGGATATCCTGATTTTCCGGCGGATTCAGGAATTGGACCTCTTTGACGATTTTCCACCAGAGACGGTTCAGATCCTGGTCCGGATTTTCATATAGTTCTTTTTCAAACAGCGAAAAAGTGATGAACCAGCGGGCTGAAATGAGCATCTGCCTTCTGAGCGCCAATTTCAGCTCGCCAGCCAGTTCTTTTAATTCCTGCTCATTAATGCCGAGGAATTTCCCCAGCCACTCCGGATTCCGGCCCATCCGTCCGTAAAGCATCGCAATCGCTTCAGTCGTCAATGTATGTGCCGGTGCTCTGAGAAGGAAAGGAAGATCCCGGTCAATATATTTGAAATATACGGCATGCCCGAACTCATGCAGCATGGTGGTCGACCAGTAGTCACTGCTGCTGTTGTTGCACAGGACCCTAACGTCCCCTCCCCTGTCAATATCTGTACAGAATGCATGCTGATTTTTCTTTTCCCGCGGGTATAAATCGCTGTTTTCCAGCATATCCCCTATCTCCATTCCCATGGAAGCAAATGTAGCAGCTGTCAGCTCCTCCAGATTCTTCCCTTCATAGTAAGAATCCAAGTTCAGTGCTTTAGAAGGAGGCGCTTCCTGAAAGAATGGATCCGCATAATGCCAAGGCCTGATTTCATCTATTGATATGGAAAGGCGTTCTGCAATTTCCTCATCCATTTCCCGCTTCAGCTGATGGAATGGTTCATCCGAAATTTTCTTCAGCTCATCGAAGATAGCAAAAATAACGTCCCTGTCCAGCTCCTGGAGTTCAAAGCTCATTTCATAAAAATTTCTGTAGCCAAGCTTCATGGCTGTTTCGTTCCTTAATTTCACAAGGTCAATTAGCTTCTTTTCAACTTTGCTGCCAATTGTCTTGCTTGCATGCCAGGCCCTCTCACGCAGCTCGTTATCCTTGCTATCTGTAAGGATTTTCCTGATATCATTTTCCGACACTTCCCTTCCATCCAGAACGGCTCTGTATGTATTGAAGACACCTACTAACTCTGAGCTTCTTTCAGAAAGTTCCTTAAGTACATCTGCGTCAAGCTGATTTTTTACCATGCTGTTCTTCAGCAGCTGCAGCTGCCTTTGTTCAAGCTGGTTTAGTTCCCCGCTTTCGAGGAATTCCTTTACCTCTTGAAATCTTTCAGAATCTGATAAGTAGAGGATGACCTCCGTCTGTGCCTCAGCTGTCTTCCTGTTCCATTCATCTTCTCCAGTTGTAGAAGCTTTCCATGAAGCTTCAGCGCGCTTTTTCTGGAGCTTTTGCAAGGCTTCGTTTTGCTTTTGTAAAAACTGTTCTGCTGTCATGCTTTTTCCTCCTCTGGTTTTCGGACTTATTATATATTCTTGGCATGACAGCAAAAACCCTGTTTCTCTGCGTAAAAATTTCGTATACCGAAATTTTTATTTGCTGAAAGCATTGACTGCTGCAAGCATGATAAAGGAAATGCCGATCATGACTGCCGTCCAAAGCCAGGCCATCTCCATATTGCCCGAGTCAATGGCAAAATAAATGGCCGTCGGAATCGTTTGTGTTTTGCCGGGAATATTGCCGGCAAACATCAGTGTTGCCCCAAACTCCCCAAGTGCTCTGGCAAAGCTGAGTATGGCTCCGGCTGCCAGTGCTTTGGCCGACAGCGGCAGTGCTATATAGAGAAAAACCTTCACCTCTGAAGCTCCATCAACTCTTGAAGCATCCTCTATTTCCTTCTCGATCGTTTCAAAGCCTGTCTTTGCAGACTGGTACATCAGAGGAAAGGCGACAACACTGGACGCGATTACGGCTGCCAGCCATGTAAATATAACCGGCTGCCCAATAAAGATTTCTATCGCTCTCCCAAAGAATGACTGCTTTCCAAACACGATGATCAGCAGGAATCCGACCACTGATGGGGGGAGTACGAGAGGCAGGAGGAGGATGGTTTCTATAAGCGGCTTTCCTTTAAATTTTTTAAATGCAAGCAATCTTGCCAGAAGAATGCCTGCAGCAAAAACAATGGCCAATGAAATGGCAGCCACAGAAATCGACAGCCGGACGGGCGACCAGAAATCTTCCGTCATCCTACCCTTCTCCGGCTATATTCAACTAGTTTCATTATTTTAATGCCCCCTGTATTTTCTGCTAGATTCATTATAGCCGAAAAATGAAGGCGATAAAGGGATTTTGCTTTCTGTCTCTTAAGATTTAGAGGTATTCTTTTTATAGTTTTCAGCCGAATTTGCCAAAATAAAAAAGGACAGGCAATTGCCTTGTCCTTCTATCCATTATTTATGGAAGCTTTTTAATCTTATCTTCAATGCTGATGCGCTCTTTGATAGCCGGGATTTCTTCAGGGTAGCCAAAAGCGATGATGCCGACTACTTCGCTCCCTTCCTCAACTCCGAGCACTTCCCTCGCAGCCTTTGAAGCACCAAGAGAACACCAGAAAGTCCCAACTCCCTCATCCCATGCCTGCAGCATGAAATTCTGGATAAAGCATGCAACGGCAGCTGTATTTTCAACTGTCTCCAGATCAGTTTTTCCATGCTTGACTGTGACGGCCATCACTTCCGGCGCTCCGCCAAAATCTGTTTTATGCTTCAGCTTTCCGCGTGTCTCCGGGCCGGCAAAAATAATATCCCAAGGCTCAGTCATTTTATGGTTGGGAGCAAGGCTGGCCGCTTGAAGCCACTTCATGAACAGCGCCTCATCCACTGGATCTGCTTTAAACTTTTTAATTGTTCTTCTAGTGGTAACCAATTGTTCAATATTCATTACAGCAAGCACCTCATCAATAATGATAATCATTTTCGTCAAGTTTATTATAGCAAATAATTCCTCTGATTAGAACCATAAAGCAAAAGCCCCGTACTTTTAGCAGCAGGGCTTTTGCTTTCGGAGGTATATACTTTATAGGTATGCAGGGACTTGGACAGTTATTCTAAAATTCTGCGGACCTTTTTGGCCTAGCTAGATGTTGTTATTTTTCACACTTCTGCTGTCATCCTGCTCACCATCCCACACTACACCTGCCGGCATCGCCAGAAAAACCCCGTCAGCAGACTGCTGTCCAAATCCCTGATTTTTCTTTCCATTCACGGCTTTGTTCACCGTAATATTCTGGCCAAATACTATGCCATTACCATGATCAGAACTTCTTATTGATGTCTTGCCTATGGTTACACGCGCAGGATAGAACATGCTTTTCCCCCTTTTCTTCGCAACGCCCGTTTATCATAAATTATGCTGAGCTGAATATACTTAGAAGCAAACAAAGGGGGAGATATAATTGCCGGCTCCTGCGCCATTTATCAATATCAACATCTGCGCAATCAAGATCAATTCTTTCGAGAATGCTTCCGCTGTCAATATCGGCCAGAACCTTCTTGCCGAGTGGCATAATTCGGATAAAAAGAATCAGGGCTACGGACAGAATTTTGGGGATGCAAGCGGATTTATCGGTACAAAGGGAATCGTTGATGACCGTGATCAGCTTGACTCCAATTCGACCTTCGATTCTGCGAGAATTCCAAATCTGTAGGGAGTGATGCCAGTGATATTTGCCCCCATGGTGGTAAATCTTCTCGCCTTAAAGGTCAATGTGCTTGACCATGCATCTATTGTGAATATGGGGCCGAACCAATTTATCGACCAGTTCATCTCGTATAAGAGAAACCAGGGATTTGGCGAACAAAATGGAGACGTCTCGCCTGTGAATATCCCTATATCCTGGATTGCCGATCCTGACCTGAATGATTCCAACTCAGTGAAAAACAGTGTGATATAGAAAAAGCCCGCTGGAGCGGGCTTTTTCTTATGATTCTTTCTCCTGATGGCTGGCCAGGCTTCCAATATAGGCCAGCTCATCTGCCGAATAAACATCTGCACCGCCATCCAGGATTTTTCGGACGTCAGACAGGTTTTCCTGAAGAGACACCGATTGCCCTTTTTGGCCTGTAAATGCTTCTGCTGTATAAAAAGGCTGGGTCAGATAGGCTTCCAGCAATGCCCCGCGCTGATACCCCAGTGTTTCAGAAGATGGAAGCCTCTTTATTCCCCCGGCTTGGACAAGCGCCTTTAACTCCTTATATCGGCGAAGGAGCTTTTGCGCCTTCTGCTGGATGGTCAGATGGGCCTGATCCAGATATGCCCCCTCAAGGACAGATGAGGCAGAATAAATAGGATTCACGGCAGGATATAAATGCCTGGCAGCAAGGTCGGCATCAAACTGCCATAAGGTTTCCAGCGGCCCGTAAGGAAATTCTTCATCTACTGCCTCCCCTTTTAAATCGAGGAGGAAGGTCGTTACTGAGCCCAGACCGCCAGCATCCAGCCTGCCCTGCAAATCATGTATGGTTCCGTTTACCACATGTGCTCTGTCAGCAGCAAACAGAACATCTTGATTTTTTGAATGGTCAGTGAGAAGTTGGTATGCGTCCTCAATGGTTGCGGCAGAAAAATCGGTGTTGATCAGAATATCCTGGAGTTCTGGATACTCCCCTTCCGGAATGAGCAGGATTGTCTTGTAGCCTTCCTTCTTCAGCCGGAAAAATATCTCTGTCAGGAGGACAAGCTGCCCCATTCCCGGCCTTGCGACAAGACCGGCTGTCCCTCCTTTAGCCAGTGGTGCAAACAGATCGAGCGCCTTGATCTTCGTTTCAATCATCTCTGCCTTCTCCCCTCTAATGATCAAATCATCCAGGCTGCATTCTGCCAGTTCAGCAAGCGCAGCAATTGTCCTGACCTCTGCCCTTCCTACAGGGATCTTGCCGGTGCATAAATTGGAGACTGTAGCCGGACGAAGTCCGACTGACTTGGCGGCTGCAGTTAAATTCGGGACTTTTCTCCGAAGCAAGGCAACATTCAGGCTTAAATTTTCCAAATATTCCACCTCCTTCTTAAGAGTAATATAAATTACTCTATAAAGCAACACAAACTTACTTTTAAAGGTAATTATAATTACAACGAAAACAAAATAAGAAGGCTCTCGCCTCCTCAACTCAGATAAAGAATCATATGGTCTTCGTCATAATAGTTTTCACCAATTTTCAATGCCCTTTTTTCAACACCATATACAGTAAATCCAAATGATGCATACAGCCTTTTGGCAGGCTCATTTCCACTTTCAACTGAGAGGGTGACCTGTTCTATATTATGGTCACCAGAGGCTTCAGAAAGAGCAGCTTCAATCAGCTTCCTTGCAGCTCCCCTGCCCCTATATTCAGGCTTTACGTACACGGCTGCAATTATGGCCCGATGCTTAAGCTTTAATTTAGTCTCCTTGATCAAAGCTGCCGTTCCGGCCAAAGCTCCTTTCTCAAATATGCCAAACTCTGCAGAGAGACGTGAGGCAAAACGCTTGGCGTAGAAATCGGCAGGGTTTCCGCATTCTTCTTCATAACTGGAAGCAAATGCTTCCGGTTTATTTTGCAGTGCTTCAAGCCGCAGCTTTTTGTATTCTTCTGCGTCTTCTGCCAGCAGCTTCCTGATTATCATATTTACTCCTCCTCTTTAACTGATTCAATTATGGCACAGGAAGAAGAATACCAATAGCTATTAAAAAAATGTGTCTGATTTTCTTTGAAACAGCTAAACTTCCAATCATTTTGGCATGAATAGCATATCTGAAAATAAGATAAATAATAAACAATGATCCCTGGAAACTTATAAAGCAGGTGATAGGATGGACCTCGAAAAAATGAAGCAATGGATGGAGCTTGCCCAGAAGGTGCAGGGCGGGGATTTTTGGAACCAGGTATTTGAACAGGGGCCAGGAGGCCAATTCGGGGAATCTGCGGCTTTCAACAGCTTTGCCGGCGAGCCGGGGGAAGCCGGCTACCGGAAGTCAGCCGAATTTCCGCTAGTGGATATATACGAAACAGAAACACAAATCATCCTGCTGGCAGGTCTGCCAGGCATCCAAAGGGAGGATGTCCAGCTGTTCCTCCAGGGTGACAGGCTGATCATCAGGGGAACTATTTACGTACCATACAGCGGTATAAAGAATATTCAAAAAGAAAGATTCCATGGGAATTTTGAAAGAGCTGTAAAACTTCCTGCCATTCCCAATGATAATAAACTTTCAGCAAAATTTATCAACGGCCTCCTGGAGATCAGCTACGGGAAGATCTCCCAGCCAGAGGAACAGATACCGATTGAATGAAAAACAAGGACTTAATGGTGTGGTGAGATATGGCGTTTAAACATTTACTTGGCAAGGATCACGGTGACCGTCTGGCCGGGCTTGAATCTAGGATTGAATCTCTTGAAGAAGAGTCTAAAAAAATCAGGACATGCGATGTCCATATCAGGCGTTTCCTAACCATCGAGAAAGAATTGGGCAGCCTGGTCGCCCTGAAAAAGAAATTCACAGCCCGGACACCTGCCGCTGGCATAAAACAAACCCCCGGCCCTGCTCTAGAAAATAATCAGGTTGAAAAAATGATTGATGCAGCACTCGGCCGCTGTCTCCAACAGATAGGAAACCTGGAGCAGCGTCTCCGGAATACTGAAAATGCCCTTTCCCGCCTGGAGAAAGAGAATTCAGAACTGAGGCGGGAAATCTCTGCTTTATATGCTGTCACAAAAGAAAATCCCCATGTGGACATACCTTCTGCCCAGACTGACCCCAAGAGCTCTCCGCCTGTCATTTTTCAGGAATTCCATATTGACAGGTTCATAGTCGATAAATACGAATTGACCAATAATATCAATCAGCTGGGAGTAAAGGAACTCAGCGGCCAGATGAATATCGGCGCAACCTACGGAGGCGGCATCAGTCCACAGGACTTTTCCGGCAGCGAAGAAGAAAGCTCTGACTCATTAAAGGAAAAAGAAGGCGGTGAAGAACATTCTCCAGAGTGAGTGCTCTGTTCACCGTCTTTTGCTATCTGGTCTAACAGGCTCTGAAAAACCTTCTCTTTTCACGATTTCAGCATGCTCTTTTGCCAAATTTAATAGCGGGAAGCTGCCGGCCTGGATTGCAGCCATCAGTTCACTAGCCTGATTCCTTGCAAGATTATACATTTCTCTAGTTATTATGCCGGTATTATGGGCATCCTCCAGTTCTTCTTCATCCAGCAGATATACATTTCCTGCTGGCAGTACAACGATATCCAGGAACAGATCATCCATCCAGGGAATATTTTCTTCGAGTCCAATCTCATGACAGATATCGATATACCATTGGAGAATTTCTCCGTTCTCATCCATCATGGTCGTTACCGTATAAAATTTTCCCTCCGGAAAATGCTGAAGCCAGCTGTAGCCATCGGCAGCAATGCATATCTCTTTTTCTTCGTATTTGACTGTCAGTTTTTCCGTAACTTTGATCAACTCAATGAGAGCTAAGTGGCCCGTGAATTCTTTAGCATCGAGCCAGCATTGTGAATAAGCTCTGTCGGTTACACGCTTCCATGCGCCTCTCCTTCCGTCTACCCGTTTAAGCATAAAAATTTCCTCCTTGTAAATACAGCAAAAAACTAAGTCTATTTTTATATAAATATATTCACTTTTTTTATTCTTTTGACCAGCAATCCATTCCCCTTTTCAGCATAAAGCTAGTATCCTTATGGAGGCACATACGTCCCTCTACCCAGGTTATTCCGTTTCAGTTCGTTGTACCTGATGACCGGTCTGATTATTTAGAAATGCAAAATAAGGATGAAGGAGTCCTATTGCAGATGCTGTGATGATCAATATCCCAATAAGGAGGAACATGGGCCTGACTCCCCAAAGGCTTCCCAAAAGGGTTCCTGCAAGCACTCCCAAGGGCATCGCCCCCCTGATGATGAACAGCCTGGCCGAGAAAACTTTTCCTCTCAAATAGTCTGGTACCGTCTGCTGATAGATGACTGTACTTTGTATATTGAAAAATGCCATAAAAATTCCGGCAGCTGCTTCAATCGCTACCGCGGCTGCAAGACTGGCGTTAAACGCCAGCAGGATATAAGTCGATCCTCCTGCCATTAGCGCGCCAAGGATAGAAGTGCGGCGATTGCTTATTCGCACCTTCCCGACAAGAAGCGTGCCGGCAAGATAGCCCACCGGAAAGCCCGCCATAAAGAGGCCGTAGCTGCCGTAGCTCTCTGAAAGTTCGTCAGTTATATACGGAAGATTAAGGACCATGGCGGCTCCTACCCCAAACTGGACGAAAGCAAGGAAAATCCCAAGCCACAGCAGCAGAGGGTTCCTAATATAATAGAAGATTCCCTCCTTGAATTCTTCAAGCCATGTTTTTCTGATGGTCCTTTCTTCTTCTGGTTCTGCAATAAATAAAAGAAAGCTGCCGCTTATCAGCAGAAAAATTGTCACGAGCAGCAGACTCACCTCTGTCCCTGCTCTCTCAATAACAACCCCGCCCGTCATCGGGATGATCATGGACAGCAGTCTGACTGTACCGTCGAGTACAGCGTTGGCAGACTGCAGACTGTCTCCTTTTATCAGCGAAGGAAGTAAGGCCTGGCTTGCCGGGACATAAAATGGAGACACCAGCCCTACAGCGATCTGGGCAGCGTAAATATGCCAAACTTCAAGCTGGCTGGTACTGATCATCACAAAAGGAAGAAGAAAAAAAAGACTTCTTGTCCATTGTGAGACTACCATGATCCACTTGCGGCTCCATTTGTCGATAAATGGCCCTGAAATAAGCTGAAGGATGAGGGAGGGCAGATAATACAGCAGCCACATGCTGCCAAGAGCCAGCTTTGATCCTGTCAATTCATATACCATGATCGAATTACAGAAGGTGCCGAGTGCTCCCCCTGCTTCTGAAGCGGCTGCACCTGCCCATAAATAACGGAACGGCTTCAGTTTCCAGATCATTCACATCCACCCCTCAGATACCTCTCGAGCTCTCTTCCCAAAGAAAGGACCGCTTCTTTTTTCAGCCTGTATTTATGATTGTGCACTTCTGCAAGCTTGGCTGCCCTGAGAATCTTAAGATGATGGTGTACAGTCGATTTCCCGATATTCAGCTCCTCGGTAATATCCTGCAATGGCAGGTCCTCCTTGAAAAGGAGCTTGACAATTCGTAGCCTGAATTCATCACCGAGCGCCTTTTGCTTTTGAACCAGGAAATAATCCGGACTGTCCGGCACATCAGCCGGCAGGCTGCTGTTTGAAACCGGATAATAAAATACCTTTGTGCCTTCCAGATCTGCTTCAATGGTCCAGGGACGGTACACATATTGCGGAATCAGCCTGACAGTAAAAACACCAGGCTCTGGAAGGTAGGCAATTCCCCCTGTTGCCTGTTCAGCAAGGTCTTCAGGGGACGCCCTGGCAGCCAGCAGTTTTTTGTCATGAACATCTTTTTCCAGTATCGCTGAAAGCCTGTGTTTATCCGGTACAATGGCTGCCAGGTACCAGCCTTCCATACTGGCAATAAAATGCTTCTTCAGTTTCCCTGGCGATTCCTTAAAGATATAGGCGATATATGCCGGGAAAAATTTATGCCCTTCCACATGATGGATTAATTCTTCAAGGGATTCAGCATGCCCGGAGGCTGCACGCTTCCTCGCTTCTTCTTTTTCCTGGCCCAGAAAAGGCAGACAGATCTGCTTCAGCTCTTTTCCATCCATTTTCTCTACAGCTGAAATAAATTCCTGCAGGGTGCGGGCTTCCACATGATGCAGAAGCTGAAGCAGCGACTTCCATGTATTATTCTTTTCAATATGATCCAGCTGATCCTTAAGGCCGCGAGAGGCCCCCGACCTGATTCCTGAAAGTTTTGCTGAATGCTCAAGCGTGTCAATCAGCGCCCCGTTGGTCACTGCTGCTATGCCAAGGGCGCACTCCCATAAAAGGGAATGGCTGAACTCCAGCTTGTAGCTCTCTCTCTTTCTTCCGGATAGATTAATATGTTCCATAGACATCTCCCTTACAAAGATACGGCGTATTATTAAATATTTTAAATTATCCGAAACTTTTATTCAATATATTTAGAACCGATAGTTTCAAAAATACCGAATAGTTAAAAATCAAGGCACCAGCGTATGCCGATGCCTTGAATCATATCTTTTAATAAGAAGGCTATGATACTTTATCCTACTTATAAATTTTGCCTGCTCCATCTACATAGATGGATTTAACCATACTCCTTTCAAATGCTTTACCTTGGCCGGTTTTGCCGGTAATTTGGATGGTGAGGCTGTATATGCCTTCCTCTTTGAAATCTGAAGCATCAGGAAGCCCCGCTTTTAGGCCGCGGAAGGTTGAATAGCCGTCTCCCTTGCCTTTGGTATGAATCCATTCTGTTTTGTACTTCCTGCCTGCCTGCGCACTTTTCCAGCTGTTCAGCTCTTTGCTAATCCCTGGAATGCTACTATCTCTCTCGAGGCTGACCGTATACAGAAATCCGGTGCGTCCCGTTTTGCTGCTCACAGTCCATCTGCCTGGTACAGGATTTTTTATAGTAAATTCAGTAACATATGCCCCTGAAAAAAATCCTGAAGCATCTTTATAAGTTCTGCCGGCTGTATAACTGTTGCCCTGCTCATCCACTATCACCAGGTCAGGAAGGCGTTTGCTGCTCAACACAGACACTGAGGCTGCCTTTACTTCATTTTCAATAAGAAAGGAATCTTCAAACAGCTCATCTCCCATTCCACCGTGGATGATCATGCTGTCAGCCTGGGAAAAATCCGTATCAGTTAACAAGGGGGAATAATGATCTTTTTGGAAAGAAGTAGCAGTTAAAAAGGGATTCAGCTCTGGAAATATGACAGACCCTTGCTTTATGCTTGAATGATTCCAGGAATGCTCAGCTATGACAGGGGAGCCTGAAAGCCTCGAACTGATTAGGGGGACGACGCCATCATTCCTGCCATACTGGCTCAAATACAAGCCTCCCCAATATGTTGCCGATCCAAAGCTGCCCCAGCCGGTCCCACCGATTGTGTAAAAGGGAATCCGCTGTGCGTTCGAATGGGAGTCTGTCAAACTGCGGTAATAGCTCATATATCCTGTCTGAAGTGAGGCAGTTGCATCATTGCGGGTGCCGAGGAGTTCGGAAAGCCAGCCGGCGGCACTGCTATTGGCAAGGTCTGCGAGCTGTGTGCCGCTGTGGGGAGTAGATAGGGTGATTACTCGGGAGACATAAGGATATGCTTCATTATGGACGAGGGCTGTCTGACTATCCACACCGCCCTTGCTGTAGGCGACGACTGCCAGTTTTTTCTGCCCGAAATGATAATAGATTTCTTCAAGCATGCCTGCCAGCATCATTCCGTTTTCCCACATATCCCGATCCGGATAAAGATCGGCATATGCGGTCTGATATCCATATTCCCTTGCTATTTCAGGCATATCATTTTCCTCCAGCCAGACATTCGCAGAATTGCTGTAGCCGTGGATAAATACGAGCGGCGGAAGAGCTGGATCTACTATATTGGGACTTTCTCCGGGATACCATCGCCCCGGGCTCCCCCCGCTTCCTCCGCCCCCTCCGGCAGATGATACCAGCGGAGCAGTAAAGAAAAAGAGCAACAGCATTACTGGAAGCGATTTCATAAAACCCCTCCTCCTTTCAAATTTTTCAGCTCTAGTGTAAGTTTTCCAGGCAAACAAAAAAAGAGGAGAAAGTTGGATTCTCCTCAATCAAACTGCAAATATTCTAATATATTGCCGAACGGATCTCTGAAACTTATATATTTCCCCGGCGGACAAGCTGCCGGCTCTTCCATCAGTAAATCAGCACCTTTGGATTTCAGGCGATTGACTTCATTTTCAATGTTTTCCGTTTGAAGCACTAGCACCGGCCCTGTCGCTGCCTTTCTATCTATATAATCAGCACCTTCACTTTCTTCCAGGATAATTGGCAGTTCCCCGTGTGCAAGCGACACTATTTTCGGGCCATACTGTTTGTTTACTTCGAAATCGAGTACTTCTGTATAAAACCGGAGTGCTTTTGTTAAGTCTGGTACATAAATCCCTATTGCACATAATTGAGCCATTACTGTTACCCCTTCCTTATTGGCAGCAAAGTAATCCTTTGCCGGATTCAATACTCTGCTTCAGGCTCGCCAGCATTTGGTCCCAGGCCGCTATATGCCATTGTTTTGCCTGATCCCACTGCCCGCTCTCTCCCCAGCCATCATGCTGCAGCGAGATTTGTACACCTTCCGGAATATCCTCCAGAATTACGGTTACTTTAGTCAGATTATGATCACTATTCATTAGACCGGCAAAAGCATCAGGCCCTTTCCATTCAAACATAAGCTTCTCTTCTTCTAAGATACTGAGGATTTTGCATCCTTTCGTATTCATGCTGCTCTTATCTGAGGGATTGAAATATAATTCGAACCGCCCTCCTGCTGCCGGTTCGATCACTGCTTCCGGGGCAAACCACTCGGTTATTCTATCTGATTCGGTCCACGCTCTCCAAACTAAGCTTTTGTCAGCCTGAATGATGATATCAGTTTTAATAGGCACGGCATTCTCCTCCTTTTTCCTGATTATACTGCCTTACTTTTCCTAAAAATTCTTCTAGTTTGCTTTGTTGGTTATTTTTTCAAACAGCAAGAGAGGAAGATTGATTAAGATTGGCGGATCATGGGGAAGCGGCTCCCTCAGCTGAACGGTGGCCTTGCAGTCCGTGTTTTTCTTGATTTCCACCGTTCCTTCCCATTTCCCCCTAAGGAATGTTTCCGGCTGAAAATACCTGAGGGGATTCATGCTCCACTCCAGCCCTGCTGCCAGCAGATAATAAGTTCCTTCCGGGATGTCTGTGAAAATGCATTGAGGGCTGTTATGGCTGAAAGCAGTCCCTTTGACAGGCCTCTGATCGGGAATCGGCTCAGGAAACAGTCCTGCAAAAATAATTCCCCTGAATCCCGGGGGAACCTGGATAAGACAGCTTACTTTTGCCCGGCTTCCCGGTGCCTCTGATTCCATTCTCTCAGGGAGCAGCGTTTTCGTCTCATCCATCATTTTCTGCAGCATTTCCATACTGGCTTCGTATCGTTTAGGGCTGATTCCCACATGATTTTTAAAGCGGGTTTGAAACGTACCCGGGCTAAGATACCCTGAAGCCATCATTGCCTTAGTCAGTGAAGATTTCCTTGCCAGTTCTTCCTTCCCCATCTCGATTCTCAACGCACTAAGGAAATGCCTCGGAGAGATTCCTGTCGCCTTTTTAAAGATCCTCGTGAAATGAAAAAGGCTGTAGCCTGTTAATTCGGCAAGCTCTTTTGTGGTGATCTCTTCCTCAAGATGCTGCTTCATATAATCAATCGCCTTATCTGCAGCCTTCATCTGTTCTGGGTTCATATTTTCACCTTTTTCTTTTGGCTCTAGTTTCTATTTGCTCTCTGTCCTGCAAAACCCTTTTTATCAGAGAAAAAAGTAATGAGATTTTTTATCAAAATCACAATGTGTGCTTTCCAGCTCCCAATAAAAAAGATTCTGCCATTTTCCCGGCAGAATCTGATCTTTTATCTATTCAACTTTACCAGCCTGTTTTGTTATCTCGATCTGCTTGACTTTATTGTCTTCTATTTCCTTTACTGTAAAGCGCAGATGATGGTAGTCATAAGTCTCTCCTTCTTCAGGAAAATAGCCTAATTCCTTCAGCAGGAAACCGGACAAAACATCCTCTTCTTCCGGTATCTTCGTTTTGAAGGCCTCGTTAAGGCGATGGAGGGACAGCTTTCCGCTGCAGACAATATGAGAGTCGGTAAGTTCCTCTATCAGCACTTCTTCATCATCGGTTTCGTCATTGATTTCCTGTCCGATCATTGCCTCAATGATGTCTTCATGCGTAATGATCCCGCGTGTACCTCCGTATTCATCAAGGACGATAGCAATATGCTTGCGCTCTTTCATCATAAGCTTAAAGACCCTTTCTATTGAATGGAATTCGTATATGAATAAAGGGTCATTATCTGTATATTCATCCAGTGCATTTGAAAGGTCGAGGGACCAGGACAGGAGCTGTTTGCTGTGAAAAACCCCGACAATATTGTCCATATTCTCTTTGTACACAGGATACCGTGTATAATGGCTGTGCAATACGATATCCCTCGCCTCTTCATATGAAGAGTCAGCAGGAATGCCGATGATCTCAGTCCGCGGTGTTTTCAGGGCATCTCGCACATCAAGTTCAAAGAAATCAATGACTCCTTTGATCCTCGTTGTTTCTTCATTATTAAATGTCCCTTCTGTTGTAGCAATATCCACCATTGTGATCAGTTCTTCCTTGGAAAAGCTGACTTCTGCTTCGCTGTCCTTCGAAAGCAGACGGATGACTCCCCTTGTGAATCTTGACAGCAAAAATGTTAATGGCTTCAGAATCATCATCAGAAAACGGATAACCGGGAACACGATGAAAGCAATTTTATCTGCAAAAGTTGCAGCAATGGATTTAGGAAGCACTTCTGCGAAAATGATCAGGACGACTGTCAATATACCGGTCGCAATCCCTACATTAATTCCATAATTGATTGCCACGATGGTGACCAATGTAGGAAGCATGATATTGGCTATATTATTGCCAATCAGGATAGCGGTGATCAGTTCATCCGGCTTTGCTACAGTATCAAGAAGCTTTTGGGCTTTATGATCAGCATTTTCAGCTCTTGTCTTCAGCTTCATTTTATTAACGGCAGTCAGCGCCGTTTCACTCCCCGACAAGAAAAAGGACATAAACAAAAAGAAAATTATTGCAATAAACACAGTTTGCCTCCAAGAGTTTTTTCTTCCATCATACCCAATATTAGAAAAATATACAAAGCATAAACCTATTCAACATTATTCTCCCTTTTCACCGTATAAAAATTCTTTTTCCGTGAAAGCTATAATTGCTGTCATCCTTAATGCATAAGGAGTGTTTGAAATGTCTGTCTTTGTCTACCAAACCTTTGAACTTAAGCAGGACAAGTTTGAAGAAGCTATTGAAAATATAAAAGCAATCCAGCAGCACAGAAATGAAATGTACGATCACAAAGTAGAAATCCTGACTCCTGTCACAGGGCCGGACCATACATATGCATTTCTGTGCACCTATGAAGGCCTGGCAGAAATGGAGCTTCAGAATAAAAGGCTTTTTGACGATGAAGACTATGTTAAGCTGATAGGCGATTTTTTCATCCAAAACATTGTACAGGGAAGCATTAGAACACAGATATTCCGTTCATTAGCTAATAAAGCATAAAAGGAGCTTTGCCCGTACAAGGTGTGCCTGCAAAAGATTTTCATCCGGCAACAGAGCACATGTGACAGGTGCTGCCCCGCCGCTGCTGCAGAGCAAATATAAGAAATGGCCCGCTGGATCCGCGGGCCATTTCTTATATTTTAAATCGGCTGACAAGCTGATTGAGCTGCTTTGCCAAGTCTGCCAGACTGTTGGCATTTTGTTCAACATCGGTCATCACTGAATTGGATTGGATGATGGTTGCAGCTGTTTCTTCTACACCTGCTGCAGCTTCTTCGGACACCGATGCTATCGTTTCAACCGACTGGCTGATGGCAGATGTATTCGTATTAGCCTCCTCAAGGGTGCTGCTCATTTTGGAAATTGTCTCTCCCAGAGAAAGGATGGATCCTTTCAGGGTGCTGAAAGTCTCTTCAGTATCCTTCAGGCTTCCGGTGCCCCGCTGAACCTGTAAGTAGCTGTTCTTCAAAGCAACGGCAATTTGCTTTGATTCTCTCTGAATGCTGGCTACGATATCTGTAATATGAACAAGTGATGAGGTTACCTGCTGGGCAAGTACTTTCACTTCCTTGGCAACGACGGCAAACCCTTTTCCGCTGTCTCCTGCTCTCGCCGCCTCAATCGCAGCGTTCAGCGCCAGCAGATTCGTCTGGTCTGCAATACCCTGGATCACTTCAACAAGGGAAGCAATCTCCCCTGACTGCTTTTCAAGATCGCCAACTTTGGAAACAGAGGCCTCGACGGTGTCATGAATCTGTGTCATATCCTTTCCCGCCTGCTCCATTCTCTCCATGCCAATGGAAGCTTCCTTTAATACATTCCCGGCAGTATCCGACATAGATATTCCAAAATTATGTGCAGCCTTGATGCTCTGTGAGAATCTGGCCATTGTTTCAGAAAGATCAGATGCGGCCAGTGCCTGCTGGTCAGTCCCGGAAGCCAGTTCCTCCATTGTTGCCGATATTTGCCGGCCTCCTGCGGCTACCTCGTTGGCAGACTTTGTCAGGATACTGCTTTGGGTCTGTACCGAACCTGCAGCTTCCTGAATGGAGCCTACCATCTGGAGGAGATTTTCTTTCATATCGTCCATGGCACTCGCCAGGATACCGATTTCATCTTTACCCTTCCAAGCGAGCGGGGTTCCTGAAAGATTACCTGATGACACCCGCCTGGCACTATCCACTACTGCCCTGAGATTTTTCTTGACTGTCCTGTTAATTAGAATGATGAATGCAAAACCAGAAGCAGAAGAAACAAGGATAGAAGCAATTAAAATGATGATGCTTGCCTGAAGCCTTTCTTCAGTACTGGCAATTGACTGGTTTTTCCCGGCCTCCACACTTTCTCTTAATTCATTCAAGCGTGCGATAACAGTATCCCTCTTGGTGCGGATATCATTCAGGACGGTCAAAACCTTGGCATTGCTTTCGATATTTGGTATAAGCTGTTTTTTAAACTGTTCATTAAGCCTCTCATCGCTTTCAATGAACTTAGCATAGAGCTCCTGCTCCTCCTTCGTTCTCATGCTTTCTTTCAATGCCTCATGCAGCTGAAGGAATTCGCCCGACTGCTTATCATAGTTTTCAACGATTCTCTGTGAGCGTACCTGAACATAATCCAGCACCATGATCGTCTTTGAGCGGTAAATGGAGCCCATCTCTGTCAGCTGAACAGCGCGCATGCTGTTCTCATCAATGGAAGCAACATCACTCTTAATCAAAGAAAACTGATTGAAAACGACTGCTGCTGATAAAATGAATAAGCAAATAGTAACAGCGAAGACAGCTATGTATTTCTTTCCCAAATTCCAATTTCTTAAAATAGTAATCATTATAGCCCCCTGAATCATCCTTTTTTACTATTATCGGCAGAGAATAAAGGATATTCAATAGAATAAACAGAAAATATTCATTTTTCAAAAATAATAATAGGTAAATAGAACTATCATATGGAGAGCAGGGGGTAACAAGGTAGTTTACCAGTTTACCAGTTAGAAGCTGCCATTAAACCAACTCTGCCCACTAATACATCTATATACTATGCAAAAAAAGCCGCCTGAAAGTTTATACGTGATTTATGGCCTCTGAGAGCAGCTGCTGGCCGGTAACCAAAATCTCAAAAAAAATCTTAACTGAACATAGCGCAAGCACCTTGCACCTTAAGGAACGCAGACTAAGAACACACATCCTGCGGAAACGTCTTGAGACCCACATCCTGGGGGCCTTAAGACGAACCTCCCAGAAAGGCGTTCTTTGCCTTATTGGGAGGTTTGACTTGTGATCTCGGCGCAGCTGCTGAAAGTTGATCAAAAATTGAAAATAATCCACAAGACATACAATTTATAATATCCTGAACAACAAAAAAGGAGAGGGCTTGAATGCCCTCTCCTTTTTTCAAGAATATTTTATTAACGGACCCTTACTACACGCCCGTTGAATTTCTGTGCCCAATAGCCGCTTGACATATTGGCAATTGCTACGCCTGTCGAGCTTTGTGATCCGATGAATTTACCGCCGCCAATATATATTCCAACATGTCCATCTGTTTTATAAGTGTTGAAGAATACAAGGTCTCCTGGCTGCATTTCGCTTGTGGAAACGCGGGTGCCTGAGTTTTTAAGAGAATCAGTGCTTGAACCGACACTAATGCCAGCCTGTGCGAAAGCCCAGTGTACGAAGCCTGAGCAGTCAAAACGGCCGTTGGCAACATCAGATGCAGTTCTTCCTCCACCGAAAACATAGACAGAGTTTCCGATATATTTATAACCTGCGGTGATGGCAGTATTGATATTGCCGTTTGCCTTCGGAGCAGGCGCGAACGACTGAGCACTGCTGCTTCCGCCATTATTGCTTGTTCCACTATTGCTGCTTGATCCGCTGTTAGAAGATGCTGCTGTATTAGAGCTGTAGCTCCTTTGCACTGCTTTTGCAGCTTCGGCAGCCTGGCGCTTTCTTTCCTGCGCAATCGCGTTGTCAATTGAAGTCAGTTCCGATGCCAGTGAAGCATCTTTTTGAAGCAAGTCCGCTTTCAGGGCAGTAGCCTGCTTTTCCTTTTGCTGGACCTCAGCCTTCAGTACATCAATCTGGGCCTTCTGTTCAAGAATCTGAGCCTGCATGCCTTCAAGTTCTGTCTTCATTTCATTGAGGCCTGCCAGTTTTTGCTCAACAGAAGCCTTCTTTTCTTCGAGCTCCTTCTTATCCGCTTCATGCTCTTCCATCAAACCTCTGTCAGCCTCGACAATCTTAGCTACCGCTCCTACGCGGTCAATGAAATCACTGAAGCTTGTGGAACCCATCAGCACTTCAAGATAGCCTACTGAAGCACCGCTTTCCTGGAATGACTTGGCCCTTTCCTTCAGGACTTCGTTCCTCTTCTCAATGCGTTCCTGAATGACAGCTACTTCTTTCTTCAGTTCTTCAATCTCAGCATTTGTAGCAGCAATTTGTTCTTTTGTTGTCGCAATCTTGCTGTTATTATCCTTGATTGCCTGATTGACGCGTGCAATTTGTGCATTCAATTTTTCCAATTCATTCTGAGCTTTTGCAATCTCTTGAGCTGCCTTTGAAATATTGGCCTGGATTCCAGAACGCTGTTCCTGGATTTGAGCTTTTTTGCTGTGTAATGTATCCGCATTAACTGCCGGGATGGAAAATGCACTTCCCAGGCCAAGCATAATTGTCGTGTTCAGCACTACTAATTTCTTTTTCATCGCTCTCTTCCCCCTGCTTCCCTTTGCCAAGCTATAAGACTCTCTCTTTATCTAATTGCAAAAGCCAACGGCAAACTATATGTATTTTAAATTTTAAATTCGATTGTTCTGTGACAAAATTCTATTAAATTAACCAATTTAAACCTTTTTTTCACAATTAGAAGTATAACACCCAAATCTTTCAAACAGGTAATAATTATATTACAGTTATATTTCAATCATGACATTAAACCACTTTTCTCCTAGTTTTTATGCTTTATATACCTTTATTTTACAGAAAAACAGCGAAAATCTATCTAAACGTGCCATTTAGACATTTTTTTCTCCATACATTCATCCGGGTAAAATAGCATATAGTAAGCAGGAAGTTTTCTTTTGTATAATATTGGTTACAGTAACTCATTATTCCAATTTGCGACAACCACACTAAGGCTGGTGAAACTATGGCGAATAGAAAAAGAAGGAAAAAAGGCAAGCAGGCGGCCGGAAAACAAAAAGACTCGATTTTGAAGGAAATTCTATCAGAGGGACTCAGCCAATTATTAAACCCGTTTTTATGGTTAGGAAGGCTGATTTCACGTTTGTGGGATTGAACGGAGATATAAAGTGAATATGATATTTTTTAGTCCTATATATACATGTTAACATCAGCATGGGCGTGCAGATTGTGCTCGTATAGGGGAGTCAGAACAATGTTGACCCTTTCTCCAGTAAGCCATCTGCCCCTTTGCCCGCTTGAGGAACTCAGATCGGTGCATCCACTCTCTTGAGTACCTCACTTGTCCTGTATGGGGCACTCTGATCGGCATATCTGCTTTCTTGAGTACCTCATATGTGCTGTATGAGGTACTCCGGTCGGTGCATCCACTCTCTTGAGTACCTCATTTGTCCTGCATGGGGAATTCTGATCGGCGCATCAGACTTTTGAGTACCTCATTCCGCTTCAAGCACTCAGACCAGTGTTAACCTTCCTGGCTGCCTCTTCTCCTCCAAAGGTTTCTCCTATTCATTCGGTTTTCAAATAAAACCTGCCCAAAAGAAAAAAGACCCTTCCAGGTCTTTCTCATTGCTTATGGAATTGGCTGTTATCACCTTGGCGTGCCAAAGGCCGTCAAAAAGAGCAAGCTGCTTTCCCGCACTCCCTTATCCTCTCTCATGTAGCAGCAATCCCACTTGCAAGGTTTTTCTGCAGCATCTCCCGGAATTCTGACTTTTCAACTGATATGGTCCAATCTTGCCCTGCCCCTATCGAAAATATTTCGGCAAAAGAACCTTGGTTCACAGCCAGCCCGAGATTCCCAAGTGAGTTTATATAGGCAACAGGTTCTCCCCCAGGTACATCTGCAAAAGATTTACCAAAAGTGACCAGCCCTCTAAAGGCAAGTGATTGGCCTGCCCTAATTTCCGCTATCAGTCTGTCTCCGTGTGCCACTCCCATCTCGATCAGCAGAGTTCTCCCAATATTCGTCCACAGATTCCCGAAGCGGACATCCATGATTTCAATACACCCTGCAGATTTGCCGTTATTGAGTGAAGCGCATGGAGCCTGCAAAATACAAATAACGCCGGGATCTACATGTTCCCCCAGTTCTTCAAAGCTGACTGCGCCGCTGGCCAGCCTGGCTCCTGTATACGCGTAAATATCCCTGCCGTGGAATGTGTGAGATTCCAGGGATCCTGGAAGCCTGTTCATCGTCTCATTAATGACCCTCGCTTCAGCAATCCCTGCATTCATGCTGACATGTGTCAATGTGCCGTTATCCGGCGTGATGACCACCTGTCCTGTTGCTGTTTTGACTGCGAGGCTCCTCCTCTCAGAACCGACACCAGGATCGACCACAGAAACAAAGACTGTCCCCTCAGGCCAATATGGAAGAGTCTGATTAAGCCTGCAGGATGCCTCCCATACGGAAAAAGCAGGGATGTTATGCGTCAAATTGAAAATTGGAATGGCAGGGCTGACGGAAAAAGCAACACCGTGCATCGCACTGACCGCCCCATCTGCTAATCCGAAATCCGATTGAAATACTAAAGCTTTTCCCATCACTTTCACCCTTTCAAAATTTGTGTATAAAAAGAGTTATGCCGGGAAAGACTCAAAGATTCTCATTTTTTCTCTGCATGAATATGTTTGGCTCACTCACTTATTTTGAAGCCAGCCGGCGGGTTATAAAGATATGTCAGTGTTCTGCCTGTTGCCTTTTCAATCCGGTATTTATAGCTCTCAGCCCTTGCCATCCTATTTTTGAAAAGTTTTTCCGAAATATCAAGATGTACTGTTTTTCCGTTTATAAGCAGGACAGCACATTTATTCACCCCAATGGCTGCCACATCTTCTATCCCGTGAAGCGAAAACCATACGGTGTCTTCATGAAAGGGAGCTTTGTGAGGAAACCAAAACAGATCCTGCAGGCCGCAGAGCCGTACCGGCGGCATGCTGACTTTGCCTAAAACTTTCTTAGTGCCCTTCATAGCGCCCTTTAAATTGCTTCCCAGCTGCTGAAGGGAATCATTCATCACCTCATGCGGGGGGCCTTTAACCAAAACAGATTCATCTTCCAGACCTACAATTTCAGCATGCCGCTCCCCAAACAGATTACTGAATGGCATGATGCAAAGCGTTTCTCTCCTTATAAGGAATTTTTCTATATATAGCTGATCCAAAGTTTCCCCTCCCCTGGTTTAATCCATAATAAATAGGCTTGTGCAAATTCTTCTATAATATTGGATTTTTTATAATATTGTCAGTGGTGTATTCACATAAGAAACACCTCCAGAATGGAATAGGTTTATGGAATATATGTGTAAGTGTTTGTTTATGTGATGGGTTCGAAGAAGAGAAAAATGCGGAGTTTTATTAGAAGAAAATGGCTTCCAGTTTAGCTGCCAGAAGCCTTTCAATCTATCTATCAGGATAATTATACAATTAATAGAATATTTTGTAAATTAATTTCCTTTTACTGTTTCTGTATAAGCCTCTTCCCCGCCGGCATGACTCGATGGAGAAGCCATATTAAGGAGAACAACGCCAAGAATAATAAGGATGATTCCTGCAGCGCTCAGCATGTTCAGCTTTTCTTTCCAAATCAATATGCCGATTACTGCAGTTGCAGCAGTGCCGATTCCGGACCAGATAGCATATGCGATGCTCAATGGGATTGTTTTTAACGAAAGAGATAAAGCAAAAAAAGCCACTCCAAAACCGAGGAGCACTCCTAGGGCCGGCCATATTTTCGTAAAACCTTCAGAGGCCTTCAGCATAGAAGTTCCGAATAATTCTGCTGCAATGGCAATGAACAGAAATAAATACGCCTTCAAACAAATCACCTTCTATCTATTATTCTTTCAAGAAAAAAGCCCTCCTCGAGGGAGAGCCTTTATTCAGCAATTATATAATTTCCCATATTTATCTTCAAGGTATTGAATAAGATACTCAGCATTCAGCTCTTCACCTGTCACCTTTTGGATTAAAACATCCGGAGTGAAGGTTTTTCCATACTGATGAATATTGTCTTTCAGCCATTGCATGATAGTGCTGAAATCGCCTTCTGCTATCTTTTCCCCGAAATCCGTGATTTGTTTTTTTATTGTTTCCAGGATTTGCGCTGCATACAGATTGCCCAAAGCATACGAAGGAAAATAGCCAAATCCGCCGAATGACCAGTGTACATCCTGAAGCACTCCTGCTGAATCTGTTTCAGGTCTAATTCCCAGGTAATCCTCCATTTTTTTGTTCCATGCTTCCGGAAGATCTTTTGCAGAAAGCGTCCCTTTGAACAAGCTTTTTTCAATCTCATAGCGGAGCATGATATGGAGATTATAGGTCAGTTCATCAGCTTCCACCCTGATAAATGAAGGATTGACCGCATTTATCGCCTGGTAAAACTGATCTTCGGTTACATCTGCAAGCTGTTCGGAAAAGGTTTTCTGGAATTCAGGATAAAAGCGGCTCCAGAACTGTCTGCTTCTGCCAACCATATTTTCAAGGAATCTCGATTGTGATTCATGAATGCCGAAAGATGCCCCTTCCCTGAGGCAAGTGCCTTCAAGAGCAGGATCGATCTGCTGTTCATAAATTCCGTGACCCGCTTCATGGATCGTGCCGAAAAGGGCGGTCAATACATTATATTCAGCATATCTGGTTGTAATCCTGACATCTCTCGTATTGATTGGCTGAGCAAAAGGATGGACAGTTTCATCCAGCCGGCCTGCATCCAGGTCAAAGCCGATCTCAGGAAGAATTGCCCTGTTGAAATCCTTCTGTTTGCCAACAGGGAAAGACTGTCTGACAATTTCAACCGGCAGCACTGCACCAGAGTTTTGTATTTTCTTCAGCAGTTCCACACTGCTTTTGCGCAGAGATGAAAAAAGAGGATCCAGCTTTTTTACTGTCAGCCCTGGTTCGAAATCTTCCAGGAGTGCGTCATAAGGATGGTCATATTCGCCATAAAGCTTAATGAATTGTTTTTTGTAATCTATGATTTTTTGAGGTAAGGAAGGTAATGCAGAAAATCATTCTTTTCCCGGGCTTCTTCCCAGGCATTGTTGGCCTCTGCAGTCAGAATACTATATTCATTGTACAAGTCAGCAGGGATGCTTTTTGATTTGTCATAAAACATTTTTCTTTCCCTGATCCTTGCCTGCATTCTTTCATCCAGATGAACAGCTTTTTCTTCATCATCCAGAATGGCAAGCACCTCTCCGAGTTCCCCGCTCACCTGAAGCTTGAAGATTTCCGTTTCAAGCGTCCCGATTGACTTGGAGAAAAATCCTCTTCCTTTTTTCGGAGCCATCACCTTCTGATCCCAGCCCAAAAGGCTTGAAATGCTTGTTAAATGAGTTATTTTCTCATCGATTTTTTCAAATTTCTTCAGGGCAGCTTCATATGAAAGCACAGCGGCAGTTTGCATTAGGTTTCCCCCCAGATATAAGTTTTTCTCAAAATAGAATATTCGGTCTATTTTATTATAAAAAGAATGGCTTTCTTTTTCAAGAAGCTTTAATGGTATTCTGCATATATTCCAGGCTCTCGCGTGATACAAAGCTCAGACAGCCTATCAATAAAAAAACCATGTCATCGCGGATAGGCACCAAAGCCTTCCTAAAGTATTTCCATTCCATTTTTCCCAGTCCATATAGGTTTCAACGTTTTTAGCTATTCAAAGCATTTCTTTTCTTATTATTTTCCAAAGATGTTAGAATGATATTATTCGAAATTTCTGTCATCTCTTAAGAAAGAAGGTAACTTATTTGTCCACAAAAACAATGATACTAACACAAGATCTGCGTGAAGATCTGCTAAAAAATGTTAAAAACGTTATGCCGGGCTGGAATATTATCTCAGGGAAAGATCCCGAAATCTGGAAAAGCCATCTGATGGATGCTGAAATTATTGCAGGGTGGAAAAAAGATACAGTCCAAGCGGCGGACAGCAATAACCTCCGCTGGATTCAAACCTGGAGTGCAGGCGTCAATAATCTTCCGCTTGAAGAGCTGGAAAAAAACAATGTCTTCCTGACAAGCGCGAACGGTGTCCATGCTTATCCGATTTCTGAGACTATTTTTGGCCTGATGCTCGCACTCACCCGGAAAATACATACCTATGTGAGAAACCAGGAAGAGAAGAAGTGGCATCACAGCCATATGAACCAGGAAATCCACAAAAAGACCATCGGTATCATCGGTGCGGGTGCAATTGGCTGCGAAACAGCCAAAATTGCTAAAGCCTTTGGCATGAAAGTGATTGGAGTAAGGCACTCCGGAAAAGAAGAGCAGCATTTTGACGAAATGCACACTGCCGAAAAGCTGGATGATATTCTGCCTCACTGTGATTATATTGTCATCACACTCCCTCTAACAGATGAAACACACTCTCTGTTTTCCGCATCACAGTTTAAAAGAATGAAGAACACCGCATTCTTAATCAATATTGGCAGAGGTGAAATCCTGGTCGAACAGGATCTGATCAGTGCCCTTAAAGAGGGCGAGATTGCCGGAGCAGGTCTGGATGTTTTTGAAAAAGAACCTCTCCAGGAGAGCAGCCCTCTCTGGGAAATGGAAAATGTAATTATCACACCACACACTTCCGGCTCAACCGAATATTACGATGAAAGGGTCATCAACGATATTCTGGTTCCCAACCTGAAGGAATATCTAGAAGGTAAGAAGCCTGCCCGCAATCTTGTTGATTACAGGAAAGGCTACTGACATATTCCAGTACCCTTCTGACCGCAGATGACGAACGTATTCTATAAACCAGGAGATATGCATAGTTTGTAAAGGGGAGAATAAAAAGGGGGAATGAAAATGAGCGTGATCCATGATCAGTTCGATGCCATTTCTATCCGGAATGTCCATCGGCAGCTTAAAGAAATACAAATGATCGCTACCACAAACAGATGCATAGACTGGGAGCTTGCTTCGGCCCTGGACCATGTTACTAGGGCGGCCGGAATGCTCTGCAATGTTATAGAAGAACATCTGGATGGGACCCGGAGTGATGTCGATGCCCTCTATTATATAGAGGAAAAGCTGTCTGCCGCCCTTTCCATGGCAAAGAAAATCGATAACCGCAGAGAGCCTGTATAAGAACAGCGCAATAAAGCTGCACAACAAAAATCCAGGGGAGAGAAACATATAATTCTCTCCCCTGGATTTTTGTTGTTTAATGCAGTGTACGGCTTAGTCTTTTGATTCATATATCTTTGGAAAGGACCTCAAAAGAGAGTGAACATGCTGCCTTGGAACTTTATTACCTAACGTTCTGATATCAAACTTCCAGCTTCTTAAGCCTGAACATATTTCATGACATTTTTGGCAATACAGCAGTAAGAGTTCCATTTTCAATATATGAGTCATTGCCCTTCTCTGGTTTAACTTGCTCATCATTAATGGAATTTACCGCTTTGGGATTTTCATTTTTTAGTACTATCTGTTCGGATAATTTATACCCTTCGAACGACCGGATATCAACATCAACCAGCAATTGAGTATCCAGACTGCGATTCACAGCAAAGATAACCAGTTCTTCACTTTCTTCATTATAGACCACTGACTGGTCTAAGAATGGCACATCAGTAAAATCTTTACTGTCATACTTGGGTGAATCAACAATCGAATGAAGTGCTGTACCACGTCCATATACAGAAGTATAGTAGAATGGATAGAAAATGGATTGCTTCCAAATACCGCCTCCTGTTTCTGTCATAATTGGTGCAATGACATTTACCAGCTGGGCCATACAAGCGATCTTTACCCGATCTGAATGCTTTAGCAGGGTATTCAGCATGCTGCCTACAAGTAAAGCATCCTCAAATGTGTAAATATCCTCCAATAACGGAGGCGACAAAGACCAAGGTTCAATGGCCTTGTCCTGATCATTGGAATGAAACCAAACATTCCATTCGTCAAAACTTAAGTTCATTGTTTTTTTACTGCGTTTCTTTGCCTTCATATAATCACATGCTGCAGTAACAGTTTTAATGAAACTATCCATGTCCAGTGTACTTGCCAAATAGTTTGCCGAGTTATTATCTCTATTCCCATAATATTGATGAAGAGATATATAATCAGCAGCTTCATATGTATGTTCGAGTGTTTCTGCTTCCCATTCAGGAAATGTTGGCATGCCTGAGCCGGAGCTTCCGCAGCTGACCAGTTCAATCGAAGGATCGACCAATTTCATCGCCTTGGCAGTTTCAGCAGCTAGCCTTCCATATTCATATGCCGTTTTCATGCCAATTTGCCAGGGTCCATCCATTTCATTTCCTAAACACCAGACCTTTATATTGTGAGGGTCAGTATAGCCATGTTCTTTTCTTAAATCAGTCCAATAAGTACCGCCGGGATGATTACAGTATTCTACTAAATTTCGTGCAGCATCAATGCCCCTGGTACCTAAGTTAACAGCCATCATGACTTCTGCATTGACTTTCTTCGCCCAGGCTGCAAATTCGTTAGTCCCAACTTCGTTTGTCTCCAGTGAATTCCAGGCTAAATCCAGGCGTTTTGGCCTCAATTCTTTTGGTCCGATTCCATCTCCCCAGTTGTAAGCTGAAACCATATTCCCCCCGGGATAGCGGATAATCGGCACCCTCAGCTCTTTTACCAGTTCTATAACATCTTGTCGGAATCCATCCTCATCAGCACTGGAATGCGAAAGTTCGTATATTCCCCCATATACGGCACGGCCCAGCTGCTCTATGAAAGAACCATATATCCTAGGGTCAATATCGGATATTCTAAACGACTTGTCTATCAGCATTTTTGCTTTATGTGTATTCAAAGTCATTATTCTCACCTTTCTATCTAAAATTTGTTAACTGCAAACTTTTTATATGCATTGAATTGAAGTAAACTTATCTATATTGTTTAGTGGATATACAAAGTATTGGCTATTCAGCATTTGAACACCTTTATTTTTCTTGAAATTTGGCATCATTTTTTAGTCTAGAGAGGTCCTTATAAAAGCAAAAAACCAGCTCCTGAAAGGAACTGGTTTCTAAATGCTTATGTAAGCCACTTTTGCCGTAATAAATATAAGAAAGTTTTAAACCACCACTCCTCAAAGTGGGTGTTTGCAGAAACCTTCCTGCATGTCCTCCTTGTCACATGTGACAGAGGCTTGTCATTCCAGCTTCGATATAAAACTCCCTATTACAGCTTAAAGGTTAAAACTTTATTATGGTTACGGGCAAAGCAGCTTGTATTTATATATTACCTCATTTGCGCTCCCAGCTCAACTGTTTTGTCTGGAAATGGAGGAGCCTTCTGGCTGGAAAGTGCTTTTCGGCTAGGCCACTTTCTTATAAAAATAGTCGTTATGTGCTGCTATCACAATCAGGAGCATAATCACAAATGCAACGGCTGCTGGAACGTCTCCTGCTAATAAATAGATGGAAACAGGCATTGCCGCCATTGCGATAAGCCCTGGAACCGTAAAGCGCCGTGTGACGCTCCATCCGGCAAGCAGTACAATAAAGGCAGCCAGCAGGCTCGCGGGGGCTAAATAAAGAGCCGATGCCAGATATACGACAACCCCCTTGCCTCCCCTGAATCCAAGGGGGGCCGGCCAGATATGCCCGCATAGTACAGCGAAAGCACAGACCAACAGTGCGGAATGCCCCAGAAAAGCATCAGCTGCAGCTAAAGCAGCCACTGTCTTCCCTGCATCAATCAAAATCGTATAAAAGAAACCTCTTTTTCCAAGTTCACGGCCAGCATTCCTTGCACCTGCGTTCCCGCTGCCCATCTGCCTGATATCTTTTCCCTGCCACTTTCTGGCCAGAAGATAAGCCCCGTTGATGCAGCCGGCTAAATAGCAGAAAATGAAAGCTGCTGCTGTATACATAGACCTTCCCCCCGTATAATTCTCTGGCTGCCGGCAAAAATAGACTGAAACAGTCAGTCCTGACTTGGAAGAAAGGTGATAGGCCCAATGTTCCCTGTTATACACAACTTTTGGGATGCTGTTTTTGCCGTGCCTGCGGTCTTATTGTAACACAGCTGCTGAAGCTGTATTTCAATATCCCTGCAAAAATAGTCCCGTCAGTTGCCTTGCTTTGCGGACTGCCCGTTTCGGTCCTGATCAGCCATAAGCATGACTTCGTGGCCGGCCTCTTTATGGGATGGTTTTATGGATATGCAGCGATAGGTTCATACAGCAGCCTGAAAGCTTCTATAAAATCTTTCAGGAACAGCAGCTCCTAATGTTTGATCCTTCCGGAATATTCCTTGAGGAAATCCCATGAAGCTGTATAAGCTTTAATATTATTCTCCCTTTTTACAAAGAAATGGCCTTCATCCTCAAAACGGATATACTCTACAGGATGCTTACGATTCTTCAGATCCTCCACAATCTGCTCTGTTTCCTCAATCGGCACTCTCGGATCATTGGCACCGTGAAGAACAAGGAGCGGACATTGAATCCTGTCTGTTTTATGAAGCGGATCAATTTCATCGAAGAAGGCCCCGTCATTCTCTATGCTCCCATATTCAGCTTCCCTCATTTTCCTCCTCCACGGGCTGGTATTCTGCAGGAACGTCCGGAAGCTCGAAATTCCAACAATATCAATGGCAGAAGACCAGATGTCAGGGTAGTGGGTGATGGCTGCCAGGACCATAAAGCCCCCGTAGCTTCTTCCCATAATGCTGATCTGATCTTCGGCAGCTCCTCCCTCTGTTTTCAGCCAATCGACCAGATGGACTAAATCACGTACAGAGTCCATCCGCTTCCTGACATCATCCAGATGGGTAAAGCTTTTACCATAGCCTGTACTGCCCCTGACATTCGGCGTACATACTGCAAATCCATTATCAAGGAAAAACTGCAGGAACGGATTAAAAACAGCCCTTATCTGGCTTTCCGGCCCTCCGTGGACAAACACAACCACCGGAAGCTTTCCGTCAGCCTCTTTAGGCTTATAGTAGAATGCTGGAATCTCAAGGCCATCAAAGGAAGCAAAAGAAATCAGTTCAGGAGCACACAGCTTTTCCTCTACCAGAGGATCATGCGAAATGAACGTGGCCCTTTTAGCTTTACGAGATCTGAGATCGAGTTCCCAAATGTCTGAAGGATGCTGCGGCCCATTCAGGATAAAGGCAAGCCTGCTGTTATCAGGAGAGAAAGAAAAGTCAGTAATGACGCCTGCAGGGGATTCCCACTCTGTCACTTCATTCGATTCAAAATCCAATAATGCGCCTTTTGAGACCCCTCCTTCATTGATGGAAAAAGCGATCTTCTTTTTATCAGTGCTGAGCTTCAGCTCTTCCAAGTCCCACTCCTTCTCGACCAGCCACTTTGTTTCCAGTGTTTCAAGATTAAGTCTGGCAAGATTCATGAATTCCCGATCCCTGTTGGACAGCATATAAATCATTTTTCCATCTGAGCTGAACGCAGGGCTGGCAAAAGCCGCTTCCCCCTCATGCTTTGTGAGCCACTGCACTGTTCCCCCTGAAAGATCCAGCAGTCCAAGGTCATTATCAAGATTTGTGTTCACCTGCTCTATCAGCAGGGAGTTTCCTTCCGGATGCCATTGAAGCGGAGAAAAATGACCATCTCCCTGGAACACCATTTTAACTTCAAAACTTTCAAGACTTTGAATATATATATCAAAATAGGTGTTATGACGGCGGTTGCTGGCCCAGGAAATCCACTTTCCATCAGGAGATACCCCTCCATACTTGTGTATATGTTCTGGCGAGTCGGTCAGCCGGATGACCTCCCCAGTTTCGGTTAAAAGGAAAAGCTGCTGCTTTTCATTCACACCCTCATCCATGCCAAAAATCCTTTTACCGGTTCCTTGGATAAAGGAAACAAACATAATCCTTTCAGCGGTTTCCAGTACCTGATTAGGGTTGCCGCCTTCAGCGTGTATTTCCCATATTTGCGGAATCCCGGAAGCATCTGAGATGAAATTCAGCATTTTCCCCTGCGGTCCATAAGCAGGATTCTTCACGTTTCTGATGTTCATGAAATTTTCAATCGTCAATGTTTCCATTATTGGCCCCCTTCTGCATTATTTTTGCGCCGGCTGTCCAGGACCGGACTGGAAATGCCTTTGATTCCCGTCAATCCCAGAATACATAGGAAAATGGCCTGTGGCCCATAATAGGCATCCTGCGGATCAAAGTACTCTTCAAGTGTATGTATGCCCCCAAAGCTTCCGCCTCCGCCAAGTGTTACAGCCGGAATTCCAAGAGCAATCGGCACATTGGAGTCGGTGCTGCTGGCTTTCTCAAACGAAGGTATGAATCCTAGCTGCCTTGAAGCCTCTGCAGCCGTTTGGACAATGGCTGATTCCATATCCTGGCTGCCTGCCGGGCGGTCGCCTACCTGCTTGATTTCAACTGTAATTCCGGAATCAGCACCGCCGGCAGCTTCCTTGATGATGGAGAGCGCTTCAGATTCAACCCTTGCCAGCTCATCTGCGGAAACCGAACGAAGATCGATGATCAATCTGGCTTCCGCTGCAATCGTATTGACCGAGGTCCCTCCGGATACTATCCCTACATTAAAAGTTGTTTTTGGATCTTCCGGCACCTTAAGATCTGCTATGCCGGCAATGGCTTTTCCTGCAGCATGAATGGCGCTCGGCGTCCCGAAATCCCCAAAGCTGTGGCCGCCTGAGCCCTTATAGGTAATCTCATATCTTTTACTGCCTGCAGCCAGATATGTAATTCGCTCAGGGCTGCCTGGTTCTATGGAAATGAAACCGTCTATCCCATGATCTTGTCCAAACAGCGCCTTAACGCCATTTAAATCCCCAAGTCCTTCTTCTCCAACCGTCGCTCCAAACAGAATATCCCCTTCCGTTTCGATTCCCGTTTCGTTGAACGCACGGATTATAGTCAGTACGGCAGCCAGCCCCCTTCCGTCATCAGCGATGCCGGGAGCATAAATTTTTCCGTCTTTTACTTTTGGGACTGTGTCAGTGCCTGCTGGAAAAACAGTATCAAGATGGGCACAAACCGCAATCCTTGGTCCATTCCCCGTTCCCTTTCTCAGGCCGAATATATTGCCTGCATCATCTTTCGAAATATCTTCAATACCCAGCTCTTCCAGCCTTCGTCTATAATACTCCCCCCGTTCCCCCTCTTCAAAGGTAGGTGCAGGGATGCTCGTCAGCTCCTTTTGATCAGCCGATGTCCGGTCATTATCATTTTTTAAAAAGGATAGTCCCTTTTGGACAGCTGAAATGCCCGCTATTTTTTCTAATGCTTCCGCCACGCTATTCTTCAGTTCAATATTTTCCGCCAATTTTCTTCCCCCTTTGTAAGTCTATTATTATTATATTCCAAAAATTAAATTTATTGTTGCTGGAAGGCTTCAGAAGATTTCCTCCTAAATAAAAAAGGAAAAAGCCCCAGATGCATGGAGCTTTTTCCTCTTGTTCTGTTTCTCTGCTTTAAAAACAAATAGCTTTATGCCATTCCTTCCTAATCGCTTTGATGACCGTGCTCTGGTTCCGCAGGGGGTTCAGCGATTAATGTATCATACAAATAATAGCCGCAAATCACCAACAGCAGGTATACTGCGGCTGATATGGCCCACTTTTTCATCAGAAGCCCTCCTTATAATTTGACCCGCTGCAGCCTCAGCGCATTAAGGACAACCGAGACTGAACTGAATGCCATTGCTGCCCCTGCCAGCCATGGCGCAAGCAGACCAAGTGCTGCAAAGGGGATGCCGAGCGTATTATATCCAAAAGCCCAGAAGAGGTTTTGCCGGATGTTCGAGATTGTTTTCCTGCTCATGTAAATGGCATCGGAAATGCTTCTTAAGTCGCCGCGGATCAGGGTAATATCTGCCGCCTCCATCGCTACATCAGTGCCTGTTCCGATTGCCATTCCGATGTCGGCAACAGCCAGTGCCGGCGCATCATTGATTCCGTCTCCCACCATGGCCACAATTTTCCCTTGCTTCTGCAGCCTTTTCACTTCTTCTGCCTTTCCTTCCGGGAGGACTTCAGATATTACCGCATCAACACCAGCTTCCCTGCCGATTGCCTCGGCTGTAGCCTTGTTGTCACCTGTCATCATGATTACTTCAAGACCCATCTCCTTAAGGCGTGCGATTGCCTCGGCAGATGTATCTTTGATTGTGTCTGCAACCGCGATGATGCCTGCAAAATGACCGTCAATGGCTGCAAGCATGGCAGTTTTACCCTGGCTTTCAAGCGTTTCAAGATCAGCTTCAGCAGGGCTGAAATCAATAGAATCCGCACCGAGCAGCCTTCTGGTTCCTATCAGGAGCTTCTTTCCAGCCACAACAGCTTTAATGCCATATCCGGGAATTGCTTCAAATTCTTCCGCTTCTTTCATTATAATATTGCGTGCTTTGATTCCGGCTGTTATAGCTTCGGCAAGAGGATGCTCAGACTGTTTTTCTGCCGCACCTGCCATAGCCAGGAACTCCGTCTCATCCATTTCCGTCAGCACATCTGTCAATACCGGCTTCCCGTTGGTGATTGTACCAGTCTTATCAAGAACAACCGTCGTAATGCGGTGTGTCCGTTCAAGATGCTCCCCGCCCTTAAAAAGGATACCGTATTCTGCAGCCCGCCCTGAGCCGGCCATGATGGAGGTCGGTGTCGCCAAACCCAATGCACAGGGACATGCTATCACAAGAACAGCAATCAATTTTTCAAGAGCTTCTGCAAAATTGCCTGGATCTGCCCACAGGTACCAGATGAGGAATACAACGGCAGCGATCCCCACAACAATCGGTACAAATATCCCGGAAATCTTGTCAGCAAGGCGCTGGATTGGTGCCTTTGAACCTTGTGCATCCTCAACAACCTTGATGATTTGTGCGAGGGCTGTATCTTTACCCACTTTTGCTGCCTGCACTTTTATGAAACCATTTTTGTTGATGGTTGCCCCAATGACTGAATCGCCGGGCTCCTTATCGGCAGGTACGCTTTCTCCTGTTATCATGCTTTCATCCACGGCGGTTCTTCCCTCAAGGATCATTCCGTCAGCAGGAATTTTCTCTCCTGGCTTCACGGCAAGGATATCACCGGGCATGACGCTTTCCAGGGGAATTTCAATTTCCTCGCCATTCCTGATGACGCGCGCCGTTTTAGCCTGCAGATTCATCAGCTTTTTAATGGCCTCAGAAGACCGTCCTTTTGCTTTGGCTTCAAACAGTTTCCCCAGAATAATCAGCGTTATCAGGACTGCACTGGTCTCAAAATAAAGATTTACTGAGTGGCCCCCTGAACCTATCGATTTTATTGATAAATATAAGCTGTAGAAAAAGGCAGCAGAGGTGCCGAGGGCAACCAGTACATCCATATTGGCGCTGCCGTTTCTAAGAGCTTTGTAGGCGCCTGTATAAAACTGGCGGCCGATGAAAAACTGGACTGGAGCAGCAAGGGCCAGCTGCACCCAGGGATTCATGAACATCTCCGGCACATACAGGAAGCTGGTAAAGCTGAAATGTCCGGCCATTGCCCATAATAATGGCAGAGAAAGAATAAGAGCAAAAGTGAATTTTCCTTTCTGTCTCTCTATTTCTCTTTCACGGTGGTCCTGCTCTTCACCTGCCACCTCCTCAGTTCTCAGGGCAGCACCATAGCCAAGTTTTTCAACTCTTTTAATAAGGTCAGCCGGCGATACTGCAGAAGGATTATAGACCACATCTGCCCTTTCCAGCGCCAGGTTGACGTTTGCATCACTGATTCCGTCCATTTTCTTTAGCCCTTTTTCAATGCGTGCGGAGCAGGCTGCACAGGTCATGCCTGTAATGGCGAGCTCTGCCTTTTCAATCACAACCTTGTAGCCCAGATTTTCTACCTTTTGAAAAATATCTTCCTGCTTCACTTTTTCAGGGTCAAATTGAACAGCCGCTTTTTCAAGAGCCAGATTGACTGAAGCATTTTCCACACCTTCAACCTTTTTGAGTCCTTTTTCTATTCTTACGGCACAGGCTGAACAGGTCATCCCGCTTATTTCAAACTGAGTTTCTTTTGCTTGCTCGCTCATCGCTCACATCTCCTTATACCTATACGGGGTATATTTTGATGAAAAAGAGAACGTGCCTCAGCACGGTCCCGCAGGCTATTTGCTGTTAGACAACATCATAGCCCTGATCATCGATTGTTTCTTTAATTTCGCCTAGATTTACTTTGGATGAATCATATTCGACATTGACTTTGCCATTCTCTAGATCAACCTTTACAGCAGATACGCCTTCAAGCTTCCCTACGCTTCCTTCTACAGCTTTTACGCAATGGCCGCAGCTCATGCCTTTTACTTCTAATGTGATTGTTTCCATTCTGAATCTCTCCTTTATTTCTTCATTAGTCTTTGTACAGTTACCAGCAGCTCATCAACCACCTCAAGATCGTTCTCCTGGATCCTCTCGACAACACAGCTCTTCAGGTGTCCCTCGAGCAGAATTTTGGCAACGCTGTTCAAAGCAGACTGAGTGGCTGAAATCTGGGTAATAACATCATCACAATACGTATCCTTTTCAATCAGGCCTTTGATTCCCCGGATCTGGCCTTCAATCCGGTTGAGCCTGGTGACAAGGTTTTTCTTTGTCACTTCTGAGTGATGGCTCTTCCGCCCGCTCACATGATCGCAGCTTTCACCCTCAGGGACTAACGGCAATTCATTTAATTCCTTTTCCATTAAATTCCCTCCCCTTATCTGTATTGTAGTATACCCTGGTATGGTATGTAAAGCAATTCTTCTCAGATTAGAAAAAAAAATAAAAAAGGAGAATCTCAGCTCCTTTTTCAGCTTAGGATAACCTCTTTTTCAAGATAGCTTGCCCTTATCCCGAAATTCGGGGGAGCAGGATCAATCTTTTCATTTAAGAGGAGTTTAATGGCAAGATAAGGGAAGTTAATGCCGGACAGGCAGCTGATATGAAGCCCACCGCTCATTCTCGGGTTGATTTCCAGCAGCTTCGGTACACCTTGTCCATATTTGACCTGGACATTGAATACATAAGGAACCGGGTATTCCCGATGAAGGTTTTCGGCTATCCCGCTGAGCAGCAGGTTTTCCTCCAGCTCCCTCACCCTGCCATGCCCTTTTTTCCTTGGAATGCTGGTGTACAGCTTGCCGCCGTCGGCCAGGCAGTCGATACTGTACTCAGGGCCATCCAGATATTCGAGCACCATCAGGTCTGGAAAACTTTCCTGCTGCGATAAAATCCCGCAGGCATTCGCAAAGGAAATCCGGTGTCCAACCCCTTGCCCGAACAGCTCCGCTATTGAATCTTCACGATCCTTTACCACTCTGAATCCATATGCCCCTTCTCCAATAACAGGCTTGAAGCAGACTTTATGGCCCGCTGCCCTAAGCTTATGATAGGCTTCCTTGAAGCCTGCCGCTGTATTGACGACTTCGTAGTCAGGGATGCTTACCAGCTGCTTGCCGGCTGAATTCTTTTCCTCAATTGACCGGTAGATGGCCGCCTTATTGTCCATGAAGGACATAAGCATTGGGTCCGGGCAGACAAGCACCTTGACGCCTATTGCTTCAAAACGGGGAAGATTCCGTGAAATCAGGACATTTTCCTTGCGGGGAATAAAAATATCAATCTCGTTCCGGGCACAGAAATCCAGGCAGAACAAAATATATTCCTCACCGGATATATCAGGCTCAGTCCCTTTGAAATCGCATACCTGCAAATAGAGTGCATCCTTATCCGGATGGGTCCCATATATGGTAAAGCTTCTATTGTCAGGATTGTTCTTAATCATTGTGATATAATGGCTCACCGTCGTGAACCAGCGGTTAAACCAGATTTTCATGCCAGCCCTCATTCCCCTGTCAGTAAAATATGAACTCCTGAGAACTCCTTTGCCATAACAGGCTGAAAAAAAGGAATACTCTGATAGATCTATTATCTCACATTTTCGACAGAGGTAAACAGATTCTGCTAATCTTCTACTGCATAAAAGTCACACTGTACAGGATGATCGGCAGGGTGATGAGGCTCAGGCAAGTGCTGGCAAGCGTCGCGCTTGAAACAAGCTCCGGATCTGTACCATATTGAACGGCATACATGGTCGTATTAGCAGCAGAAGGCATGGCCGCCATGACAATCATAATCTGCTTCAGAAGAGTATCCGCAGGCAGGAAAAATGTAAAAGCCAGCGCGATCAAAGGAGATACAACCATTCTCAAGGTAAGGGAGACAGAGAGCGGGCCTATTTCCAGGTTTTTTACTGATATATTGGCGAGCGTGATGCCAAGGATGATCATGACCGTTGGTATGGCTGCATCTCCTACCATCCGGACTGCTTCCATCAGCGTCCCGCTGACAGGTATGTTCATAAACTGCAATGCCGCTCCCAGCAAGGCGCCATAAACAATCGGCACCCTCACAACCTCTTTCAGGGCTGTTTTGAAACTGGCATTTTCGATAGACCCTTTAGCTGCATAGTATACCCCCAGGGTGCACATCAGCAGCTGCTGGATGACCATCAGCACAATCGCGTATTTTATTCCTTCCTGGCCAAATGCAAAAAGAACTAGCGGAGTTCCATAATTGCCGTTATTCATGAATGCAGAGGATAAAATGATAGCGCAAGTGCGCTTTCTGCTGTATCCTGCAAAATAAGCCGCAGCATACACGATCGCAATAATTGCCAGGGCCAGCCCTATAGTGTAAATGGCCATGACTGCATAATCAAGATTGAACTCCGTTTCGTAGAAAGTCCTGAAGGCAAGAAAGGGAGTCATTAAGTAAATAGCCACGATGGACAGTGATTTCGTTTCCAGCCTGAAGATTTTCTGGCCGGCATAGCCAAGGCCAAAGATAAGAAAAATCGGAATTAAAATTGCTATAAAGGACATTTCATCAGCTTCCATTCAAAATATTTCGGATTTCGTAAAAACCATTTCCATTATACAAGAATCTGTACTTCTCTGCTCAGGAAAAGCATTAAAGTTAGCGCTACACCAAAAATTGGAATGAAAACCAAAAAAAGCATGATGCTGCAGCTGCAGCAATCATGCCTTCTTTTTAATGATGATGCTTTTCTTTTAAGGGATTGTAGATGACAAATTCCTCTTTTGGAACAAAGAAGTATTGGATCCATACACCATCGAGGAAATCTTCCCGTGCATCGAGCAGAATGTCGATATCCTTGTCGGTTGATACAATTTCATCATGCTCTGCAGGTGTATCGAGCTTGATGTCATAATGGGCGTGGTTTCCGTGATGCTCTGTCACAAAAACGCGGATATACTGGCCTTCTTCTGCTGTTTCCAGCATCTTTTTCAGCACTTTAGCCGCATTGCGGTTGATTTTCACTTTCATTTATCCGAACTCCTTTTAAGTGTTATACGCCAGGGAACCAGCCAGGGGTATTAATGATGGCCTGCCAGAGCGGATCTGGAACAGTCAGTTCCTGCTGGGCATCCTTATCGATTTTGGTTTTGATTTCGTCTTCCCTGCCCTCTTCGACTTTTTGCACCCACTCAGGATCAATGATCAGCTCACGGCCCAGCGCGATAAGAGGGACGCCTGTTCCAAACGCTTTTTCTACTTCTTCCGGCGTATAAAGAGAACCAACGCCGATAACAGGGACAAGGCTGCCGACTCTTTCCTGGATGATCTCGATTCTTGACCTAGTGTCCTCGACTCCGCGGCGCGGCGCTGACCAGAAGTCCTGGAGTGAAACGTGGAGATAGTCGAGATCTTTTTTTGCCAGCTCATCGATCAGGACCAGCGTATCCGCCATCGTGATACCCGGTGTTTCCGGTTCTTCAGGAGAAAATCTGTAGCCTACAGCAAACGGCTTTTTAGCGTGTGCCGCAACAGTCTTCTTGACTTCATCAACTACAGCGAGCGGGAAAGTAAGCCTCTTTTCCAGGCTGCCTCCCCATTGATCATCCCTGCGGTTTGAATGAGGGGAGAAGAATTGCTGCAGCAGATAGCCGTTGGCTCCATGGATTTCCACCCCGTCATACCCTGCTTCAATTGCACGTCTTGCGGCTTCGCCGAAATCTTTAATAATGCTTTCAACTTCCTCGCCGCTGAGCGCGCGCGGTTCCTTTTTTCCTTCACCTGAGCCTGCAACTGCACTGGCGCTTACAATATCTCCATTCGGGACGAGCTCAGGAGGGCATTCCCTTCCTCCGTGGAAAATCTGCAGGATCGCTTTTGCGCCGCCTGCCTGGATGTCTTCCGCTAGGCGCTTCAAGCTTGGGACATATTCATCTTTATGGCCGGCAAACTCCCCAGGGAAGCCTTTTCCATTCTCGGTCACATATGTACAAGCCGTAATCACCATGCCAGGTCCCTTTGACCGGCGGGCATAATATGCAGCCTCAGCATCAGAAACAGTATCATCTTCATTGGAAGAGAAATTTGTCATTGGTGCCATGACCAGTCTGTTTTTAACTTCAATCCCACTTTTAAAAGTAAATGACTCAAAAAATTGCTTGTATTGTTCTTTCATAAACCTGATGTCCTCCTTTGGTGTTTTTTAAAGTTCTTCCGCTTCAAAGCGTTCTGCCTTCAGGGGTGCTGCCAATACTTCTTTCATTTCCTGCATATAGTTCTGGAAGTGGGCAGTTTCCCCGTGCAGCCTTACCGCTTCCTTGTCCTTCCATTTCTCAAGCATCACAAATGAATTTTCATTCCCGGCACTCTCAAATAAATCATAGCTGATATTTCCTTCCTCAGCCTGTGACCCTTTGACTACCTCTTTCGTTTTCTCAAGGAAAACATCACGCTTTGCCGGATCCACCGTAATATGGGCATGGATAATAATCATGGACAGCTCCTCCTTCATTTTTTACAAAGTTTAGTATTGGTTAAAAATCAAATATCTTCCCGATTATTAAACTGTAACAAAAAAAGTTACATTAACGATATAAGGAAGGATTAAAGATATCATATTCTACCGGGAGGTTTTTTTCAAAGGAAATGCCTGATTGAAATGCGTAAGAGGCTTGCTCAATTAAAGAAAGCAGTAAAAAAGCACACTCCGTTATGAGTGTGCTTCTGCTTTAAATATGGATAATGCGGATTTTTTGTCCGGGCTTTATAAATGAAAGAAGCGGCCTGTCTTCTTCTATTATTCTGCCTGCTATATTGACTCTTTCATCTGCCGGAAGGTCGGACAGTGTTATTTGCACTTCACCTTTGTAACGGCCGTAATGCTCATTATCAACAGTAATCGTTCCTGCATCACGCTTCCCGCAATTTAATGGGGGCACAGGGACTGTTGTCCGGGTATTCATGAACCTGACAGCATCCCTCGCCTGATCAGGACGTGTTGCATATATTCCCTCAGGCAGTGTACAATTCTCAGCCCTCAGCGGCATAACTGAGTCCTCTTCGTAAGCCAGGAGATCCTCCAGCAGCCCTGCCCCAATATCCGGATCGCCGATATAAATATCATCAATTCCCGCAGCCTTCAACTCCGCATAAGCAGCAAAGGGTTCAGCATGACGGTGCTTTTCAAGCGTCGGCAGGCCTTCATAAAGCGGTCCCCGTTTTTCTCCCCGGGACGGTATATACGCAGCAAGAGGAATACCCAGGCTTTTAAACAGCTTGTTCTGATCATGAAAAAAAGATTCACCCAGCCCGGTTTCCCGTCTCGGATAAAAATTATGCCATCCGATCAGCCTATCAGGTTTAAGCCCCAGACCGAGAAGGTTTTTAAGATCTTCTTCAAAAAGAATGCTGGAGTTGACAGCTATTTTGAATTCCTCTGCAAGGGAGACTATCAGATGATGGTCGAAAAAGTCATCCAGCCTAAGGCCGGCTACCCCAAGATCTTTTAATGCAAAAAGGTCTGCCACTCCCAGATGGGCTGGTGTTTTCATGGAAACATCCGCATAGACATCAATGCCGCTTTCCTTTGCAGCAGAAAGCAGCCTCTTGGCCGCTGCGGCCAGCTCACCTTTTTCTTCAGGGATATGAAGCGAGGTGAAGCCCCGCTTCACCCCCTTGCTTCCTGCATCCCTGATCCGCTCTTCAGCAGAAGGATCGTTCAGATAGAAGGAAATGCCGATCAATCAAACTCACCAGCCATTTCATCTTTAAAGCCGAACAGATACGTGAAGGCAAATCCTGCTGCATAAGCAATTACTAGTCCTACAAGGTACAGAAGGATTTCGCCTGCGTTAACAATGAAGGCAAGCGGCAGGCCGGATACTCCGATTGCAACAGTGGCAATATCGAAATGGGCCTGGAATGCGCCCCCAACACCTGCGCCAAGGCAGGCCGTAATGAATGGCCTTCCAAGAGGAAGCGTTACACCAAAGATCAGCGGTTCGCCGATACCAAGCATACCGGAAGGCAGAGCACCGCCAATTGCCCTTTTGAGACGCTTCTTCTTGGTTTTGAAATAGATGGCAAATGCTGCACCAACCTGGCCGGCGCCGCCCATCGCAAGGATTGGCAATAATGGATCATCGCCGATTGAATTAATCAGTTCCAGGTGGACAGGCGTCAGACCCTGGTGAAGCCCGGTTACTACAAGCGGCAGGAAGGTAGCGCCCAGGACGAATCCGGCAACCACGCCGCCAATATCAAGAACAGAAAGCAAACCTTTTGTGATTCCTTCGGAGATAAAGCCGCCAACAGGCATGAATACTACATAAGTGACGATCCCTGTAATCAGCAGCGAAACGGTTGGCGTAATGATAATATCCAGTGACTGCGGTACAAATTTTCTGACCCGCTGCTCAACCAGCGCAATAAAGATGGCAGCAAGGAGTACTCCTATCAAGCCGCCGCGGCCAGGAACGAGTGCTTCACCAAAAAGCGTAATGCCGGCGACTGAAGGATTGATAATCAATATCCCTGCAAGTCCGCCCAGTGCAGGTGATCCCCCAAATTCTTTTGCAGCATTAATACCGACCAGGATGCCGAGATATGCGAAAAGCCCCCCGCCAATTACAGTCAGGATCATGGCAAGCTGTGATTCCCCGTCAAGCCAGCCTGCCTGAATGACAGCTTTCGAAATACCAGTGATCAGACCGGAAGCAACAAGTGCCGGAATGAGCGGAATAAAGATGCTCGCTATCTTGCGAAGGAACAGTTTGAAAGGAGTTGCGTTTTTCTTATTGATTTCTGACTTTTTGCTTGCTGCCCGATCATTAAGATTAAGTTCGCCCGATGCTTCAAGCAGTTTGCCAAACTCTTTTGTAACCTTATTGACCTTGCCTGGCCCCAGAATAATCTGCAGTGTTTCTTCTTCTACAAGTCCCAGGACGCCATCTATTTTTTTCAGTTCTGCTTTGTCTACCAATGACTCATCAAGCGGCGTTACTCTAAGACGGGTCATGCAATGCGTATAGGATCCGATATTGGAAGCCCCGCCCAGCTTTTCGAGTATTTTCTCTGCAAGAATTGTATTTTCGCCAGCCATTTGAATTTCCCCCATTTCTAACATTGATGTCAGTACAAATTTTCAAACTATTGGAATCGTTTTCATCCAAGGCATAAAAAATAGCTTAAGAGAATAATAGGATAAAGTATCAGTGCAAGCCTATATTATGAAAAACCCCTGTCAGCTGTTTTTTGATGACCACCCCCAAAAAAGGATATGCAGAGGGCAGGCCCGCACATGGCGCCTTCCCCTGATAGTTTTAGTTGCCTGCTTTCTCCACTGCCCTACGCACATATCCACCGGCTTGATCGAGCAGCTTCTCAGCTTCAACTTTGCTTTTACCTGTTTTGATCATGACGATCGCAGATTTAGCCTGAAGCCCGCTGTCTTCAAGAGCTTTTCTGGAAATGTTATAATCAGCGCCGGTTATCTTGCTGATGATCCCGATCGCACGCTCCTTGAGCTTATGATTGCTGACATGAACATCCACCATGAGGTTTTCATAAACCTTGCCGAACAGGATCATGCTGGCAGTTGAAATCATGTTCAAAATCATTTTATGGGCAGTTGCCGCCTTCAGCCTTGTAGAGCCTGTCAGCGCCTCAGGGCCGACAATCACTTCGATGCTGTGGTCAGCTTCTTTGCTGATGACGGCGCCGGTGTTGCAGGAAAGTGCTACCGTCCTGGCTCCGATGCCCCTCGCATACTTAAGCGCTCCTGCCACATAAGGGGTGCGCCCGCTCGCTGCTATCCCGATCACAGTATCATCTTGTGTCAGGCCAATCTCCTTTAAATCGCGTTCGCCCCATTCCGGCTTATCCTCTGCCCCCTCAACAGCCTTGACAAAAGCATCCTTGCCCCCGGCCATGATTCCCTGGACAGTTTCAGGATCCGTACTGAAAGTAGGCGGGCATTCGACTGCATCCAAAACACCGAGCCTTCCGCTTGTACCAGCCCCGATATAGATGAGCCTGCCGCCCTTTTTCAGGGATTCGAATACAAACCCGACTGCTACCTCGACATCCGGGAGAACCTGCTCAACCGCTAATGCCACCTTCTTGTCTTCCTCATTCATCATCGTGATGATCTCCAAAGGCGAAGCTGTATCAATCTTCATCGTCCGCTCATTCCGGGTTTCTGTTGTTAACGAGGTTAAGTTCTCTTTCATTCCTATGGCCCTCCTGTCACTGATGTACTAGTTCTAATTTCATTATAGAGGGTTTGAAATATTAGTTCAATAACATATTTACTTTTATGAAATATAATTTTAACACTAGTGGAGTTTGAGCTTGTTTTTACTATTATATATATGAGCCTGGTTGGGTTGTATTCTTTTTTTAGATGGACGGAGGGGGCGGGTGAAAAAATGTTTTAGTTTGGGGCTGGGAAAGGGCATTTAGGTTTTGGGCAGGGGGGTATACTTTGTTATTCTCTCAAACTTTGGATACATAACTCCGTCGTTTTGCACTCAGTTATGTATCCCGCACTCTTCCTCGGATACATGACTGCTCCTTTTTCATCTCACTCATGTATCCCGCACTCCCCCCAGGATACATGACTGCTCCTTTTTCATCTCACTCATGTATCCCGCACTCCTCCCGGGATACATGACTGCTCCTTTTTCGACACACTCATGTATCCCGCACTCCCCCCGGGATACATGACTGCTCCTTTTTCGACTCACTCATATATCCCGCACTCCTCCCGGGATACATGACTGCTCCTTTTTTGATCCAATCATGTATCCCGCACTCCTCCCGGAATACATGACTGCTCCTTTTCCATCCCAATCATGTATCCCGCACTCCTCCCGGGATACATGACTACTCCTTTTTTGATCCACTCATGTATCCCACACTCCCCCGGGATACATGACTGCTCCTTTTCCATCCCACTCATGTATCCCGCACTCCTCCCGGAATACATGACTGCTCCTTTTTTGATCCAATCATGTATTCCACACTCCTCACGGGATACATGACTGCTCCTTTTTCGACCCACTCATGTATCACGCACTTTTCGACCCACTCATGTATCACGCACTCCCCCTGGGATACATGACAGCCCTTTTTTTGATCCACTCATGTATCACGCACTCCTCACGGGATACATGACTGCTCCTTTTTCGACACAATCATGTATCCCGCACTCCTCCCGGGATACATGACTGCTCCTTTTTTGATCCAATCATGTATCCCGCACTCCTCCCGGGATACATGACTGCTCCTTTTCCATCCCAATCATGTATCCCGCACTCCTCCCGGGATACATGACTGCTCCTTTTTCATCCCACTCATGCACCCCGCACTCCCCCCGGAATACATGACTGCTCCTTTTTCTTCTCACTCATGTATCCCGCACTCCTCCCGGGACACATGACTGCTCCTTTTCCATCCCAATCATGTATCCCGCACTCCTCCCGGGATACATGACTGCTCCTTTTTTGATCCAATCATGTATCCTGCACTCCTCCCGGGATACATGACTGCTCCTTTTTTGATCCAATCATGTATCCCGCACTCCTCCCGGGATACATGACTGCTCCTTTTTAATCTCACTCATGTATCCCGCACTCCCCCTCGGATACATGACTCCTCCTATTCATCCTCACTCATGTATCCCGCACTCCCCTTCAGATACAAATCAGGCCAAATTCCAGCCTGATCTGCTAGACTTTCAAAGGGGTTGGCTGCCCGCCGGGACTCTGAGTATTGCCGCGATTCGTATATCTCGCATACTTCCCTCTCCCTTTGAAATCATAATGTTTCTTGAGCACCCGCTGAATCGTTCTTCTATCTTTAATAATCCTGCACCAATCAATAAGCAAAGGAGTGGTGATCGTCCTCCGAGGAAAAAGCATCCTAATTTCCTCCACAGCCCCTACCACTGCATCTTCAAGAGTTTCCCTTCCCCCGCAAAGTTCACAGACCACTAATGAATGTTTAACAGTATGATAAAACTCCTTGCATTGCGGGCAAACCAAACCTTTTTCTAATTGTTCATAGGGGTATTCATAGTTTCTCGGAAAAGGGTCTTCCTTCATATGAAGGGATACAAGCTTCTTGGCTAAATTAGAGTGTGAATGTTTTATAGGGGAGGTTTGATTCAGCATTTTTTCCCGAAAACGCGGCATTTGGCCGGGCAGGATGATGGGGAGATTTCTGGGGGCTTGAAAGAGGCAGAATTCCGGATTAACATAAATTAAATTTGCTTCAATTCTTATGTCAAAAGCATGTTCCTTCAAAAGCTGCCTCATAAGATTTTCTGTGCGCTTCAGCTGAAGAATCGGATTCTTGATTTCATTGCCGGAAAAAGTGTACCAGGCATCGCCTTGAATATAGTAGTCACCCTGGTAGTTTTTAATTTCAAACAGGTAAAGCGTTGTTCCGGAGAAAATTAAAGAGTCGACTTGAAAAATTGTTCCTTGATGGTTCAGCAAGAGATCATTTAAAATATGCCACTCCTCATCAATGGTATTAACCCACCGGTCAAACTCCTCTTCCCCCTTCCAGCCCTTCAGCAGTATATCGAGCTGCTTTGCGTCCGGGACATCAAGTTGAACCCGGGCACCAAGGGACTTCAAAATCTTCAATTCAGTTGACTCCACACGCTCTTTTCTCAACATCTCCTCCTCCTTTCCATTCCATTTTATTACAGCACCATTCCAGAAAAAAGCCATAAAAAACACACCTGGCCGCTACTGCGGAAAGAGCAGCAGCAGCCCGGCAGCGGCTGGCGTCAATATCATTGATGCCTTCAGTACGTTTTTTGGGGCATAGCCTGTGAATTTTGCACCGATATAAGCGCCTGTCATGGTGCCGAGAAGCACTTGCAGAAGCAACAGATAGTCGAGATAGCCTTCGGACTGATACCCGAGTCCTCCTCCTGCCGCAATAGGCAGTATAACAAGCATCGTTGTACCTATCGACTGCCTGATTGTAAGGCCGAGCATGATCAGCAGGCCAAGCTGGATGAAGGGTGTTGAACCGATCCCGAAGGTCCCCGATAATACGCCAGTTATAAGCCCCAGGATGACCGCTTTTACAGCCAGCTGAACAGACAGCTTGTCCCTTCCTGCTTCCTGGTCAGTGAGATTCTTGGTTATGTACAATCTGACCATGAGCAATATGGAGGACAGGAACAGCATGCCTGCCGTCAGCCAATGGAGTGATTCCACAGGTATTCCTGCAGCGAGCTGTGAGCCCCCGTATGCACCAAAAGCACCTGCGATCCCTGTCACAAGCCCTGCTTTGACCGCCATATTCCCTTCTCTGTAATGGCTGTAGGCTCCTGACAAACTTGTGAAAATCATTGCCGTTAGTGATGTTCCTAAAGCGATATGGATCGGCACATCAAACACCAGCGTCAGGATAGCGATGATAAAGCCGGCCCCGCCGGCCCCGATAAATCCCAGCAGCATGCCCATCAGCAGCATCGTTAAAGTTATGGCCATAATACTCTTCCTTCCTTTTTCCATCCTTTATTATACATATATCTCTTTGAAAAAATAAGAAAAGAAGGCCCCGGCCAGGAGCCTCCTTCTAATCTTTTCCTAATAAAAGAACAATCCCACAAGCGATACGGCCATCGAACTCAATCCAGCAACCAAAAAGGCATAAAGCAGTACTGTTGAAGCGCCAGCCTTAAATTCCTGCCATTTATAGTCACTGCTTACCATGCTGTCAGTTCGTTCCATGGCGTTGGAACGGGGAAATAGGCTTGTCCCGATTGCGCGGAATCCGCTGAAGAACAGTGATAGAAATCCAGTTTTAAAGATGATGATGATGACGGCTGCAGAAAGCCCCGCTATACCTGCGATGAATGATAGATTGATCCAGTCAAGCAGGGGCAGGATTCCCGTCACCCGAATACTGATCCAAATGCAGGCTATCAGCAGAAAACCTGTTATCTTCCATTTCATAAGATGTCCCCCAGACTGTTTTTCTATCATTATAGCAGGAACTTGCAGAAGCTGGCAGCTTTCGCCTTCCCTCTTTATTCTGAAACTTTCTTTGTCCACTTGAGAGCCGGATAACGGTTGAAGGGATATACGACTCCTTCAAATTTAGGTGATGTCAGGTACGTATTTGTGTAATGATATACCGGCATGAATGGCATTTCTTCCATCAGGATTTTTTCAGCATCATGCAGTAGCTGATAGCGCTTGGCTTCATCCTGCTCCACTTTTGCCTGGGCAATCAGTGAATCGTATTCTTCGTTGACCCATTGTGTACGGTTGTTAGGGCTGTCTCCCAGGTAATAGTCGAGGATGACAACAGGATCAAGAAGGACACCGATCCAGCCCATGCGGGCCATTTGGAAATTATGCTGCTTTGTTGTATCAAGGTATGTCTTCCATTCCTGGTTGGCCAGCTTGATGTTAACGCCGAGATTCTTTTTGACCATTTCCTGAACGGCTTCACCGATTTTCTTATGGTTTTCGGCTGTGTTGTAAAGAAGAGTGACTTCAGGAAGGGTTGTCCAGCCTTCTTCTTTCATTCCTTCTTCAAGAAGCTTTTTCGCTTCATCTGCATTTTCGTCGAAATATTCTCCGCCGGCTTCACGGAAATCTCCGTCAGGTGTTTCAACACCAGGCGGCACGAAAGCAAAGGCTGGAGTCTCGCCTGCTTTTGTGATATTCTCCGAGATAGCTTCACGGTTTATGGCCATGGCAAACGCACGGCGGACTTTAGCATTGGTGAATGGCTCTTTTTCTACATTGAACATATACATATATGTTCCGAAATAAGGGACTTCCTGATATTCCTCGTTTTCTTTTTCCTGGGCAAGTGCATCTGTCGGAAGTGTCTGGATCAGATCAAGTTCACCAGTTTTATACATCTGATAGTATGTGGTTGCATCATTGACCATTTTCCAGGTAACCTTCTCAAGACTTACCGTCTTGTTATCCCAATAGTTCTCGTTCTTTTCTGCGACGGCTTCGCTGTCATGCTTCCATGAAGTAAATTTGAACGGTCCGTTGCTCACATATCCTTCAGCATCGGCAGCCCAATTTTTGTTTCCTTCAGCAAGCTCTTGCTTAACCGGATAGAAAGTCCACATTGTCAGGAGCTCATCGAAATATCCCAGCGGCGCATTCAGCTCTACAACAAGTGTTTTGTCATCCTTAGCTGTGACGCCGACTTCTTCTGCGCTTCCATTTCCTTTGTTATAGTCCTCTGCACCTTTAAGATAATAAAGATAAAATGCAAAGGAACTGCCTGTGTCAGGATTCAGAACGCGTTTCCATGCGTATTCGAAATCACCGGCTGTGACTGGTGTCCCGTCTGACCATTTCGCATCATCACGCAGGGTGAAAGTGTATGTTTTTCCATCATCAGATACTTGGGCGTCCTTCGCTGTGCCAAGTACCGGCTTGCCATCCTTGTCCTTTGTATAAAGGCCTTCAAAAATATGATCCAGAATCCAGCCTGATGTTGTATCTGTTGCAAGAGCCGGATCCAAATCTGGCGGCTCGCTCATTGCATTCAGCACAATCTCCTGTTTAACATCTTCCCCGCTTCCGCTGCCGGAAGCTCCTTCACCGCCGCTGCAGCCCGCTAAAGCTGAAGAGACAAAAAGGGCTGCGGCAATGCCTGATAGCCATTTCTTCATATTCCATTCCCCTCTCATCTAATTTATTTATCTTATCCTCTCTCAATCCTGCAAAGAGGTGAAGATCAAATGTTGTACAAGTGGCAGGCTGTCCAGTGGCCAGGCTTTACTTCCTTCCATTCCGGCACTTTCTGGGCACAGATGTCCATTGCGTGCGGACAGCGCGTCCGGAAACGGCAGCCGCTCGGCGGATTAACCGGACTTGGAGGATCACCCTGAAGTGTGATGCGCTCCCTCTTTGCAGCGGCAGGGTTTGCCACCGGGATTGCCGAAAGAAGAGCCTGTGTGTATGGATGGAGCGGTTCGGCAAAAAGCTCGCGGCTCTCGGCCAGCTCCATCATCTTCCCAAGATACATGACACCGATCCGGTCGCTGATATGCTTGACCATCCCCAGGTCATGGGCGATGAATAAATATGTCAGCCCCTGCTCCTTTTTCAGGTCCTCCAGAAGATTGATAACCTGTGCCTGGATACTGACATCAAGCGCCGAGATCGGCTCATCGGCAACAATGAATTTCGGGTCGACAGCAAGCGCCCTGGCAATGCCGATGCGCTGGCGCTGCCCGCCGCTGAACTCATGGGGATAACGTTTGGCATGTTCCGGGCGCAGGCCAACCCTTTCAAGAAGGTCATAAATCCTTTCCTGACGCTCTTTTCCCTTGGCCAGTTTGTGGGCATCCATGCCTTCGGCGATAATATCGCCGACTCTCATACGCGGATTAAGGGAAGCATGGGGATCCTGGAAAATGATCTGCATTTCCCTGTTGACCGCCTGCATCGCCTTTTTATCAAGCGACTCTACGTCCCTGCCGTTATAAATGATTTTCCCCTCTGTTGGCTTCTGAAGTCCGACGATGGTTTTGCCTAGCGTTGATTTTCCGCTTCCGCTTTCACCGACAAGGCCGAAGGTTTCGCCTTTTTTTATGGAAATCGTGATATCATCGACTGACTTTACCGTCTGGTCTTTTTTAATTTTGAAATATTTTTTCATAGCTTCTATTTCTAAAAGTGTTTCAGCCATTTTCATTCCCTCCCTGCTGCAACGAAGTCTTCGGCCTTAGGGGCCCTTGGGTCATTCAGCCAGCATTTGGCCTGATGCCCATTTTCCTCTCCAAATGCTGGCGGCATTTGCTGCAGGCAGATTTCCATTGCATATTTGCATCTTGGTGCAAAAGGACATCCCTTTGGAGGCGAAAATAAATCCGGCGGAGAGCCTTCAATCGGCACGAGCCTTTTCTTATCAGGAGAGTCTGTGTCCGGAATCGACTCAAGAAGTCCCCAGGTGTAGGGATGCTTAGGATTCTCGAAAATTTCAGCGACAGTCCCGCTCTCGATCATCATCCCTGCATACATGACAATCACACGCTGGGCCGTTTCAGCGACCACTCCCAAATCATGCGTGATTAATATAATAGAAGTATTTGTTTTTTTCTGCAGATCCTTCATCAGATCCAGCACCTGGGCCTGGATCGTTACATCAAGTGCAGTGGTAGGCTCATCTGCGATCAGAAGCTCCGGATTGCAGGCAAGGGCAATGGCTATCATGGCACGCTGCCTCATCCCCCCGCTGAATTCGTGCGGATACTGGCTGTACCGCTCTTCAGGATTTGGGATGCCGACGAGTTTGATCATCTCGATTGCCTTTTCTTTTGCTTCTGTTTTTCCCAGCTTTTGATGGATGAGAAGGCCTTCTTCTATCTGCTTGCCTATTTTCATTGTCGGATTTAAGGAAGTCATTGGATCCTGGAAGACCATGCTGATCTTCGAGCCTTTGATTTTTTGCATTTCCCTTTTGGAGATTTTCAGCAAATCCTTATCCTGAAAAAGTACTTGCCCGTTCTTTACTTTTCCGGGAGGAGTGGGTATCAGCCCCATGATCGTCTGGACAGTCACGCTTTTTCCGCTTCCGCTTTCTCCTACGATTGCCAGTACCTCGCCTTTATCGATATGAAAGGAAACGTCCCGGACTGCCTTTACCTCTCCTCCGTATGTCTTGAAATTAACTTCGAGGTTTTTCACTTCCAGTAAATGGCTCATCTGTCATGCCTCCTATTTCCGTACTCTTGGATCCAGCGCGTCCTGAAGTCCGTCACCGAATGCATTGAATGCAAACATTGTCAGGGAAATCATCAGCCCCGGGAAAAACAGCCTCCACCATTGTCCGCTCAGGATGACACCCAATGCATCATTGGCCATCGTCCCCCAGCTTGCAAATGGGGCTTGAACACCCAATCCAAGGAAGCTGAGAAAAGATTCGGCAAAGATGGCCTGCGGGATTGTAAATGTCAGATTGACGATTATGATGCCCATCGTATTTGGCAGCAGATGGCGCATGATGATTTTCCCGTGGGAGGTCCCCAATTTTTCTGCTGCCATGACATATTCCTGTGACTTCAGCTGAAGGATCTGACCCCTGATGATCCTGGCCATCCCGACCCAGCCTGTGACAGACAGGGCAATGATAATGGTTGTGACGCCAGGTTCCATGATGACCATAAGCAGGATGACGACGAGCAGATAAGGGATGCCGTAAAGAATCTCAACAAGCCTCATAAGCAGGCTGTCCACCCGGTCTCCGAACTTCCCTCTCCCGGCCATATAGCCGCTGATCCCGCCTACCGCTACACCGAGGATCAGGTCGATGATGGCTGCGGCAAAACCGATAGTCAAGGACACCCTTGCTCCGTACCAGGTACGCGTCCACATATCCCTCCCCAGATCATCTGTCCCGAACCAATGCTCTGAAGATGGGGCAAGATTGCCTTTAGTCAGATCCTGGTCAGAAGGGCTGTACGGGACAAATGATGGTCCGAAAGCCGCAAGGAGGATGATAACCAAAAGGAGGCTGAAGCCAAGCAATGCCAATTTATTTCTTACAATATTCAGTGCCGTTTCCTTCCAGACGCTCAAGGACGGCCTCTGGATTTCATCATGGCTCTTTTTATCGGGCGATACAGGCCTGAACAGGAGCTCTTCTGATTGTTTCGGCTGCATGTTTATTCCCCTCCGCTCGATAGTTTTATTCGTGGGTCGATCAGCCTGTAGGAAATATCAATTAAAAACAGGGTGATGACAAGAATGGCGCTGAAGAAAATCGTTGTCCCCAGGATAACGGGATAATCCCTGTTGAAGATACTGTCAACGAAATAGCGGCCGATTCCAGGTATGGCAAAGATTTTTTCAATAACAAAGGTACCGGTGATCAGCGCAACAAATAGTGGGCCGATAAAGGAAACGACCGGCATGATGGCATTCCGGATACCGTGCTTAAGTACAAGCTGGAACGTGGAAAGCCCCTTTGCATTGGCGGTCTTTATATAGTTCTGGTTCATGACCTCAAGCATGCTCGAACGCATGAATCTTGCGATGACTGCAAGCGGGGTCGCAGCCAGTGCGAGTGACGGGAGGATTGTATGCTGCCATGTTCCCCATGAAGCAACAGGCAGCAGCCTCCAATCCACCGCAAAATATTTAATCAGGAGCGGCGCCAGGATGAAGCTTGGGACAGAGATGCCGATGATGGCAACCATCATGCTCGCATAATCAATGAACCTGTTATGATTTAGTGCCGCTATGATCCCAAGCGACAGCCCGAATATCAAAGCGATTGTGATGGACTGAATACCCAGGAGTGCTGAAGCCGGCGCTCCTTCTGCGATGATTGAATTGACGCTCCTCGTTTCCGACTGGATGGACGGTCCAAGGTCACCTATCGCAAGATTTTTCATAAACAGAGCATATTGTACAGGCAGCGGTTCATCCAAATTGTATTTGGCCCTGATATTCTGGAGAACTTCCTCAGGCAGCACATCGCCGTCTGAAGCAAATGGATCCCCGGGTATGAATTTCATTATGACGAATGTCAGTGTAGCGATTACCCAAATCGTTAAGAGCATGATGAGGAATCGTTTGACTATGTACATTTGCTCACCTCCACAGCATTGAAGGAGCAGTAGAGCTCCTTTTTCTTTTTACGCATTTACCTGGCCCAGGACTCCATTGGTAGCAGTCATTGCTATGATGACGCAGCCCCACATATGCTTATAGGCAGTGACCATATCATCGCAAGTAAACTTGATTCTCTTTGGCCCTATCAATTCAACTGTCGGGAGGGTTGTTGTCATTTTTGCCTGCTGCGGCCCCTTCATTTCGATTTCAAATGTTACCGGCCCTTCCGTCTCGACGGCCTGCTGGTCCTTTGCCTTTTTAACGGCTGCCTCAGCCTTGGCCCTGATTTCTTCTCTTGCTTTCTCAGGATGGATCAGTTCGGCCGCGAACCTGTCAACAGCCCTCTTCGTCACGGCCCCTTCTACATGTGGAAGTGTTTCCTGCACTTCTTTTACATAAGCGTCATCACCGGAAACAAAGATTGCCGGGACGCCGAATGCTCCTGCCACCATTGTGTTCATTTCTGTTTCACCGACAATTTTTCCGTTGATTTTCATTTCGTTCACACAAATGCCTGCAAGTGTATGAGAAATGACTGTCAGATCAGAACCGCCTTCCCTGCCATGGTGGCCGACGAACATGATTCCGCTGAACGTCCCATCCAGGCCTTCCAGCTGGCACATGACCCGGTTGTTCCCTGAAACAAGGCGGGCACGCGGATCCATTTCTTCAATAATGATATTAGACATATTGCCATGGCCGTCTGCCACGACCACTTCCTCTGCCCCTCCATTGAAAGCTCCTTCAATTGCTGCGTTCACATCGGCTGTCATAAGCTTCCTGAACCGCTGGTATTCTGAGTTTGTTTTTAGCTGCTGGTTTGTCGCTACTCCTGAGATGCCTTCCATGTCTGCCGAGATAAATATCTTCATTAAATATCCTCCTAAATGAATAATCATTCATTATTTTAATTTTTCAGTCTTTTTAAACTGCGTTTTAGGCAAGTCAGCCTTCCCTCTTAAAAAGGGAAGGTCTGATCTTCAGTCAGATTCCTGATAAATGCTGTGACAAGATCTTTAGTTGCAATCAGGTCGCCGATATCTGCAACCTCAACAGGTGAGTGTGCATAGCGGGAGGGAATGGAAAGGACGCCAGTCGGGATTCCCTTATTGGCATAATTGACCGCTCCTCCATCTGTTCCTATGCCCGGAAATACTTCAAGCTGGTACGGAATCTTGTTTTCTTCAGCCAGTCTTACTAACAGGTCTTTCACCGTCTTATGTACAATCAGGCTGAAATCCATGACCTTGATGCCAGTGCCTCTTCCAAGTCCGAGGCTTCCATCCATTGTTTCTTCCGGCGTATCACTGACTGCGGTAGTATCAACTGCTATAGCCGCGTCAGCCTGCAGATGCTCAGAAGCAGTTTTTGCCCCCCTGAGCCCGACTTCCTCCTGGACAGCAAAAAGGAAAATAAGCTCACCGGCAAAGGAACCATCCTTGACCTCTTCCAGAGATTCAAGCAATACAGCGCAGCCTGCCCTGTCATCCAGTGCCTTGGAGCGCACCCGCTGCTTTTTTTCCGGCCCAAACACCTGGAATTCTGTTCCCCAGGTTACCGGTGTGCCGATCCCGACTCCTATTTCTGCTGCTTCCTCAGGTGAAGAAGCGCCAATGTCAATGTACATCTGCGTATGCTTCCTTACCTTCCCAGGGTCGTCAAATTTTGCATAGTGAGCAGAAATCGTGCCGATCACACCGCTCACTTCCCCTTTGCTTCCCATCACCCGGACAGGCTGGGCAAGCATGATGCGGTCATCATTGCCGCCAAGCTTCTCGAAGCGGAGAAGGCCGTTTTGTTCAATTTTTTTGACGATGAATCCCACTTCATCGATATGGGCTGTCAAAACAATTGTTGGACCCGGTTTGTCCCCTTTTTTCCTGGCAATCACATTGCCGATCGGATCAATGGTGACGGAATCCGTTTTATCTTCAAGGTATTCTTTTAAAAAATAGGACACAGAGTGCTCGTACCCGCATGGACCGGATAGTGACGTCAAACTTTTTAAAATCTCCAGCATAATATCTCTCCTAATCTATTTGGCTTTCAAATGAATTCAAAGGTATTTTTAAACACTTCAAGCTGGACAATGCTGTTCACTTCTGTGATATCCTCCAGGCCATTCAGCCTGAGCAGCAGATCTGTTATCTCATCCTGGCTCGGCACCGCAATCTGGACTAGAAGCGAATATTGTCCGGATGTCAAGGTAACATACCTGATTTCCCGGAAGGTTTTCAGTTCGTCAATCACTTTATGTATGCTCTGCGGCCTAACTTTCAGCTGAATGATCGCGCCTGCCTTTAATCCAAGGGCGATTGGGTTCACTACCCCGACCACTTCAAGGATGTGATTGTCAATCAGATTCTTATAGCGCAGCCTGACTGTTTTTTCGGTCACATTCATTTTGCCGGCGATCTCTGTAAATGACATTCTTCCGTCTTTGGAGAGCAGCTTGATAATACCCCTGTCCAGCTCATCAATTTCGTATTTCATAAATTACCTCCTTTCGGTATGAGATTTTAATATAAGTAAGAAAAACGGAAATGCAAATTCAATATATGTACCATTTACAATATTTAAAAAATATTTTATTATCGAAAAAAGGAATTAAGGGTAATTATAGAAAAAGAATTTTCAGAAATCAACATTTTTTATTAAAAAAGGAGCGAAAAAATCATGTTAGCGATTACAAACGCAAAAATTTTTGATGGAACAGGGAAAAAATATGAAAATGCCAATCTTCTTATTCAGGACGGGAAAATTCAAAGATTAGGAGAAGATCTTGAAATCGGGGAAGAATATACAGTCATTGATGCAGCAGGCAAAATTGTCACTCCAGGTTTGATTGACGTACATACTCATCTGGGGGTGCATGAAGAAGGTGTGGGTAAAGAGGGGCAGGATTTCAATGAAACAAGTGCTGCTGCCACTGCCCAGGTAAGAGCCATCGATGGGATCAACCCGATGGAGAAAGGCTTTGAGGATGCAAGGCGCTTTGGGATCACTACGGTTCAGGTAATGCCGGGCAGCGCCAATGTCATTGGCGGAGAGATGATCGTCCTGAAAACTGCCGGGCAAATCATTGATGATATGGTTATCAGAAACCCTTCCGGCCTGAAAGCGGCAACCGGAGAAAACCCGAAAAGATTCCATGGCGGAAAAGGCATCATGCCGACTACCAGGATGGGAGTGGCCGCGATTCTGCGCGAAAAATTCATTGAGGCACAAAGCTACATCGAAAACCGCAAAGCCGGAAAAGCAGACAGGAAACTAGAACTTGAGAACATTGCTAAGGTGCTTAATAAAGAAATCCCGCTTCGCGTCCATGCGCACCGGGCCGATGACATTATTACCATCTTAAGGCTTAAAAGGGAATTCGGCTTTGACCTGACCATCGAGCATTGCACAGAAGGCCACCTGATTGCCCCATTCATTGCCAAACATGATGTCCGGGTTTCCGTTGGCCCGACCATGTCCTCCCGATCCAAAGTTGAGCTTGCGGATAAAGGCTGGCATACACTTCCTGCCCTTGCAGAAGAGGGAATAGCATTTTCCCTTACCACTGACCACCCTGTCGTAGGAATCGAGCACCTGATGACCAGCGCCATTCTGGCTGTCAAAAACGGCCTGAGTGAAGAGCAGGCACTAGAAGCGATTACGATTAATGCGGCAAGGCATCTCGGAGTCGAGGATCGTGTCGGATCGCTCGAACCTGGCAAGGACGCCGACTTTGTCATCTGGAGCGGGGATCCATTTGACTTGCGTTCCTCCGTTGAGGAAACTTATATCAACGGGGAGAGAGTCTGAACCAGGCGGTTAGTCTTTTTTGCCGGCAATTCTGCTGTAGGGTGATTGGCAGGCTGACTGTCCAGAAATGGTATCTTCGTATCCAGGAATCTCACAGGCAAATTGGGCGGCGCTGCCAAAGGCCCCCCACTAACAGCATTTATTAAGCCGATGAATAGAAAACATCGGCTTTTTTGCTGGTTCACAATCGGTTCTTTGCCAAAGGTTATGCCGGCCACAAGATTATTTCCCCTTTTGAAAAGCATGCTGTTTTTGTTTCAGCTAACGTCAAATAGCCGCCATACACAGCGATCAACTGTTATGGCGGCCAGCCTGTCTTCCGTAAAACGCCCTTTTTATAACTAGACGGCTACTGACTTTTTATCTGCTTTCTTCTCTCTGAGCCTTTTAATATCAAGGCGGATCAATAATGAAACAGTAAGTGCAACGGCAAAGAGTCCTGTGAAAACATAGAGGCTTTGAGAATAGCTCCCTGTCGTTTCCCTTACCCAAGAAGCGAACATCGGTCCGGCCAGGCCGGCCGCAGCCCACGCTGTTAAAATATATCCGTGGATGGCGCCCAGCTGTTTTGTCCCAAACAAATCCCCGATGTATGCCGGGATGGAGGCAAAGCCTCCGCCATAGCATGTGTAGATGATGGCAAGGATGATCTGAAACAGCAGCGGATTATCAACCATGGTGACAAGCGGAAAAGCAATGATCTGGATCAGGAAAAAGAGCGTATAGGTATTGGGCCTGCCGATATAATCGGAGATTGAAGCCCACCCGATCCTTCCTAATCCATTAAAAGCGCCCAGAACACCGACAAGGGCTGCTGCCGCTGCTGCTGTAAGTCCGATGCTTTCCTGTGCGAGAGGAGAAGCAGCAGAAATAATGGCTATGCCGCAGGTGACATTGATGAAAAGCATGATCCAGAGAAAGTAGAATCTTTTCGTTTTCACTGCCTCATTGGCTGTGAGCTGTGATAAATCTTCCCTTCCCCCACCCTTGCCATCCCCTTTTCCTTCAAACCCTTCCGGCACCCAGCCTTCTTTTGGAGGAGCCAAATAGAGAGAGGCAGCGATCATAATAATAAAGTAGGAGATCCCAAGGATATAGAAGGTGCTTGCAATCCCCACGGAATTGATGAGGCTCTGCATGATCGGGCTGCTGATAAGGGCAGCAAAACCGAATCCCATGATAGCAAGCCCCGTCGCAAGTCCGCGGCGGTCAGGGAACCACTTTACGAGAGTTGAAACAGGAGCAATATAGCCCACACCCAGACCAATGCCTCCAAGTACTCCATAAAAGATGTATAATAGCATTAAAGATTCCATTTGGATCGCAAGCCCTGATCCGGTTATTCCTGCGCCGAAAAAAACGGCAGCCAATATCCCCGCTTTGCGCGGACCATATCTTTCTACAAAGTGGCCCAGGAATGCAGCTGATAGGCCCAGGAATAAAATTGCCAGGCTGAAAGTAAAGCTGACCTCTGTCAAATCCCAGCCAAACTCGCTGACAATCGGCTTGGTGAAGACACTCCAGGCATATACAGACCCGATCGATATATGGATTCCCACTGCCGAGGCCGCGATCAGCCACCTGTTTTTGGTTTTTTCCATCACTCCATCTCCCTCCTCTAATTAGAAAACCCTTTCATAACAAGCATTGCTATATTCCCTTAAAAGCTTCACTCCAAACAGAATAGTCATAATATTTAGATGTTTTTTAGAGAATGGCAAGGCGATGCCCTGTATTCGGCGCTGGATAAACAGCAGCAATATACCACGGCTTAAATTCTTGCTTTCTCTCATATATGTGCTAATATTTGTGGTAATTCAAGAGAACGGGTGAAAAGAATGAATATAAGCAAAGAAAGAAAAATAGTCCAATTTCAGGATGGAAAGCTTAAAGAGGGTGCAGACCTGATAGCAGAGGAATTCCCTCTCACCATCTTTATAAATGGCGAGGAATTCGCTACAATGGTTTGTTCCCCGGACGGACTGGAAGAGCTTGCGGTCGGATTCCTTGCTTCTGAAGGAGTCATCCGCAGCAGCAGAGAGCTGACAAGCCTCCAGGTAGACAGCAGCAAGGGCTTCGCTTATGCCGAGGTAAGCAGTTACACCCCAGCCTTAAAACCGGCCCATTCCAAAAGATTCATCGGCTCCTGCTGCGGCAAAAGCCGGCAGTTTTATCTCCTCAGTGATGTGAAGACAGCAAAGACCTCCACTTCAACAGCTTCATTAACAGCCCAAGAATGCCTATCAGCGATGAAGCAGCTGCAGGAAGCCAGTGTTGATTTCCGGCAGACCGGCGGTGTCCACAATGCAGCTTTATTCCATGGCGACAGGATGATCATCAGCCGTACAGATATTGGCAGGCATAATGCTTTAGATAAAATTCTGGGATACTGTATAATAAATAAGATACCTGTACGGGATAAAGCGATTGCGTTCAGCGGAAGGATTTCCTCTGAAGTGCTTCTGAAGGCCGCCAAAATCGGGGTCGGCATCTTATTGTCCAAGTCTGCCCCGACCGGCCTTGCGATTGATCTTGCGGAAGATTTGAACATTACTGCAGCAGGATTTATCAGGGGAAATTCCTTTAACGTTTACTCCTGCCCGGAACGGATAACAGAAATTTAAATTTAAAGGAGGCCATCCCATGCTCATAGATAAACTAGACAGAAATCTGCGGGATCTGCGCATCTCCGTTACCGATAAATGCAATCTGCGCTGCACCTACTGCATGCCGGCGGAAATTTTTGGCCCCGGATATGCCTTCCTGCCGAAGGACCAGCTCCTTTCGTTTGAGGAAATAGAGAAGCTTGCGTCCGTTTTTGCGAAGGCATTTGGAATCCAAAAATTCAGGCTCACCGGGGGTGAGCCTTTAATGCGCAAAGATCTCCCCCAGCTTGTTGAGAAATTGTCCAGCATCCCCGGGGTTGATGATATAGCCATGACCACTAATGGAATACTGCTGCCCCGCTATGCAAAAGAACTGAAATCTGCAGGATTGCGCAGGGTTTCCATCAGCCTCGATTCACTGGATGATGAGCTGTTCGGAAAAATAAACGGCCGCGGAATCAAAGTTGATCAAGTGCTGAAAGGAATTGACGCAGCAGCTGAAGCCGGCTTGAAAGTAAAAATTAACATGGTTGTCCAGAAAGGCGTAAATGATCATCATGTTATCCCAATGGCCAAATTTTTCAAAGAAAAAGGCCATGCTCTTAGATTCATTGAATTCATGGATGTCGGGAACACAAACCAGTGGAATATGGATACCGTTTATACAAAGAAAGATATCCTCCGCGATATAGCGGAAGTCTTGCCCTTCCAGCCTGCCCCGCCGAATTATCCGGGGGAAGTTGCAAAAAGATATGTATATGAAGGCTCAGAATCTGAATTTGGGATTATTTCTTCCGTCACTGATGCTTTTTGCTCATCATGCAACAGAGCAAGGCTTTCTGCTGAAGGCAAACTGTATACATGCCTGTTTTCTTCTGCCGGGCATAACCTCAAAGAGCCGCTCCGTGCAGGAAAAACCGATGATGAACTTGAAAGCATCATCACTGGTATCTGGAATGCCAGGGATGACCGGTATTCAGAGACGAGGGATGAGCTGAAAAGCAGCGGCACTTCCCGGAAAAAAGTTGAAATGTCCCATATTGGAGGCTGATCTGGTCTCTTTTATTGTCAGGAGGATGCATAATGGCGGAACACCGATTTGAACTAAAAGCCCACTGGCCAGGATTGCGCAATGATTCTGGAACACTGGAAACAAAGGGGCTCTCTACGAAAATATCCATCCCGCCGGAAATGGACGGGCCTGGCGTCGGCACTAATCCGGATGAAATGCTCCTCGGTGCAGCCGCGACATGCTATATCATTACACTGGCTGCCATGATGGAGAGAAGCAGGCTCGAAAAAGAGGACTTAACGATAGAATCGACAGGAATAGTCGATGTTACTAACGGAGTCATAACCTATAAAGAAATTATCCACCGCCCTCAGATTATTTTGAAATCGGACGCGTCAGACCGGGACCTCCAGCTTGCCGAACGGCTTGCCCAAAAAGCGGAGGGATCCTGTATGATTTCAAGGGCTGTAAAAGGAAATGTGGAAATTTCACTTTATACGGATATAAAAAAAGCTGAATAACAAAAAAATGCCCAGGAAACTGAACGATACCACATAATGTGGCCGCCTCAGATATCCCGGGCATTTTTTGAACATAAAGAGTGCCTTATTTCTCAATTCAACTAGCTTAGCTGCTTTTTGAGGGCAAACTTTCTGATAGCTGCTGCTACTCCATCTTCAGTGTTGGCAGCGGTCACTGCGTCGGCTGCTTCCTTTACTGTCTCCTGGGCATTTCCCATCGCCACACCCCAGCCGCATTCCCTGATCATTGAAATATCATTCAGGCTGTCCCCGACAGCCATCACCTGATCCATCGTTAAGCCAAGAAGTTCGCAGACCCTCTTAATGCCATTAGCCTTATTGACTCCCAGTGCATTGACTTCGATATTGGTCAGGGCGCTGTTCGTTATTTCCAACTCTCCCCGTTCTGCCAATGTCTGCAGAACCGTTTCCCTTGCGGCATCGTCCTCGATGTTAAAACCGAACTTCAGCCATTCGTTTGACAGCAGATCTTCCGGCATCTCATCTCGGAACACCTTCTCGCTGTTAACTGCCCAGAAGCCGGCTTTATGCTCTTTTGACAAATCCCACATCCAGCTGATCAGCTCTGCAGAAACCGGATTCCTTTCCACAAGGCTCCCGTCCGGTCCCCATATCTCCCCTCCGTTGATTGTCAAAAGATAGGAGTCAAGCTTCAGAGAATCTGCGTGATCCCTGCAGGTAAGCCTTGTCCTGCCAGTGCTTAACACCACTTTGATGCCTGCTTCAATGGCTTCCTTTACAGCTTTACGGTTCCCATCCGATACTTCGCCTTTTTCATTCAATAATGTTCCGTCCATGTCCAATGCAATCAGTTTAATTTCTGGACTTTCTTCTCTGTTTTGCAACGCGGCTCAGTCCTCTCTCGAATTATGTCTATTTTATTATAATAAAAAAATGGCATGTCTATCCAATGATAGACTTCCCCGCTCTTTTTTATCCTATATATTTTCTGCACCGGGAAGAAGCTCTGACAGCCAATCTTAGCATAAACTTTACAATTGCCCTCCAGGCCAGAATGTCCCGCCGAGCTTCAGGACCTTTAGCTGTTCCTTGGGCAATGCAAGCCTGTCCCATTCTTTTTCCAGCCTCTCCAAGGCTTCAGGCCCTGTATCATCTGCAAGGCGGTATGCACCATAATGCATGGGAATGAACCGCTCTCCTTTAAGCTCCAGAAAGGCTTTTATTGCATCCTCGGGATTGATATGGGAAACAGACATAAACCATTCGGGTTCATACGCTCCAATCGGCATCAGGACAATATCTAGCTTGTGCTTTTCCGCTATCTCCTTGAATCCCCTGAAATAGCCCGTATCCCCTGCAAAATAAACTGATTGTTCATCTTCAGGATTCTCTATGATCCAGCCTCCCCAATGGGAAGTATTGGTGTCATTCAGGCCCCGCCTTGTCCAATGCTGGGCAGGGACAAAGCTAAGCTTAAGGGTGCCCGCTTCAAAACTGTCCCACCAGTCTGCCTCGTGGATATTCTTATAGCCCCTCTTTGTAAAAACTCCCTTCAAGCCTGCCGGCACATAGAAAGCCGGATCTCCCCCAAGCTTTTTGATTGAAGGAAAGTCAAGATGATCATAATGGCCATGCGAAATCAGGACCAAATCAATGGGAGGAAGGGAAGTGATTGGCAGTCCAGGCTCCGTCAGTCTCTTTTGCACCCCCATCCTTAAAGCCCACACAGGGTCAGTGATCATATTCAATCCGCCCATCTGTATAAGAAAGGTCGAATGCCCTATCCAAGTCACTGACATGGACTCCCGGTTTTTCTTAAGCTTCTCTGCTTCCTTCTCTTCAGCCTGAGCTATCTGCACATTAAGATCTTTCTTATTCCTCCGCCTCTCCCTCGACCAGCGCAGCATATCCATGAACCCATGTTCGTTTTTCACACCATCATAATTTTCATATCTGGAGCCTTTCATACCATTACCTTCCTTAACCGCCATATATGGCTTTGATTCTTATATTTTACTAGGGCGGCCGGGAAGCGGCAAAAGATTCATCCAGAAATACGCAGCCCAAAATCTTGAAAGCGGTTTACCTTGTCGGTGTTGCAGGGTAGATATTTTCTATCCATTACATAATATTCCATCGAAAAACACAGACATTAAAGGAGGCACACATGCAAACCGAAAAGAAAAATACTTATTCAAAGGCAAAAATTATTGGTCTGATTCTTGGACCTTTAAGTTTTGCAGCTATTATGTTTATTATGGATATGGATCCTCAACCAAAAGCAGTACTGGCTTCAACAGCCTGGATCTCCATATGGTGGATTACTGAGACTCTTCCGATACCTGCCACTTCTCTTCTCCCGCTGATCCTCCTCCCGATATCCGGAGGGCTTGATAGCGGAAAAGCCGCTTCTGCATACGGCAATCCGATAGTCTTTATGTATATGGGGGGTTTTATAATAGCCATCGCTATCGAAAAGTGGAATCTACACAAAAGAATCGCCTTAACAATTCTTAGTGTTATCGGAACAAGCTCAAACCGTATTATCCTTGGAGTCATGCTGGCTACTTCACTTTTATCCATGTGGATCAACAACACAGCAACAGCACTCATGATGTTCCCTATAGCACTCGCTCTGACGAAACAAATAAAAGCAGACACTGTACTGGATAACAAGAGCTTTGATTCTTTCAGCAAAAGCATTATGCTGTCAGTCGCATATTCAGCCACGATTGGCGGGCTGGCAACACTGGTAGGGTCAATACCAAATGCTGCATTCGCAGCCATTTCTGCAGAAATGCTTGGCAGAACTATAACATTCTCAGATTGGCTGATATTCGCACTGCCACTTACAGTGATTCTTCTTATTTTGACCTACTTGTATATCACCAGAGTTCAGTTTCCAGTCAAAGTCAGCATTGGTGACAATCAGCAATACATAAAAAAAGAACTTCAGGAGCTGGGTCCTGTTACTTATGAAGAAAAGATGGTTGCCGGTGTGTTTTTCCTTACCGGCCTGCTGTGGGTTCTTGGGGGTCTGCTTCCCGAGACTATCAATGACTCTATGATTGGTATCTTTGGAGCACTCCTGCTGTTTTTTATCCCCGCAAAGAACAAAAAAGAAAGGATGCTTGAATGGGAAGATGCCTCAAAACTGCCTTGGGGGCTGCTTTTGCTATTTGGAGGCGGGCTTTCCCTGGCAGCCGCCTTTACAGAATCAAAACTGACAAACTGGATAGGGACTCAACTGGAAACCTTAATCGGTTATCCCTATTTTTTCATAGTACTGACCCTCTCAGCGATCATTTTATTTCTGACTGAAATTATGTCGAATACTGCAGTATCAAATATGGTTATCCCAATAACAGTCGGAATGGCTTATGGCATTGGAATCGAGCCATATGGATTAATGGCAGCGGCCGCACTCGCTTCTTCTTGTGCATTTATGCTGCCGATCTCCACAGCACCCAACGCTATTGTTTTCGGTTCTGATTATATCAAAATTAATGATATGATCAAAAGCGGTTTTTGGCTGAACTTAATCAGCCTATTTATCATCGTGTTGGCAGTCTATTACTGGCTGCCGCGTATTTTTTAAGAAAATAAGAGCAGACTGTTTTCCGAAAAATGGCTTGATTTACTCCCCTTGTTTGAAAAAAAAAGAACCGGAATCTGGTCCGGTTCTTTTCACTTCAAATGCTTCGACTTAACATTCTCGCGCAAAAAATCAATGGCACTCCTCGTTTCATCAAGATAGGCAACGCTTTCATCATACTGTCTGGAAGCGGCGCACATGAAAAGAATATCAATAACATGAAGCTGTGCGATCCTCGAGGAAGTTGCACCGCTCCTGAATGTTGGCTCTTTTGTGGAAGATGTGAACAGCCTGATATCCGCTTGATCTGAAACGAGGGAGCTTCCGTACTTTGTAAGAGAGATTGTTACAGCGCCCCGCTTATTGGCAAGCTCAAGTATCTTGGCGACCTCAAATGTCTTGCCTGAAAAAGATATCCCGAAAACCACATCATCCGGCTTAACATTCGCGACCAGTGTAGCAGTCATATGGATATCAGCAAAGGCTGTAGCATGCTTATTGATGCGGAGGAATTTCTGCTGGGCGTCCTGGGCGATGATGCTGGAGGCGCCTACCCCAAAGAAATGCACTGTTTCCGCCTTCTGGATGGCTTCGACAGCTTTGGAAAGCTCTTCTGTGCTCAGCAGATCGGCAGTTTCCCTGATTGTCTGGATGCTGTTGCTCGACATTTTCTCAATGATGGAATGCTGTGATTCATTCGGTTCAATATCACGGAATCCGGGGTGGTCAGTTTTTTGCAGATCACCGGCAATCCTAAGCTTCAATTCCTGGTAGCCTTTCAGCCCAAGTGATTTGCAGAGCCTGATTACGGCCGCACTGCTTGTGGAGCTCCGCTTGCCCAGTTCACTGGCTGTCAATGCGATCGCTTCCTTTGGATTTTCCAGGATGAAGGATGCTATTTTTTTCTCTGAAGGAGGCAGCTTTCCCAGCATTTCGGAAAGCATGACAAGCCCGCCATTAATAAAAGACATGGAATACCTCACTTGCGATATATTTATTATTTATATTATAACGCCTTTTCCCTGTTCTATCATTTTTGAGCAGTGCAGAAGGTGAAAGATGCTTTGCTGCTTCATTGTAAGCAGGACTCCTCCATGTTATGATAGACAAAAAAGTGTTGGAGTGCTTACTATGTATATTGTCCATTCTACCTTTACCGTGCCGGCTGAAAAGGCTGCAGAGGTAATAGAAATCTACCATAACCGCTCACGGAAAGTAGATCAGTCCGAAGGCTTCAAAAAATTCCTTCTGCTCCAGAACAGCAAACGACCAGGGGACATTACCGTCCATATGGAATGGGATACGAAGGAAAGCTATTTAAATTGGGTAAAAAGCGCCCAATTCAAGGAAATCCATGATCTTGAAAAGAAATACCCAGACCAGGAGCTCGCCTCTGTCATTCCAAAGGTAACTCAATTCGAGGTTGTTGGAGACTAGCATATCATTTTATCAGACTACTAAATGCCCGGGACCCCCGCTCCAGTTTTGAGCGGGGGTCCTTTTTGCATGGCATTTTTGGCCCTTTAATTGATACAGGATCAAAAAAGCCCTCCATAGAGGAGAACTCTTTTCATTATTTTTCACAAGCCCAATGGTCTTTCTCACTGTAACACTTTGAAGCATAGGCAGGATGTGTGGATGGGACGCCATTTGGATGAAATCATGTTGTATTCTCTTAGGCCAGTATATCTTTCAAAGGCGGAAAAATTTATAAAATTCAGTGAATAACTATTATTTCCTCCGGATCCCAAAGCGGGCATTAATCTGCCCTTTTAGCATCTGCTCGCGGAGTTTCTCATCTTTGGTATTATTTTTTTTCAGATAATCGCTCCTGATTTCGTCTGTTCTGACCCCTTCTTCTCTTTTGTTGGCAATATCAATGAGCTGTTCAACATCTGAGAAGGAATATTTCCTGCTCCCCTTTTCAGTTCTTTCGGGAAAAATGAGGCTTCTTTCTTCATAATATCTAATCTGCCTTTCACTCAATCCTGTCAGCTCGCTTACCACCCCAATGGAAATGACTTTTCTGTTCTTGTACGAAGGTTCTTCTTTCATACACTCACCCCGATGGCTTTATCTTTGTTCCATTATATATATGCAGAAACAGATTTTCACAGAGTTATGTAAGAAAATCTGACATTAATTAACCCTTTTATGAAAAAACAGGAAGATTTTCTTACAAAGCAAATGAAATTTCTCATGTTTTTTTCTACACTATAAAAAACGAAAGAAAGGATGAGGGCCGGTGCCATTTCTTCGCGAGGCAGTTGAGAAAAAGAAGAAGTATTTCATTCAGTTGCTCGTTAAAGGCGGTTTGCTCGATTCTTATGTAAAATCATTGACGCTGACAGAACTTGAGGGAGAATATAAGAAACTGCAAAGAGAAAAGGGTCTGGACAAAAGTTGAACCGGAGGGGAAATGGATGGAAAGAGAAGCAGCCGAACTTGCGAAGAAAATCATAGAACTGGATCTGCTCCGTGATGAGATCTGGGAAGTGCTCGCCGAACTTGCAGGTGAACGTGCCCATGAATTGCTCCGAATGGCTCAGAACAGCTGAGGAAACCTAATATCTGATTGAAAATGGATGTTAAGGTAAGTGCAGAAATCTTCTTGGAAGTGGTATAGGAGTGGTATAGGTGCCTGTCACCCGCAATTGAAAAAAAAGCCCGCTGCCGCGGGCTTTCTCTATTTTTTAGTGCTGCTTTTACAATGGCAGCAGTTCGATTGTTTCTTTATTCTTCAATCCTTCAACCATTGCGAGCCATTCGGCAGGCTTGTTGGAAAGGACGCTGTAGTAGGTTTCAAGGAAATCTGCCGCAAGGGAAGCAGGTATTTCCTGCGCTTCTTCATTTGCGGGCATGAAGCACAGATCAAGACCTTTGACTGCTTCACCGTCATTCTTCCAGGATGGGTGGACATATTCAAAATTCAGGCGTCTGTAGCCCAGATGTGAAAGCACTTCCCGGCGGACAAACGGATTCATCGCCTTCACCCCGCCAAACTCATGGCTGCCGGCCTGATAAGGGTCATAAATCTCTGCAAACATTCCATAAAGCTCTTTGCCGTTTTCCCTGGCAAGCCTTTCAAGGTCTTTCTGCCTGTTAACTGCAAGGAAGCGCCCGATGCTCAAGCCCGGCTTGCCGATGATAGTAAAATCGGTCATGGCGATATTCCAGTCAGGATAATAGCGGTATTCTGTTGCGCCTGCCGCTTCGCCGTCCTCTAGGGCAATAAACACCCTGATGCCGGGATCCTCAAGCGGTTCTTTCCACAATTCATATTCCAGCACCTCTTCCGGAGGGAAAACGTCCTTCATTAAATCATGCATCTTTACAAATAATGGATCCTCAATGCTTGTAATGCGGATATACTCCATCTGGCACACTCCAAAAATAGTTTATTAATTTTCCTGTTTAAAAGGATTTCTCCATTCCATCAGGCAGGCATAATCCAGGGATTCCTCATCCTCCAGGTATCCGGCCGCCACAGCAAGCGGGACCCTGCCGCATCCCAGCAGAAATGAAAGGACCGGGTCCTTCAGTTCTCCAGCTGTAACCTTCCGGACATATTCTTCAGGGCTCATGAGCGCTGCATGCTTATGATAGCCCGGCATGCGCCCTCCCCCTAGCAGCCGCTCCAGCCCAAGGCCGATGACCGTATGATACATAGACTGCATCAGAATCTTTCCCAGGCCCAGTTTGCGGTATTTTGGCCGGATGCTGATATCCACAATATATAAAGTATTTCCATTCGGGTCATGATTGCGGATATACCCTCCGTCTGTCACTTCTTCCCAAGTGTGGGAAGGTGAAGAAGGGTCGAACTGGACGAGCAGCCCTGTCATTGAGCCGGCAAGCTCCCCATCAACCTCTATGCATAGCGCACCTTCCGGAAAGAGCGAAATATGGTTTTCCAGCTGCTCCCTGTTCCACCAGAGTTCTTCTGGAAAAGGCGGCGGAAAGCATTCCGCCTGGATGCTGATCAGCTCTGGAAAATCTTTTCTTAGATAATTCCTGACTGCCGCCTGCAGCACCTTTTCACCATCCCGAACATAGAAACGGCTGTCGTATCCCATCTTCTCAGCCTTCTATCCCGGTATTTTCCCAGTCTGTATACAGGTCATTGCGCCTGTCGCGCCAGGTCGTCACTGAACCTCTTTCCCTCACTTCATACAGCAGGCTAAGATCAAGGTCAGCAGTTACGAGCATATCATTATTAAGCTCTCCTTCGGCCATGATGCCCTTTGGCGGAAACGGAATATCATTTGGCGTCAGGACTGCGGCCTGCCCGAAGTTGGCACGCATGAAGTCAACTGTTGGAAGAGATCCGACAGTGCCGGTCACAACCACATATACCTGGTTTTCAATCGCCCTTGCATGGCTGGTATAGCGGACGCGGTGGAAGCCGTGGCGGTCATCTGTGCAGGAAGGACAGAAAATCACATCCGCACCTTTCGCTTTTGCCATCCTGACAATCTCGGGAAACTCAATATCGTAGCAGGTAAGGACTGCAATGCGTCCCTTATCTGTGTCAAATACACTTAGGCCGTCTCCCTGGGACATATTCCATTCATGCACCTCTGTCGGCGTGATATGGAGCTTTGCCTGCTCCCCTATCCTGCCGTCCGGATAGAACAGGTGGGCCACATTGTACAATTTTCCATTTCGGCTGACAACATGGGTGCCTCCGATGATATGCATCCCTGTTTCAATTGCAAAACGGGAAAACAGCTCCCTGTACTGGTCTGTAAACCCTGGGAGTTCATTTATGGTCAGTCTTGTTCCCTGCTCACTCCCGATCGACAGAAGCTGCGTTGTGAAAAACTCTGGAAACAGGACGAACTCTGATCCATATTCCTGTGCTGTTTTTATATAATGTTCACACTGGTCAGCAAAGTCCTGGAATGAACGAATAGTATGCAGGTGGTATTGCACTGCAGAAACTCTTAATTTCATAAAAAAAACCCCCTAAAAATTGATGGGCCAGCCTATCATGCACTATCTTTTTGATTATGGAATATTTTTTGCTTTTTAACAAGTACTCACTTTCAAGTAAGATGGTTACTTCCCTGTAACTATCCTCTTCAGCATACGATGGCAACTGGACTGCTGCAAAAAACAAACTGGTTTGATTTTGTTAAAACTTCTGAGTCTATCATCCCGGAAGGATTTTTCCTGATATAATAAAATATACCTAATTTTAGTTACGTTAGCTGGAGGAGGAGCATCTTGGTCTCGCTTGAAAACTTACAATATTTTTATGCTCTGTTCGGAATTATTTTTTCCATCATTAATTGTTCTCTTTTACTTCGTTCAGTCAGGAGGTCATCTGATCCAAAGGGAAAGACATCAGATCATCTTCTGAGAGATGCTTCTATCATTGGCATTACCTTTTTCCTGACGAATCTGTTTGTTGTCCTTGCTTTGAATGCCCAAGTCAATGCAATTGATTTTGTCATTTATTTTCTATATTTCCTTTTCAGCTGCATCGGAGGCAGCTTCCTGGCCATTAAGATGGGCATTAAGAAGCAGCTGGGGACGGGTCTGTATCTGCTCACCGGCTTTATGATTACCGTCATCATACTGCTCGCTGACTATTCGGCCGTTTTTATTTTATTTAACCATAATTTAAATTTGAATCTGCCGCTCGTTTTAATGACCGGCCTGATCACTCTTGGGATATCCTTTTCATCCCTCCGCTTCCTCCTGCAGCTGAGCAAGGAGCCTGAAAACAGCAATAGCAGGCGGTGGGAGGTGATCGGGAGTCTGGCAGCAGGTCTGGCCCTGTCAGGCATCCCATACCTGACTGCCATTTCGGCTGTTGGCATCCAGAGCGCCTATTTTAATGAGCTGTTCCTGTTCCCATATGCAGTAGAGATCCTGGCAATGACTACCCTTGCCATCGTACCGGACCTGTTCGGGGAATACCGCAATACCGTGAACCAAACGAGGCTTGAGACAAGCGAGCAGCATTTCAGCTCGCTGTTTGATTCCAATCCCGATTCAGTATTCTCCATCAATCTGGACGGCCGCTTTATATCAGTTAATAAAATGGCGGAAAAGCTGACCGGCTATACAGAAGCGGAGCTGCTCCAGATGACTTTCATTCCATTGATTGAGGAGAAGGATATTCCCAAGACACTGGATTATTTTTTGAAAGCTAAGGAGGGAATACCTTCTGAGTTTGAGGTCACTATGCAGCGGAAAGATGGAATTTCCGCCATTGCAAGGATCATTGCAGTTCCTATCATTGTGCAAAAAGAAGTCATGGGGGTATATGGAATTGCTAAGGATATTACGGAATTTATACAAAACCAGGAAAAAATCCGGCATCTTGTCAATCATGATGAATTGACAGGCCACTATAATTCCAGGAAGTTCATTTATGAAGCAGATAAGGTCATTGCAGAAGGCAGTCCTGTCTCTATACTCAGCATTGAAATCGGCCGGATCAAGAGTATCAGGGAGGTTTTTGGGATAAAAGAGGGCGACGGGCTTCTAAGAGAGGCCTCTTCAAGGCTGAAGTATGCCTTTGGCGGGAGCGCCCTGTTCGGCAGGCTGAATGGCGATGAATTCGCTCTCCTGATCAGGAATGATCTGGACCTCGACAAAGCAGCACGGCAAATTGGAAAAGCCTTAGCCGAACCCTTCACTGTGGATGATCATGAAATCTTCCTTGAGTGCTCGATTGGCGCTGCCATTTTTCCGGATCATGGCAAAGAAGCATCCGAATTGCTGCGGAATGCCGAAAATGCCAAAAGGACGGTAAGCAAAAATGATCATGCTTTTTTTGCGATCTATGAAAGAAAACAGAACCAGCACAGCCTGGAAAAGATCATCATCGAGAACGAGCTGAAAAAAGCTATCGAAAATGATGAGCTGTTGCTTTACTACCAGCCGAAATATAATATATCAAAAGAATGCCTTACCGGATTTGAAGCGCTGGTACGCTGGAAGCATCCGGAAAAGGGCATTCTCCCTCCAGGTGTTTTCATACCGGTTGCCGAGCAGTCAGGACTGATTGCGGCGCTTGAACTCTGGGTGCTGAAAGAAGCCTGCTTTCAGCTGAAGCGATGGAACAGCACAGAACTCGGGGGGCTCCCCGTTTCTATCAATCTCTCACAAAAATCTTTTTCGAACCCTGGATTGGTTAAAAGCATCACCCGCTGTACTGAGCAGGCAGGCATTGACCCTTCCCTCCTTGAAATCGAGATCACTGAGAGCCTTACCATGTTCAACGAGAAGGAAACGATTGAAAAGCTCCATTTCCTTAAAGAATATGGAATGAAGATCAGCCTTGATGATTTTGGGACCGGCTACAGCTCTTTAAGCTATATTGATAAACTCCCCATCGATACGATTAAAATCGACAAGTCTTTCATAGACAGGCTTGGCGATAATGGAAACGGGCATGCTATGGTGTCCGCAATCATTTCCATGTCATCCTTTTTAAAGCTCCATATCATTGCTGAGGGTGTAGAAACGAAAGAGCAGGCCGATATGCTGTCCAGGATGGATTGCCATGAAATCCAGGGCTATTATTTCAGCCCGCCGAAGCCTGCCGCAGAAATCGAAAGAGAGTTTGGAGGAAAGAAAGCGCGGATAATATAGAAAACGAAAAAGAAGCAGCCGGCTATGCGCTTGGCTGCTTCTTTTTTATGAAGATCTGATTACTGCTGGTACTGAACCTGATGAAGGCCGGCGAAAATGCCGCCTTTCGCGAGCAGTTCATCGTGCCCTCCCTGCTCCGCAATCCCGTCTTCTGTCACAACAACGATCCGGTCTGCATTGCGGATGGTTGCCAAACGGTGTGCGATTACGAGCGTCGTCCGATTTTGTGCAAGCTCTGAAAGGGCCTTCTGAATGATCATTTCCGTTTCAGTATCAAGGGCCGATGTGGCTTCGTCCAAAATCAGGATTGGCGGATTCTTCAGGAACATCCTTGCTATCGCAATCCTTTGCTTTTGCCCGCCGGATAATTTGAGTCCCCGTTCGCCGATCTGAGTTTCATACCCGTCAGGCAGGGAATGGATAAATCCTTCCAGATGGGCACGCTTGGCGGCTGACCGGATCTGCTCCTCAGATGCATCCAGCATGCCATAAGCGATATTCTCCTTTAAAGTTCCGGTGAAGAGAAATACATCCTGCTGGACGATCCCGATCTGCTTCCGCAAGGATGATTGGGTCATATCCCGGATATCCATGCCGTCAATGGTGATGCTTCCTCCATTCACATCATAAAATCTCGGGATCAGCGAGCAAATGGTTGTTTTCCCCGCCCCTGAAGGCCCGACAAAAGCCACCGTTTCCCCTGCCCTAATGGTAAGGTCGATGTCTTTCAGCACCTGTTTGCTGTCATCATAGCTGAACGAAACATTGTCCAAAGCGATATTCCCCTTAAGGGAAGCCACTTCAATAGCGTCGGGAGCATCCTTTATTTCCGGTTCTGTATCCAGGAGTTCCATGAACCGCTTGAATCCTGCCATCCCTTTCGGATAAAGCTCCATCAGGGCACTGATTTTATCAATCGGCTTGAAAAGGACATTCACATACAGAACAAATCCGACGAGCTCGCCATATGACAGCTGGTTTTGGTAGCTAAGCCATGCCCCGAGAACAAGGACGATAAGCACCATCATCCTTGTCATCATATAAATGCCTGATGAGCTGTAGGACATGATTTTATATGCGGCAAGCTTTGCTTTACGGAATTTCCGGTTATTGACAGAGAAGCGGGAGATTTCAAAGTCTTCGTTGGTGAATGACTGGACAACGCGGACTCCGGAGACACTGTCCTCTACCCTGGCATTGACATCAGCTATGTCGCTGTACATCTGCTTCCAGGCTTTGTTCATCCTGATATTGCAGAAAGTGATCAGCCATACGAGGAATGGCACGATCAGGATCGTTACGAGAGCAAGCTTCACATTGATGGTCAGCATGATCCAGAAGGCCCCGACAAAGGTCATGATGGCAATGAACAGATCCTCCGGCCCATGATGGGCAAGCTCGCCGATATCGAAAAGGTCATTCGTTATCCGGCTCATAATATGCCCTGTTTTGGTGTTGTCAAAAAATCGGAAAGACTGCCTTTGGACATGTGTGAACAGCTGATGGCGCATATCTGTTTCAATGTTGATGCCCAGCTTATGGCCCCAGTAATTGACGATATACTGCAGGAAAGTGCTCGCTATATATAAAGCCAGCAGACCTGCACTGACTGAAACTATCATCGACCAGTTGCCGCTTGGCAGGAGCTTATCGATAAACCATTGTACAGCAAGGGGGAAGGCAAGCTCCAGAAGGGCGACTATGACGGCCGAACTGAAATCGAGCGTAAATAGTTTTTTATGAGGTATATAATATGAAAAAAAGCGTTTTAGCATCTTTCTTTTTCTCCTTTTCGTGGTGCATCTTCAAATACAGCATGCTGCGGAGCAGGATCTGCCAGCGCCGCAGCATTGCGCAATCTATTATGATCTCATGAATTTCAAAGAAAATTCTTCCCCGCTTATCCTTTTGAACAGTTCCCCGAACTTCAGACTGCCTGAGGGCCTGATGACTTCATTCAGAAGGAAGCTGCCGAAAGCTTCAGGGTCTGCGAGCAGGCCATTTCCATGCTTCTTTTCAAAAACCCCCTTAAGCATTTCACAAGTCACATCGCCCATGAAATAATTGTGAAGATAAATCGGATGGGTAGTGTAATGAATCGTGAAAGCCCATGGCGGCTCATCACCAAACGGCTCCTCCTGCAGCACTTCCCTGTGGTTCTTCCAGTAAAGCTGATACACGTCATCCAGTGAAGAGGCTTCATTGAGATAAAAGCTGTGATCAAAAAAGATCCGGCTGATGGCTCGCAGCGAGTTTGTCTTCCGGTATTCCTTCAGCCTGGAAAATTGCTCTGCCGCGCCATCAGACCCGCTGAAAAAGCTCCCGGAAAACTGCGGGCTGTAAAGAAATCCCTGAAATAGGTTGGCAATCCCTTCACTGATGATCCCGCTCACGCCTGTATTCAATATCAATTCCTCCGGATCCAGCAGAAAGGAATGGACGGCATGGCCTGTTTCATGGAGAAGCACACCATACTCATGAAATTTATTTTTCACATTAGCCAGTATCCGTGAATCCTTTGCCGTTTCAATCGGGAAGTTATAGCCCCATTCCGATTTGTTTTTTCTCGGAAAAATGTCATACGTAATATTATAGCTGCTAATATCAAACCCGAATAGAGAAAATAATTTATTGATATTCCCGAAATAATCGGACATATCCACTTCCTGATTCAGCAGAGGGGCAATCTTTGCATCGATATACTGCTCATCCCAGGGCAGGATCCTGTCTTCATGGAGGAACTGCTCTGCAAATCCGGCCCTCGCCTTCTCCATGGCAGGCAGGGACTGATGGAGCTCAGGGAGCCAATTGCTGAAGATGTCTTCGTCCAATTCATTCATCTCAAGCTGATGCGCTATGTAATTGGCTGATCCATATTCTTTGGCATACGTTTTCCTCAGGCTGATAAGATCGAGGAATCCTGCATCAATCATGGGCTGGTTGATCTGATTTTTGGCAAAGAAAGCCTCCCTTCTCCTGTTCTTATCCTCATCCCGGCTCATTACCTGGCCAAGTTCAACAGAGGAAACCTCCTTGCCCTGAAAGGTGTATCGAAACTGGTTCAACAACTTGGACAGGTCACTGACTTTCCCCTGGATTTCCTCATCCAGTTCATTCAGCGACTGTGACAAATGGTAAGGTTTGAATAGATTGTCAACCAGCTGCAGTTTTCTTTTGTTCAGTGGGTCCTGCTCTGTTTCCAGTGCTTCCCTCACCAATTCATAGCTTTTCTCATTCTTCAGAAGGCTGGTTATTTTCTGGTACTGGTCTTTTAGGCCGAAATCGTATCCGGCAGTATATTGTGTCCAAAGGAGACGCCCGTACTGCGTCTGTGCATCATGCACTTCACTGTATATTCCTTCAATCTCTTCCATATGCTGTCCCAAGCTGATTCCCCCATTTTTTATTTCTATAATCGAAATACATTGAATCTATTATATAAAAAGAATATTCTGCCAGCAAGAAGGATTTTTGCAGCTTGGAGCTTTTATTGTGCCTTTCACAGGAAAAGCGGCGTGGTTCCACGCCGCTTTACAAGGTGATCATAAAACAAACCATACCTTTTTGATCCTGCCAGCTTCCGCCTCGTACATGGCAACTGCTTCTGTTTCTTCTCCGCTTGCCCTTCCCTTCACACTCTCATGGTCGATGCAGATGCTGCCTTTTATTATTCTGGATAAAAGGACTGCCTTCTGGCGGGGATTGCTTTCAAACAATCTCTTATACACTTTGCGCATTTCCTCTTTTCCTGCATAAAGCAGTTCCTGTGAAGGAAAGCTGCGGATTTCAACATCTTCACTATACACTTCAAGGAATTCTTCAAGATTCTGGCGATTATAGGCTTCAAGCTGCCTTTTTGCTAATTGCTCCACTATAGCCATCCTTACTCCCCCATTTTCTATCAGTTATCAGATGCTGAGAAGGAAAGTCCCTTTTTTTTCATCAGATATTTCAGAGCTGCCTGGAAATCAGAAAAAGTTTCTGCCTGAAGATTGATGCCAGTCAGAACAACCTCACGGATAAGAACCGGGGAAAGTCCGACAAAGTAAGGTTCAACCCCCATGAGGCGCACCGACTTTGTCAGCTGATCGATTTCAATGCCCAGCTCTGACAGGCTCATCTGCTCGATCCGGTCGATTGTAATATCCGTAAAATCGATAATAGCCGTTTCCACTTCATTTTTCTGGATATACTGCATGATCTTCCCCCGGATTTTCTCAAACCTTTCAGCAACCAGCAAACCTGTTATCGGAACAAGGATTGTACTGGGAATAATGGATGGAATGATCGGTGCAGACATCAGCGATATTACTTCTTCATATTCCTTTACCTTTTCTTCAAGCATTCTTATGTATTCTTTCGTCATTGTTACTCTTCACCAATCCTCAATTTATTTAAAGTTGCACTTTTATTGGCTGTTGAGCGGCGATATCAGCTCAGCCAGCTCATTCTTGGGTGAATTCACAAGCGTTGATACCGGATAAGATTCCATTTCCTCCGCAGGATAAGGTACAAGAAGCTCTTTGAGTTTCCCAAGGTCTTTTTCTCTGGGATTCAGCCATGTATCATAATCACTGCTTTTCAGGATGACAGGCATCCGGTCATGAACTTCTTCTGTTACGCTGTTTGGTTCGGTTGTAATGATCGTGCAGGAGAAAACAGGTGCATCCGGCCCTTCCCATCTTTCCCACAGCCCGGCAAAGGCAAAAGGCTTGCCCTCCTTCAAAATGAAACGGTAAGGCTGCTTCCCATCCGCCGTTTTCTTCCATTCGTAAAATCCATCAGCCAGAATCAGGCAGCGCCTTTGTTTGAATGCATCCCTGAAGCTTGGTTTGCTTTCAATCCCTTCTGAACGGGCATTGATCATTTTATAGCCGATTTTCGGATCTTTCGCCCGGAATGGTATAAGCCCCCATCGCAATTCAGCAGCTTTCCTTCCGCCTTTTCCAGCAGCTACTGCCAGGATATTTTGGCTTGGAGCAATATTGTATCTTGGTGATATTTCCCCTTCGAAGGAAAAATTGAATTGTGACTGAAGCTCATGTATTCCTTCTGTTAAAGTAAACCTGCCGCACAAAAAGATCATCCCGCTTTCTGTCTGGATTTCCTTCTGCCCAGGAAACTGCTCAAGGGCAAGCAAAAGCAGCGGAGGAAGATCCCCCGCTGAAAAGGAAGGTGTTAATGGGTACTAGTGGTTAGTGGTTACTGTATCATATGCTCGTATGCTTTGTCCGTATAGACAGGTTGTCTGGTTTATATGCACATTTTTAATGTGTACCTAATATCTATTTAACCAGATATAAGGCAGTTAGTCCTAATATTTTGTTTATAAAGCTGCCAAATATTCAAAAATAGCCCTTCCAGGCCTCTTGGAGATTTGGCAGCAGCAATCGGATCGGCAAAGAGTCTTTCTATCATACCAGTGTTATGTAAGCCCTTCTTTGTAAAGCAGCTTGCTTTACTAAGAAGGACCATTATTTATATTGAGGCATTGGGCCTTATTTTAATCGCATTCGAAGGTTCTCCGGTGTCCTTCAGCACATGCTTGGTGGAATATTTGCTGGATTCGCTTTAAGCGCAGCCGGCGGTGTGTCGTGTATATATGGAGGTGCCGGCTTCAGCTTCGGCGCCTTGCCAAACGGCTGAGGGTTTTCCACATAATTAAAGGTTCCCTGGCAATCCATGCTGACACCCTGCGCCCAGCGGCCTTCAGCGCTCTGATTTCCTTGGGAGAAATTAAACAGCGTATAGCTGACCTGGCGCTTTTCCAATTCTTTCGGGAAAGAAACAGGAACTACGATTCCGCCTTCAGCAGCTTCTAATTCCTTAATAGCTGCTATCCATTGGTTCTGGTGCATCGTATCCCTGGCAATCAGGAATGACAGCATATCCTTTACGCCTCTGTCGTTTGTAGTCTCATACAGCCTTACAGCCTGAAGACGTCCCTGCGACTCCGCATTCAGGTTGGCCCTGAAATCGGCGAGAAGATTTCCGCTCGCTATGATATAATCTGCTGTCCACCTGTTGCCTACACTGTCTGCCGGCATTGCCCCCAAGCCTGAGACGATGGCATGCTGAGGATTCATTCCGCCAAGGATGGCCGCCATGATTGGATCCTTGGCTGCATCTTCCAGATCACCAACAGGAGCACCATCAAGCAAACGGGCAATCATCGTTGCGAGCATTTCAATATGGGCTAGTTCTTCTGTGCCCGTATCCATTAGCAAGTCTTTATATTTTCCATTTCCTCTCACACTCCAGCCTTGAAAGAGATATTGAAGTGCTACAGAAATTTCACCGAATTGCCCCCCCAATACTTCCTGAAGCTTTTTAGCAAATAGGGGATCCGGCCGATCCGGCTTTGCCTGATACTGAAGCTCTTTAATATGATAAAACATAAATACCCTCCTCAAATTCCCTCTATATATCTGGAATTGTACATTCCGTGATATCAGCCCTTATATATTTATGGAATAATCAGCCAATATTGCACGTACAATGGTAATTACCCATCAAATTGGGCTGAAAAAAACTGACCCCTATTGGAATCAGTTTTTTATACTGTATAATTTTCCTTTCACCGAGAAGGAAATCCGGCCGGTTTCCTCAGAAACAACAATGACCAAAGCGTCTGTCTGTGCAGACAGCCCCATGGCAGCACGGTGCCTCGTTCCGACCTTCTTGCCTTGAAGCTCCGTATCCGCCACAGGAAGGATATTGCCTGCTGAAATGATCTTATCCTTTTCAATCAGCATGGCACCGTCATGAAGCGGGTTGCCCGGATAGAAGATCGTTTCAATCAAAATCGGGCTGACATTGGCCGTAACCGGGACGCCATTATGGAGGAATGCTGCAAGCGATTCTTCCCGCTGCACGACAATAAGGGCTCCATGCCTTTTCTCTGACAGCCTTTGGGCAGCAAGCGAAATGCCGGCATACTCTTTGCTGAACGGAGAGAGGAAGGTCTGGAGATAATAGGTTGAAGCCAGGTTCTGGGCATCTGCTACGAGCTTTTGCAGCTTTTCGAACTCTGTCAGTATACAGCAGTCCAGCTCTTTCATCGTAGTCTCGACCGTCCCCAGCTGTCCTTCTATATCGCGGAAATAGCGGGCAAGGTCACTTCTATAATGCTTTTCGCTATATTTCACGCTATCCATCCTTTTAACAGTTCTGTGTTAATGAACATATTTCCCCTGCTTGGGCACCACAAACGTTTCATGACCTTTTGTAAGCTTTTCCAGCCCTTCCGTGAGTTCTTTTCCATAAAATGGCTGACCGTGCCCCGTTAATGCCGCTTTCGGATTAAGAGCAGCCAGCTTGCGGATCGATTGTCCTGCGGTGTCCCAATCAGGTGTAAAATATGCCGGCGGCCCATGTATCTCCTTAGCCTGGCTCATTACAGCCATCAGTGACTCCTGCTTAACAGTAATAAAGGCATCGCCTGCAAGCAGAACACCGTCGTCATCCCGGAAAAAAGATACATGCCCGGGAGTATGGCCCGGGGTATGTATCCACCTCCATCCCGGGAGACCGGGCAGGGAAGCATCCTCAGGGAGTTCCTTAGCGCTCTCCCCGATATCGATCGGCCTTCTGGGATATAAAGGCGATATCAGGGCCATTAATCCTCTCCCGACAGCAGGGTCTGCCGGCGGATAGGTTTCTTTTCCTGTCAGATACGGAAGCTCAGCTCTGTGTGCATAGACGGGAACATCCCATTTAGAAAGTATTGCCCTCAACCCGCCTATATGATCAAAATGAGCGTGTGTCATCAGGACGGCAAGAGGCCTGGATTCCCTCCCGAACATCTTCTCTGCAAACCTGATGATGAAACCGCCGGATAAAGGCACGCCTGCATCGACAAGAATCCAATCTCTCCCTTTAGGGCCCAGCCCTGTTAAAAAAGCGATATTCGCAATTGCCGTTCTATAAACGTATACATTTTCTGCAATCCTGTGTTTCTCGACATATGTTTTTTGCTGTTCCATTTCGTGCCTCCTACTGAAGAATTATTCTTACTATCCCCGTTTTTTTGTTTTTTTTCGATAGAAAGGTTTAACAGGCAGCCGGATGTGGTTTATATATAAATATTCTTTCTAGAGGTGAACCCCATGTTCAATATACTTGCAAGACAATTTGAAAACCCTAAGGGAATGCTCGGCAAGCTGGCAGGCAAAATTATGTACAGCGAAAATCGGACCATCAACAGCTGGACGGCCAAGAAGCTTAATATTAAGAACAAGGACCGCATCCTTGAAGTCGGATACGGTCCCGGTTATTGCATAAAATATATTATGAACCGATTCCGCTGTGTCTATATCGATGGAGTTGATCTCTCACCAGACATGGCAGCATCTGCGGAAAAGAGGAATAATGAATGGATAGATGAAGGAAGGGTCAGGCTGTTTACAGGAGATATACACAGCATTGCATCAGACCTGGACACCTATCATAAAATTGTTTCAATAAACAATTATCCCCTTTGGACTAAACCAAGGGAAACCCTGGGCATGCTTTATGAAATTACGGAGGCCGGCGGAGAAATTGCCATAACTGTACAGCCGCGCGAGAAAGATGCTGACACCCTTATTACAAAAAATCTGGCAAAAGTCATTGAAGCAGATCTGGCCTCTGCAGGCTACGAAGAAATACAGGCATCCTTTAAGGATGTGCAGCCTGTACTGGCTGTATGTGTGACCGCCAAAAAAGGCAGGCAATAAAAACGGCTGAAATCAAACTTCGATCGCAAGAATAAGCATACTGAAAAATGGAGCTCCTTCAGTGAAGGGCTCCATTTTTTCATTTCTTATATTTAGAATCACAGAATCAGCCAATAGACCAGCCCAAAGCTGATGAGCGATACCGCAGCCGATGCAAATAGTCCTGTAAGCAGCGGCATTACGCCGAGTTTGGCAAACTGTTTAAGGTCTGTCTGCAGGCCGACAGCCGCCATGACCATTATAATGACAAACTTTGAAATGCTGCTCAGCAGATCTTGGACTGCAGCTGGAAATGCTCCGAATGAATTGAGCATGCTGACAGCCAGAAACCAGACGATGAACCAGGGAAAGGCTTTTTTGAAAGAACCTGCCCGGCTGCTTTTATCTGCCGTTCCCATCAGGATAGGGAGGATGAGTATCAGCGGCAGAAGGAATATTGTCCTTCCCAGCTTGACCGTGGTCGCAACTTCCCCTGCTTCATTTCCATAAACATATCCGACTGCAATTGCAGAGGAGGTATCATGGACTGCCGTACCTGCCCATATTCCGAAAGCCTGCTCGTTCATATGAAATACATGACCGATGATCGGATATAGAAAAAAGGCAATCAGGTTGAAAAAAACGATTGTCGAGATGGCGTATGCGGTTTCATCGTCCTTTGCCCCCAGGAGACCTTTTACAGCTGAAATGGCCGTTGCTCCGCAAATGCTTGCCCCCACCCCGATCAATAGTGATAAGGTCTTACCAAGCTTCAGAAAATGCCCGAACCAAAGTGTCAGAAGTATGCCTGAGCAAACAGATACAAAAATAATGAGCAGGGATTGCCTCCCTATTTCAAAAATATCAAAAATATTCAGCCCGGCCCCGAGCAATACGACTGCGGCTTTGAGAAGCCTTTTAACCGTCAGTGTAAGCCCCTGTTCAAAAACCGGGTTTATGCCTGCTGTGTTGCGAAGGGCAGCCCCTATCAGGATGGCAAATAATATTCCGCCGACCAAAGGAAAAATGCCGCCCAGAAATTTTGCCGCTGCTGCAATCGCAATAGCCAAAATGACCCCCGGCAACCATTGCGGAAGCCTGGCGGCCGCTTGCTGTAGCCGTTCCATCTTTCTCTCACTACTCCCTGATGATAAGGCAAATTTATAGCTTCTATAAAACTGCTCTTCTCTTATTTTGTTAAAATCCACAAATAATCTTAACATAAAAGGACTCTTAGTAAAATCTGCAGGAATAGCAAGAAAATTCCGATAAAAAAGCATCAGGCCCGAAAGCCTGATGCTCCTTTTATCGGTAAATATTTTTCCGGGTTTCAAGCATACTTCGTCGATATCCAAGTCGCGTCCTTGGCGCTCGATAATCTCCCTCAGCTTTTCTTAGTTGATAAATTCCTTATCAATAAAGTTCGAGAAATCAGGTTTCTCTTTCAGGAACTTTAATGCATAAGAAGAGTCTGCAAATGCCTGGACTGTATCCTCATCCACTTCATAAGTAAAGCCAATGCGTTCCCAGGCTTTGTCTACAACTGACTTTTCCAGCTCCTGGCCAGTAACCTCTTTAATATCCTTGATTGTGATTTCCTTTGCCTGCTCTGGATTCTCTGTAATATATTTCACAGCATCCTTGTGGGCTTCGACAATCTTTTGGATAACTTCAGGATTATCTTCAATTGCTTTTCCTGATGTTACCATGACAGACGCCGGCAGGGTTTCCCCGAAAGCAACTTCATCCCAGCCGATGACAACATTAGCATCGGTTTCTTCTTCAATTACTGCAGCCCATGGTTCAGGAGCAACCGCTACATCAATCTTGCCGGATTTCAGCATATTGGCATATTGTGCCGGATTTCCAGTCAGGTGTTTCATTGTTCCGCCGATCCTTTCGGATGTGATGCCGGACTCTTCCAGGTAAGTTTCGTATTGAACATCATGTGTACATCCGACTGCAGGCGTAATATACGTTTTCCCCGCAAAATCAGCTGCTGTCTTGATGCCGCTGTCTTTACTTGCCAGAACAACTGTGCCGCCTGTAGAAGCTCCGGCAATCAGCTTAACATCTGCTCCAGTAGAATAATTATTCATCGCAGGTCCGGGACCGACCAGACCGGCATCCAAATCACCTGTTTTGAGCGCAGTCATAAACTGGCCACCATCCGCAAAAGTCTTATATTCGATCGTTGTTCCATCTCCAAGGCGCTTCTGGAAGAAGCCCTGGTCCTTTGCAACCATCGCAGGCACATGGTTGATATTCGGGAAGTAGCCGATAACGATTTTTTCTTTAGAGCCCGAGCTGTTTTCTGAGGATCCGCAGCCTGAGAGGATCCCAGCAGCTGTCAATAATGACGCCATGAAGATAAAGGCTTTCTTTTTCATTTTATTTCCCCCTATTTGTTATTTTCAAGTCCCCATCTTTCAAGTACCGATTTTTCAATACGCTGGAAAATCAGCTGGTCCACAATGGAACCAATGACCCCGATAATAATCATGACGGCGATTACAAGGCTCATGTCCCCGAAATCAGAAGCATATCTCAGCGTATACCCGAGTCCCGGACCCGTGCTGAGCAGTTCCCCTGCCATCAATGCACGCCATGCGAATGCCCATGCAAGCCTTGCCCCTGTCACGACATATGGGATTGAGGCTGGGAAGATGACTCTTGTGAACAAGTCGATCCCTGAGGAGCCCATTGTCTGTGCCGCACGAATGAACAATGGTGAAACATTCTTGATTCCGACCCTCATATTCAGGGTCATGACAAAAGTGCCGCCAAGAATGACAACAAAGATGACAGACACTTCATTTAAGCCGAACCACATGATCGCAAGCGGCAGCCAGACGATGCTCGGTACGCTTTGGAGCGCAAGGATGACGGTGCCCAGTGTTTCATCGGCCGTCTTTGATTTGGCAAGCAGAATCCCGAGGGCCGAGCCCAGCACTAGACTGATGCCAAGGCCAATAAGCAGTCTCCTGAAGCTGGCCGCAAGATCATAAAGAAGTGTTTTATCACTGATTCCTGTCACGAGTGATTGGAACACATCAGTCGGCGATGGAAGGATGGTCGGCAGCCACAGGCCCATCCTTGAGCCCAGCTCCCATAAGCCAATGACGATTGCAAAGAAGATGATTCGTTTAATTGCTGGTTTCATTGGCTAATTCCTCGCTTACGACTTTATCGATTTCCTTTTTTAGATAGCTCATAATATGATCTTCTATTTCAAGCATTTCCTTTTTATATTGGTCTCTTGGCCGGGGGAGATCCACCGTGATGTCCTGGAGGATCGTTCCCGGCTTGGTGCCCATCACTATGATGCGGTCAGAGAGCTTAATAGATTCGGAGATGCTGTGGGTCACAAAGAGAATCGTTTTCTTTGTCTCCATCCAGATCTTTTCAAGCTGCTGGTGAAGCCTTGATCTTGTTTGTTCATCTAGGGCCCCAAAGGGTTCATCCATGAGCAGGATCTCAGGATTCATGGCCAGGGCCCGCGCAATTGAGACCCTTTGCTGCATGCCGCCGGACAGTTCATGCGGATAATGGCCGGGATATTTGCCGAGCTGAACCATCTGCAGATATCTGAGTGCTGTCTCCTTAGCCGCACTCTTTGACATTTCCTTTTTCAACGGGAATGTCACATTTTCCAGTACATTCAGCCATGGAAATAATGCGGCCTGCTGGAAAACCATCCCCCTGTCCCTGCCCGGCTTTGTCACCTTCTGCTGATCGATCAGGACACTGCCGCTCGTCGCTGAGGTAAGGCCTGCCACAATATTCAGAAGTGTTGATTTACCGCAGCCGGAAGGACCGAGGATCGATATAAACTGGCCTTTTTCAATGCTCAGGTTTATATCCTTCAGCACATCTGCGGCCATGCCGTTTTTATCAAAATACTGTTTATTTACAGATTGAACATCAATAAACACAGAAAACCACCTATTCTAAGAAATCTTATTATAATACTCGGATATAGTATGTAATTATAATGTATTCACCGGGCATGTCAAGCTTTCAGAATAAATTTAAAACCCATAATAAATTAACGGCATAAACCAAGCATGGCAGAGTATTTCAGCAGCTGGAGAATGGAAAAAAATAAGCCTCCCCCTTAATCGGGAGAGGCTTTTCATTATGGCTGAAAGGCATTTTCCTTTTTGGAAGCTTTAATGAGCTTCTCGATTTCTTCAAGATTATTTTCTTCAAAAAGCTGGACGATTTTGCTTCCGACGATCACACCGTCGCAGATTTGATTCATAGCCTTGACATGTTCGGGGGTCGAGATGCCGAATCCAGCGAGCACGGGCAGCCTGCTTACACTCTTTACCTTTTGCAAATGCTCCTGAAGCTCTCCGGAAAAATCTCTCCTTGCACCCGTTGTCCCTTTGACTGTGACCGCATATAAAAAGCCATTCCCCTTTTCCGAAATTTGCTGTATCCGCTCAATCGGGCTTGTCAATGTAGCAAGCCTGATGATTTCAAGGCCGTCCCTTTCTGCATGGGGTGCAATCAGATCTTCTTCTTCAGGAGGGAGATCTGGAAGGATCAGGCCGTCTACACCAGCCTTGCTTGCTTCCATTGTAAACCGTTCGATTCCATAAGCCATGACAGGATTTACATAAGTCATGATAATGATAGGGATATGGACGATCGGCCTGATCGTTTTCAAGGTTTCAAGGACTTTTTTAAGCGTAGTCCCTTCTTTCAGCGAGCGGATTCCCGCCTTTTCGATGACCGGGCCGTCCGCTACCGGGTCCGAAAAGGGAATGCCCACTTCTACAGCTGTGGCACCGCATTTTTCAAGAAACGTGATTTTGTCCCCCAGTGTGGCAAGCCCGCCATCTCCTGCCATAATATAAGGGATAAAGGCCTTTTCCTCTTTTTCTTTCAAAAGGCGGAACACTTTTTCAATTCTATTCATCCTTCTTCCCTCCTAATCTGGCTTTCACCGTTTCTACGTCCTTGTCCCCCCGCCCTGACAGGCAGACGGCAATTCCTTCACTATTATTCATCGTCCCTGCAAGCTTTAAGGCAAAAGCTACAGCATGGGCGCTTTCGAGTGCCGGAATGATTCCTTCTAGCCTGCACAGCAGCTTAAGCGCTTCAAGAGCTTCCTCATCTGTGATAGATTCATAGACTGCCCTGCCAGTATCCTTAAGATAGCTGTGCTCAGGTCCTACTCCCGGATAATCGAGGCCTGCCGAGAGGGAATGTGCTTCCTGGATCTGGCCGTCCTCATCCTGCAGCAGATACATAAGGGCTCCGTGGAGCACACCAGGTTTTCCTTTAGTCAATGATGCCGCATGGTTTCCGGTATCTACCCCAAGGCCTGCTGCTTCCACACCATACATGCGGACACTCTTGTCTTTTATGAAAGGATAAAACATCCCCATGGAATTGCTTCCCCCTCCGATGCAGGCTACAACCGCATCCGGGAGCTTTCCTTCTTTTTCAAGATACTGCTGCTTCGTTTCAGCCCCAATCACGCTTTGGAAGTCCCTAACAATCATCGGGAATGGATGGGGCCCCATCACAGAGCCGAGTATATAGTGTGTGTCTGATACATTGGCTACCCAGTAGCGCAGCGCTTCATTGACTGCGTCTTTCAATGTGCTGCTGCCTGAGCTGACACCGACGACCTTCGCTCCCAGTAGTTCCATCCTGAATACATTCAGTGCCTGCCTTCTGATATCCTCTTCCCCCATATAAATGACGCATTCAAGATTCAGCAGGGCACAGACGGTTGCAGTGGCTACGCCATGCTGCCCTGCCCCAGTTTCTGCAACGATTTTCTTCTTCCCCATGCGGACTGCCAATAAAGCCTGGCCGATCGTATTATTGATTTTATGAGCGCCGGTATGGTTTAAATCCTCCCTTTTCAGGAAAATCTTAGCCCCTCCTGCATGCTTCGTCAGGTTTTCGGCAAAATAAAGCGGCGTTTCCCGGCCAACATAGTCTTTCAGAAGACTGTTCAGTTCCTTTGTAAAGCTTTCATCCTGGAGGGCCTTTTTATATTCTTCCTCCAGTTCTGTAACTGCCTGCATAAGTGTTTCGGGCACATATCTTCCACCGTATATGCCGAAATGCCCTTTTTCATCTGGCATCGTATAGACTGCTGTCATTTTAATTCCTCCTCATTTTTGAGCGCATTTTTTGCTTCTGCTATAAATTCCGCAATCAGGGCGGGATCTTTTTTTCCGTCCTTTTCCACGCCGCTGCTGACATCAGCCATAAAAGGCGCTGCCTTACGGATTGCTTCTCTTGCATTTTCTGGATTCAAACCGCCTGCAAGGATTACTTTTTTACCGCCAAAATCCCTGCCTTCAAGAATACTCCAGTCAAAGGCGATTCCGTTCCCGCCCCTGTATTTTCCCTTTGGGCTGTCCAGGAGGATATAATCACAAGGATATTCCGCAATCCGGGCAAGATCTTCCTCGCCTTGCACACTCAGGGCTTTAATGACTGGTAGATTGATGCCTGCACAGAATTCCGGAGTCTCATCACCATGAAGCTGGACCATATCCAATCCGGCAATTTCCGCCGTTTTTTCAATTATTTCTTTGGATTCATTAACAAAGACGCCAATCTTCAGGGGCCCGCCGGGAAGCTTTGCTATTATTTCGGCCGCTTCCTCAGGCGCGATGCGGCGCCTGCTTTCGGCAAAAACAAATCCTAATGCATCGGCCCCGCTTTTGGCTGCATAAAGACCGTTCTCCAGATCAGTGATGCCGCAGATTTTCACCTTCATGGGATCCGCACCTCCTTTAAAGGAAGCTTCATGCCGCTGAGCGATGATTCAAGATCAGAGGCTTTCATGAAGGTTTCCCCGACAAGGATGCCTCCTGCCCCTGCAGAGACTGCTCTTTTAGCATCCTCGACCGTTTTCATGCCGCTTTCGCTGATCAGAAATGCACCTGATTCTCTAATTGCCGGAGCGAGGCTTTCTGTAACAGAGAGATTTACATTAAATGTCCGCAAATCACGGTTGTTAACCCCTATCAGCCTGCTGCCTGCTGCGATCGCTCTTTCTGCTTCCCCCTCATTGTGAACCTCTACCAGTACCTCAAGATCCAAACTGGAAGCATACTGGTACAGCTCATTCATCTGCCCTTCCCCAAGCGCTGCCGCGATCAACAGAATGATATCGGCCCCTGCACTTTTTGCTTTGGCAATTTGAATATTATCAATCATAAAATCCTTGCAGAGAATCGGGACATCGACAGCGCCTCTGACTGCTGCCAGGTCCTCAAAACTTCCTTTAAAAAAGGACGTGTCAGTTAATACGGAAATAGCATCGGCACCATATTCAACATATTTGGCAGCCTGTTCGGCCGGTGATGCATCCATGCTAATATCGCCTTTTGAAGGCGAAGCCCGCTTGAATTCGGCAATGATGCTCAAATGTTCGGCTGCTTCAAGTCTGGAAATGAGAGACCGTTTTGGTGTTTCAGGGATCTCAGGCAGCCCAAAAGCTTTCAGCCTTGCAACTTCCCGTTTTTTTTCTTCGATAATTTTATCTAAAATGGTCGCCATCTTATATCACCTCTTGTTTGAACTTGCTGCCGGCGTTAACCAGGAGTTCAAGCTTCTCCAGTGCAGCACCGCTGTCAATGCTTACTGCAGCAAGCTTGATTCCCTCCTGGATGGTATCCGCTTTTCCGCCGGCGAAAATGCCAATCCCGCTGTTCAGCAGGACAGTATCACGATATGCCCCTTTTTCGCCGCTGAGCACCTTCCGCAGGATTTCCGCATTTTCCTTTGAATCTCCGCCACGTATTTCTTCATTATTATATATGCCAAGCCCAGTCTCTTCAGGCCGGAGGATTTGCTGTGTAATCTTCCCGTTGTCAAGGATAGCCAAATGGTTCTCTCCCTGGAGGGAAGCTTCGTCCATGTATCCGGCACCGTTCAATACAACCGCTCTTTTACGCCCCAGTTCATTGAGTACCTCTGCAAACATGGAAAGCAAATCCCTTCTGTAGATCCCCAGAAGCTGTGAATCAAGCTCCATCGGATTGGTGAGAGGCCCAATCAGGTTGAAAATCGTCGGAATCCTTAAATCCTTCCTTACCTTCATGATCCTTTTGATCTGAGGATGAACATGCGGTGCATAAAGAAAGGCAATGCCAATTTCCTGGAGGATTTCTTCAAGACGCTCCGGCGCCAGGTTCAGGTTGATCCCCAAGTGCTCCAGGACATCAGCGCTCCCAGTCTTACTGGACACGCTCCTGTTTCCATGCTTGGCAACAGGGATTCCCGCTCCTGCGATGACAAATGCACTGGTTGAGCTGATATTGAAGCTTTTTGATCCATCCCCGCCAGTCCCGCAATTGTCCAGGGCTCCGGGAATTTTCTTTTCAAACCTAAGGCTTCTGCCCCTTAAGCCTTTCACCAGCGCTGCGATTTCAGCAACCGTTTCTCCCTTTGTTTTCAGCCCGACCAGGAAAGCCGCAATTTCACTGTCTGTCACCTCTTCGGACAGCAGGTGGGCCATCGCCTCCATCATCTCTGATTCCGTCAGTTCCGTCCGTTCAGATAAGCGTTCCAGTATGTGCCTCATAGCTATTCTCCTTCCTGATTTCCGATAAAAAGTTTGCCAGCATCCTTTTTCCGTTTATCGTCCCGACTGATTCCGGGTGAAACTGAAGGCCGAAGAGCGGGTAGTCTTCATGTTTGATGGCCATGATTTCCTGATCATCCATCGATCTCGCCAGCACCTTGAATTGTGCCGGAAGCGTTCCGGTCTGGATGACAAGTGAGTGATATCTCATGATATCGATGGGCTGCTCCATGTATTGAAACAAATAAGAGCCGGTATGCTTAAGCTTTGATGTTTTTCCATGCATAATTCTGGAAGCCTTCTCGATACTGGCACCGAATGCCTGGCCAATGGCCTGATGTCCCAGGCAAATCCCGAGGATCGGGATTCTGCTGCAGAATTCCTGGATCAGATTTATGCAAATGCCTGCGTTTTCCGGCCGGCCGGGACCCGGAGACAATACAATGGCTTCAGGTTTCATGCTGCCTATTTCATCAAGGCTGATCTTGTCGTTCCGGACAACCTTTATTTCTTCGCCAAGCTCTCCCAAATACTGATACAGGTTATACGTAAATGAATCGTAGTTATCAATTAATAAAATCATCTTGATCCTCCAAAAATGCCCTTAATTTATGAATGGTTTCTTCATACTCTTTTTCGGGCACCGAGTCATGTACGATGCCTGCCCCAGCCTGGATGTAGGCCTTATTCCCCTTTATCAGCATGGTGCGGATCGCAAGCGCGAAGTCCATACTGCCTCCCGCAGAAAAATAGCCGATCGCCCCTGAATAAACACCCCGCTTGTATTCCTCCAGTTCATTAATAATTTCCATCGCCCTTATTTTCGGTGCGCCTGATACTGTCCCTGCCGGCAGGCAGGCAGCAAGTGAATCTGCGGGTGAATAATCCGGCTTCAGCTTTCCGGATACCTCAGAAACCAAATGGATGACATGCCTGAATTTCTCGGCTTGCATGTATTTCTCTATCTTTACTGAACCGAATTCGCAAACCCTGCCAAGGTCATTTCTGCCAAGGTCCAGGAGCATCCGGTGCTCGGCAAGCTCTTTTTCATCGTTCAAAAGGTCGGCTGACAGCCTCTCATCTTCTTCCTCGTCCTTTCCCCTAGGCCTTGTTCCGGCAATGGGGTTCGTGGTTACTTTGTCAGAATCTGCCTTGATCAGGCTTTCCGGAGATGCACCGGCGACTGCATATTCACCAAAATTCAGAAAATACATATATGGTGAAGGATTCTGAATACGGAGCCTGCGGTAGAACGAGAACGGATCTCCTTCAATGTCTGCCTGCATACGCTGTGAAAGCACCACCTGGAAGATATCTCCCTGGATGATATACTCTTTGGCTTTCTTTACCTTTTCAACAAAAGACTCTTTCGTTTCTGAAGCCGAGTACCTTGATATCTTTATACCGCTGTCAGAAGGACCGGCAGAGCCTTCTTCTATTTCCTTTCTCCGTCCGGCAATCCTGTGCCTTAGGCTCTCTTCTGTCGTATCGGGTGTCAGAGAGGTGCCGATCAGGTAAGCTTTCTGTTCAGCATGGTCATAGACAGCCATGATTTCAAAGAACATCAGATGCACATCCGGAACTCCCAATTCATCTTTTGGGATACTTCCGATATCCTCATACTGCCTGATGCTGTCGTACCCGACATAGCCCACCGCTCCTCCTGCTAGGGGAAAGGGTGCATGCATGGGTATTTCAGGAAGCAGTTTTTTTACCATTTCAAGGGCAGGCTCCTCCAATTCGGTTTCTTCTCCTCCCTTGATCAGAATGCTTTTGCCGCCATTCCCCTTTAATTCAAATACAGGATCTGCACCGATAAACGAATATCTTCCTGAGCGCTCATGCTTCAGCGAACTTTCAAGCAGGAATTTTTTTTCCCCGCTGATCCGCTGATAAATGCTGATGGGCGTCAGTATATCACCTTCCAGTTCTTCAATCAGAATGCCTGGTACTGCCTCTGCTCTGCTCATTATTTTTCCTCCTATGCTTTTCTCGGCTCGGCTCCTATAAAAAAAGTCCCCTATACGCACAGGTATTGTGCATATAGAGGACGATATTCCGGACCGCGGTGCCACCTCTGGTTAGAGCAAGAAATGCTCTCTCTTTTCGGGTGCGCAAGACTTTCAGCCCTGCAGACCCTATCCTGATAACGGCGGAATCCCGTGCATCCCTACTTTTTTTCAGGATGCCTCTCACAAGTCCATTCACAATGCTGTTCGTGCCGGCTTCCACCACACCCGGCTCTCTGTAACGAACGAATGCTCTGCTACTCCTCTTGTTCAGCGATTTTTATATTCTTTTTTGTATAACACAAAAAGGGTCCCTCATCCTTATAAAAAGGACGAGAAACCCGTGGTGCCACCTTCATTAGCTGATCAATCAGCTCACTTTACAGACAGCAGGACAATATTCCTGCCATCTGTCTCTTGTAACGATGAGACTGTTCGCCAAAGCCTACTGCTCAAAAGGGTTCGGTTTGGAGGCTCGGAAGTCCATTCACGATTGCATCTGCACTGATTCCCACCATTCATCAGCTCTCTAAAGCATCTGCAAAAGTTACTACTCTTCGTCATTGCCGTGCGATATATTGATTATTATGATAAATCGGATATATCCGTTTGTCAAATCATTTTTTATATAAATTTATGTAATATTATACAAAGCCTTTTGGAGCTTCGTTTTCCAGACATCCGCCAGCGCCTCTATACTGAGCATCTTCTCCATTGCTCTGGCATCTTTCCGCCCCCGGAAAAAGATTTCATTTCCCTCCAAGACCGAAATATCCTCCTGCTTCCGTTCAAGAAGGATCATTGGTGAATCTTTCCGGACAACGCCTGGTTCGATCACCCTGAAAAAATATCCTGTAAATCCTGTCTCCACGATTCTTGCCAGCAGCTTATCTGCTTCATTGAACTTAGAGATGGTCGAGCACGGCACCCGCCCCTGGGTGATTTGGATGACCGCATCGCCCAGTGTGAAAATATCCCCGATGAAAACATCTTCTTCCTTCATATTTTCTGCACAGATATTCTCTCCGAATGCCGGGGGCTGAAATACTTTTCCAAATTCTTTTTCCCACATGCTGTAATGCTCGTAAGGATACAAACATACTGCCCTGTCAGGGCCGCCATGGAAATCAGGATTGGCGACACCGTCGCCGGCAAAACCCTCTGGCACCAGTCTGGCTTCCTCCAGTGGAGTTTTCCCTATTGCAGAAGTTTCTTTTTTTCCTTTCCAGTCAAATTGCTTTGGTTTGCCTATGCTGAATTCAATAATCCGGCCTTTCATTGCTTTTTTCCCCTCCATGAACCCAATTAGTCTGCCCGCTGGCATTATTCCCTATTCTATCTCTTTTGGCGGAATGTTCCAACCCTTCTCTTTGCCAAAAAATAGCAGGGAAAGAAGTCAGCCTGTTTGCTAATAGTAATAGTATCAACACAGGAGGCAGGTTTTCAAATGGAGCATGTGGAGAAAGTCGTTTTAAAGAAATCCAAGAAAAAAGCAAAGGAAAAGAAAAGCCAGAAGAATAATGACACGCATAATCAAAAATGGGCTGTCCTTTCTATTTCCTCAATCCCTCTAGTTATGACACTGGGGAATTCCATGCTTATTCCAGTTCTGCCTGTCATGGAGCGGGAGCTTGGCATTTCTTCCTTCCAGTCCAGTATGATCATTACGGTGTACAGCATTGTGGCCATTATTCTGATACCGCTTGCCGGATACCTTTCAGACCATATCGGAAGGAAAAAGGTTATCATTCCCAGTCTCCTGATTGCTGCTGTCGGCGGTCTTATATCCGGCTGGGCATCCTGGAAGATGGCTGATCCCTACTGGCTTATCCTTATTGGAAGATCACTGCAGGGGATTGGCGCAGCTGGAGGGGCGCCTATTGTCATGCCTTTGGTGGGGGATATGTTCAAGAACGAGGAAGAAGTCAGCAGTTCTCTTGGAGTGATAGAAACTTCAAACACCTTTGGCAAGGTATTAAGCCCGATTCTTGGCGCCTTTTTGGCAGGTTTCCTATGGTTTTTGCCTTTTTTTGCTTTTCCGGTATTTTGTGCCATCTCTATCCTTCTGATGGTCTTGCTGGTAAAAACACCTGAGAAGCGGACAGAGCCTATTCCCTTTAAAGCTTTTTTCAAAAAAATCAAGGAAATCTTCAAAAATAATGGCAAATGGCTTTATGCCATTTTTGTGGCAGGCATCATATTAATGTTCGTATTATTCGGAGTGCTGTTTCACCTCTCTGATATCCTTGAAAAGCAGTATGATATCAAAGATGTGAAAAAAGGGCTGTTTCTTGCCATTCCATTAGGCGCCCTATGTTTATCGTCCTATATTACCGGAAAGCTGATCAAAGAGAATAAGTCGCTGATGAAGTGGATTACTTTTTCCGGCAGCATCCTGCTGGCTGCCTCAGTCGGAATCCTTGGATTCTCAACCAATCTCTGGTTTCTCATGGCCATGTTTGCTGTAGGGGGAATCGGAATCGGTGTCAGCCTGCCCTGCCTGGATGCCCTGATCACTGAGGGCATTGAGAAGGAAGAAAGAGGGACGATCAGCTCACTGTACAGCTCGATGAGGTTCATCGGCGTAGCAGCAGGCCCGCCAGCTGTCGCAATCATCGTTAAGCAGTCAGATCAGCTCTTGTTTTATATATTATGCGGAGTTTCCATTCTCGCTGCACTGGCAGTCCTGTTTGCCATAAAGCCGGATAAAAAGGGGTAGGGGAGCATACAGCGGGTCTTCCGGAAAAGAATGAATCGGCAAACCAAAAGCCCGGCAAAATAGCCGGGCTTTAAGTCATTTTATCGCTTTCTCCAGGCTTCCTGTCATTTCGTTCAGCTCGCGGATGTTTTCAACAATTCCCATTACCCGCTGTTCCTGCACTTCTGCGCTTGCCAGCACTTCTTCAACGGAAGCTGCCGACTGCTCGGTGATGGCTGCAACAGCAGTCATTTCTTCCCGGACGCTGGCTGCAGCCTCCTGGAGCTGCTCATTGAGTGACCTTAGATATTCCGCCTGTCCCAAGACAGCAGAAGACTGTTCCTGGATAGATGAGAACAGGTTCTCCGCCTCTTCCGCTGACTGCCTTCCATCAGAGACCTCTGCCATACCGTTCCCGATCAGCTCCGCTGCCTCCTTGAATGTGCCTTGAATCCCTTCCAGAATCCCTGTTATCCGGCCGGAAGCATCATGAGCCTGCTGGGCAAGCTTTCTGACCTCCTCGGCCACAACGGCAAACCCCTTGCCATGCTCGCCTGCCCGGGCTGCTTCAATTGCGGCGTTCAGTGATAATAGATTGGTTTGATCTGCAATGCCGGCAATCAGTTTGACAATGCCCTTAATCTGTTTGTTTTCCTCATTGACCTTCGCCATGACAGAATTGGTCGTTTCAACCATCATTCCAATCCTGTTCATTTTTTCATAGAGCCTGTCCATCTTTTCTTTACCCTGCAGCGTCATTTCAGCCGAAGCAGTTGAAGAGGCTTCCATGATGCCTGATGCCTCATTTGCCTTCAGAACTCCATCATACACATCCTGAATAGCGGAATTAACATCTGTAATACTTGCAGCCTGAGATTCAATCCCTCCTGCAAGCTCCTGGAAAGCGAGGACCACCTCACCTGTAATTTTTCCCGTTACCTCTGCATTTTCATTCAATCCTCGGTTTGACTTTCCCAATACCTCGATTGTTCTTTGAACTTCCTGCAGGACCACTTCCGTTTTCTGCTTTTGGAGCTCTGACTGCTTTCTGCCTGATTCAACTTTTTTCAGCATCCCGCTCCCCAGCACGCTTTGGGCGGTAAGAGCCGAAAGCACCAAAATGAAAAATGCATTAACAGCCAGTTTATCAACCTCGCCATAATCCGGTTTAACAGCCAGGAAATAGTTCATCATCACCAGTGCGATCAGTCCATTCAAGAGAAGCGGCCGGTAATTATGATACAGGGATATGATCCCAAGCGCTAAAAAGAAAATAAGCAAATTTGTGAATTCAGCAGTCGATTGGACAAAAAAGAAAGAAACGACTGCCAATCCTATTGATATAAAATACATGATAAGAGGGATGGCCTTTTTCCTCCAAATCATAAAGCTGCAAAACAGGGAGAATGGCCCTCCCGCTGCCAATATGGTCACTACTGTTTTGGGTGTATCCGATGCTACTGCAACCCCAAGTATCACGCATGCCCATAAAAGATAGACAAGCAATAGATTCCGTTTATGCAGGTCAGCCAAGTAATCTGTCATATATATTCTCCTGATCATCTATTCCTAAATTTACTCAGCATAAATTCAGTAACTTTATTATAATGGGAAATAATACCTAAGAAAAGCTTTTTTACGCTAAAAAGAACAGCACTCTGGCTGTTCTAAATTTTTGCCTCCGAAAAAAGGAATCCAAGTATAACCTGGTTAAAAGCTTGCCATTTTTTTGTAGGCAGCTGATGGGCCACTTTTTTAATGACAGCTGATTGACAATCAATGTGCTTTTTGTATGATCTGATATGCTGATTGGCAAAATCGCGGGAACCGTACATCAGAAGCAGCGGAGCCTTGAGCTCTTTCAGCCTGTCTGTGCAACTATAATGCAGTGACTGGCCGTAGAACTGGAACCATATCTGTTTGTCTGCAAGCTCCATATGCTCCGCCAGCCTGGCCCGGTAAGCATGATCTCGCGTATGGCTTGCCGCAAGCAGCGGGATCAGGATATCCGGATGATGCTTGATCATATACATGCCTGCAAGATGTTCATACTTAAATGCAGCTGACTGGACCTCCGGGTAGCCGCTTGCCAGGATGAGCGCGGCAGCCCTCTCCGGATAAGTGAGGGCAAATTCCTGTGCGATCAGCCCCCCGGCAGAATATCCAAGAACTGCTGCTCTTTCAATCTTCAGGGAATCCAGCAGAGCGGCTATTTCATTAGCATACCCGCCAATAGATATGTTTGTCTGACAGACAGGTGATCTGCCGTGCCCGCTGAGATCTGGAAGAATAACCCTGAACCATCCAGAAAGGGGCTTTTGGCATTCAAAAACCGCGCTTCCCATACCAGGCGGGTGAATGAAGACTAACGGAATCCCGCTCCCCATCTCTTCATAAAAAATCCTCCCGCCCCGATATTCAAAACTGGCCAAAGTCAGTGAGGCCTCTGTTTCTCAGCTTTCTTTTCTGAAGCTGTCATATCCTTTGAAAACTCCATATCGTTTATGCTCTTGGCGCTTTGCAGGCCGGATTTCGTTTTTCTATTGCGCTTAGTCATGAAATTTAGTCTCCTTCTGAAGCATAATTGGACAGCCATTACTGGTGCGTAATGTCTCCAGCCATATCCCTGGCTGCCTTAATAGTATGGCTCGCATTAGAGAACTGCCATGCACCTGAAACGGATTGCCTTGATTTACCGGCTGGCTAGATCCTGCCGCCTCTTTCCTTGTAATTTCCCAGCAGTCCCAGCTCATTATTCAGAAGGATTTCCATCTGTTCTATATCACTTCGATCCACAACGCCGTCTTTCTCATTCCATCCGATGCTGTAAACAAGGAAATACCCCCTGACCCGGCGGAAAATAACAGTGGTATTCGGGTACTTATCAAAGACTGCTTTTCTTTGCCCCCTCCGCATATAGCCCCATTTTAAAATGTCCATACAATCCCTGCAATCTGATTAGTTTTTTACCCTTTACCCTAATCCATGGGGATTATCACATAAACAGAAAAAGCCGCATTTCTGCGGCTGTGCTTTTTCCTTTTATCTTTCACCAGACAAATTTCCGCCAAGATCCGGTTTGTCTTCAGTCTTCGGCGTCTCGTCGTTTCGCATTCCCCGGTCGCTCCAGTCTTCGCTGCTTTCATTTTGCTCTTCAATTTGTTCATCAAGCTGCCTCATGTCAGCCGGATCAACATAGCGGGAAGGAATAACTCTGTTGCTGTCATTATTAGGCTGATTGACCTGGTCGTTATCAAAACCATCGCCATTATTGCGCATTGGTGTATAATTCATCTCTTCCGGCTCATTCATTTGATTGTTGTTTGTGCCGCAGGCTGACAAAGGCAGGACAATGGACAATATCGCCAGAATGGATGCTGCTCTTTTTTTCACTAAGAATTCCTCCTCAAAATGTGATCTTTTTTAGTATGTTCACATTAGAGAAGGTTAAAATGCGTAATATTATCAGCCCGGGAAATGCTTGCTAATACTGAAGCCGGGGTTTCGCTGGATCACAGTCCGGCTTTCCTTCTGACTGTGCCTCGGCTAGCTTAGACAAATAATAGCATTCTTCCCTGAACATATGGTCGGCCATCAGGGGAGCAAACGTTCCGAGGGCCTGGTTTGAGAGTTCAAGCTCTTCAATTTCATCCAGGAAATTCATAAATAACTTCATCTCGAGCTTGACGTTTTTGTTAAACCGGTCCAGTGCCGGAAAGCTTTGGATATTCGTCCTCAAAAATCCGGTAAGCTCTACAGCCTTTAAGTAAAAGCCCTCAAAATGTTTTGTATAATCATCGCTTTTTTCTTTAATCATCTTCTCGATCCGGTCCATATTGTCTGATATCGCACCAGCATGACCCGCAGCATCAAGCAGCCAGATCAGATGATGATGAAGCTCATGAAATACTGGCGGAGCTTCACCTTTTTTTAAGTAACTAAGCACAAGCAGGTATTCCTCAAGCTCGTTCACCATATGGTTGATGAAGGTCGGGCCAAGATGTATTTTGATTTTGCCGGTCAGATGCTCTTCAATCAGCTTCAGCTTAAAGCCTCGCAGCTTTTCAGCCTCTCCTTCTGCCAGTATGCCTAATTGTATAGGATCTGCGCTTCCTGACTGTGCGAGCAATTCATCGAAGACCGTTATAAAATATTCCGCTGTCCGGATATTTTCCTTTTCAGACGGCGCCAGGGCATCATGGATGAACCGCGCATGATCCCCGAGGATCTGCAGCCAGAATCCGTTTTCTTCCTTTGCTGCTTCTTCGAATGTTTTGGCCATATGTTTCCCTCCCTGTTAAAACTTCTTCTCTCATTCATATTAAACTTGACTGAGAATATGCCTGGCCCAAGAAGCAGGATTAAGCACGGACTGAAAAGGGTTTACTGCAGAAGCGGCGAATAGTATTGTAAATTCCCTTGAATTGGAGATATGAAAGATGACTACAGCCATTATTCTGTATCCCGGATTCAGCGAGTACGAATTATCAGCCGTCATTTCTGTATTGACGCAGGCAAATCATCCAAAGGTCTTCATCGGCCTTGATGATGAACCTGTAATAGGAGAAGCAGGGCTTTCGTGCAATCCCGATATTTCTCTTAATGAGGCAGAGATTTCCCAATACCAGAGTCTGATACTTCCAGGTGTTGATGATTTCAAGCACCTGCTGGCGGAAGATGACTTGTTCAGCTTTATCCGGAGCGGATATAAACAAGATGCCGTCATTGCCGCAATTTCCAGTGCGCCTTATCTTATGGCGAAATCCGGCATCCTGGATGACCGTTCTTACACAGCGGGTATTTCCAAACAGTCCAGGGAGTTCTTAGGGGTTTTCAATGAAGAAAGATATGTAGACGCCCCTTATGTGTTTGACAGGGGAATATTGACAGCGAAGGGCAATGCCTTTGTGGACTTTGCCATTAAATTCGGCCAGGTGCTGGAGCTTGATTTTAACCCTGGCTGGTATCGGTGAGATACTATTGAGAAAGGAAAAAACCGGAAAGCACAGGGGCTTTCCGGTCATTTTCACTTCACTTGTGCTGCAGGTTTTTTAAAGATTCCCAACAGGACGGCAGATACAACCGAGCCAATCAGGATAGCCAAAAGATACAGCAGCGCATTTCCTTCTACTAGGAAGGAAACAAACACTCCGCCGTGAGGTGCCCGGAGGCCGATGTTAAAGAGCATGGACAGAGCGCCGGTTGTGGCAGCACCCGCCATGATAGATGGGATGACCCTGATTGGATCTGCTGCCGCAAATGGGATGGCACCTTCCGTGATGAAAGATACACCCATGATATAGTTGACAGTGCCTGCATCTCTTTCCTGTTTCGTGAATTTATTCTTAAAGAAAGTAGTAGCCAGAGCGATAGCAAGCGGCGGAACCATACCTGCCGCCATGATGGCAGCCATCGGCTCATAGACGCCGTTTGCCAGGAGGCCTGTTCCAAATACATATGCTGACTTGTTGACAGGGCCTCCCATATCAAAGGCCATCATAAGGCCCAGTACAATACCCAGCAGTACAGCATTGGCGGTGCCGAGACCGGCAAGCCAGTCTGTAATCGCATTATTCAGTGCACCGACTGGCTCATTCACTGCATACAGCATGGCAAGTCCAGTCAGTAATATTCCAAGAAGCGGGTAAAGCAGAATCGTCTTTATTCCTTCAAGAGCAGCCGGAAGCCCGGATAGGAGCTTCTTAAGCAGTACAACAATGTAACCGGCAAGGAATCCGGCGATCAAGCCGCCAAGGAATCCAGCCCCGCCGCTCGCTGCCATGAAACCACCGACCATACCAGGTGCAAAGCCCGGACGGTCCGCGATGCTCATTGCAATGAAGCCGGCAAGCACAGGAACCAGCAGGCCAAAGGCATTGCCGCCGCCGATTGTCATAAGTGCCGCTGCAAATTCATTGTAAGAAGGATCGTTCGGATCCGCAGAGTTATAGCCGAACATAAAGGAAATTGCAATCAGGATTCCGCCGCCGACAACAAACGGAAGCATATTGGAAACACCGTTCATCAAATGCTTGTAGATGCCGCCCTTTTTCTCCTTATTTCCGCTGTCTTCAGATGAAGCATTGCCTGATCCCTGATAGACCGGCGCATCTTTTTTAACAGCCCTGTCAATAAGCTCCTTAGGCTTTCGGATGCCGTCTGCTACAGCGGTCTGAATGACATGCTTCCCTTTGAAGCGTTCCATTTCCACTTTTGTGTCTGCTGCCACAATAACAGCAGCTGCGTTTTCAATTTCTTCCCGGGTGAGGACATTTTTAGCTCCGCCGGAACCATTGGTCTCTACCTTAATATCAATGCCCAGCTCAGCCGCTTTTGCTTTCAGGGAATCTGCTGCCATGTAGGTATGTGCAATTCCTGTAGGGCAGGCTGTGACGGCGACGATGAAATCTTTTTTGTTTTCCATGCTCTGCTCTTCTTCTTCGCCTTCTTCATCATGTGCATTAATGATATTCAAAACGGTTTCCGCAGAATCCGCTTCCAAAAGCTCCCTGCGCACTTCTTCTCTCATAAGGATGGAAGAAAGACGGGAAAGTGCCTCAAGGTGGGTATTGTTCGCACCTTCAGGGGCAGCAATCATGAAGAATAGATGTGACGGCTGTCCGTCCAGTGAATCATAATCCACCCCTTCAGCTGACTTGCCGAACGCAATTGCAGCATTGGAAACCGCCGCGGTTTTCGCATGGGGAATCGCAATGCCGTCCCCGATCCCCGTAGTGCTCTGTTCTTCTCTTTTAAGAATGGCCTCTTTGAAAGCGGAAATATCATTAAGCTTTCCAGCTCTATCCAGTGTCTCTGCCAGCTGGTCAATCGCTCCGCGCTTATCCCTGCCATTAATAGAGAGCAGGATTGTATCTTTTGTCAACAGCTCTGTTATTTTCATAAAGCTCTCCCCTTTATATTATTCTGACCGCTACCTGAGGCAGCAGCTCTTCTACTTTTTCAATCGTGCACAGGCCAATAGAAAAGGCTGTTGCACTGCCGGAAGCTACACTGTATTTAAATGCTGCCTCATAGCTGCCGCTCCGGCTGAATTCGGCAAGAAATCCGGCAACCATAGAGTCGCCTGCTCCCACCGAGCTTCTCAAGATGCCCTTTGGAACAGTCGCCGCGATGGCCATATCTTCATTCACGAATACAGCACCTTCCCCTGCCAGTGAAATAATGACGTTTTGCGCACCCATTTCGATAAGCTTCTTAGCGTATGGAAGCACTTCTTCGCACGTATGGATCTCTGTGCCAAATAATTCTCCAAGTTCATGGTGATTCGGCTTGATCAGGAAAGGACGGTACGGAAGAACCTTTTTAAGCAGCTCGCCCTCTGCGTCTGCTGCAAATCCTGCACCTGCTTCATGGCACATCTTCGCGAATGCTTCATACGTGTTGTCCGGCATTGTGGAAGGGATGCTTCCTGCAAGCACAAGCATATCTCCCTGTCCCAGCCAGCTGATTTCAGAAGTCAATGCATCCAGGTCTTCCTTGCTGATTTCAGGCCCCCTGGCATTGATTTCAGTTTCCTGACCGCTTTTCAATTTGATATTGATTCTCGTGTCATCCTTTACCTGGACAAAACGGGTTCTAATATTCTCTTCCTGGAGAGAGTCTGTGATATATCTGCCGGTGAATCCGCCGGCAAAACCGATTGCTTCGCTGTCAACTCCCATCCTTTTCAGGACCCGGGAAACATTGATGCCTTTTCCTCCCGGGAATTTAGATTCACTTTTTGTCCTGTTCAAACTGCCTATCTCGACATTGTCAAGCTCGACAATATAATCAACTGAAGGATTAAGTGTCAATGTATAAATCATGCTGTCACAACCTTAATTTTTGTTTTACTTATAAATTGTTCCCTGCTGTCTGCATCAAGTTCATTTGTGATAATGGAGGCTTCATGGAGCTCAGCAATTTTTGCGAAAGCGATTTCAGAAAACTTCGAACTATCTGAAAGTACATATGCTTCCCTCGACAGTGAAATAGCTGTCTGCTTGATCATTGCTTCCTCCTGGTCCGGTGTGGTATAGCCGAACTGCGGATGAATTCCATTAACACCCATAAAGCATTTATCAAACCTGTATTGCCCAAGGCTCGCTAAGGCCCCCCTGCCTATGATGGCATTTGTGTGCGGCTTTGCATACCCGCCCACAAGGAAGGTCTTAATCCCTCTTTCCATAAGGCTTTGAATATGCATAAGGCCATTTGTCACGACAACAATGTTTTTCAGAGGCAGAAAGGGAATCATTTCCTGAACGGTTGACCCTGCATCCAGGTATAGGCAATCTCCTTCTTCTACAAGGCCTGCTGCATACTTGGCAATATCCTTCTTCTCATGACGGTTTATGGATGATTTCTCAACCATGCTCGGCTCTTGAAGCTTTCCCTGCAGCCTGGCAGCGCCTCCGTGCACCCTTTTTAAAAATTTATCATTTTCAAGCTGTGATAAATCCCGTCTGATGGTTGATTCTGAGGAATCTGTCATTTCTACAAGTTCCTGTATTTTAACTGTATGCTTCTCTTTAAGCATTTGCAGAATGAGCTGATGTCTCTCTGGCGTCAGCAAGATTGTCACCTCCCAGCTCTTTATTATTGCCGCTTCATGGCTTTTGGCTTAGAAGTTTAAGATTTATTATGTAAGCCAATTGTAATGGAATCGATTTCAAAAATCAATCATTTTCACTCATAAACAATCAAATAGATTCAATGTTTGATTGTTTATGAATGTTTTTGTTTTATTTTAATTATTTTGATAATCGTTATGTTTTGTTAGCTGTCTAAAGGGAGGCTATAATGAAAGAGCAAAATATATAAATGTTTTGGAGAGTGTCTCAGTGAAAAATATTGGCGGTTTTTATCTTGAATTGATTAAAGTAATCATCATTGCTGTTGCTTCGTTTGCCCTTTTTGGGTCATTCCATGAAAAGATTCTGGAACTTGCGGTTCCGGCAGATGAAGATATAACAGGCAAAGCGTTCGGTCTGCCATTCTATATTCAGTCTGCTGCTTTATGCATGCTTCTTTTTCTTCTTTATAAGACAAATCTGCAGAGGTGGAGCTGGTATAAAAAATGGAAAAATAGCGGCAGGCTTTCGACAAATACGGCTCGGATTCTGCTAATTGCAGGGAGCGCCATGCTTCTCCTTCCATATTTTTATTATTTTATCGCTTTATGATTGCTGTTGGTTTTTAACTATGCTACAATCATGGTACAACATATTGATAATCCACCAGGAATCAGCACTACATATTGTTGTCCTTGTGAATGAATTTTGTTTATGGTCTCTTTTTCCTTTTTCGCTTCTGAAACTCGGGAAGCGATTTTTTTTGCAGAGAGTCCGGGGATTTTAGCGAATAATCGTCCTGGCTGCCGATTTTTGGCACCAGCCTTCAATTGAATAAGAATCCGCAAGCGATGGTGCCCTTTTAGGGCATAATAGGGAATCCGGTTCAACGCCGGAGCTGTCCCCGCAACTGTAAGTGTGTACGAAATGAGCATCCACTGTATATGAACGCTGAATAGGCGCATATATGGGAAGGGCTCAGAGTAGGATGAAGCACAAGCCAGGAGACCTGCCATGCTTGTACGAGTTTCGGTTCTTCGGGGATTGGGAAGATGAAACGATGGTATAAATCGTTTTATTTTCCTTTATGCCGTCGTTTGATCCGCCCAAATTGTGGGCGGATTTTTTTATTGTCAAAATACTGATCAACCCAGGAGGTACGACTATGAACATTTCTTCCGCAAAACCGCTGCCATTGGCATCCATTGATTCTGATTTCCCGCATTTGGATTTTCAGCCGCTTTATAAAAGGGCGACTCAGCTTCAGGATAATCACACTCCAAGTAATGATGAACTGCTAAACCAGCTGATTCTTGATTCCCTTTCCATGATCAGCGAGGCTGAGCCTGACTGGACATACGTGGCCGCCCGCCTGTACTTATCAAGTCTTTATGAGAAGGCTGCCGAGCACCGGCGCTCCACTGCCGGAGAAAGCTATGGCCCACTGTATGGGCTTATCACCGATTTAACCGATGCCGGCGTCTACTCCCCAGTCCTGCTGGAATCCTACACAAAAGAAGAAATTGATATAATCGGGACTTATATTGACCCGGAAAAGGACAGGCTTTTTACATATATAGCAGTGAAAATGCTTGCTGACCGCTACCTGAGCCGGGATAAGAAAAAGAGGCTTTTTGAGCTGCCTCAGGAAAGATTCATGATCATCAGCATGACTTTGAACCGTTCAGAGCCAAAGGAACGCAGATTGTCCCTCATTAAGGAATCCTATTGGGCTTTAAGCAATCTGTATATGACAGCAGCAACCCCTACACTTTCCAATGCAGGAAAAAATTGGGGACAGCTTTCAAGCTGCTTTATTGATACTGTAGATGACAGTCTCCAGGGCATATATGACAGCAACACAGATATCGCCAATCTTTCCAAGAACGGCGGCGGCATCGGGGTCTATCTGGGAAAAATCAGAAGCAGGGGCAGTGATATAAAAGGCTTTAAAGGGGCTTCATCAGGGGTCCTTCCATGGATGAAGCAGCTTAATAACACAGCTGTCAGCGTCGATCAGCTCGGCCAGCGCAAAGGGGCAGTCAGCGTCTATCTCGACATCTGGCATAAAGATATCTTTTCCTTCCTGGACAGCAAATTGAATAACGGTGATGAACGCTACCGCACCCATGATTTATTCACCGGGGTCTGCCTGCCGGATCTATTCATGGAAACGGTAGAAGCCCGCGGGGACTGGCATTTGTTCGATCCCCATGAGGTCCGCAGCGTTATGGGCTTCTCCCTTGAAGACTTTTATGATGAAAAGCCTGGTGCAGGTTCATTCAGGGTTAAGTATGAAGAATGCGTCGCAAACCCGCGGCTGTCGAAGCAAAAAGTTCCGGCAATCGATATTATGAAAAGGATTATGATCAGCCAGCTGGAAACCGGCACTCCATTCATGTTTTACCGTGATGAGGTAAACAGGAAGAACCCCAATCGTCATTTGGGGATGATTTATTGCACTAATCTCTGCACTGAAATCGTGCAGAATCAAAGCGCAACGATCACAAAAGACCAGCGCGAGGAAGATGGCCGGATCATCATAGAGAAAATTCCCGGCGATTTTGTCGTCTGCAATCTTTCATCTATCAATCTGGCAAGGGCAGCAGCCGACCATGTATTGGAAAGATTGATTCCCATTCAGGTCAGGATGCTTGATAATGTGATTGACTTGAATACCATTCCCGTCCTGCAGGGAGTGGCCACCAACCGGAAATACAGAGCAATTGGACTTGGGACCTTTGGCTGGCACCATTTGCTCGCCTTGAAAAAGCTCAGGTGGGAAAACGAAGAAGCCGTCCGGCTGGCAGATGAATTGTACGAAAAGATTGCCTTCCTGACGATTAAAGCAAGCATGAATCTGGCAATGGAAAAAGGATCATACCCGGGCTTCAAGGGCTCTGACTGGCATTCAGGCGAATATTTTACATCCCGGGGATACAGCAGTTTGGATTCTGTGCATGATTGGGATTCACTGATGCAGGCTGTCAGGAAAAATGGAATCCGAAATGGATATCTGATGGCTGTAGCACCAAATGCATCAACTAGCATCATTGCAGGAAGCAGCCCGAGCATTGATCCGATATTCAGGAAATTCTACTCTGAGGAAAAGAAAGATTATAAGATTCCGGTAACGGCACCCGACCTGAATGAGCATACAACCTGGTATTACAAATCGGCTTATGTGATTGACCAGCATTGGAGCATCCTGCAGAACAGCAAAAGACAGAAGCATATCGATCAGGCAATTTCTTTTAATTTATATGTGCAGAACAATATTAAAGCGAAGGAACTGCTGGATTTGCATCTGTCTGCCTGGAAAAACGGACTGAAGACGACATACTATGTCCGCTCTACTTCTTCCGACTTTGAAGACTGCGATTCCTGCTCAAGCTAATGAAAAGGAGTGATTCGATGACAACCCCTGTCAATAAGAGAGAAATCATGAATAAAACAGCACCAAACCGCTCTACTGGAATCATCAACGGAGAATGTTCCAATATCCTGAACTGGGACGATGTGAGGTTTCAATGGGCCTTTCCTAAATATAAACGGATGCTCGCCAATTTCTGGACCCCTTTTGAAATCAATATGTCACAGGACATCAAGCAGTTTCCTGATTTATCAGAAGAAGAAAAGGAGGCTTTCTTAAAAATAATCGGCCTACTGGCACTGCTTGACAGCATTCAGACTGATTATGCCGGTAAGGTCGCTGACTACCTGACAGATTCCAGCCTCTCCGCCCTGATGATCATCCTTGCCCAGCAGGAAGTGATCCATAACCATTCTTATTCTTATGTGCTTTCAAGTATTGTTGATAAGAATAAGCAGGATGAGGTATTTGAATTCTGGCGGACCGAGCCTGCCCTAATAAAGCGGAATGAATTCGTGGCTTCAGGCTACAGAAATTTTGCAGAGTCGCCCACTGTCGACAGCCTTCTTAAGTCCATCATATTTGATGTTGTTTTAGAGGGGCTGTTCTTCTATTCCGGCTTCGCCTTTTTCTATCATCTGGCACGAAACCAGAAAATGGTCGCTACCAGCACGATGATCAACTATATTAATAGAGATGAACAGCTGCATGTCGACCTTTTCGTTAAAATTTTCCGTGAAATCCTTGATGAATATCCTGATCATAATACAAAAGAGCTGGCCGAATTCGCAGAATCAACTTTCAGGGAAGCGGCCTATCTTGAAATTGAGTGGGCCCGTTCCATCATTGGGGATAAAATAAGCGGCATCCTGATCGGGGATGTGGAAGAATATATTAGATTCTATGCCAATGTCCGTTCCAACCAGCTGGGCTTTAACCGCCCATTCGAAGGATCAAGGACCAATCCCCTTCGCTGGATCAAGGCCTATGAAGAAGTCGATCTCGGGAAATCGGACTTTTTTGAACAAAAGCCGAGGCAGTATGTGAAGGTGAATACAGTGGATAATGGGTTTGATGATTTATAAATGGCATCAGGACCAGAAAAACCAGCACGGCACAGGCCATGCTGGTTTTATCTTTATAAAAGCAAATAGACAAGCGGTGCAGCAATGACCAGCGTCAAGATCACCCTTTCAATCCATATGACGATCAGCACGGGAATTGAAAGAGGAATTTCCGTCGATACAATACAAGGCACAAGCGCCGAAAAAAAGATGATACCTGATACAGAGACAATAGCAATGACAACCTTCAGTTCCAGTGCAGCTTCAGTGACCAGCAAGGCAGGGAGAAACATTACTGCTATGCCAAGTGCGCTTGCCTTAGCAGCAAGCATTGGCTCCGGCAGCTGCAGAACGGATGTGAACGGATGTGAACGGATAAAAGATATAGCCAATCCAGTCAAAAACCGGAGTGAACTCAGCTAAAACCAGGCCAAGCAGTCCAATCGACAGGATGGATGGCAGGATGGCCATAGCCATTAGCAGCCCATCTTTCAAGTTGACCCATATATTCTCCAAGAGGCGCGGTGAATATTCCGCTGTCTGCCTGGCCTCCGCCCATGCTGCAGTGAAAAGGTTTCCTTGGACCTTTTTTTCAGGCTGCGGAACAGATCCTTCGTAATAATCTTCTTTAAATTTCGACAGCGGCCAGATTCTGACCGTTATCGCTGTTACAAGGAAGGTTACGAAGAAAGTAAGCCAAAAATACAGATTCCACATTTCCATCAGCCCGAGGGTCTTTGCCACAATGACCATGAACGTGGCAGAAACAGTTGAAAAGCCGGTGGCAATGATGCTTGCTTCCTTGCCGTTATACTTGCCTTCTTTATAGATGCGGTTGGTTATTAAAAGGCCGACCGAATAGCTGCCCACAAAAGAAGCGACAGCATCAATGGCAGAACGCCCGGGCGTTTTCCAGATGGGCCGCATGATTGGCCTTGCAAGGACCCCGATGAATTCCAAAAGGCCGTAGCCTACCAGCAAAGAAAGGAATACAGCCCCTATCGGCACCAGCAGTCCGACGGGAACTACAAGCTTGTTGTATAAAAACGGCCCCATATCCGGATCAAACAGCCAGGCTGGACCCTGATTCAGGAGAATCATAATGCCTGTCAGCAGACCAGCCACTTTAAACATAGAAAAAATTATATCTGTAGCGGATTTCTTCCATTTCCCTGTCCAAAAAGGATATATGGCTCCTGCAGCCAAAATGAACAGAGTATAAAAAGGGATGGCAGGTTCCGCTGCCGTTTGGATATAGGTCACAAAATGATCAAGCAGGATGGATTTCTTTTCGCCGATTGTAATGGGGACAAAGAAAATGAACGCGCCTATGAAACTGTAAACGAAGAATTTCCACATAAATGGCGTTTTGGTGCTTATGTCTGTACCGGGCTGTTTTGGCAGATTGGTTTCCATATCAATCGCTCCCTTAACAGTGAATGTTCAATCCTTCTTTCCGCATTGTGCAGCCGGTCATAAATTGCAGCCAGGCATATACACCCGCTTTTACCGTTTCTGACACGTTGGAATCCTTTGTCGGGTCAAGACAGACAAAGTCAATATGCAAAACATGCGGACATTTGCCAATTTCGAGCAGGACATCAAACAGTTCGCCAGGCATCATACCGCCCGGAGTTGACGCAGGCACGCCCGGAGCTGCGGAGATGTCCAGAACATCCATATCCACTGTTACATAAACACGGTCTGTCCTGGCTGCCAAATCATCCAGAGACTCCTGCACTGTTTGGATCAGCCCTTGCCTCCGGGCATTCTTCATGGTCACCATCCGGATCTTGTGTTCTTTTGCATATTCAACCAGCGGCCTTGCATTGAAATAGCCATGAAGTCCGATATTGACTATATCTTCCCCCTTCACAGCACCGCCATCGATAAGCTGGCGGATCGGTGTGCCATTCGCAGGCCCGAGCTCCTTCGGGTCCCTTACATCCAGATGGGTATCCAGCTGAAGGATCCCAATCCTTTCGTCAGGAAAAGCTTCCTTAATTCCGCGGACAGAGCAGGCTGTGACTGAATGGTCCCCGCCGATCAGGCAGCTGACAGATTCAGGGAAGCCTTTTGCCAGTGAACAGGCTGTCTCCTGAATACGGCTATGGGAAAGGGGGATATCAGTTGTATGCATAAGTACATCTCCTGCATCAGCAGCAGTTAAAGAGGTCAAATCGATATCTTCATCAAGATTATAGGCTGCGTATCCTTTCCACATTTTCCTGAATTCATCCGGGTATAAGGATGCACCTGAAACACTGATGGATGATCTTGATAAGGGTGCTCCATAAATGATGACATTGGGTTCCCCTTCTGTCTGTTCCAGCGGACGGATCCATTGATGGACGAATTCAGGGGAGCTGCCTTCAGCCATATCCCAGGACCAGCCGGGTTTCGTCAGCCAGCGAGCCTCCATCTTAGCCCACCACCTTTATGCCTTTTTTCCAGACGGAATGGACATGATTGACCCCGAACAAATATTGCAGTTCCCGGTAGTCCTTCACATTCCACAAGACAATATCTGCCTGCTTGCCTTCTTCCAATGATCCTATCCGGTCTTCTCTCCTGATGGCGCATGCTGCATTATAGGTTGCAGCTGTCAATGCCTCTGCCGGCGTCATCCTCATCAGGATACAGGCAAGATTCATGACGAGGGGCATGGATGTTGTCGGCGATGAACCAGGGTTGCAGTCTGTTGAGATTGCTACAGGCACCCCTCTGTCAATCATCATCCGCCCTTTGGCAGCTTCCTCCCGCAAATAAAGAGCCGTTGCCGGCAGCAGGCAGGCAATTGTACCTGCCTTTGCCATCGCCTCAATGCCAGCTTCCGAAGCCTTCAGCAGATGTTCTGCCGAAACAGCTCCCACCTTGGCAGCCAGCTCTGCGCCGCCATAGGACTCAATCTCATCTGCGTGTATCTTAGGAAGTAGCCCGAACTTTTTCCCGGCCTCAAGAATCCGCTCTGCCTGTTCAGGAGTATAGACTCCCACTTCGCAGAATACATCATTGAACTCTGCGAGCTTTTCAGCAGACACCTCCGGCAGCATCACTTCAATAATATAATCAACGAACTCATCTTCCCTTCCTTTGTATTCCGGCGGCACTGCATGTGCCCCCATGAAGGTCGGGACAATATCAACATGATGCTGTTCATTCAGTTTTTTCATCGTCCGCAGCTGCTTCAGCTCGGTTTCCAGCTCCATTCCATAACCGCTTTTTCCTTCTACTGTTGTAACTCCATGAGCAAGGAAGGAGTCAAGGCGGACAGCAGTCTGCTCCAGCAGCTCCTCTTCCGATGCCTCCCTTGTCATTCTAGCTGTTGCGTGGATTCCGCCGCCGCTGTTCATGATATCCATATAGCTGGCACCTTCAAGGCGCATTTCGAACTCCTGTTCCCGGCTGCCGCCATATGCTGCATGAGTGTGGGGATCGATCAGTCCCGGAGTGACAAGTCGGCCGGAAGCATCAATAGTCTCTGCATCCTTCAGGATGGCAGCATATTTTTTTTCGATTTCCCCTGCTGAAGCTGCTGCCAAAATATTATTGCCCTTGATCAATAAGCTTCCGTTTTCAATCAGTCCGAGCTCTGACATATCACTTTTTGAGCGCGGACCTTTCACGCTTGAGGCGAGAGTCGCAAGCTGAGAGGCATTTTTAATCCATAAGATCCTGCTGCTCATGCCTGGTCACTCCCCTTATCAAGCATTGGCATTCTAATACCTTTTTCTCTCGCAGTTTTCTTTGCCAATTCATATCCAGCATCAGCATGACGGACAACTCCCATGCCGGGATCAGTAGTGAGCACCCTTTCAAGGCGCTTTTCAGCTTCCTTAGTGCCATCTGCAACTATGACTACACCCGAATGCTGGGAGTAGCCCATCCCGACTCCGCCTCCATGGTGAAGGGAGACCCAAGTAGCGCCGCCAACTGCATTGATGAGCGCATTGAGAATCGGCCAATCTGAAACAGCATCAGACCCGTCCAGCATGGATTCGGTTTCACGGTTCGGAGAAGCGACCGAACCTGAATCCAAATGGTCCCTGCCGATTACTACCGGTGCACTCAGTTCCCCGCTCGCGACCATATCATTAAGAATCTTGCCGAATCTGGCTCTTTCTCCGTAGCCAAGCCAGCATATGCGGGATGGGAGCCCCTGAAACTGGATTTTTTCCTGAGCCATCCTGATCCAATTGCATAAATGCTCATTATCGCTGAACTCTCTCAGGATAGCCCGGTCGGTTTTGTAAATATCTTCAGGGTCTCCTGAAAGGGCTGCCCATCTGAAAGGCCCTTTGCCTTCACAGAACTGCGGCCTTATATAGGCAGGAACAAAGCCAGGGAAAGCAAAAGCATCCTCCACCCCCTCGTCCTTTGCCACCTGGCGGATATTATTGCCATAGTCAAAGGTGATGGCGCCCTTATTCATCATTTCAAGCATCGCTCTCACATGAACAGCCATGGATGATTTTGACCTTTTGACATATTCGGCTGGATCCGCAGCCCTCAAATCTTCTGCCTCGCCAAGTTCCATGCCCTCAGGGATATAGCCATTCAGCGGATCATGGGCTGATGTTTGGTCTGTCAATACTTCCGGGATGAAATTCCTTTGCAGCATTTTCGGAAGTATTTCAGCAGCATTGCCTACGAGGCCGATAGAAAGGGCCTTCCCCTCTTTCTTTGCCTGCTCAGCCAGGGAAATGGCATCCTCCAATGAATCCGTTTTCATATCCGTGTAGCCTGTTTCAATCCTTCGGTCAATTCTTGTCTCATCCACTTCTATCCCGATGCAGACACCGCCATTCATCGTAACAGCGAGCGGCTGGGCCCCGCCCATGCCTCCAAGGCCTGCTGTTACAGTAATAGTGCCTTTAAGGGAACCTCCAAAATGCTGATTTGACAGCTCGGCAAAAGTCTCATATGTCCCCTGTACAATTCCCTGGGAACCAATGTAAATCCAGCTTCCGGCGGTCATCTGCCCGTACATCATAAGGCCCTTGCGGTCAAGCTCATGAAAAGTTTCCCAATTGGCAAATGCCGGCACGAGGTTAGAATTGGCAATCAATACACGCGGAGCATCACTATGCGACTTAAAGACGGCTACGGGTTTGCCTGATTGGACAAGGAGAGTTTCGTCATTTTCCAGCTTCTTTAGCGTCTCTACTATAGCATCAAAGCTCTCCCAGTTTCTGGCCGCTTTCCCGATCCCCCCGTAGACGACCAGCTTATCAGGCATTTCTGCTACATCCGGATCCAGATTATTCATTAGCATCCTCAAGGCAGCTTCCTGCTGCCAGCCTTTTGTATTCAGTTGGTTCCCCCGGTATCTTTTCACTCTCTCAGCAGCTGTTTCCATCATTATTCCCTCCTGTTATAGTTTCTTTTATTTTACTTCTGGACAGGAGGAAATTAATTTATAATCTGTTGATATTTTTACAAATGATTGCAGTTCAAAGATACTGAGGTAGACATAATTAAGATGAATTTCAAAAATTTCAATTATACTTAGTTTTCCGCCTATAGGAAGCGGGTGTGGAAGATGCAATGGATTTAAACTTGGACGAAAAATAAGAGGGATGTGAATAGCCGCACATAGCCGCAATTCTTTCAATTGGCAGATCTGTCTCAATCAGAAGCCGCTTTGCCTCACGGATCCTGATCTGGTGAAGCCTCTCGCGGAAGGTCAGTCCTTTCTCGGCAGCAAACCGCCGGCTCAATGTACTTTTATGTATTCCCAGGGATTCCGCACAATCTGATAAATTCCAGCCCTCGTTCCAGTAATTTGACTCTATTAGTTCCTCGGCTATTTCAACAGCCGGGACAGGATCAATAGCTTTGCGGCTATATTCCTCAAAAAGCCTGGCCGCAAATTTCTCCAGTTCATTGACAATCTCATGGATGGTCGGCGAATGGACAATCTTCTGAAAAACACGGTGGTAATTTTCCTCCAATATATCCGACTGCAGCTGATAGGTTTTCATATATCTTCTCGCCTGAGCAAGCACACTAGTCAGCCGGACCCTCACCAGCTCTGGATCAGGATATGGGGATTCAAGGGCAAGGAACTCCCTTTCACACCACAACCGAATGGCTTTTACGTCTCTTTTTTCAAGCATTTCTATCCATTCCCTCTGCTCGACCGGTGTCAGGAGAGGGTCCATTTCCTTTGTTAAAGACGGATGATTTTCTGAAATGATAATGTCATAGCCTTCAAAGAAGATCAGTTTGGTCAGCATCCGTACATGCTGGTAGGTATCCTTCAGTGATTGTGGTTTCCTGGTTTGATATACGATAACAGCAAGCGGGACAGCAAAGCTTTTTTTCCAAACCGCCATGAATGAGTGGAACTCGTCCAATGCCTCTCCTCCATATGGTGAAGTGCGGACAAATAGGACGAACTCTGACAAGGCGAACACTTTGCCGGCTTTAGCCGCAGTGCGGCTGCTCAATAAGCTGTATAATGACTCAAGCGCTGAGCTGTCAGGCGTCAGGAAAGCAGCCATGGTCAGACCCCTCTCCTCCTCCCCATTTGTGACAAACAAATCCGGATAGCCGGGTTCCTGTAATTGCGCTTGTCCGGCTTGCCCCTGCTCCGGCGAGTTCCTCAGCTCATACCTGATCTGCTGGACAGCCCTGATCAGTTCTGAAGAAGAAAAGGGCCTGAACAGCACATCCTCTCCCCTGTATTTAAGTGCGCGGTATGCTGTCTGAAAAATCCTTTCAGAGGATATCCCCAGCCAGCATAATCTTTTACTCTTCAATTCTTCCGCTTCTTCGCCGGAGAATTGTTCCCAGCTGTCCATATTGATAATGACCAGTCCCGGTGAACCGTGTTCGATGGCAGCCAAAAAATCACGAATGTTTTTCCAAACCCTGAGATCTATCCCGCTTAAATGGGATTCCAGCACCCAGCGTATCCCCTGAGCCTCCAGATCATCTTTCGGAACTAAGTGAATGAGCATTGGAGCACTCCCTTCTCTGCCTCTCATGACATTTGCTTTGTATGATTGGACTACTTGCCGGCAATCCGGCTCTTCGTTATTTTCCCCATAGTGCATGGGGGTTGCGATATAATATATATATCATGAAAATATCCAACACAGTTAAAGAAGGCAAAAAAATGAAAGCATATCTATTTAATTTTGCAGGCGGGAGGATTGTCAAAACCGGGATTGCTGTTTTTGTAACAGCCTTTATCTGCCATTTGCTGGATTGGCCTGCAATGTTCGCTGTCATAACAGCCATAGTAACAATAGAACCAACAGCTGCTGACTCGATAAGGAAGGCATTCATCCGCCTTCCCGCTTCTGCCATAGGAGCAGGTTTTGCCGTCTTTTTTGCATTTCTGTTCGGAGACAGTCCGTTTTCGTATGCATTCGTTTCCCTTGCAACCATCATTGCCTGCCATAGACTGAGGCTCTATGAGGGCACCGTTGTCGCTGTGCTCACCGGAGCTGCAATGATCTCAACTGTTCACGACCATTACGCAGCTTCTTTTTTCATACGTCTGGGCACAACCTGCACAGGCCTGATCGTCTCTACTTTGGTCAATATCTTTATCATGCCTCCGCAGTATTCTAAGACTATTACATTGGGAATAGACTCAGCTTTCGAAAAGGCTTCCTCTATTTTAATGACGGTATTCACCCATATCTCAGGTTCCCCCCGTGATAAAGCAGGAGTTCTAGAGGATTTCCAGAACCTGTCAAGGGATACGGACAAAATTGAAAAATTGTGCCTGTATCAGAAGGATGAGTGGAGGTTTCACCGTTTTACCCGCAAAGAAATACGGTGCTACAGACTTGAATACAAGAAATTAATTATTCTCCGGCAATTGATTTATCATATTGGCAACCTTGTTTACCTGCCAAAGTCCCGCTTTAGCCTGGATCTGAAAACCAATGCTGCGGCTATCCCGGTAATGGAAACCGTTTCATTCATTTTCAAGGATAAAGGCTTTATGCCGGCTGAGGATTATCTGGAGCAAGTAAATGCGCTCACACAATGGTTCAATGAACAGAAAGAAACATTTGCCCCGGCTGATTTGCATCCGCATCAGCATCATCATATCTCACCTGCGGCTGCGGTTTTATATGAGATCCTCTCGTTGCATGATCTTGCCGAAGAGCTGATCCATATCAGGTCACTTGAGGAGCGGAGTAAAGAGCTGCTCCAGCTGGCAAATGATACAGCCAGTGAAGGCAGATAATTTTTCAAAAAAAATATAAAAAAATAGTGTACAAACATAATTATTATGCTATAATAAATTCAGTTGCTAGTAAGCGGTTGTGGCGGAATGGCAGACGCGCTAGATTCAGGTTCTAGTGGGGGCAACCCCGTGGAGGTTCAAGTCCTCTCAGCCGCATAAAAGATTCACTAAGTAAAGCGATTTGCAGATGCAAATCGCTTTTTTCTATTCTTACAATAAAAATAAAGGCCAGCCCACGGGCTGCCCTTATTTTTCTGTTACAGAAGTTAAATGCATATTATCCATATTGCCGGACTGCATAAAGGCTGAAAGATAATTGTAAATCTCTGCCCCAAGGATTTTGTAACCCCATTCGGTCAAATGGATTCCATCGGCCGAAATTAATTCTGCCAGGTCACCCGCCTGTTTTAATGCAGATCTTACATCGATTTTCAACACATTCAGTTCATCCGCAATTTTATTCAGACTCTGATTATATTTTCCATGCCAGTGCTCTATCCCGCCAACTCTGCATATCCAGCCGCTGATCTGTGAACTGAACTTGCCTGAAATATTCTCGTAATAGCGGACCGGATCAAGCGGAGGCAGGGTCAGGAGAATGGGAGTGATCCCGCTGTCCTTTACTTTCTCTATCATATATCTTAGATTGTCTGCATATTTGTCCAGCGGAACTGAAGCCCTATGTTCGCCGCCCGGATTTTGCGCGACCTCTTCCCATGAAAAATTGCAGTCATTGCCGCCAATGCTGATGATGGCAAAATCAGGTTTCTCATCAGTAACATCCCGTTCAAGCCTTGACAGCAGAAGATTCGAATTATCATTAAAGACACCTTTGTTCAACACTTCAATATGCAGTCCCGCTTCACCTGCACTATTATTTTTGAATAGCTCCTGGAGAACCGCTGGATAATTCTTTTTTAAGATTCTCAGCCGCCCTTTTAGGTAGGACACTCCGCGGGTTAGACTATCACCAAAGCAAACTATTTTCATGATGGACACCCTCTGTATTTCAAACTTTATTTTAGAATAGCATATTAGCCCGTTTAAAACGAATACGGTGTTCGGGCATTCCTCAAAAAAAAGGCTCAGCCAGGGGCTGAAGCCTTAAATCCTTATTGGCGGTAATTCTCCTGGTCCTCTATCCTTCCTTCATCATTATGGATAATAGCCATTGTCCCCGCTTCCTTCGCCATTTCCTTTGCCTTGTCCACAGCTTCGGACTTGGAGCCTGTTGTCAATTCCGGCTCATCTTCGCCTTCCTTTTTTACAGCCCAGCCTTCTTCATCATTTGGCACAACATGGAAATTCGCTTCATCTGTCCCTGCACGATCCTGGAAATACTGATTGCGGTCATCGCTGTTTTTATTATCTGCCATATGATCAGCCTCTTTCATTTAAATTTTTTATCCACTACACTATTACCCTTTCATTTTTGAAAAAAACACAGCCGGCACTATTCCGTCAAAAGAAAAAAGCCAATCAAAAGACTGGCTACTTCTTTTCGACACGGATCAATCCGTCCCTCATATTGTCTTTCTCAAAATAACAGACTACTGTATCCTCTTTTTTTATGATGATGTTCTGATCCAGGTCATCCAGTGTAAAAGAAATGCCCAATCCATCAGCAGACTTCCCATAGTATGTCCCTTCTTCAACCTTGGTAATTTTATATTCAAAAGAAACATAGTCTTTTTTCTCTTCTACGTTGGCATTTGTCTTTTTTGCATCGAAATCGAATGAGGAAATCAATACAAATAAAACAGCAGACAGCAGTGATAAAAGAATTAATCTTTTAGCCATATGTATCCCCCCATGGACATAGTTTAAGCATCAGAAATTTTCAGATTGACGCATTCTGCTTTTCTTTTCCCTGATTTCCTGCTGCCAAAACCATAATGATGAATTTTGAAGTTTTTATCATACTGCTGTTCCTGCCTGAAGGAAAGTGTCAAAAGACATAGCAGTGCCTATTTTTATAACAAAAAAACTGGGCCTGCTATTGCAGTGCTCCAGCTTTTCCATTTTTACCTGTATCCTCTTTTTTAAGAAATATAAGATACATGATCATTGATAGCAATACTGATATTGCTGCAGTTAAATAAATGCTGCCATAGCCGAACCAGTGGCTGATCTGCCCGAATGCCATTGCTCCAATCCCTACACCAAGATCAAAGAAAGAAAAGAATGTTGCGTTGGCCATTCCCCTCCTGTTCCTTGGTGCCTGTTCAATCGACCATGCCTGCAGAGCAGGCTGCACACTTCCAAATCCGAGTCCATAGAGCACTGCAGCGAGATATAAAATGCCGGTGCCCGGCAGCCATGAAAGCAGGACCATAGCGATTAATATCAGAAGAGCGCCTGGTACAAAAATAGCTTTATGTCCCTTTAAATCATAAACCTTCCCGGCAAAGGTCCTTGTCAGCATAATGGATAGAGCATAAATAAGGAAATACCATTGAATTCCGCCGATGCCCTTTTGAGCTGTATAGAGCGGGAGGAAGGAAGCAATGCCCCCAAAAGTGACAGTAATAAAAAACAGCAGGACGGATGGTTTCAAGGCGCTTTTCTCATAAAAGTCCCATTTTACCGGAGTTGCAGCGGCCTGGCTTTCTTCTACTTTTTTATAGCGTATCCGTGATGAAAGTAAAAGAGCGGCACCGCCAAGAGCAGCACAAATTAAAAACAGGTGCTTGAATGTCAGTATTCCTGCAAGGGTGAGTCCCAGCGAAGGTCCAAGAGCAAGGGCGATATTGCCTGAAAGGCCATAATAGCCCATACCCTCCCCCCTCCTTTTAGGCGGAATCAGGTCACTTGCAATTGTCCCGGAAGCAGTAGTGGAAAATCCCCAGCCCACGCCCTGGATAATCCGTAATAGAAATAAAAATATGATTCCCGGTACGAACCCGAATGCTCCCACTGCAAGAATAAAAATAAAAAGGCCGAGCAAGTAAACCCAGCGCCTTCCTTTTGTTTCAAGAGCATGGCCGGCATAGGGCCTGAGAAGCAGGGCAGAAAATGTGAAAATACCGACCACGAATCCAATCAGCTGGTCGTTGCCTCCAAGCTCTTCGACAAATAAAGGGATGGTAGGCAATGTCATCTGAAAGCCTAAAAACACAAAAAAATTGGCAATGCAGATCAAGACAAAATCCCTTGTCCAAATTTTATCTGCACCTGAATCCTGCCGGAGATCCACTTTGCTATTTTCTTCATCCATAAATGGTTCTCCTCTCTATGTAAAAATCACCCTTTATTTTACAGCAATCATGAGCAGCTGCCTAATAAACGGCCTTTCTATTTTATATTTTGTACAGCAGCATGAAACTATAACGGAAATTCCGGGAAAATATGTTTAGCAGCCGGAAAAGACGGGTATATAATGCGGAACGGTTTCCTGAACCGCTGTCATACATAATACTTTTACAGGTAATTGCTTCCCCGGCCTGTCTGAATTAAAACTGTTTTATGAGGAGCTGAAAATGCTCCCTTTCCTAAAGGAGATAGTGAGAATGTCAATTTTAATAGTGGATGACAACCAGGTGAATTTGTTTGTAGTTGAAAAAATTCTCAGGAATGCCGGCTATGAAGACTACCGGTCATTTACATCGGCTAAAGACCTGTTCAAGCACTTGGAAAACGCGGGGCCCGCTTTTGCCCAAAACACCGCGGATGTCATCCTGATGGATATTATGATGCCTGAAATGGACGGGATCGAAGCATGCAGACGCCTCCAGGAGAATCCGCTGTACCGTGACATCCCTGTCATATTTGTCACCGCCCTTGAGGATTCCCAAAAGGTAGCAGAGGCACTGGATGTAGGCGGCATTGACTACATAACAAAGCCTATCAATAAAGTGGAGCTTGCAGCCAGATTAAGAGTAGCTTTAAGGCTTAAGGAAGAAAAAGATTGGCATAAAGAGCACGAAAAGAAAATAAGGGATGAATTAGATCTTGCTCAGCAGGTCCAGCATAATCTTTTGAGCGAAATGGTTCAGGAGGATCACATACATATTAATGCTTCCTATATTCCGGCTTTTAAACTGGCAGGAGATATGTATTATTGGCATAAGATTGATGAGAACAGGTATGCTGCCATTGTTTTGGATATGATGGGGCATGGCATTTCAGCCTCCCTTGTCTGCATGTTCATCTCTTCTGTCCTGAGGGACGTTATCAGGAATTTCAGCGAGCCTGAAAGAGTAATCAAAGAGCTGAATAAATGGATGGTTATGCTTGAGAAAAAAAAGAGCGGACTCCACTACTATTTTACAGCTGTATACCTGGTGATCGATACAAAGAAAAAAACAGTAGAATACGTTAATGCCGGGCATCCGCCATGCTTTGCCCTTGTGGATGGTCGGGAGACAGTCCCAATGAAAAAAGGAAGCTGCGCCATTGGCTTTTGGGAAAACATAAAAGTCGAAAAATCTATCATTGAATACGAAAAGAGCATTCAAATCCTTTTATATACCGACGGGGTGATGGAAGCCATTGAACGGAAGTTTGAGGATGGCATTCCCTTGCTGGCAGAGGCTGCGGGCAGGAAATGGGACAAAGAAACAATTGATGCGCCCATTAATCTTGTCATCCCAAAAGAGCTCCAAGCATGCCAGCCGGACGATATGTGTGTCGTCATGATCCAAGCCAAGGCGGAAAGCGAACAGGTGCTGAAGCATCCGGCCATTGAAGCCGCACAGAAATATTCTGCTGCCGGGCTTGCTTAGAGAGATGCAGACTGGCCAGCAGGGCTGCACCCAATAAATTACCATGGGTTGCAGCAAAATGTCCTGTCCTGTCCCAAAACTATGTAAAATATCAAATGGAAGGGCGGAACCATCATTGGTTCCGCCCTTCTTATTCTGAATTTCTGCCTAACGATTCAGGCAATCTCCTTACTTTTTCGTATATAATCTCTCTTTGCCATCAAACTCCGCATAATTTTCCTTTGAACGTCCGATTCTCAGCGTTTCTTTGTTTCCAAGTCCCAGGAACCCGCCAACAGAAAGACTCTCATGAAATAGGTCAAGGACATCCTGCTGCAAATGAGGTGTAAAATAAATCATTACATTTCTGCAGATGATGACATGAAACTCATTGAAAGAGCCGTCAGTCACCAGGTTATGCTGGGCAAATATCACATTTTTTACAAGCTCCCGGTGAAAATAGGCATTGAATTCGTCAGTAGAATAATATTCTGAAAAAGCCCTCTTCCCTCCCGCCTGGATGTAATTCTTAGTATAAGTCTGCATCCTGGCAAGGGAAAATGTCCCGCTCTCTGCCTGTTTTAAAACATTTTCGTTTATATCGGTCGCATAAATCCTGGTTTTGCTGCCAAGTCCCTCTTCTTCCATTAATATTGCCATAGAATATGCTTCTTCCCCTGTAGCACAGCCTGCATGCCATATCCGGATTTCCGGGAGAGCTCTGAGACGGGGTACAACCTTTTCACGAAAAGCTCTAAAAAAGGACGGGTCCCGGAACATTTCTGTCACACTGATGGATAAATCGTCCAATATTCTATTAATGAAGCCTGGATAGTGCAGGACTTTCTCAGTGAGCCTGCTGATTGTCGGAATCTGCTCCAGCCTCATTCTATGCTGTATCCTTCTTTCCACAGAGGAGCGCATATATTGGCGGTAATCATAGCCGGAAATCAGGTAGACCGCCTCAAGGAGCAGATCCATCTCAATTTTTTCCCGTTCGTCCGCCTTAAGCACATCCTTTTTCACACATATGCCCCTTTCCAATTTACTTTGAAGCTTTTGTCAGCCACACCCGCATGACGGACAGGAGCTGATCAAGCTTCAGGGGCTTGCTGATATAATCGGATGCACCTGCATCCAGACATTTCTGCTTGTCCCCTTTCATCGCTTTTGCAGTCAATGCAATGATCGGCATTTGTTCAAGTCCATCCATGGATCTCAGCCGCTGCATTGTTTCATACCCATCCATAACAGGCATCATAATATCCATCAGAATAATGTCAATATCCCTTTTCTGCCCAACCATTTCCAGGCATTCCTGCCCGTTCTGCACTGTGGTAACTTCCATGCCCTCAGCTTTAAGCGCTTTTTCAAGCGCATAGATATTGCGGTTGTCATCATCACATATTAGCACAGATTTATTCTTAAAGATATGACGGATTTCCTTTGAAATTCCCGCAGGAACTTCCGGCTCCTCCACACCCGTGTCTGTAATTGTTTCTTCTGCGGCAGCCGAAGCGGCTATTTCGAGGTGTGCTGCTGCAGTATGCTGTTCTTCCTCAAGGCCATTAGGAAGGCTAGGTATAAACAGTGTAAAGGTACTTCCCTTCCCTTCCTCGCTATCCACGAATATCCAGCCTCCCAAAAGCTTTGCAAATTCCCTGCATATGGAAAGACCAAGCCCTGTGCCTCCGTATTTCCTTACAGATGCACCATCTCCCTGCTGAAATGCTTCAAAGATGATCGACTGCTTGCTTTCAGGAATGCCTATTCCTGTATCAGACACTTTTATCTCTGTCCAAAAATCAGTTTTTGATTTTAAAGGCAGATTTTTTGTCTTTTCAGGATCAGCAAGATTTACTTCGATCGAAACAGAGCCCTTCTCTGTGAATTTAAAGCTGTTAGAAAGCAGGTTCTTGATAATCTGCTGGAATCTTTGCTGATCAGTATACATGATTCCGGGAAGGTCTTCAGCAATTGAAATATTAAAGTCCAGATTCTTCTTTTGTGCAAGGTGGCTGAAATTATATTCCAGATAAGAAGGCAATTCGCTCAAATTCATCTCTTCAAAGAGCATATCCAGCTTTCCGGCTTCAATCTTAGATAAGTCCAGGATGTCATTAATGAGAGAAAGCAAGTCTTTTCCTGATGAGTGGATTACTTTAGCTACTTCCTTTTGCTCCTCAGGTATCTCTTCACCCTGCCCCTCTGACAGCATTTCTGACAACAGCAGGATGCTGTTCAGCGGGGTTCTGAGCTCGTGCGACATATTGGCCAGGAATTCAGATTTATATTTTGAGCTCAATAACAGCTGTTCTGCTTTTTCTTCAATATCCTTATTGGCCTGCTGCAGATCCCGGGATTTTTTTTCTGCATCTCTTGTTCTTTCTTCAAGCTGTTCATTGATCATCCTAAGCTCTTCCGATTGCGACTGCAGCTCTTCTGACTGGACCTGAAGTTCCTCAGACTGAGTCTGGAGCTCTTCTGACTGTACTTGGAGCTCTTCTGTCATCATCTGGGATTCTTTTAACAGCCGCTCGATTTCCATTCTTCCGAGCACACTGTTGACTGTAATACCGAGCGTATCCAGCAGCTGTGTCAGAAGCTTCTCTTCAAGAGCTGTGAACTCCCTGATGGAAGCAAACTCTACGACTGCAGTGACATTTCCTTCAAACAGGACCGGGGCAATCAGTATGCTTTTAGGCTTCATTTCCCCAAGTCCGGAACTGACAAGAGAGTAGTCGTCGGGAATCTCCTTCAGCACCCTGGTCCGCTTATCCAAGGCTGCCTGTCCGATGAGTCCTTCGCCAAGGTAGAATTCCTCCCTGCCAGCATCTTTTCCATCTCCCGCATAGCTCGCCTGCTTAAGGAACTTCATGTCCCTGCCTTCGCCATTGCGCAAATAAAACGCACCGGCAGAAGCATCCAGAATAACAGCTGCTTCTGCTATAAATTTTTCTCCCAGCGTCCTGATATCCGTTATATCCTGGTACATCGTAGCGATGTCTGCAATATTCGTCTGCAGCCAATTTTGTTCAGATATATGTTTCGTATAGTCTTTTTCTTTTAAACTATAGTCTTCAAGCGATGCAGCCATCTCATTGAAAGCAAGACCGATTTCGCCTATTTCATCCTTTGTATTAATTTCTACCCTGGGAAGGGAAGAAAGATCGGCATAATTCACCCGGGATATGACATTGATTATCTTTTTCAGGCTCATGGATGTGCTTCTAATCACCCAGAAAGCCGCTGCCACGACAGCAGCAAGACAAAGGATGGACCCTGCTATAATGCTGATTATCATTTGATCATATGTATCACGCGACTTCTCCACTGAAGCACCCATCAGGCTTTCCTGAAAAGCACTGAAGTCAGATAAGTCTTCACTAAGGCTGTCTCTCTGCTCCTGACGGCTTTCCATAAGCCTCCGCAAATCTGCTGCAGGTACATCACCATCCAGCGCCCTTATCAGATCATCCTCTGTGTTGATCAAGGCGGAGTATTCAATTTGGATCTGCGTGAGCAGATCCCGTGCCTCCTCACGATTGAGGCGGTCCTCAAGAAATGCTATGCCCTGTAGAATTGCGTTTCTGTTTTCCTCAATTCTCTCTTTGCTTTCCGCATCGGCAGCCTTTTCACTGTTAATCAGCTGCAGAATCACCTGGTCAGACTGGGTAAATCCCTGCCTGATTTCACCAGCTGTTTTAACTTTTTCATATCTGTCCTCAGTGATTTCCCTAAGGTTGCTTCTCATCCCATTCATAAAATAAACTGTCAAGAATAGGATCGCTGCCACAAATAGCATAATGATCCCGAAACCAAGGAACTGTTTCTTTCTAAAACTCATAATTTCCCCCCTAAATCAGCACTGAATGCCTATATATAGAAAAGCGGACAGAATCCGACCTTCTTTTATACCCTTTCATTTATGTTTCAAACATTTTTTTAAGAAAAAAAATAAAAAAACCGCTCACTTTTGAGCGGCGTCCATCTTATTTTTCCAGTAATTCTCCAATTTCTACTGTTGACCTTTCTTCAAGCGGACCTCTCAAATGTACTGTTGCAGTCCGGCCATCTTCATTGAGGCTGTCAATCCATACTGATGCGCCATTATAAGTGACTTCAATGTCTGCAGATGAAGAAAGGATCTGTTTCACACGGTTTGCGTTCAAAGCAATCCCTCCAAAAAAGTTTTGTCGGTTTAGCATTTCGCAGCTGGAAGATATTTATTCCTGTTCACATCAGCTTTGATATAAAGGCAGTTGCAATGCCGAAATAAACGAATAGCGAGATAATATCATTCAAGGTTGTAATCAAAGGCCCGGAAGCCACTGCCGGATCAATATTCAGCTTATAGAGGACAAGCGGCACTATTGTCCCCGCTAGAGTTCCTATAATCAAGGTGATAATAAGAGAGCCGCCAACCACCAGGCCCAAAAACCCATTACCCTGCCAGATATATGCGATCACAGATATCAGAATGCCGCAAGTCACCCCAATAATAATCCCGACAGCAAGCTCCCTGAGAATCAGCTTTGCTGCAAGCTCCCGATCAACATCTCTGCTGATCAGCCCCCTTACAACAACTGCGAGAGATTGTGTTCCTGTATTCCCTGTCATCCCGGCTATCATCGGCATAAAGAAAGCCAGTGCAACCACCTTGGAAATCGTCTCTTCAAAGCTGCTGATGATCGATCCCGAAACAAGTCCGATAAATAGCAGCAGAATCAGCCATGGCAGCCTCCGATAGGCAGCCACGAAAGCTTTAGTGTCAAAATCAATCGATTTTCCGGAAGCTGAGAGCTTTTCAATATCCTCTGTAGCTTCCCTGATAACCACATCAATGATATCATCCACCGTAATGATGCCTACAAGCCGATCATTCTCTTCTACTACAGGCAGTGCCAGGAAATCATAGCGTTCAATCAGCATGGCTGCATCTTCCTGATCCGTTTCCGCATGAACTGAAATCACCCTGCTGAACATAATATCCCTAATCTGTTCATGAGGCTCTGCTAGAATCAAATCTCTGTAAGAAACAACTCCTGTCAAACGTTTGTCTCCATCTATCACATATAAGTAATTGATTGTTTCCGAAAATACAGCAAAAGATTTCATTTTTGCAACTGTTTCACTGACCGTATAGCTTTCCGGAATCCACACAAACCGGTTCGTCATGATCCTGCCTGCTGTTTCAGGCGGATAATTCATGATGCTCTGGACAATCTGGGATTCCTCCTGCTTCATACCAGCCAGGAGCTCCTCTATCCTTCCAGGTGAAAGGCCTTCTAAAAGCAAGGCCAAATCGTCATTATCCATCAGATCCATGACCTGGCCCGATTTTTCCACACCAAGTTTTACTAAAACTCCATACTGTTCGTCCCTTTCAAGCTCTTCAAGCAGATCCGCAATCTGTTCGGGATCAAGCAGAAGGATGAATCTCGAGCGATGCTTCTCCGGAAGCTCCTCATACAGCCTGGCAATATCATAAGGCTGCAATTCCGCAATCAGTCGCTGGAATTGCTGTTTATCCGCTTCTTTTAAATGTTTGATCAATTTTACCAAATATTGTTCATCAATCATCAATTATCAACCCCTTTGGCTTCGCTTCTACTATTCCCCATTTCTGTCTTCGCAAAGCCAGCCGCAGTTTTAATCCAATTTTCTGTCGTACAAACCTATATTGCTGAATAGAATTGTACAAGCAGCAAATGAAAAGGAGTTGTTTTTTTTGAGCATATTTTTAAGCTATATCTTTCTAGGGCTTTCCCTGGCAGCTCCTATTGGCCCTATAAATGCAGCTCAGCTGGACAAGGGTATCAAAAACGGCTTTTTCCACGCCTGGCTTGTCGGATTGGGAGCAATGATAGCAGATGGAGTATATATGGTTGCCGTCTACATGGGGGTCGTGAATTTTCTTGAGATTCCTTTCGTAAAATCATTTTTATGGCTTTTTGGTTTTTTTGTGCTCGTTTATACAGGAATTGAAAGCCTTTTAACAGCAGGAAAGGTAGTATCAAACGACCGCCTTAAAGACGAATCGGCAGCAAAGTCTTTTATTTCCGGCTTTCTTATGTCCATTTCCAATCCCCTGACCATTCTTTTTTGGCTTGGCATATATGGCTCTGTATTGGCTAAAACAGCCGCAGAATATGATAAAAGCCAGATATTGATATACAGCTGTGCAATCTTTATAGGGCTGCTGTTATGGGATTTGACAATGGCAGCGGTAGCAAGCAGCTTTAGAAGGTTCATGACCAGCAGGATACTCACGCTCATTTCTATCTTATCCGGACTCTCCCTTATCGGGTTTGGACTTTATTTCGGGTATGAGGCATATAAGCTGTTTTTCTAACAATCATAGAAGTTCAGGAAAGTGCACTCTCCCTGGAAGCTGAAAAATTAGCGGTGATTGATGTGGAGATCAGAAATAGCGTTCATTTTGCTGTAAGCATAGCAGATTGGACGGTTGGTTTGGTGTAAGTGATTCTGTTCGCGACTGTGCAGGGGATGCAGCTGCTGGCACTAGTCAGATTTAAGGCATATGGTAAATTAAATGGGGAAGTCGGTAAATTAATCTTTCAAATGGTAGAATAATCCGCAAATTCGGTAGATTATCGGGCCAATTGATGAGAATCACGCTTTAAGCCGCTGCTCTCCCCATTATTGCAATCTAAAAACCAGTTGGTCCGCCCGGCCGCCCGGCCGATAATTTTTACTCAAGAGCAATCCTGTTTATATAAACTTCTCCTTTTCCACTAAAAAAGCGCAAAAAAAAGAACAGTCACGCAGACTGTTCTTTT